>NZ_CP084090.1:671000-1342001 GCF_020217425.1 Halomicrobium urmianum
GCGGCGCGTCGGGAACTGCTCCGTCCCTCTCCGGGTGACCTCTCGGTGCGGCCCGTCTCGCGAGCGGTCACCGACCCGGGTAACGACTCGCCGGCAGTGCTCGCGACGCCGGAGTGAGAGCTCTGCGGGGCAGGGAAGCGCTACTCGGAGGGGTTCCGGACCCGCTCGAACTGGTGGACCATCTCCCACATCGCGTCCTCGGTGTCGCGTCCGTTGGTCGCGTCCTCGAGTTTGCGGTACAGGCTTTCCGACACCGTTATTTCTGGCATCAGTGACACGTATGCGGTGGTCCATCATAAAATCTCGCGGACTCGGAAGCGAGTTAATCGTATACAGCGGGCCCCTACTGCCGGTTCCACGGCGTCGCGAGAGTCGACGCGCTTTACTGGCGGCTGGCCGACGTGGGCGACGTGATCGAGATCGACGGCTCGGACGGCGGCGGGCAGCTCCTGCGGTCGGCGGTCGCGATGGCGGCCGTGACCGGACGGAGCGTCCGCGTCGAGGACGTCCGCGGGGACCGGCCCGATCCCGGGATCAAACACCAGCACCGCGCAGCCGTCGCGGCCGTGGCGGCCTGCTGCGACGCCGACGTCGAGGGATACGAGCTGGACAGCGAGGTCCTCTCGTTCGACCCGGGCCCGGTCACGGGCGGCGACGTCGCGGTCGAGATCCCGACCGCGGGCAGCGTGACGCTGGTCTTCGACGCCGTCCTGCCGCTGGCGGTCGCGCTGGACGAGCCGCTGCGGGTGACGGCGACCGGCGGCACCGACGTCAGGTGGTCGCCGGCCAGCCCGTTCTACCGCCGGGTCAAACTCCCGCTGCTCGCCCGGCACGGAGTCGTGGTCCGGGCCGACCTGTCTCGGTACGGCTTCTACCCCGAGGGCGGCGGCGAAGCGACGCTCTCGCTCGCCCCTGCCACACCGGCGCGACTGGACCTGGCCGACCGCGGCGAACGACGCGGCGTACACGTCGTCTCCGTCTGTACACACGATCTGGCCGAGAGTGACGTCGCCCGGCGGCAGGCGACGGCGGCCGTCGAGCGACTGCGAGCAGGCAGTTGCGAGATCCTGTCCGAAACTGTGCGCCGCGTCGACGCCCCGTCACCCGGTTCCGTCGCGCTCGTCCGGGCGGAGTTCGAGGGGTCACTGGCCGGGTTCAGCGCCCTGGGTGAACCGGGACGGCCGGCGGAGGACGTCGGCGAGACGGCCGCGGACGACGCGCTCGCCTTCCTCGACGGCCCCGGCGCGGTCGACCGGCACCTCGCCGATCAGCTCCTCCCCTTCCTCGCGCTGGCCGGCGGCGCCGTCCGGATCCCCCGCGTCACCGACCACGTCGAGAGCCACCTGTCGCTCCTGCGGGCGTTCGGCTTCGAGATCGAGTGCGAGGAGCGGGCCGAGGGCGCGGTCGTTCGTGCACCGGGGAAGTGACGCCGGCTACTCGTCGAGGTACGACCGGATCCGCTCGACGGTGTAGTCGGCCTCGTCGTCGGTCAGGCACATCGGATTCACCGTGACGCGGCCGGCGTCGATGCCGTCCGCGCCCACGAACAGGCGGGGTCGCTCCTGCCGCAGTTCCCGGGCCAGTTCGGTCGCGGTGATGCCCGCGTCGTCGGGGTCGACGGCGACGACCACCTCTGGCGCGACCGAGACGGCGTCGTCGCTGGTGATCTCCGTGGCGACACCGGGCGCGTCGCCGAGCCCGTCGGCCACGCGCATCGCGCGGGCGGTCCACTCCTCCTGCTTCGCTTCCTGGTCCTCCTCGATGAACAGCTGGAGGGCCCGGATGATGCCGACCAGTTCCTCCTTGCCGACTTTGAGGCCGCGGCCGATGCCCTGGCGCGGGACGCCGCCGAGGTCGTCGACGTCGACGAGGTCCTCGGGCGGGACGTAGGCGTCTTCGTGGGCGTGCATGTCGAGGTGCTGGGCGGCGGCCGAGCGGACGTACTCCTCGCGGCCGGCGAGGATGCCGGTCGACTGCGGGCCGCGGATGGCCTTGCCGCCGCTGAAGGCGACCATGTCCGCGCCGTCGTCGATAAAGCGCTCCAGGTTCGAGGCGGGCGGGAGCTCGGCGGCGGCGTCTACGACGACCGGGACGTCGTGGTCGTGAGCGATCTCGGCGACCGCCTCCAGCGGGGGCCCGGTGTACTCCTTCTGGACGTAGCCGACGGCGGCCGTGTCCTCGTCGATCGCGTCGGCGATCTCCCAGGGCTCGACGTTGCGCGACCCCGTCCCGAGGTGGCGGTCGTTGGCGCCGACGTCGACCACGGTCGCGCCGGCGGCGCGCAGCGCGTGATCGTAGCCGGTGCGGTGGGTCCGGGGCATCACGATCTCGTCGGCCAGGCCCTCGGTGTCGGGGAGGCGAGCCATCGCGCCGAGGTCGTCGCCCGCGATGGCCGCTGCGGCGGCCAGCGTCATCGTCGCGGCGGCCCCGCTGGCGACGTAGCCGGCCTCCGCGCCGGTCGCGTCGCTGATCAGGTCGCTCGCACGGGACTGCAGGTCGGAGATGCGGGCGAAGGAGTTCGCCGCCTCGCGCATGGCGTCGGCCGCCTCGGGGCGGATGAGGCTGCCGCCGATGCGGGTCTTCGTCCCGGTGGCGTTGACGACCGTCGGCACGTCGAGTTCGTCGTAGATCGCGGCGTGGTCGGGCATGCGGATGCAGTTCAGCGGCGAGGCATTAAGCGTTGCCACGGGAGTTCGACTTCTGTCAGTTCACTGGGTAGCGGCGGCGTAAGGTCGCCTTACGCCCGTTAATTCCTTCGTACTACAACTAGGAATATAACCGCGTGTCGACAACGGGGCGACGATGGATACGGAGGAGCGCGCGTCGACGGTGGAGCTCACGTTCGAGGTGCGCGACGACCGATCGTTCTTCGTCGCCGCGTCGGAAGCCCTGTCCTGCCGGGTCGTCGGCGAGGAGGCGATCCATCGCCGGGACGGCGACTACCTGGAGTACCTCACCGTCGAGGCGCCGGCCGACGAGACGCTCACGTTCGCCCGGTCGTGGTCGGGCGCCGAACACGCCCGCGTCGTCCGGGCGGACGACGGAGAGTGCATACTCGAACTCGTCCTCGACGGGGCGGGCTGCGTGGTCGGGACGCTCGCGAACACGCACGCGCTGGTGTCGGAGGCCTACGCCGAGGACGGGGTCGGCATCGTCGTCGCCGAGGCCCCCGAACATGCCGACGCGCGGGCCATCGTCGAGGAGTTGCGGGACCACCACGAGGCGACGTCGCTGCTCTCGAAGCGCCACCGCGACGAGGCGGGACTGAGTCCGGTCACCAGCCGCAGCGGCGCGGAGCGGTACCTCTCGAAGCTGACGACGAAGCAGCGCGACGCGGTGCGGGCCGCCGTCCGCTGCGGCTACCTCGCCTGGCCCCGTCGCAGCACGGCCAGCGAGTGCGCGGAAGCGCTGGGCGTCTCCCAGCCCACGTTCAGCCAGCACCTGTATCGCGGCCTGGAGATCCTGCTCACCGCGCTGTTCGAGGAGGTCGCCGACGAGACGGATCAGGTGCCCGCCGAGCCGTAGTGCATCGACGTTCCCGCGGGACCAATCGCGATAGGCAGCACGTTCAGGGTGACCTCCGTCGTTGTCGGTAGTAGTTACTGGCCGGGTCGACGGCCGACAGCACTACCATGATCGACACAGCGACAGGGGCGCCAGAGGCGTCCACAGAGGCAGAATCGGTACCGAGCGAGGACATCGTCCAGGCAGTCGCCGTCCGCGAGGGCGCCGACCCCGTGACGCTGGACCCGCTGTATGAGGCGATCGATCCCGACGCCCTCGACGCGGTGGTCGACAGCGGGGCCGTGGTCTCCTTCGAGTACGAGGGCTACGAGATCACGGTTGACGAGGGGACGATCACGATCGAGTAGCGTTCGCGTCGCCGTTCTCTACCGCCGACCGTCGTCTCGAAGCGGGACGGTCAGTTCGTCGTCGTGATCTCGACGACGTCGCGGTGTTCCAGCACCGTGTCAGCGCCGATCTGACGCCCGGAGCGGACGTCGTGGGCGTGCAGGAAGCCGTCGCCGATGTCAGTGTGCAGGAAGTACGCGAAGTCCTCGGCAGTCGCGCCCCCCTTGAGGACGAAGCAGTCCTGCAGGAAGCGTTCCTCGTCCTCGGGCTGACGCGCGCCGGGGAAGACGGCGATGGCGCCCAGTTCCTCGAACAGGGACGTCTCCAGCGCTCGCTGGACGCCCGTCCCGCCGTACTCGGTGACGAACTCGCGGATCTGCTCGATGCCCGCCGCCTTCGCCTCGGGCAGGTCGCCGGTGACCTCGAAGTCGGCGTCGCCGGGGGTGTACTCGAGGACGCCCTGCTCGTCGCCGTTCTTGAGCGCCTTCTCGGCGTGGGCGCTCGTCGGGACGAACGTGAGGTGGTCGTAGTCGGGGTCGTCGACGATCTCGGCGTAGTTCGCCTGAGCGGCCCGCGTGTCCATCTTGTTCGCCGCGATCACCATCGGCTTGGTCCGCTTGCGGATCTCGCGAGCGAGTTCCTCCCTATCGACCTCGTCCCACGCGTCCGGATCGAGTTCCAGGTCCAGCGAGAGGATGGTCTGCTTGATCTCGTGCTCGCTCGTGCGGAAGGCGCTCATCTGCTCGGCCAGGTCTTCCTCGACGTCGGCCTCCTCGCCGTGGTAGCCCGAGCGGTAGCGCTCGATGCCCTTCTCGAGGACGTCGAGGTACCACATGTCGAGTTCGTCCTCGAGGAAGTCGATGTCCTCGCGGGGGTCGTGGTCCTCCGTGGGTTCGCCCTCGATGTCCGTCTCGCCGGAGAAGTCGACGACGTGGATCAGCACGTCCGCCTCGTTGAGGTCGCTCAGGAACTGGTTACCCAGGCCGCGGCCCTCGTGCGCGCCGGGCACGAGGCCCGCCACGTCGACGAGGCGGACCGGGACGAACCGCGTCCCGTCGTCGCAGTAGCCCTGGTTCGGCGTGCAGGAATGGTCGAACTCCGGACCGGCGCAGTCGACGCGGACGTACGCCTCGCCGACGCTGGGATCGATGGTCGTGAACGGGTAGGCCCCCTCGGGCACGTCGTTCATCGTCGCCGCGTTGAAGAAAGTGGACTTACCGACGGAGGGTTTGCCGACGAGTCCGACGTCGAAGCTCATTGTCACTCCGAAAGCGGATGAGCGGCTTAAGGGCTGTCAAAGGAGGTGACGGCGGTTGTGAGTGGCACACACGGTAGCGGGCGCGGGTAGTCGCGCCAGCACCGCGCCGCCTCCTACAGCGACTTCTCGTAGACGTTCACGGCCTTCTCCTCGCCACCGAAGTCCACCGTTCGCTGCCCCGCCTCCTCGAAGTGCTCGCGGTAGAACGCGTTGCCGACGCCGTTCTCGACCAGCACCTCGTCGCGGATGGTCATGGTCCCGACGTCGCGGAGGTGCTGCTCGCCCCGTTCGAGCAGGGCGGTGCCGATTCCCTCGCCCCAGTGGTCGGGGTGGACGTAGATGTCCAGGTCGCCGATGCTCGCGGGTTCGGTCATGCCGCAACTGGCGTAGCCGACGACGTCGCCGTCGCGCGTCGCGACGAAGAAGCCGACCTCGTCGAGGTCGATCATCCGCTCCAGGACGTCCTCGTCGTACGCCTCGTCGACCATCGCCGCGACCGCCGCATCGCCGAAGATCCCGTCGTACACCTCGTGCCACGCGGCTCGCGCAACCCGCCGGATCCCGGGAACGTCGTCCCACTCCGCCGGACGGACGGACGCCTTCGAGGTCATAGCCGGCGATACGCGGGCCTCGACCATAGTAGTATGGCAGTGAATACCACAATGCTCGCCACCCCGCCGTCGTCCCGCAGTTTTCGCGGCTGATAGCCGGTCGGTAGCGATAAATAGGGGGCCACGCGAGAGGAACGCAACTCACGATGCAATCGAGACGCGGCTCCCCGTCGACGTCGTCCGAGTCCCCTACCGAACGGACGGTGACGACGGCGTGAACGTCGCTCGAACGCTCGCCGTCGTCGTGGTCGGCGCGCTCCTGACGACGACGACCGTCGCCGCCGTGGCGACGGCCGGCGCACACGGGACGGTTCTGGACCCCGACTTCGTCACCGAGACGGTCGCCGAGGAGGAGGGCTACGCGGTCGTCCGGAACGCGACGCTGTCGGCCGTCGAGGACAGCGTCCCGGAGTCGGCGGGGGCCGCCGGGATCGACACCGGTGCCGTCGTCGCCGAGGCGGTGGACCGCCGGTACGTGCGAAACCAGACCGACGCGAACGTCGACCGGCTGTACGCCTACCTCCACGGGCAGCGGGCGGAGCCCGACCTGACCGTCGACACGCGCCCGGTGAAAGCGGAGGCGTCGGCGGCCGTCGCGAGCGAGGTGGCCGACGCCAGTCTCACCACGCTGGTCGCGGAGAGCGACGTCGAACTCCGCGACCCCGTCAACGCGACGCTTCTGGAGCGGATGACCAGCGGCCCCGCCGGGTACCAGTCCGCCCGGGCGACCGTCCGCGACGAGGCCCGGGAGCGCGTCCTCGACGCGGCCGTCGACCGGGCGTACGGCGAGGCCAGCGACGACCGGCTCCTGTCGCTCGTGATCGACGACTACGACCCCGACGACTACTCCGAGGCCGAGAAGGAGCGGCTGATCGATGAGCACGAGGGCGAGATCCGGACCGCGCTGCGCCGGTACATCAGCGAGGAGCGCGGCGACGAGATAGACAGCCGCGTCGACGAGGAACTGGACGCCGTCCGCGAGCAGTACGCCGGCCGGACCGCCGACGACACCGACGAGCAAAGCTCGTCGAGTCCTCGTTCGTCTTCGACTCACGAGGACCCGGTCGAGAACGCCACCCTCGCCGTCCAGGCCACCGTCGCGACCGGTCTCACCACCGACGTGGACTACGGGACCTTCCGCGACCGCCTCGACGCCGACAGGGAACGGCTGGGCGAGGCGGCCGGCGACCGCGCCCGACAGCGCCTCGACCGGGAGCTGCCCGACCGGCTCGACCTGACCCAGGAGCTGGGCGACGGGACGACCCAGCGGCTCGAAGGCGCGCGGACGGTCGTCCAGTGGTTCGACCGCCTGCCGTTCGTCCTGCCCGCCGTCGGCGCCCTGCTGATCGGACTGCTGTACTACGCCACCCGATCGCTCCCGACGGTCCTCGGGACGACCGGGGCCGCACTGGTCGCCGGGAGCCTGCCGCCGTACCTCGCACTGGGGGTCCTCCGGGACCGGGCCGCCGCGGCGCTGGGCGGCGGCGACGCGATCAGCGGGTTCGCGGTCGGGTTCGTCGAGCGGACGCTCGCGCACGTCGGCGCCGTCTCGCTCGCCGTCGCGACCGTCGGCGTCCTGCTGGTGGCCGCGTGGCTGGCGCTGCGCTACGACCTGCTCGAGAAGCTCCGCGGCGGCGGGTCGAACGAGCCGCGGATCGCCTGAATCGTGCTGCCGGAGCTCCCGACCGCTACTCGACGCGCTCGCGCGCCGCAGCGACGACGAGCGGGAACGTGATGGTGGCGTCGGCGTAGACGGAGACGTTGCGCGCGTCCGTCTCCAGTTTCCCCCACGAGCGGGCCTCCTCCAGCGTCGCGCCCGAGAGCCCGCCGGTCTGGGGCGGGTCCATCGTCAGCTGGACGGCGTAGTCGTAGGCGTCCGGCGAGACCAGCATCGTCTGGAGGACGTAGTTCTTCGGGACGCCGCCGCCGACGACGAGCGCGCCGGCCTCGTCGGCCTCGTAGGCGATGTCCGTGATCTGGGTCATGTCCGCCAGCGCGTCCAGCGTGAAGTCGCTGGTCTGGGAGTACATCCACGACTGGAGACCGAGCACCGAGTCCTGGACGGCGGGGCAGTAGATCGGGACGTCGTTCTCGTAGGCCGCGGCGGCGACGCCGGGGTCCTCCGCGACGTCCTCGCGCTCGTTGACCTCGCTGTTGGCCCGGCCCAGTTCCTCGGTGAGCCGCTGGATGGAGACGCCGCCGTCGTCCGACTCCTCGGCGAGGACGGGGAACACCTCGTCGCGGAGGTGGGACTCGAACAGCGCGAAGTGCTCCTGTGGCAGGTAGACGTTGTAGATGCGGTCGACGCCCTCGTCGCGCAGCTGCTCGTCGTGCTCGCGCTCGGTCATACCCTCGGCGTGGGTCTCGCCGTGATGGTGCTTCCCGCCGATGGCCTCGATGGAGTCGTGGGTGAGGTTCGCGCCGGTCGTGACGAGCGCGTCGACGTGGCCGTCCCGGATCAGGTCGCTGACGATGCGGCGCATGCCCGTCGGGACCATCGCCCCGGCCAGCCCGAGGAAGGTGGTCACGTCGTCCCGCAGCATCTCGGCGGTGACGTCGACCGCCTCGTGGACGGTGGCCGCGCCGACGCCGGCGTCGCCGTACTCGTCGGCCAGTTCGCCGACCGTCATCCCCGCCCGGGCCTCGCTGTGGCCGACGGGGTCGTGGTCGAACGCCTCTCGGTCGTCGCTCATACCCCTCCTCGCGGCGGCGCGGGCTTCAAGGCCGCGCTTCGCGGTCGCGGCAAGCGGGCAGCGCGGCATTGCTCCCCGATAGGAGAAATTGAAACTATTCACACATCGAGGGGCACCCCGGGTGCCCATCGAGTGTGTCAGTGCGTTCAATTTCTCCTATAGTCGTCGGCCGCCGTCCCGTCGGCGGCGTCGGCCTCGACTGCGGCCACGTCGTCGGTAGCCCCGTCGCCCTCGCCGTGCGATTCTCGCTCGATCGGCGCCTCGCAGCAGTTCGATCGGTACTGCTCGTACTCTCGGACGAGTTTGCACTCGCGGTACCGGTGTGCGGTCACCCCGCCGCAGTCGGTACACCGGAAGGTCCACTTCGGGTCGGCGAAGGTGCGGCAGTGGACCTCGGTGTCGAGCGCCTCGGCGCGCTCGCGGAAGGCCGCGCCGTGACCGGTGGTCCCGTAGCGCTGGAACTGCTCGACGTGGATCAGCTCGTGCCGGAGCGTCGACTGCCACTCCGCGCGGTCGAACGCCTCGAAGGCCGTCCAGGTGAGCGACACGGTGCACTCCGGAGGCCGGCCGTCGGGGCCCGGGTTCGCCTCCCAGTCCATCGGCTCGCCCACCGTCGCGCCGTCGATCACCGGCCGCTTGACCGCCGCGGCGCGGCGCTTGGCGCGCGTCGAGACCTCCCATTCGACGAGGTCGAAGCGCGTGTCGAGCCCCCACTCCCGCCTCGCGTCCCGCGCGTACGAACGGGACCACGCGATCAGCTCCTCGTGATCGGAGATCGTCTCGAACGGCGGCGCCTCGTCCATTGCGTTCCCCTGTGTGACGGACGGGTTTAGGCGTCCCGGCCGCGGATCGGGGACGCGCCCGCCGATGTCCGTCAGATACCCTCTCTTGCCCTAGATGTCATTCCCAAAACCTGTGTGATGGTAGTCAGTAAGCGCGATCACTAGTCCAGTAACTCCGATCAAATACTCGGAGAGCGCTCAGTAGCGTCTGTATGGGACTCTGAACGGTTCTTCTGTACTAAGGTACTTCTCGCCCTCGTCGGATATTGCAGCGGAGCTGACTCCTCATGACAAGCGACAGCACAAAGACCCGCCTCGCCGCCGTCGCCCTCGCCCTCGCAGTGATCACTGTCGGGGGCGTCGCGACGATGGGCGTCACGGCACAGGACACCGACAACGAGACGACAGACAACGAGACCGAGGTCGGTCTCACAGACAACGAGACGACGGACAACGAGACGGACGTCGGTCTCACAGACAACGAGACGACGGACAACGAGACGGACGTCGGCCTCACCGACAACGAGACGATGGAGATGCCGACGGCGACCCTGACCGTCGAAGACCAGATGAGTAACGGCAGTGCGATCAACGTCTCGTCCGTGAATCTCTCCGAGGGCGGGTTCCTCGTGGCGTACAACGCCACCCTGGCGGAACCGCTCGGGTCCGTGAACGCCACGGACGCCGGTCAGAACGAGACGATGGCCGTCGGCGACAACGCGACCGATAACGCCACGGACAACGCCACCGACAACGAGACGCTGAGCGTCACCGACAACGAGACGATGGCCGACGGCCAGAACGTCACTCTGACGCTCGACGAGACGCTCGACGAGAACCAGACCATCGTGGTCGTCGCGTTCCAGGACACGAACGACAACGGCGAGTTCGACCTCGGTACCGACGAGGTCTACATGAACGAGAACGGGTCGATCGCGTCCGACTCCGCGATGGTGAACGTCACTGACACCGCGGACGACGAGACGGAGATGGACGAGACCGACGAGGAGGACGACGAGGCTGACGTCGGCCTCACCGACGACGAAACCACCGACAACGAGACCGCCGACAACGGAGCCGAGGACACCCCTGAAGGAGACGAGGACGGCGACGGGCTAGTCGAGCCCGGGTTCCTCGACGACGACGACAACGAGACTGACGACAACATGACCGACGGCAACGAGTCCTAGATCGGTAACCGCAACCCGTCGACTGATTTCTGACGGGGCCGCCGTCGCCGCGGCCCTCGTCGCCCTTTCACTCCCGATCGAGCAGTCCGAGGTCCTCCGCGGCGCGGTCGAGCAGGTGTTCCGCGACCTCCGGATCCAGACGCGCGACCTCCTCGCCGTCGTGAAGCTGGTCGTTGTGTCGATCGATGGCCGCCTCCAGGTTGTCGAAGGGGACCTCCGTGCGCGTGTCGCACTCCGGACAGACCACCGGGACGTCCGGCAGTTCGCTCTCACCCGACATACCCGAAAGGCGCGCGCATCGCAGCAAAAGCGTTCGGGTAGCCGCCGGGGAAGCACTCGAAACCTACTCTGTCGACGAGCCGACGCGGCGGAGACGGTCCCTGGCGGGAGCCCAGCGGCGTCAGAGCCCGGTCGGGAAGTCGAGGAACGTCGTCTCGACGCCCCAGCCGTCGAGCAGGTCAGCCAGCGACCGCACGCCGAAGGTCTCCGTCGCGTAGTGGCCGGCCAGCACCACGGTCAGGCCGGCCTCGCGGGCCTCGTGGTAGGCCTGCTGCTTCCCCTCGCCGGTGATCAGCGCGTCCGCCCCCGCCGCGGCGGCCTCGTCGATCCAATCGACGCCGCTACCGGTGACAACGGCCACGTCCTCGATCCGCTCCGGGCCGAAGTCGAGCACCTGGACGGGCCGGGCGCCGGTGTCGAGCGACTCCTCGAGCGTCGAGCGCAGCTCGTCGGCGGTGTACCCCTCGGGCGCTCGCCCGCGCTGGCCGATGTACTCCGGCCCCACCTCGCCGAACGGCTCGCGGTCGGTCAGGTCGAGCAGGTCCGCCACGCCCGCGGCGTTGCCCAGTTCCTGGTGACCGTCCAGCGGGAGGTGCGAGACGTACAGCGCCACGTCGTTCTCGATCAGCGGGGCGGCGCGCCGGTAGTACGTCCCGGTCAGCCGCTCCATGCCGCCGAAGACGACGCCGTGGTGGGTCACCAGCAGGTCGGCGCCCGCCTCGACGGCGGCCTCGGCGGTCGCCTCCGCGGCGTCGACCGCGACCGCCGCCGTCTCGATTTCGGCGCTCTCGGGCCCGACCTGGAGCCCGTTCGGGCTCGGATCCACGTCGGCGTAGGCCGCGGTGTCCAGCCGGTCGTCGAGCCGCTCCGTAATCTCCTGCAGGTCCATGTCCGGTCCGTCGGTCGGCCCCGCCGTATGCCTTCGGACTCCGGCGTGAGCTCACCGGGCGATCAGGCCGGTGCCGACGTCGGATCGTCCGGGAGCGTCAGAAGCAGTCGCCGCGTCAGTCGGCCTGCACCAGCTGGCCGTTCCGCTCGTCGATCAGGTCGTGCTCGACGGCGGCGTCGATGATGCGCTCGAACTCGTCGTCGCTGATCTTGTAGGCGTTGGTGGCCACGGCCCTGATCTCCGCCCGGTCGACGGGGAACTCGCGGTTCTGGAGCAGGCGCATGACCTTGTTGTACTCCAGTCGGGTGAGCGAGGGCTCCCCGTCCGTCGGTCCGCCGGTGCCCTCGTCGGCGTCCTCGTGAGGCGAAGCCGAGCGAGGGCTCGACGAGCTTTGCTCGTCGGCGTCCTCCGGAGTATCAGCGACGGAGGGCTCGCTAGAGCTTGCTCCAGCGGCGTCCTCGTGAGGCGAAGCCGAGCGATGGCTCGACGAGCTTTGCTCGTCGGCGTCCTGACGAGCCTGCGATCCGGGGCTCGTGGAACCCTGTTCCACGGCGTCGCCCGCCTCCGAGCGATCGTTCGCGACGTCGGCGGCGCTCCGGCCGTCGGCGTAGTTGCCCCCGTCCCCGGTCGACCCGGAGCGACCGCCGTTGGGCCGGCCCGTCGGCGCATCCGAGTTGCCGTCGCCGGCGCCGGCCGACCCGTTCCGCCGCCGTCGTGGCGTCGCCGACCCGTCGTCACCGCTCGCACCGCCGAGGAGCCCCTCGTCGCCCGCTGCGTCTCCGCGAGGCGAAGCCGAGCGGGAGCTCGTGGAACCCTGTTCCACGGCGTCCTCTGCTGACATCCAACCGACGTCCCCGCCGTCGGCGTCGCCCTCGACGGCCCCGTCTGCGTCGACCTGTCGCCGCTCGGAATCGCCGTCCGTGCCGGACCGACCGTCCATCGCGCCGACGACCGTCTCGACCACCTGGCCGAGTTTCCGCCGGCAGGTCGGGCACAGCACGACCGTCTGCTGCTGGTCGTCGTCGGGGTGCAGTTCGGCGGGCACGATCGGATACTCCGAGAGGGAGGCGTCCAGCGCCGCCCCGCAGAAGTAACACGAGGAGAGTCGATCCATGCGGCCACGTGTGTCGGCCGCTGTCTTAAATTATCCGCCGCCGTGACGGGGCGAAGGGGTCGTGCCGCTGACGGCGATGCAGCCGTCCGTGTGCAAAGTCGCTGACGGCAATTCAGCCGTCGGCGTGCAAAGCCGCTGACGGCAATTCAGCCGTCAGCGTGGGCGTAGACGAACGCGCGCAGGAGCTTCGCGGCGAGAACGGCGGCCTGGCCCTCGTCCCGGTCGTTGACCTCGACGACGTCGAAGCCGACGGCACGGGGCGCGACGGCGCGGACCGCCTCGTGCATCGTCGACGGGTCGAGGCCGAACGGCTCCATAGTCCCGGTGCCGGGGGCGTAGCCGGGGTCGGCGGCGTCGATGTCGACCGAGAGGTAGGCGTCGCCGTCGAGGTCCGGTTCCCAGTCGGCGACCGCCTGTGGCGGGACGACGGTGACGTCGTCGGCCCCGGCGCGCTCCCACTCGGCCTCGCTGCCGGTGCGCGCCCCGAGGATCACCGCGCGGTCGGCGACGTCGAGGGCGTGGTTGGCGACGGTCGCGTGGCTCAGCGGGTTGCCGGCGTACGATTCGCGGAGGTCGAGGTGGGCGTCGAGACAGACGAAGACGTCGGGGTCGAGGGCGCGGACGCCCGCGACGGTGACGGTGTGCTCGCCGCCGACCAGCAGCGGCAATCGGCCCTCCTCGGCGTGGTCGGCGAGCGTCCCGCGGAGGAAGGTCAGGTACTCGTCGACGTCGTCGGTCGGGCCGACGTCGCCGTGGTCCGCGACGGCGAGGTCCGTGAAGCGCTGCTCCGTGTACTGGTCGTAGTCGTCGAACGACTCGGCGAAATGGCGGACGCGGCGCGGACCGAACCGAGCGCCTGGCTGAAACGTCGTCGAGGCGTCGAGCGGTGCGCCGACGACGACGTACTCTGCCGACGCGGGGTCGGCCGACGCGCCGGGGAACATCCTAGACGATCTTGCGCTGGTCCTCGTACTCGAGGTACTCGATCTCGTCGTCAGGGTTGAGGTCCTCGCCCTCGGGGATGCGCATCGTGAACGTGTCGTAGGTCTCCAGGTCCATCACCTGGGCGTCGTCGCCCGTGACGGAGACGACCTGACCCTGCTTGCGGTCGATGATCGGGACCCAGACCTTGGCGTCGACGGGCTGGGAGAGCGAGCGCTTCTTCCCGTCGAAGACGCCCTCGGCCTCGACGCGGGCTTTGGCGCTGCCGTGCTTGCCCGGCTTGGCCGTGCTGTAGGAGTTGATTTCGCAGGGCGTGTCGTCGATCATCACGTAGCTTCCCTCGTCGAGGTCTCGAACCTCGTTCTGCTGTCGCGGCATACCGCGGGATTGTCGATGTGCCTGTATAAACGGTTTGGATTGCGAGAGCGCCTGTTCGGAACGAGTCTCGGCGGGAGGCCGATGAGCCGTTGCCCGCCCCATCACTCCAGTTCGTCGGGCCCGTAGGCCCGCGCGTAGCCGCTGCTCTCCTCATCCTCCTGGCCCTCCCGGAGGTTCTGGCGCGTGAACTGCGGCTCGGCCCTGATGCCGCCGGAGCGCCGGAAGGAGTACAGCAGCAGCACCGCCATCAGGGCCGTCCCGACGCCGGCGACGACCGTCGCCACGTCCGTCGCGTTGGCGTAGAGGTAGGCGGTGCTGAAGGTCCCGCTGGCGACGATCATCCCAAGGACCAGCCGCCGGGTCATCTGGCGGACGACGCCGTCCGAGTCCTCGATGTCGGCCCGCACGTGGAAGTCCTCGCGGTCGACCCGGTCCAGCGCCGACTCCAGTTTCGGGGGCACGCGGACGCTGGACTCGACGGCGTCGCGGGCCTCACGCGCCCGGTCCTCGACGAACTCGCGGGCGCCGGCGGCGATGTACCCCTCCTCGCGGAGGTAGCTCGTGGCGACCTCGATGAAGTCGAAGTCCGGGTCCAGCGTCACGCAGACGCCCTCGACGACAGTCGCGACGCGGAGCACGAGCGCGAGGTCCGGCGGCAGGCGCAGCGGGAACTCGTACATGGTGTCCTCGACCTGCTGGACGATCTGCTGGACGCGGTACTGCTCGATGTCCTCGCCGCGGGCGTCCGCGATGGCCAGTTCCATCACGTCGCCCATCAACTGCCGGTCGGCGTCGGGACTCAGGGTCCCCATCTCGACGAGCGCGTCGAGGATGGCGTCGATGTCCTGATCGGCCACCGCCGCGTAGAAGTCGACGATCTTGTCCTGCAGGAACGGGTCGACGCGGCCGGACATCCCGAAGTCGTAGAAGACGAGCGTGCCGTCGTCCTGAACGGCCAGGTTGCCGGGGTGGGGATCGGCGTGGAACACGCCGTCGTCGATGATCATCTGGAGGTAGCTCCGCTGGAGCGTCTCCGCGAGCGCCGTGCGGTCGACGCCCAGCTCGTCCAGCTCGTTGACGTCGTTGATCTTCGTCCCCGGGACGTACTCCATCGTGAGCACGCGCGGCGTCGAGTGGCTCTCGATCACGCTGGGGATCCGGACGCGCTCCTCGTCGGCGAAGTTGTCCCTGATCTCGGTGAGCATCCGCGCCTCGCGCTCGTAGCTCATCTCCTGGCGGATCGTGCGGCTGAACTCGTCGGCCAGCGTCTCCAGCGAGAACGAGCGGGTCTCGTCGGTGAAGTACAGCAGGACCGGCAGCGTCCACCGGATGGCGCGCAGGTCCGCCTCGACGAGGTCCTCGACGCCGGGCCGTCGGACCTTGATGGCGACGGGCTCGTCGTCGACGCTGGCCCGGTACACCTGCCCGAGGCTCGCGCCGCTGATGGCCTCGCGCTCGAAGTCGTCGAACGCCTCGTCGACCGGCCCCAGTTCCTCCTCGAGGACGACCCTGGCCTCCTCCCAGGGCGCCGGCGGCACCCGGTCCTGGAGCTTCGAGAACTCGTCGATGTACTGCGGCGGGAGGACGTCCGGCCGCGTCGACAGCAACTGGCCGAGTTTGATGAACGTCGGACCGAGGGTCAAAAGCGACTCCAGCAGCGTGGCGGCCCGCTCGCGGCGCTGCTCGCTCGTGACCCGCCGCGAGCGCCCGAACAGGATGAACCGGTGCCTGTCGCGGGCGTAGGCGAGCGCGAGCGGCAGGAACTGCCGGACGACGACCAGAAACCGCCAGTAGGCGCGAAGGTTCACCAGCCAGCCACCCCGTCCTCAGGCGTCCTCGACGGGAATCGTCGTGCCCCGACCACTCGTCGCCTTCGGAATGCGAAGCTCGAGGACCCCACCCTCGATCGTCCCCTCCGCGTCGGTCCCCGTGGCGTCCGGCGGCAGCGGGAGCTCGACGTCGAGGAACAGCGAGCGCTCCTCGCTGACGAACCGGAACTCCCCGGGGACGTCCTTCTCGCGCTGTGCCTCGATCGTGAGTCGGCCGCCCGTCACGCGCACGTCCAGCGTGTCGGCGGTCACTCCCGGCAGGTCGAGCACGAGCAGGTACTCCTCGTCGGACTCGTGTGCGTCGGCGAACACCGCGTCCGGCAGGTCCCGCATGGCGTCACGGAGCGCTGACATGGGCGGCAATTGGGGGCGCGCACTCCTAAAGCCCGCGGTCGGTTCACACGGCAGCGCTGGCCGCCAGTGCGAGCGCGGCGAGGCCGACGGCCACCCCCAGTAGCGGCCGCTTGGCCATCCGCCAGGCCGTGGCCCGTTCGGGGGCGTCGGAGACGACGAACGCCGGCGCTCGATCGCCGTTCCTGATCACGGCGTTGACCACGCCGGAGCCCCACTCCCGCGACGCCTCCTCGAACGCCTGCCCGTAGACGTAGGCCGTCTCGTCGACGTCGAGGCGGCGCTCGACGAACCGCTGCTCGTTGCCGAGGTTCAACTCGACGACCCGCAGGTCGAGCGTCCGGTCCTGGGGGTCGACCTCGTCGCTCTCGGCGAGGTACTCCGCGATGCGCCCGGGCGGCTTTTCGCCGGGGTCGACCCGGACGACGTGTGACTCGAGGTGCAGTTCGGCCCCGGCCGGCTCGACCCGAGCCTTCCCGGACCCGTCGTCGACCAGGAACGGGACGGCGGCCCCGCCCGAGTCAAGCGTCTCCCAGTGGCTGTGCTTGCCCGACGACCGGAGCTCCTCGGCCTCGTACTCGTAGGCCAGACACTCCCGGCCGGAGAAGGGCGCGGTGACGGTGGCTCCGTCGAGTCGCGCCTCGCCCTCGACCTCCACCGGGCCCGAGTGGTTCGGCAGGCGGTAGACGTCGACGGGGTCGTTCCGGAGGGCGTGGACGACCGATCGCAGCCGATGGAGGCTGTACGAGAGGACGGCAAGGCCGGCGGCCGCGAACGCGAGGGTGAGTGGACCGGAGACCATGCCCGTGCGAGCACGCTCAGCGCGTATAAATTTCGGGGGTCACGAGCGGCGGACGCGACGCTCAGTGCAGCTCGTCCAGCCGCTGTATCCGATGATCCCCGAGCACGCAGTGGCCGCGCTCGTCGGGGTCGTGGCGCTCGACGTGGACGGCGTCGAGGCCGGCGTTCCAGGCGGCGCCGACGTCGTCGGGGTCGTCGCCCACGAGGGCGCCGACGTGGCCGTTGTAGCCGACGCCCAGATCGGTCATCGCCAGTTCGACCGGGCCGGCGTCGGGCTTCCAGCCGACCTCGTCGTCGCAGCAGACCACCGCGTCGAACCAGTCGCCGATGTCGAGGTGGTCGAGCACGGGGTCGGTGAGGTACTGCTGGCAGTGCGTGACGAGGCCCACCGGCCCGTCGACGGACCCGAGGAACGCCTCGGCGTCGTCGTAGAGGTAGGTCGCCTCGGCGCGGGCGATGGGATCCTCGACCTCGTGGAAGGTCTCCCAGAACCGCTCCGGGTCGACGCCCCGGCGGTCGAGGACCCGGTCGCGGACGCCGCCCATGCCGTACCACAGGTGCTCCGCGTCCCGGTCGGTGAACCCGACGCCGAGGCGGTCACCGACGTCACCGATCACGTCGCGGGGATACTCGGGGTCGACGTCCACGAGCGTCCCGTCGAGGTCGCACAACCAGAAGTCGTACTCGTCAACCATGCGGGATCGTTAGTGTAGGGCGTGCAACAGTAAGTAGCTTCTGCCGTTGCGCGATACCGTGACACGGTGCTGCTGCCGGGATCACCGGTGCGTCACTCTACCCGGATCGAACTACCGAGGTACTTCGAGAGCGCCTCGGAGACGTCGTCGGCGTTGAACTCCTCGAGATTCGTCGCCATCTCCTCTTTCAGCGCCGCCAGGTACGCCTCGTCGGTCCGCAGTTCCCGGAAGGAGACGTCCGCGACGGGCGCGGACAGCGCCTCCTCGGTCAGCCGCCGGAAGTGTCCCTCGTCGGCGAGTTCGCCACGCCAGAGGTTGTCCCGGAAGAACAGCCAGCCGTCCTCGCCGGGCGGGTCGGCCGCTCGCTCCATCACCGTCTCGAACGTCGCCGGGTCGACGCTGACTTCCGGTGGTCCCGGATCGAGGCGAACGGCGACGCGGAAGACGTAGGCCGCCTCGCCCGGGACGGGGTCGCCGTCCACGTCGTCGCGCTCGCCGCCCGTCACTCGTAGAGGTCGTCGAACCGCGCGGCGAGCTCGGTGTCGTTCTCCGTGATCCCGCCCGCGTCGTGGGTGGTCAGCCGCACCTCCACTTCCCGCCAGCCGATGGTGATCTCCGGGTGGTGGAACGCCTCCTGGGCCAGCCCGCCGACGGCCGACGCGAACCCGACGCCGTCGAGGTACGCGTCGAACTCGTAGGTGCGGGCGATCTCGTCGTCCTCGCGCTCCCAGTCCTCGGGTAGCTGTTCCGCTATCTCGTCGTCGGAGAGTAGCTCGGCCATGTGCGAGGCGTCGAACGGAGTCGGGAAAACTGTTGGCCCGCTGTCGATCAGTCGTCGCCGAGCTGTTCCAGCACGGCGGCAGGGATCTCCTCGTGCACACCCTCGGGGACCTCGTCGGCGGAGTCGGCCTGCGCGACGGCTGGTGAGGCGTCGCCGTCCTCACCGTCGGGCCCGAAGTCCGGATCGAACAGCTGGAGCGCCGTGTTGATGGTCGACCAGTCGTCCTCCTCGGCGGCGTCCCGCAGGCTTCGGGTCGGGGCGGCCAGCAGCTGGGAGACGATGGCGTCGGCCATCGACTCGACGACCTCCTGCTGGTCCTCGTCGAGGTCCATCTTCGAGAGGGCCGTCCGCAGTTCGCTGGCCTTGACCTGCTCGGCGCTCTCGTACATGGCCGAGATGACCCGGTCGGCCCGCTTGCGCTTGTACTGGGTCAGCAGGTGGTCGAACTCCTCGTCGATCATGGCCGCGACGCGCTCGGCGGCGCGGCGACGCCGGTCGCGCGTCTCCTCGGTGATCGTCTCGAGGTCGTCCAGATCGCAGACGGTCACCTCCGAGAGGCCGTCCGCGGCCGGCGGGACGTCCCGGGGCTGGGCGATGTCGACGACGAACGTCTCGCCGCCGGCCGCCAGCTCAGCGGCGTCGAACACGTAGTCCGGGCTGCCCGTCGCGGAGACGACGACTGCGGCCTCCTCGGCCGCCGCCTCGACGGCGTCGAGCGCGACCGCGCTGGCCTCGACCTCCGCCGTGGTAGCCACGTGCTCGGCGTGCGGGACGGTCCGGTTGGCCACGAGCAGACGGTCGACCCGCTCGGCGAGGGCCGTGGCCGCCTGCGTGCCCATCTCGCCGGCGCCCACGACGAGGCCGGTCTCGCCGTCGAGGTCGACCTCGTCGGCCGCCAGTCGGACCGCCGCGGAGGCCAGCGAGACGACGCCCTCGTTGATGGCCGTCTCGGTACGGGCGCGCTCGCCCACGTGGACGGCCTTCATGACGCCGTCCTCGAGGACGTCCCCGATGCCGCCGACCGAACGGGCGTCCTCGTAGGCGTCGCGCACCTGACCGAGGATCTGGTCCTCACCGAGGACGATCGACTCCAGCCCGGCGGCCACCCGCATGAGGTGGCGCAGGCTCTCCTCGTGGTCCATCTCGACGGCGGCCTCGGCGGCCACGGGCTCGACGTACCGCTCAAGCGCGTCCGTCGGCCCGCTCCGGGTGACGACGTAGGCTTCGACGCGGTTGCACGTCTGGAGGACCAGCGCCTCCTCGACCCCGGGCGCCGCGAGCAGCGACTCGACTTCGGCCCGCTGGCTGTCCACTGCGATCGCCTCCAGGTCGTCGACGCTGGCGTTGCTGTGGGAGACGCTTACGCCGGAGATTTCACCCATCCCTTGTCTCACGTTGGATCACCGGTGACGTCGGCGACGACGTCGGCTGCTTTCTGCCGTGCATTGGACGCCCCACTATCTAAAGCCTTCCAAACCGCGTCAGATCTCGCGACGGCCCGCACCGCGGCGCGCCGGTCCTCTGGTGAGGCTCCGTCCGCTTTCAGCTCCCGCCGCAGGTCGGCTGTCAGCTCGGCCATCGCGCCCGCGCCGTCGATCTCGTCCTCGATGCGCTCCCGGAGGTGCTTCGAGAGCGCCGGGCTCCGCCCGCCGGTCGCCACCGCGACGGTGACCGGATCGTCCCGCACCGTCGCCGGGACGACGACGCTCCCCGGGTCCCGCTCGCCCTGGACGTCCGTGCGGTTGACCAGCACCCCGCGCTCGGTGGCGGCCGTCTCGACGGCGGCGTTCAGGTCGTCGTCGTCAGTCGCGGCCACGACCAGCGCCGGATCGGCGCGATCGAGCCAACCGGCGATCCCGTCGGCGTCGACGGCCTCGCGGACCCGCTCCGCGCCGCCGAAGTCGGCGTCCGCGAAGTCCGGGCTCACGACGACGACCTCGGCCTCGCGGGCGAACCGCCGGGCCTTCCGCGCGCCGACGCTCCCGCCGCCGAAGACGAGGACCGTCTCGCCGGAGAAGTCGTGCAGTAAGGGGATCACGTGTCGGGGGTCTCCGCGTCGACGACGTTCGCCTCGGCCCGCTCCTCGATGCGGATGCCCGTCTTCTTGAGGATCTCCGTCGAGAACAGCGTGTCCCAGTCGTCGTCGCCGACGTCCCAGTGCTCGCTCATCCGGTCGCGGACCTGCTCGATGCGCCGCTGGCTCTCGGCCTCGTCGCGGCCGTGGGTCATCGCGAAGACGTTGTACGGCCACACGCCCTCGTGGCGCGGGCGCTCGTAGCAGTGGGTGACGAAGTCGAAGGCGGCCACGTCCCGGCCCACCTCTTCGACCACCTCGCCGGGCACGTCCCAGACGGTCATCCCGTTCTCGGAGTAGCCCAGCGCGTAGTGGTTCGGCACCGCGCCGACCCGCCGGACCTTGCCTTCCTCGTTAAATCGTTTGATCGTCTCGACGACCCACTCGGTGTCCGCGCCGACGGTCTCGGCCACGTCGGCGTAGGGCGTCGCCGATATCGGCAGGCCGTCCTGGATCTCGACGACGAGGTCGAGTTCGTCGGGCGTCAGCCCCTCGCGGTCGGTGGGTTCGACGTCCGGGCCCAGATCAGACAGGTCGATGCCCTCCTCGGAGAGGGGGCCGTCGACCGGGAACTTCGCCTCGACGCGGAACTCCCGCTGCTTGGGCAGGTTGTACGTCTCCTGGCCCGTCTCGGACTCGATCTCCGCGAGGACCTCCTCGACGCGGTCCTCGTCGGCGACGGACACGACGAACCACATGTTGAGGTGCGGGTGCTCGCGGGCGTAGTTGTGGGCCACCTCGGGGAAGCCGTTGACCGTCTCGGCCACCTCGTCGAAGCGCTCCTCCGGCGCGTGCATCGCCACGAGCGTCGCCGTCCCGCCGATTGCCTCAGCGTCGATCAGCGCGCCGAAGCGGGTCAGCGTGCCCGCCTCGTCCATCGCCCGGACTCGCTCGACCAGTTCCGACTCGGTCACGTCGATCCCTCGTTCCCGGAGCGCCTCCGCGGCCGGCCCGAAGGGCCGCTCCGTTACCGGGAAGCCGCCCTGGAAGGCGTTGAGGACCGCGCGGTCGACGCGGTCCAGGTCCCCTGTCATGTACGAATCTGCGTACCGGGCGGGCTTAAGCCCCGCGACGGGCACGTTACTACTAAACACACGGGATCGAGACGTCCGAGAATCGTGCGCGCGGTCGGATTTAATTACTCATATAGGGTCTGCAAAACTATTGGGGGTCGCAGGTACATCCCGTCGTATGGGTGGGCGAGTACTCCTCGACGTGTTCCTGGGGGATCCAGTACACTGGCGGAGACGATACTCCATCGCCGTCGCAGGTATCACGCTCATAGTCCGGGATGTCGGGAGCGTCGGTGGCCTCGGATCGTGGCTCGCCTCACACGTCTGGTACGCGGCGCTCGTCGGGAGTGCGATCGGCGTCCTCGCCGGGTGGGACGACCAGGGACTCGTCAGCGGGTACGTCGGGACGCTGGTGTACGTCGTCGTCCTGCTGGTGAGTTTCACCCGTTTCGAGTCGACGATCGCCTGGTCGGTTCCCCCCATGGTACAGCGAGCAGTGGTGACGGTCGGTATAGCGACGGCGATGACGTGTCTACCGGGTTATCTCCTCGGCGTTTGCACCCGATTCGTAGCCACCCGATGGGCCGTGGATGCGAGCCGCAGTTGAGACCGAACAGCGCTCTCCTTGCCGAGCCCGGCCGAGGCGCTTCCCGAACGAGAGCCGGGGGAAAGCGAAGCAGAAGCACAGAACGCCACCAACGGTTTTGCCGCGGGAACCGTACCCGCGGTATGGTATCCCGGGTCGAACTCGCGATCCGGATCGGCGTCTTCCTCCTGGTGCTGGTAGGGGCACCGCTGTTCTTCGTCCTGCTCTTCCGGGCGCTCGACTACATGGCGATGGACGACCTCGTCGAGGAGTACCGCGAGGGGTCGCGAGCCACGGACGTCGGGCAGTTGAACGCCCGCTACGCGGAGGCCGAGGACGGCGTGCTCTGTCCGCGCTGCGGCGCGGCCAACGGCGAGGACTTCCGGTACTGCCACACCTGCCAGGCGGACCTCGACGCGGTGGAGTATAGTAGAAATTGAACGCACTGACACACTCGAGGGGCACCCCGGGTACCCCTCGATGTGTGAATAGTTTCAATGGCTACTATAGTCGCCACGGGGATTTATCGCCGACCTGGTCGTCCGCTCCGGCGATGGACTGGTTCAACGAGCCGACGGAGTGGTCGGAGGCGGACGGCGTCCTCTCATTCGAGGTCGAACCCGACACCGACTGCTGGCGGATCACGGACCACGGCTTCGTAAAGGACGACGCCCACGCGTCCCTGCGGACGGTCGAGGGTGACTTCACCGCCACCGCGGCCGTGCGGGGCGACTACGGCGACCAGTACGACCAGGCTGGGCTGCTGGTCAGGGAGTCGCCGGCGACGTGGCTGAAGTGCGGCGTCGAACTGGTCGACGGCGAGCAGTACGCCAGCGCCGTGGTCACGCGCGGGGAGTCCGACTGGTCGGTCGTTCCCCTCGACGGCGACCCGCCGGTCCTGTGGATCCGCGTCGAGCGGCGGGACGCGACCGTCGAGGTGTCATACTCGCTGGACGGCGAGTCGTTCACGATGATCCGGAAGGCGACGCTGAGCGACGCGGGCGAACTGCGCGTGGGTCCGATGGGTGCCGCGCCGGAGGGCGACGGGTTCACCGTGACAGTGGAGTCGTTCTCCGTCGAGTAGCGCTCCTGACGCCCGACCGGGGCGTTGGAGCGGCCTGCCGGGGCCGCGACCCGCTAGCTCCGGATCGCTTCCACGGGCCGCTCGTTGGCGGCCTTCCAGGCGGGGTAGATCCCGCTGAGGAGGCTGGCGACGGCACCGAACGCGAAGCCGACGAAGACGTATCGGAGCGCTGCCCACCGGAGGACGAGCGTCGGGTCCTCGTACAGCCTGTCGTAGAGGAGTGCGCCGATCCCCAGCGAGAGGGCGGCACCGACTGCTCCGCCGAGGACGCCCAGCAGCGTCGCCTCGGTGAGGATCATCCGCAACACCTCGGTCCGGCGGACGCCGACCGCCCGGAGGACGCCGATCTCGCTGCGGCGTTCGATGGTGCTCATGAGCATCACGTTGAGGATGCTCACGCCGGCCACCAGCAGCGAGATGGAGCCGATCCCCAGCAGGATCAGGTTGACTGTGCTGAAGAAGTCCCCGACGCGGTTGTTCAGGCCCGCCCGCGTGTCGACGCGGACGACCTCCTCGTCGGGGGCGTTCATGCGGTCCCGCGTCGCGTTGGCGAGGTCCTGCGCCATGTCCCCGTCCTCGGCGACGATGGTGACTGCCAGGTACCCCCGGTCGGCGATGGCCGGCGGCGAGACGACGACCTCGGCGCGGCGGTAGCCGATGCCGCCCTCGCTGATGATCGCGCGCACCCTGTGGGAGTCGTCGCCGACGATCACCCGGTCGCCGATGGTGGCGTTGAGGCGGGCGGCCGTCTCGTTGTTCAGCAGGACCCCGGTCCGGAACGGCTCGGGAATCTTGCCCCGCTGGGCGGTGTACAGCTCCTTCGGGTGGGTCACCTCCTCGACGGAGGCGTGTACCTCCTGCCGGTAGGAGGCAACCCGGACCCCCTTGGACTTGATCGGGATCACCGTCGCGTTCGCGTCGCCGACGGCCTCGCGGATCGTCAGCACCTGCGACTCCGTGAGGTGGCGCCGATCGGCGTCCTCGCCGGGCTGAACGGTCGCCTGGTTCGTCAGGTCCTGGAACTGCTGGGTCGTCCCGTAGCGCAGCGCCGACCCGGTGATCCCGAGACCGGCGATGGCGACCACGCCGATGACGATGCCCAGCGCGGCCAGGATCGTCCGGAGCCTGTTGCGCCACAGGTTCCGCCAGGCCATCAGGACGCTGGGCAGCCAGCCCCGGAGTCGGCTCACTGTATCACCCCGTCGATCAGTTCCACCGAGCGGTCGGCGTACTCGGTCAGTTGCGTGTCGTGCGTGACGGCGGCGATGGCGACGTCCTCCTCGTCCTTGATGCGCGAGAGCTCGTCGAGGATCGTCGCGCCGGTGTCCTGATCGAGGTTCCCCGTCGGCTCGTCGGCGAGCACGATGTGTGGTTCGTTGACCAGCGCCCGCGCGATGGCGACCCGCTGCTTCTGGCCGCCCGAGAGCTGGTGTGGCGTGTGGTCGAGGCGGTCGCCGAGGCCGACCCGCTTCAGGAGGTCCCGGGCGCGGTCCCGGCGGTCGACCGACCGGTCCCACATCGACGGGACCGCGACGTTCTCGACGGCGGACAGGATCGGCAGCAGGTGATAGCTCTGGAAGATGAAGCCGATGCTGTTGCGGCGGTGGTTCGTCCGCTCGTCCGCTCCCAGATCAGTCACCTCCTGGCCGTCGAGGACGATCCGGCCCTCGGTCGGCGTGTCCAGCAGCCCGATCATGTTCAGCAGCGTCGACTTGCCGGACCCGGAGGGACCGATGATCGCCACCATCTCGCCCCGGTCGAGCGAGAAGTCGACTTCCTTCAGCGCCTCGATCTCCTCACCGCCGTTGTCGTAGCGCTTCACCACGTCATCGAGTTCGATGACGCTCATCGTCGCTTCCAGAGGACGTACCCGCCCCCGAGCAGGCCGGCGACGAGGGCGAGCGGAACGGCCAGCGAGCCGATCCCCCCCAGCAGCCCGGTCGAGCGGTCCCGCGAGGGCGTCTGCATTCGCTCCTCTTCGAACCCGCCCGTGCGCTCGGGCTCGCGGCCGACGTCCGACGCCGCCCCGCCGTCGGAGTCGACGGGGATCTGCTGGGTCTTCGTCTTCCGCTCGCCGTCGACGAGGTACTCTATCTCGACGGGGATCGTACTCGCGTTGCCCTCGACTTCGGCGATCAGCTCGAACGTGTCGAAGTCGCTGGCGTTGAGTCCGCCGACGAAGTGCTCGCCGGAGGCGCTCATCGGCGTGACAGACTCGGTCTCCCGGACGCGCAGCAGCACGGACTCGACCCTGCTCCCGCCGACGTTGGCCGCCTCGCCCTGGACCGTGACGACGCCGCTGCCCCGGGTCTCGACGCCGACGAGCCCGACCTCGCCCGCGACCTCGTCCTCGCCGTCGGTCGACTCGTTGACCACGTCGACGGTCGAGGACTCGCTGACCGTCCGGGTGACGCCCTGAGCGGTCGTGTAGGTCACCGTCGCCGACAGCTCGTGGGTCCCCGTCTCGGGGAACGTCACGTTGTAGCCGAACCCTCGGTCGCTGGCGGCCCCGATCGATCCAGTGACGCGCTCGGGGCTGTCGACGGTTCCATCGCCCTCGAGCGAGACCGACACGCCCGAGATCGCGCCCGGGGCCCCATTCGCGACGGTGACGTTGACCGGCGTCTCCTCGCCGACGGTCGCCTCCGAGGCAGGCACCGATACCAGAACGTCGTCCGGTTCGGCGACGGTCACGTACAGCGGGTACTCGAGGCTCCTGTACTCGCCGCCCGGCGTCTGCACCGTGGCGTGGACTCGCAGGTTCTTCGTCCCCGTCTCCTCGAACGAGAGCGTGAACGGGACGGACAGCGACCCGCCCGCGGGGATCGATCCCGGGTTCTCGACGCGGGTGTACTCCTCGAGGTCGTCGTTTGCACGCACGTAGATGTCCGTGACCCTCGCGCTCCCGTCGCTGCTGGCGAGGTTCGAGACGTTCACCGTCACGTCGAACTCCTCGCCCGGCGCCGGCTCCTCCGGGGTGACGCTCACGCCGGAGATGGCGACGTCCGCGTCCTGCGCCGCGGCGACGCCCGCCACTGCAGCCATCGACTGGACGGCGACGACGGCGGCCAGCGCGACGGCCAGTAGTCGGTCCCGTCTCATCGGCGTCCCGCTCCGCCTGACGTTCCGCCTGTGGTCGTCGGTCGGTTCGAAGCGAAACGCGACCGGACGACCCGGCCGCGTCTGGAGGGCTGTGATGCTATCATGTCGATCGACAGACCAGAGGTCCCCCTATCGAGATATATTTCTTCTGCTTACCGACAGTAACCATACCAGTTCAAGCTAGCGGGCAGGTCACAGCCAAAAGTTGCCTACGAACGTTCCACTAGCTGCCGGAGTATCAGTTCCCCTGCGTCAGGACTGGAACGACGCCGCAGGGACGCCGCGAAGCGTGCCGTCAGAGCCGGATCGACGGTCCGGGGCGTAGCGGTTCGCCATCAGATGTGGGGTCGAACGGCCTGGACTACCCTTCGACGCCGGTGACCTCGTAGCCGGCCTCGCGCAGGTCGTCGAGGATGGCCTCGTGGTCGGCGCTGGCCTCGTAGTAGAAGACGACGTCGAAGGCGCCGTCGCGCAGTAGCTGCTGGCACTCCCAGACGAACTCCTCGTCGTCGATGGTGAGTCCCTGGTGCTGGTTCGAGGAGAACTCGGGGTCGTCGTTGCCCGAATACACGTATGTGTCGGCGGGGTCGTGGCCGGCGTGCTCGGCGATCACGTCGCCGGCCTCGACGCTGGCCTCCATCATCTCGATGTCCTGCTGCCCGGCGAACTCGGTGTGGAGGATGACCCCGTTCAGTTCGATGTCGCCGGGCTCCAGCAGCGCCTTGGTCCGGCGGTACAGCTCGCGGTCGAGGGCGTCGCGCTCGCCGGCGTCGACGTCGTCCTCGTCCGCGGCGTTCCCGGTGCGTCCCTCGGCGTCAGCGTCGGCGTCCATAGTGGTCACTCCCGGGCCGCGCCTAATACGCCTCACGATTCGCGTGGCGGCGGCTATCAGTGCAGCGCTCGAAGAATTGAACGGGATCGTCCCGTAGTTACAGACGCGTCAGGTTCTCGGCGCGCGGACCCTTGTCCGCTTCGACGATGTCGAACTCGACCTCCTGACCTTCCTCCAGGTCGGGGCCGCCGACGTCCTCCATGTGGAAGAACACGTCCTCGTCAGCGTCGTCTGTCTCGATGAAACCGTAGCCGCCGGTGTCGTTGAAGAAGTCGACAGTGCCTTGCGCCATCGTTAGAGACGCTCCAGGTTTTCCGCCCGCGGACCCTTGTCCGCTTGCACGATGTCGAACTCGACCTCCTGACCTTCCTCCAGGTCGGGGCCGCCGACGTCCTCCATGTGGAAGAACACGTCCTCCTCGGAGTCCTCGGTCTCGATGAATCCGTAACCGCCAGTGTCGTTGAAGAAGTCAACCGTACCGGTCGCCATTGCAACTCTTCAGAGGGGACTGCGGTATTAAAACCCTGCGGTTAGGCAGGGGGTACCACCCGCCGCGTCCGCGTTCGGAACACAAAACTCATATCGGCTGCCTGAAATACGAGAAACGATGCTACGGTGGGTTCGGTCACTCGCCCGGGACGCCTACGAGCAGTTGCTACGCCGGGAGTTGTCGGGCGTGCCCGATCACGTGGCCGTCATTCAGGACGGGAACCGTCGGTACGCACGCGAACAGGGAGAGGAGCCGAGCGAGGGCCACCGCGAGGGTGCCCAGACCACGGAAGCGCTCCTGCGATGGTGCGAGGAACTCGGCGTCGAGGAGGTGACGCTGTACACGTTCTCGACGGAGAACTTCGACCGTCCGGAGGACCAGCGCGAGCACCTCTTCGACCTGATCGAGCGCAAGCTCCGGGAGTTCGCCGACGCAGACCGCGTCCACGAGAACGGGGTCCACATCCGCGCCATCGGCGAGACCGACATGCTCCCCGATCGCGTGCGCGACGCCATCGAGTACGCCGAGTCGCGGACGGCGAGCTACGACCGGCTGAACCTGAACGTCGCACTGGCCTACGGCGGCCGGGCCGAGATGCTCGGCGCCGCGCGCGACGTCGCGGAGGAAGTCGCCGGCGGCGACCTCGATCCCGGAGGCGTCGACGTCGAGACCGTCGAGGAGCGGCTCTACGACGGACCGACCCGCGACGTCGATCTCATCGTCCGCACCGGCGGCGACGAGCGAATCTCGAACTTCCTGCCGTGGTACGTCAACGGCAACGAGGCCGCCGCGTACTTCTGTGCGCCCTACTGGCCCGAGTTCCGGAAGATCGACTTCCTCCGGGCGATCCGCACCTACGAGAACCGCACCCAGTCCTGGCGGCGTACCCGCGCGAAGCGCGCGCTCGCACTCGTCCGCGCCGTCGGCGCCGCCGAGGCCCCGAAGGCCCGGCGCGTGCTGGGCCGGTTCGAGGACGCCCTCCCCAGCGGGGAGCGCGAGGCCCTCGAGGAAGAGGTCGACGCCGAACCGGCCGCGGACTGAGCCGGCGCCGTCCGGGCCGTTCGCCCGCTCGTCGACCGACTTCCGAGCGACTCACTCCGTTCGTCTCTCGACGTTCGGACGGTTCCCGTTAGTCACCGTCCGAACCTCCGCTGACGCTCCTGATAATCCCGCAGCGCGCGGAGGTAGTCCCGGTCGCGGAAGTTCTGCCAGTTCACGTCGGTGAAGTACAGTTCGGAGTAGACGGACTGCCAGATCATGAAATCGGAGAGCCGTTCGGCACCGGTCTTGATGACGAGGTCGGGGGCAGTCGGGAAGACGAGTCGGCCCTCGATGGCGTCCTCGTCGACGTCCTCGGGGTCCAGATCGCCGGCGGCCACCTCCTCGGCGATGCCGCGGACGGCGATGGCGAACTCGTGCTTGCCGCCGAGACCGATCGAGATCTGGATCGGCGCGTCGGCGGGTTCGTCGTCCTCGGGGACGCGGACGGCGACGTCTCTGGGTGCCCGGAGGTCCTGGAACTCCGACTCCAGGGTGGGGACGGCGCTCTCGTCGAGGACGCTGACGTAGACCACGACCCGGTCGGCGCCGAAGCGGAAGGCCAGGTCGAGAAAGCGCTCCAGCGTCCCGTACGCGCCGCCGGAGAGCAGGTCGCGTTCGGTGATCACGAGCGCCACCGTCTCGGGGAGGGCGGCGTCGCTCAGTTGCACCCTGCTCGCCAGGTACCGGTCGTAGAGAGCCACGGGAACGGATTGCGTGTCGGTCAGCCTAAATCTCACGGTGGCGCTCCGGAAAGGGTAAGTGCCTCTCCACGGAATCCGGGGCACGTGACATCGACGGTTCGCCGGGCAGCGGCCTTCGCGTTCGTGGGATCGCTGTCATTGGTGGTCCCGGCGCTGTCCGTCGTCCGGTCGCTCCCGGCGGTGGCCCCGGTGTGGACGGCCGCCACGGAGACGGTCGCCGCGACGGCGCCGTTCGTCCTCATCGCCGTCCTCGCGCTGACGGTGATCGACGAGGGGCTACTGTTCGACCTGTTCGAGCGCCCCGGGGACCGCCAGGAGGGGAAGCTCTACGGGCTGGCCGGGTTCGCGCTGGCCGTCGCCGGCCTCGCGCTGCTGTCCGTCCAGTTCGGCCTGCCGGTCTGGGCGTTCGTCGGGAGCGTCTTCGCGCTCTCCTGGGGGAACGTCGGCGAGCGGGCCGTCGACGCGGTGACCGACGAGCGGGTCGTGGCGACCAGCGGGTTCGTCGCGGCCGGGTTCCTGGCGGCGACGCTCGGCAGCGCCGTCGCGGCCACGCTGGTCGGCCGGACGCTGACCGGGGAGTTCGTCGCCCTGCTGGCTTTCCTCGGGGCGAGCGCCGGGCTGCTCGGCGCGCTGCTTCGCTCCGTGCTCTTCGAGCGCGACGACCCGCTCGTGCTGCTGTCGATCGGAATCGTCCTGTGGCTGTTCGCGGACCTGCCCATCGACACGACGGCGACGCGGGTGGCCGTCGCGCTGGGCGTCACGGCGGGGCTCGGCTACGTCTCCTACGCGCTCGACACCGCCTCGCTGCCGGGGATGCTCACCGGGGTCTTCCTCGGCCTGCTGACGATCGTCCTCGGGGACTTCCGGTGGTTCGCCATGCTGATCACCTTCTTCGGCCTGGGCGGACTCTCGACGAAGTTCCACTACGACGAGAAGCTGGACCGGGGCATCGCCGAGGAGAACGAGGGCGCGCGCGGCAGCGGGAACGTGCTGGCCAACTCCCTTGTCGCGCTGGTGGCCGTGCTCGCCGCCGCGGCCAGCCCCAGCCACACCGGCGTCGACCCCGTGCTCCTGCTGTTTGCCTTCTCGGGCTCGGTCTCCGCGGCGATGAGCGACACCTTCTCCAGCGAGTTCGGCGGGCTCTACGACAATCCGCGGCTGATCACGACGCTGGAGCGGGTCGAGCCCGGCACCGACGGCGGCGTCACCTGGCAGGGCGGGGTCGCCGGGGCCGTCGGCGCGGCGCTGATCGCGGGCATCGCCGCCGGCCTGTTCGGTCGGGTGGGCCTCGTCGGCGGTGCGGTGATCATGGCCGCCGGCGTCGCCGGCATGCTCGTCGACAGCCTGTTCGGCGCGACCATCGAGGGCCAGTGGGTCGGCAACCAGGGCGTCAACTTCCTGGCGACGCTGGCGGCCGCCGTCGTCGCGGCCGCGCTGGCCATCGCCGTCGTCCCCCTATGATCCGCGAGGGCCGCCCCGGGGACCTGCCGGCGCTGCGCGCCGTCCAGTCGACGACGCTGGCCGAGCCCTGGCCGGACCTGCTGGAGACGGCCATCGACGGCCCGCCGCTCGTGCTCGTCTGCGACCGGGACGGGCCCGTCGGATACGCGCTGGCCGTCGTGGACGCGCCGGTCACCTACGTCGCCGAAGTGGCCGTCGCGCCCGACCGCCAGGGCGAGGGCGTCGGTACGGAACTCGTGATGGCGCTGTTCGACCGCCTTCGCGAGCGCGGCGTCGAGCGCGTCCGGCTCACCGCCCGTACGGTGGACGAGGGCGTCCACGACTTCTACGAGCGGCTGGGTTTCGAGGTCGTCGACCGGGTCCACGACCACTACGAGAGCGGCGACGGGCTCGTGTTCGAGCGGTCGCTGTAGGCCGTCGTCGTCGAAAAAGCGGCAGCGCGTCACTCCAGCACGTCGTCGGCGGTCAGCACCCGGACGGCCGTCGGCCGCTTGACGAACTTGCCCTCCTCGGCGCCGACGACTCGCTCGACGCCGCGCTGGGCGGCCAGGTCGAGCAGACGCTGGGTAACCGGGCCGTCCACGACCACTGTCGCCGGCACCGATTCGGCGTCTTCCAGGCGGTCGAAGGCGTCGCCGGCCGGCCCGGCCTCGAGCACCGCGGCGTCGGCGTCCAGCAGTCGGACGCCGTCGCCGTCGCCGCCGACCACCTCGCGGACGTGGGCGGCCACCGTCGCCGGCCCCCGGTCGGACGCCGCCGCGTCGCTATCGTCGGCCGCGTCCGCGCCGCTTTCGTCGGCCGCCTCGCTCGCGGTACCTCGCTCGACCGCCTCGCCGTCGCCGATCGTCGCCGTACCGGCCGCTTCGACCGCTCCCGGGGCGTTCGTCCCGCCGGCGGCCTCGACGTCGTCGGCGGCCTCGGTCTCGCCCGCCGCGTCGGCTCTGACGCCGGGCTCCCCGACCTCCGCCTCGGGTCCCGCCCCCGCCGACGGAGCGGCGTCCGTCGGATCGGTCGACTCAGGGACGGTGGTCTGGCCGCCGTCGGTCGGCGTCGCCGCGTCCTCGCCGCCGGCCAGCGCCGCGACCCGGCCCTCCTCGACCGCCTCGAAGGGAACCTTGTCCCGGAGCGCCTCCATGACCTGCCGGCGCGAGAGGTCCTCGACGGACTCGCCGGACGGCGCGAAGGCGACGTAGTCGATGTTGCCGACCTGCGCGAGCTCCTTCAGGACGAGTTCGCCGCCGCGGTCGCCGTCGAGGAAGGCCGTCGTCGTCCGGCCCCGCGTGAGGTCGGCGACGGCCTCGGGGACGTCGGTCCCCTCGACGGCGACGGCGTTCTTGATGCCGTACTGCAGCAACTGGAGGACGTCGGCCCGGCCCTCGACGACCACCACGGCGTCGCTGTCGGGCACTCGCGGCCCCGCCGGGTACCCCTCGTAGTCGGTGACGGTCTCCACGCGGACGCGCTTGCGGACCTCCTCGACGATGTCGCTCGAGCTCATCGCGTCGGCCTCGAACTCGGCGAGCAGTTCGGTCGCCCGCTCGACGACCTCGCGGCGCTTCGCGCTGCGAACGTCCTCGAGTTCGGTGACCGTCACGGACGACCGGCAGGGGCCGACGCGCTCGATGGTCTCCAGCGACGCCGCCAGGATCGCCGTCTCGACGCGGTCCAACCGACTGGCGATGGTGATCTCGCCGAACGACTGCCCGCCCTCGGACTCGACGTCGACCTCCACGCGGCCCACCTGCGACCCCTCCTGTAGCTCCCGGAGGTCCAGGTCGTCGCCGAGCAGGCCCTCCGTCTGCCCGAAGACGGCGCCGACGACGTCGCTGCGCTCGACGACGCCGTTGGCCGTGAAGTCCGCGTGGATGAGGTACTTGGCGGAGTCCTGCATTGTGTCCTCGCTCGCGACGGGTCAGTGGTACTCCGTCACAAGCTAATCAGTCGTGACTTTGGCTGCGCGGCTGAAATACCTGCCGACTGCGAGGCGACGGACGCCGCCGCTGGCTGCGAGGCGATAGCCGTGCCACTCGGCGGTCGCGGGGATCAGGCGTGCTCGTCGAGCACGTCGGCGCCGCGCTGCAGCGACGTCGCAGGGTCGTCGGGCTCGTCGTTCTCGAAGACGGCCCACTCGGCGTCGACGTCGCGGGCCGCCTCGGCCGCGGCGGCGACGTCGAGTTCGCCCTCTCCGATGGCCGGCTCGCCGTCCTCGTCGGGCGCGACGTCCTTGAAATGGACGTGGGTGATCCGGTCGCCGTACCGCCGGATCAGTTCGCCCGGGTCGGCGCCGCCGGCCAGCGCCCAGCCCGCGTCGACCTCGAGAAAGAGGTCGTCGTCGGTCCGGTCGGCGAGCACGTGGTAGGCGACGCCCTCGTCGGTCTCGACGAACTCCTGGTCGTGGTTGTGGTAGTGCAGCCGCAGCCCCTCGTCGGCGAGCTTCTCCGCCAGCCCGTTCAGGCGGTCGGCGGTCTCCTCCACGGCCTCGACCGTCTCGAAGTGCTCGGGGTCGAGCCACGGGACGACCACGTCGTCGTACCCGAGCGTCTCGGCCGTCTCGACGACCCCCTCGAAGTCGTCCTCGATGGCGTCGATGCCGACGTGGGCCGACGAGGCGACGAGGCCGTTCTCGTCCAGGCGGTCGCGGACGTCCGCAGCGGGGGCCTCGTCGACGCGATAGGCGAACTCCACGCCGTCGAAAGTGGTCTCCCCGACCGCGTCGAGAATCTCCAGAATCGAGCCGTCGTAGTTCCGCAGCGTGTATAGCTGGATGGCCGTCTGCATAGCACCGCGTTCGACTGGGGGCGGGAAATAACTGCCCCCGCCTGTCAATCGCCCGTGACGTGCGGCCGGATGCCCGTCGCCGCGCTACGACTCGTCGCTCTCGGAGCCGTCGTCTGACCCGTCGCTCCCCTCGCCGCTCTGGGTCTCCTCGTGGCCCTCCACGTCGGTCTCGTCCTGCCGGTCGCCCCAGCCCTGCTGATCTTCCTCTCGTTCCACGTCGGTCTCGTCTTGCCGATCGGTATGGCCCTGCTGGCCCTCCCGCGCCGGCGTCCACGACTCGGGCGGGCGCTCCTGCCCGCGTGGCTGCCTGTGCCGCCCGGAGGCGTGAGCAGCGCCGCTCGCGCCGCCGGCGTCCCGGGTGCCGACCTGCGAGGGGTGCCGGCGCTGTCCGACGGGCACGTTGCCCCGAGACTGGCCGCCGCGGGACTGGCCGCCCTGTCGCCGGGACTGCGGCTGTCGGGGCTGCTCGCCCTGCTGTTGGCCCTGTCGCTGCTGGCTCTGCTGACGCCGACTCTGTCCACGTTGCCCGTGCTGGCTCTGCTGGCCGCGGTGACGTCCTGACTGCTGGCCCTGCCGCTGCTGCCCGCGCTGGATCGGCTGTCCGTGCTGACCCGGCTGCTGCCCCTGACGGGGCTGGTGACCTCGCCGGCCGCGCTGCTGGCCGCTGCCCTGCTGGTGTTGCTGCTGCTCGGGCTGGTGCGACAGGTTCTGCCGTCCCTGCGCCCCGCCGCCCTGCTGGTGGCGTCCCTGCTGCTGTCCGCGTGGCTGCCGGCCCTGTCGATGGCTCTGCTGGTGGCCTTGCTGCTGCTGGTGACCCTGTGGTCCCTGCTGACGGTGACCGCCGCCCTGCTGGCCGGTGCTGGTCCCCTGGCCCGACGCCCGGCGGTGGTGCTGGTACTCGGCGCTCGGTTCGTATCCCTGTCCGGGCACCTGTGAGGGACGCGGTCCTCCCTGTTCCGTCCCCTGGCCCTGATGACCACTCTGACCCTGCTGGCTACCCTGACGCTGGTGGCCGCCGTGGTGTTGCGGCCCGCCCTGTCCGGGGGACTGCTGGCCGCCCTGGTCTGTCACGTGGCTCTGACGGCGATCACCGCCCTGCCGGGTGCCGCCTCGCTGGTTCCGTCGGTTCTCCTGTCGCTCGTCGTCGCGTCGTCGTCCCATGGTGAAAGTCACGCCCGGTGTCGGGCACGGATGGCCTCTCCCCGTGCGTGATTAGTTACACGCGACGGTTCACCGACCAACGCCGCGTTACCGGCCGTCGAGGGGCGGTAGGACCCGGTTATCGATAGACAGGAGCGACGCCGGTGACGGCGACGGGGACACGAGGGGAAGGTTTTCAACGGTGGCCGACAAGAGGGGTAACGACCGCATAATGGCGTACGACGACGTCCAGTCGCGAGGAAGTCCGGGTGGGTCGCGCGGCCAGGGGGACCACCGGTACGAGTATCACGAACACGAGAGCGCCGCCGAGCTAACGACCACTCTCGTCCACGCCCTCGCGGACGTGATGGGGCGGGACGTCTCCGACGTCGAGTGGCGACTCTCCGACAGCGTCGACCCGGACGCGCTCGACCGGCTCTTCTCGACGGGGGACGGGACCGCCGGCGGCGACTGTCACGTCGCCTTCGCCGTCGAGGGGTACCGCGTCACCGTCTACGGGAACGGCGAAATCGTCATCACGCCGCCGGAGCGTCCGCCGCGCTAGGCCCCGGGCACGCCGGCGGCCTCGAAGCCGGTGATCCCCAGGGCCGAGAGGATGTAGAGGATGACCAGCACCGCGACCCAGGCGATGACCGCGATGAGGATCGCGTCGCCCCAGCCGCCGGGGTACCGGAAGTTGATCACGGCCACGTAGGCCGCCAGCGCCAGGAGCGGCCCGAGCAGCGGGATCCACCCGACGAGGAACGACACGACCGCCCAGATGATCGCGCCGATCAGCGCCGTCACGATCGCGTAGGTGTAGTCGTCCGCGTCGGTGATCACCCGCGCGCCGATGTAGATGCCCACTGCGCCGATCAGCAGGCTCACGACGAACACGATCAGGCTGTCTATTACTGCCATGCCCGAGAAGAGGTGCCCTACGAGGTTTGTTATAGATAGGTTACAGGTCCGCCGCCGGGGACCGGGTCCCGGACGGCGGCGCAGCGGCTGTCGGCGACTGCGTGCCGCTGCGTCGCGTGCTGCTCCCGCTGTCGCCCCCGTCGACCGCACCGACTCGGCGGTCGTCTCGGAGGGGACGGCGGTAGCCCGCGTCAGTTCCGGCGCCGGACGAGCCGTCCGACCACGGCGAGAACGGCGACGCCCGCGGTGGTAGCGAGGAGGCGGCGGCCGATCCTCCGGCCCCCGTCGTCCGTCGTCTGATCGTCCTCGGCGTCGGGGATGTCCACGTCGTCGTCAGTCCCGTCGGCGTTCGGCTGCGTCGCCTCCGGATTCACCTCGATGGCGCCCTCGTTGACGCCGGGCTCGGCGTCGTCGCTCTCGCCGCTCGACCGGCGCCGTCGGACGAGCCCGACGGCCGCCAGCGCGGCCACGGCGATTCCGGCGCGGCGCCGCCAGTTCGTTCCGCCGGACGCCCCAGCGCCGGCGTCGCCTGTTGCGTCAGTGCTGTCGTTCGTGGTGAGTGGATTCAGGTTCATCGCTGAGTACCCCGGGTGCCCCCGGAAGGTTCCATCCGTGTGGACGGGTCTCTACCCCGTAGTAATACGGCTCGATACCGGAGAGTAAACGGCGACTACGGTCGGTCGAGCGTGCTTTGCCGGAACGCACCGGGACCGTGGCCGGCCGCCCCGACACGCGCCGGGCCGGCCCGAACGCCCACGTGGAACCGGGACGAGCGACCGGCATGGGCATCGAAGCGAACGACATCGCGCCCGAACGGTTTCTGGAGGACGTCGAGATGCGCACCGGCGAGGTCGTCGACGTCGAGGACTTCCCCGAGGCACGCAAGGACGTCTACAAACTGTCGGTGGACTTCGGCGACGAGACTCGGCAGTCGGCCGCCGGCCTGACCGACAACTACGACCGCGAGGACCAGCTGGGAAGCCAGGTGATCGCGGTGGTTAACCTCGGGACCGTCTCTATCGCGGGATTCGAGAGCCAGTGCCTGGTCACCGGGGTCGACGACGCCGACGGCGACGTCGTCCACCTCTGTCCGGAGCACGAAGTGCCCAACGGGACCCGAGTGTACTGATCGCCGGCAGACTCGCTTCGCTCGACTGGACGCCGATCGATCGCCTGCGCCCTATCGAAGACTGGATTTCTTCAAAACTATGGCTCGGACACCTCCGACACTACTATACGGTCGAGAGCACGTATTCACTCCACAATATGAGGGACCGAACGGAGACGATCGGCTGGAGCGTCGTCGCGCTGGTGTTGATCGCGCTCGCCGTCCCCTGGTTCATGTGGGGGTCCGACGCCGTCGTCGCCGGGCTCCCCGTGTGGATCTGGTGGCACGTCGGCTGGATGGCGCTCGCCTCGCTCGCCTTCGCCGCGTTCGCCCGGTACGGCTGGGGTGCCGGCGTCGTGCCGCGCGAGGACCGCTCGGCCGCCGCGAACGACGGGGACTCGACCGCACAGGAGGTGACCGCGGATGGCTGACACCGCGCTCCAGCTGGCGATCGTCGGTGGGTACATGCTCGTCGCCGCAGCCGTCGGCGTCGTCGCCTACCGCCTGACCGACCGCACCGCCGAGGACTACTACCTCGCGAGCCGGACGTTCGGCACGGTCGTCCTCCTCTTTACCACGTTCGCGACGCTGCTGTCGGCGTTCACCTTCTTCGGCGGTCCGAATCTGGCCTTCACTGCGGGCCCCGAGTGGATCCTCGTGATGGGGCTGATGGACGGGATCCTCTTCGCCGTCCTGTGGTACGTGCTGGGCTACAAGCAGTGGCTAGTCGGACAGAAGCACGGCTACGTCACGCTGGGCGAGATGCTCGGTCACCGCTTCGGCTCCCGCGGGCTGCGGGCGCTGGTCGCCGGGATCAGCCTCTTCTGGCTGTTCCCCTACGTGATGCTCCAGCAGAAGGGGGCGGGGCAGGCCGTCGTCGGCCTCACGAACGGCGCCGTCCCGTTCTGGGTCGGCGCGGGCGCGATCACCCTGTTCATGATCGTCTACGTCGCCGTCTCGGGGATGCGCGGCGTCGCCTGGACCGACACCCTCCAAGGACTGGTCATGCTCGGCCTGATCTGGGTGGCGGTCGCGTGGGTGCTCTCGGCGGTCGGCGGCCTCGGCGAGGCGACCCGGCAGATGGGCGAGTCGAATCCGGAGTTCCTCGCTCTGGGCGGCGGGCTCTACACGCCGGAGTACGTCCTCTCGACGGCGATCAGCATCGCCTTCGGCGTGGTGATGTTCCCGCAGATCAACCAGCGCTTCTTCGTCGCGCGCTCCCGGACGGTCCTCAAGCGGACGCTGGCGCTGTGGCCCGTCCTCGTCATCCTGCTGTTCGTCCCCGCGTTCATGCTGGGCGCGTGGGCCGCCGGACTCGGCGTCGCCGTCCCGGAGAACGGGAACGTGATCCCCGCGATCCTCAACGAGTACACCGCCGGCTGGTTCACCGCGGCCGTCGTCGCCGCGGCCATGGCCGCGATGATGTCCTCCAGCGACTCGATGCTGCTGTCCGGGGCCTCCTATCTGACACGGGACCTCTACCGACCGCTGGTGTCGAGCGATCCGGACCGCGAGGCGCTCGTCGCCCGCGTCGGCGTGGTCGCGTTCGCGACGCTCTCGTTCGTCGCCAGCCTGTACTCGACGAGGACGCTCGTTCAGATCGGCGACACCGCCTTCGGCGGCTTCGCCCAGCTCGCGCTGCCCGTCGTCGTCGCGCTGTACTGGGACCGGACGACCCGCTGGGGAATGTACGCCGGGATCGTCGTCTCGCAGGGGTTCTACCTCGCCAGCGTCTTCCTGACACAGGTCCCCGGGAGCTACCTCGGCGGCTGGTCGGCCTCCGTGGTCGGGATGGTCATCGGCCTGCTCCTGACCGTCGGCGTCTCGCTGCTCACGTCCGCCGCCGTCGGCGAGGACGCCAGCGTCTACGCGGTCGGTGAACCCGGCGCGGACTATAGTCGAAATTGAAACTATTTACACATCGAGGGGCACCCCGTATGCCCCTCGAATGTGTCATCGCGTTCAATTTCTACTATCGGGACTGTCCCCGTCAGCGACGTCGGCCACCGTCCGCGAGTCCGTCGCGATGCCGTTCTCGTTGATCGCCTCGGCGACAATCTCGTACGTCTGGCCGGTCGTCCCGCCCTGGGTGCCCCCGCCCTCGGGGTACTGGACCGTTCCCGTCGGCGCGGCGTCACTCGCGACCGTCGCGTCGGACCAGTCGTTCTCGGCGTTGTCGAAGGTCACCCGGACCTCGCGGAACCGGTCGACGTTGCTCACTTCGTAGTCGACGGCGAAGCGGGTCTGGTCGGTCCCCGGGTCGGAGTCGTCCGTCACCGCGAGCGACTCGACGGCGAGGTCGTCCGGTCCGCCGAGGTCGTCGTTGTCCGCCGGGTCCGCTCCGTCGGCCACGTCCCGCAGCGTCCGCCGGATCGCGACGTCGCCCGTGGCGTCGTAGACGGTCAGCTCGAACTCGTACTCGTCGCCGGCGGCGCCGCCGTCGGTCCCCGACCCGGGAATCCGGATCACGTCCTCGGAGGCGGACCGGGTGTACGTTCGCTCTGGAAGGTCGTCCCGGTTCGGCCCCAGGTTCCGGACGGCCACCTCGAATCGCTCGCTCCCGTCCGACGCGACGTTCTCGAACCCGTCCAGACGGTACGCGAGCGAGAACAGGGCGTTCCCGTTGCGGGTCCTGTCGTCGAGTGACCGTCTGAGAGAGCGAACGTCGACGCACCTCGTTGCCCTCACGTCGACCGACCGGCCGTCAGTGGCCCGTACCTCGAACGCGAGCGCGTTCTTGCCCCCGGGTGCGTCAGCGGCCACGTCGACGGAGACGGCCACTGACGCGCCCGGAGCGATCGTCGATTCGGCCGGGGACACCGATCCCCTCGACGGGTCGGCCAGTGACACCGACGCGGTCAGTTCCACGCCGGCGTTGTTCTCGACCGTCACGAGGCGCTGGGACTCGCCCGCGTCCACTGCCGATGCCACGTCCAGCCCGACGAGCGCCGCCTCGTCGCTGGCCGTCCCGACGCGCAGCGATCGATCCGCCCGCACCTGCGTGAACGCCCCGGACCCGGCGGCGAGCAGCCCGCCGACCCCGGTCAGGAGTCCGCCGGCGAGGAACGACCGGCGGGAGACGCCGCTCTCAGGGCTCCGCGACCGCGAGCGCCGCCGGCGCTTCCCACCCATACCCGGCTCGTTCGGACGTTCGGCGATAACCGGACAAAAAGCTATTCACAGTATCGGTAACCGAGATCCCGGGGACAGGAGAGTTCGTAAACCGTTCTCCCGGCCGAGGCGAACAGGCGTGGGTGTCCGACCGAAGCCTACGCCTCGTTGGGCTCGTCGTCGGAATCGGCCGGCGGGTCGCCCCGCTCGAAGGCCATCTGCATGAGCTTCTCCTCCGCCGCGCGGAGGTGCTGGGTGAACGTCGGCGTGGCGATGTCGAGGTCCTCGGCGAGCTCCTCCTGGGTGACCTCTCGGGGCCACTCGTAGTACCCCCGCCGGGTGGCCATCTCCAGTACTTCCTGCTGGCGGTCGGTGAGCCCCTCCTCGATGGCGCGGTCGAACTGCCGGTGGCTAAAGAGCGGCGTGAAGTAGGACCTGTCCCGCTTCGCGACGAGGTCGGCGTCGGGGTAGCTGTCGAGAAAGCCCGCCGTGACCTCGGTGTCGTCGTACGGCGGCGGCACCTCCGCCACGATTCGACAGACGCCGCCGGCGGCGTCGACGGACCGCGGGAGCGCGCCGCCCTCCGCCAGCCGCATGACCGGACAGGCTTCCGTGACGGTCAGCTCCAGCAACCCCGCGTCCTCGGCGCGGCTGAGGAACTGCGCCTCGCTGGCCTCCCGAGACGCGGCGTGTTCCAGCAGGGCGTCCGGTTCGAGGTCCGTGACGCTGTAGTACTCGGCGTACCCTTCCTCCCGCGGAATGACCTCCTCCAGTTCGAATACTCCCCCAAGCTCCGTAGTGGCTGCCACGCAGGGCACCGACGGATCCGTGACCGCGAACTCCAGTTCCGTCACGGTGTCCGGGACGGGGACCGGGTCGTCTGTTCGCATTCCTCTCCAGAGACATGCCTGCCGATTGCCTTACCCGGTGTGCCTATAGCTTTAGGTTGGACGACCGGTGAAGGGAAGTCAGATCGCGGGCACGGGCAGCGACGATACGGCCTCGCGGCGCTCACCGGCCGCCACAGCTATCGGGCAGTCTGTCCCTTTTTATATAGCCGCGCCGGTGTACCAGGTATGCAGACCCACATCGTGCCGGTCGGCTTCGACTACGACCGACTGATAGCGCCGCTCGTGCGCGAGCAGCTGGACGTCGACCGGGTGATCCTGCTGGAGGGAGCGGTCGGCAGCGAGGCCAACGTGGAGTACTCCCAGAACCTCGCGGAGAAGCTCGAGACCGACTACCGGAACCTGCTGGGCGCCGAGACCGAGCGCGTCGTCGTCGAGGACGTCTACGACTACGACACGGCCTTCGAGCAGGCCTTCGAGCTGATCAACACCGAACTGGACCGCGCCGACGACGCCGAGGTGTGGGTCAACATCTCGGCGATGCCCCGCACCGTCTCCTTCGCCTACGCGACGGCCGCCCACTCGATCATGGTCGAGCGCGAGGAGGACCGCCAGCGAATCCACACCTACTACACGGTCCCCGAGAAGTACCTGGAGACCGAACTCGCCGAGGAACTCCGCAAGGGGCTCGACCTGCTGGCGGACCTGAAGGACGAGGTCGACGGCGACCTCGACGAGCGCGTCGAGGAGCGCCTGGACACCGCCGAGGACCTCCTCTCGGAGTTCGACGAGCGCGGCACGACCATCGGAGCCAAGGAGATCGACGGCAGCCACGTGGTCGAGCTCCCCGTCGCCTCCTTCTCCAACGTCAAGCCCTTCGAGGAGGTCATCCTGTTCACGCTGGGCGAGCACGGCGAGTTCGAGTCCGTCTCGGAACTCGCCCAGGAACTGGCCCGCGAACTCGGCGAGGAGTACACCGACTCCTTCCGATCGAAGGTCATCTACAACGTCGACCGCCTCGGCCCCGGCGGCAAGGGTTACATCGAGCAGGAGGAACACGGGAAATCGTATCGGACTCGGCTGTCCCGCATCGGCGAGCTGTGGGTGCGCGCCCACGGCGACGGCGAGCGGCCCGAAGTCTAGCTACGAGGTCCCTCCGGAGGCAGCGCCTCGGCGGTAGTACGCTCGTGATCACCGAAAGCCAGAACCGCTGGACAACCGATTCTGTCGAAGCTCTTCTGTTCCACCGTCGGGCCGAAGCGATCGGTCAGTAGACGTGCGTATCGGTCGCTTTCAGAAGACGCGGCCGCACAATAATAGTGTGTGTATCCGACAATAATATACAAGACTAGAAAGTACCGAAACACATGATGTCCCTCCAAATGCTCGGGATCAACCCACTCGGTAGTTTACTGCTGGCACTCGTAGTCTCGTTCGTAATCATCCTATTCGGGACATACTTAGGGGTCCTCGGGGCGCTGCAGACGTTCTTCGGTGAGTCCTCATGGCAGGACGTCTCGACTGTCGAAGAGGAGTGAGGCTTTCGCCCGCCAACCAACGGCCCCATGACGACCATCAGTCATCCCCCGAGAACGGGCGGGAGGTGTAGCTTCTGTACTGACCGAAGCAACTAATCGCATCGAGGATATTCTCCCTGTCCGATTCGGAGTGGAACAGCCGCTCAGTAGGTGTGTGGACTGAGCGTAGCATCCGCGCGAACGCAGTGAGCGCGGTTCACTGAACGCGAGCGAAGCGAGCGTTCAGCCTTTTTCGCCCACGTTTTTCGAGGAGTGGTGGCCGAGCGGAGCGAGGCCACCCGACGATGAAAAAGGTGGCTGTACTGACCACCACGAGACGGGCAGATTCCGCCTGCCGTAGCTCTCAATACAACGCTAGCTGGCGACGCGAACCCGAAACAGTAAACCACCGCGAGCGTCCACGGAGGCATATGAGACGGCGCGCTCTCCGGCCCGACCGCACCGCGTCCGCCCGGGAGCGTGACGTATCCGTACGTGTAGGGGCGTCCTAGCCCCACACACAACCATTCCTCCGACGCACCGCCCGGCCGACCAGCGACGAGGTTAGCACCTGACGCAGTACGCGACACCGAGACCAGCACACGACACATGAGCCAGAAACAGGACGAGCGACTCCCGGCATCGTACGACCCCAGCGAGGTCGAACCGAAGTGGCAGGACCAGTGGGTCGAGGACGACACCTACGCCTACCCCGACGAGCGCGTCGACCCCGACACCGTCTTCAGCATCGACACGCCGCCGCCGACGGTCTCCGGCGACCTCCACATGGGTCACCTCTACCAGTTCACGCTGCAGGACTTCGTGGCCCGCTTCCGGCGGATGTACGAGGACGCCGTCTTCTTCCCGTTCGGCTACGACGACAACGGCATCGCCAGCGAGCGCCTGACCGAGCGCGAACTGGGCATCCGCCACCAGGACTTCGAGCGCCGCGAGTTCCAGCAGAAGTGCCGCGAGGTCTGCCAGGACTACGAGGACGCCTTCACCGACGACGTCCAGTCGCTGGCCATCTCCATCGACTGGGCGAATACGTACAAGACCATCGCGCCGAACGTCCAGCGGGCCTCCCAGCTGTCCTTCATCGACCTCTACGAGAAGGGCCGCGAGTACCGCCAGCGCGCGCCGACCATCTGGTGTCCGGACTGCGAGACGGCCATCTCGCAGGTCGAGCAGGAGGACCTGGACAAGCACACCAAGTTCAACGACATCGAGTTCCCGCTGGTCGAGGCCGGCGCGGAGGACAGCGACCGTGACGGGTTCACCATCTCGACGACGCGGCCGGAGCTGCTGCCGGCCTGCGTCGCCGTCTTCGTCCACCCCGACGACGAGGACAACCAGGATCTGGTCGGCGGCACCGCGGAGGTCCCGCTGTTCGGCCAGGAGGTCCCGATCATCGAGGACGAGCGGGTCGACATGGAGACCGGCAGCGGCGTCGTCATGTCCTGTACCTTCGGCGACCAGACCGACATCGAGTGGTACCAGGCTCACGACCTGCCGCTGCGCATCGCCATCGACGAGTCGGGCACGATGACCGACCTCGCCGGCGACTACGAGGGCATGACCACCGAGGACGCCCGCGAGGCCATCATCGAGGACCTCGACGACGCGGGCTCCCTCGTCGAGAGCCGCGACCACGACCACACCGTCCAGGTCCACGAGCGCTGCGAGACGGAGGTCGAGTACCTCGTCACCGAGCAGTGGTATGTCGAGCTGCTGGACAAAAAGGACGAGTACCTCGACGCGGGCCGGGAGATGGACTGGTTCCCGGAGAAGATGTACACCCGCTACCAGCACTGGATCGAGGGGCTGGAGTGGGACTGGTGCATCTCCCGCCAGCGCGACTCCGGCATCCCGTTCCCGGTCTGGTACTGCGGCGACTGCGGCGAGACGATCCTCGCCGACAAGGAAGACCTGCCGGTCGAGCCCATCGCGGACGACCCGCCGGTCGACAGCTGTCCGGAGTGCGGGGGCACCGACTTCGAGCCCGAGGAGGACGTCTTCGACACGTGGGCGACCTCGTCGCTGACCCCCCTCGTCAACGCCGGCTGGGACTGGGACGCGGACAGCGAGGAGTTCACCATGGAACGGCCGGAGCTCTACCAGTTCGACCTGCGCCCGCAGGGCCACGACATCATCTCGTTCTGGCTGTTCCACACCGTCGTCAAGTGCTACGAGCACACCGGCGAGGTGCCCTTCGACAGCGTCATGGTCAACGGCATGGTCCTCGACGAGAACCGCGAGGCCATGTCCAAGTCCAAGGGCAACGTCGTCCGCCCGGAGGAAGTGCTGGAGGAGTTCCCCGTCGACGCCGCCCGCTTCTGGGCCGCCGGCACCTCCATCGGCGACGACTTCCCCTACAAGGAGGGCGACCTGGAGGCCGGCGAGCGCCTGCTCCAGAAGCTCTGGAACGCCTCCCGTCTCGTGGATCAGCTCGCCCCGAGCGAGGTCGACGAGCCCGACGAGTTCGCGGAGGTCGACCGCTGGCTGCTGGCGGAGCTGGACGACCTGATCGAGAGCACGACCGAGCGGTTCCTCGACTACGAGTTCTCGAAGGCCCGCGACGAGCTGCGGTCGTTCTTCTGGAACACGTTCTGCGACGACTACCTGGAGGTCGCCAAGCAGCGCCTCGACGACGAGGACGCGCCCTCCACCCAGTACGCGCTGACCACTGCCCACCGGACGTTCCTGAAGCTGTTCGCGCCCTTCCTGCCCCACGTCACGGAGGAGCTGTGGCAGCTCCGGTACGACGGCGGCTCGATCCACACGAGCGACTGGCCCGAGGCCCGCGGCTTCGAGGCCGACCTCGCCGCCGGCGAGACGGCGATGGACGTCATCTCCGCGCTGCGCGGCTACAAGTCCGACAACGGGCTGGCGCTCAACGCCGAGCTCGACGAGGTCGACGTCTACGGGACCATCGACGGCTTCGAGGCGGCCATCGCGCAGGTCATGCACGTCGGGGACCTGACCGCCCACGACGAGACGCTGGAGATCACGACCGAGGTCGTCGACGTCGACCTCGACTACTCGCTGGTCGGCCCCGAGTACGGCAGCCAGGTCGGCGACATCGAGGGCGCCATCGCCTCGGGCGACTACGAGATCGACGGCGATCGGCTCCGCGCGGCCGGCGTCGAACTCGACAACGAGATGTTCGAGGTCGTCGAGGAGCGCACCTTCGAGGGCGAGGGCGAGATGATCGAGATCGAGGACGCGGTCGTCGTCGTCCGGTAGACGCGGCCGTCACCGCCGCCACGCGCGTCGTCTGATTCGCCGCTGGCCGCTCGCCCGCCGCTGGGCGAACCTATCATTGTTGGCGAACGAACTATCCGCCGGAGTCGCGTCTACGGGGACATGAGCGAAATCGAGAAGGGGCCGACGAAGGACTTCGAACTGCCGGCGACCATCGGGCTGCTGACGCTGGCGGCGGCCGCCCTCTCGGCCGCCAACTACTTCGTGGTCGGCGAGTGGGCGCCCGGCTACGGCGGGCTCGTCACGGGCGTCTTCGCGCTCGTGGGCTTCGCAATGCTCGTCGTGGCACTGCTGCAGTGACTCACGCTCACGGTCCGCGCCGCGCCTTCTCGACCCGCGTCGCGAGCGCGAGGAACGTGGCGGCGATCGTCAGCAGCACCGCCCAGGCGGCCGCGAGGTCGTGGGCGAGGACGGCGTGGTCGAAGGCGACGCCGGCCGCGTCCGCCGCCAGCGGCTCCGCGCGCAGCCAGGTGTGGTGTGGCCCCTCCAGCACTGGCACGAAGTAGTCGACGACGTCGTTGAACGCGTACCAGGCGACGGCCACGGCCACGGCAGGGACGGTGAACCGGGCGTAGCGATGGATCAGGAACGCCTCCAGCACCATCGCCAAGTGGCTGAGCACCAGGAACCAGTAGAGCCACGACGCGATGCCGCCAGGTCCGTTGAGCACCAGCTGGACGAACGGCGTCCACAGGCCGAGCTTGATGCAGCCGAAGAAGGCCAGCGCGTGCAGGGACTCCGCCTGCCAGTCCAGCCGCCAGGCGACCAGCGAGAGCCCGATGAACATAGTGGCGACCGGCGAATCCGGAACCAGCGGCCACGCGGCCAGCGGCGCCGCGCCGAGTTGCCCCTCGATCAGCGGCGGCGCGGCGTCCAGCGGCCGACCGGCGTAGTACCAGAAGCCGAACAGGGTGCCGACGAGGTTGACGAGGGCGATCGGCCAGGCGAGCCTGAGCCCCAGGTCTTCCAGCCACTCCGGTAGCGGCGCGACGTACCGCGGGAGCCCCTCGGGGTCGGGCAGGGGCCCGTCGAAGTACCGCGCGACGGCGCGTTCCACCCGGCGACCGACGTGTCCCATGTCTCTGGGCTGCGACCCGCGGGAGATAACGCTTCTGGAGCGAACGTCGCTGGAGCATCGCTCCGGCGAGAGCCCTGAATCGCTTCGCTCGTCTACCGAGCCCGGTCTCACGTCGTTCGACTGGACGGCGGTCTGTGCGGCCCCGGGAACACCCGTGTTGGCGGCGAAATCTGCCCGCACGTAAGGGACGTACGTTAAGTGAGTCGGTACCTAAGCGCCGACAATGACCGAGGAAAGTCTGGAAGACCTCAAGCGGGGCACTGAACTGGTCAAGCGCGGCTTCGCGAAGATGCAGAAGGGCGGGGTGATCATGGACGTCGTGAACCGCGAGCAGGCGCGCATCGCGGAGGACGTTGGCGCGGTCGCCGTCATGTCTCTGGAGGCCGTCCCGGCGGACATCCGCAAGCGCGGCGGGGTGGCCCGGATGGCCGACCCCGGCGACGTCGAGGAGATCATCGACGAGGTGTCCATCCCGGTGATGGGCAAGGCCCGCATCGGCCACACCAAGGAGGCCCAGATCCTCGAGGCCACCGGCGTGGACATGGTCGACGAGTCCGAGGTGCTGACGCCCGCCGACGACCGCTACCACATCGACAAGCGCGACTTCACCGCGCCGTTCGTCTGCGGCGCGCGCAACCTCGGCGAGGCGCTGCGCCGCATCGACGAGGGCGCGGCGATGATCCGCACCAAGGGCGAGGCCGGCACCGGCGACGTCAACCAGGCCGTCCACCACCAGCGGTCGATTAAGGGCGCCATCCGCAAGCTGGAGGGCATGTCCCACGAGGAGCGCGAGAAGTGGGCCCGCGAGAACGAGGCGCCGGCCGACCTCGTCCACGAGACCGCCGAGATGGGCCGCCTGCCCGTCGTCAACTTCGCGGCCGGCGGCATCGCCACGCCCGCCGACGCCGCCCTCATGATGCACCACGGCTGCGACGGCATCTTCGTCGGCTCCGGCATCTTCGGCGCGGAGGACCCCGAGGCCATGGGCGAGGCCATCGTCGAGGCCGTCAACCACTGGGACGACCCCGAGGCGCTCGCCGAGATCTCCACGAACATCGGCAAGGGCATGAAGGGCGACGCCAACGCCGACCTGCCCGAGGAAGAGCAGCTGCAGGGCCGCGGCGTCTAAGCCGGCGACGGGATCGACTCACAGAGGGACGCGGTGAGACACCGGTTCGGCGGGGGATTTCGCGGGGAACGTTTTTGCGACAGCGGGGGATAGTGACAGGCATGGCCGAACGGGAGAGTCATCGCGTCGCCCACGAACTCATGGACGAACCGCACATCGCCGAGCGACGCGTCAGCGTCCGGCAGGTGTACGCACTCGTCGAGGAGCGCGAGGCCGCGTTCGATGCGTTCCGGGGGTCGATCGAACGCCCTGACGGCGTCGAACCGGACACGGCGTAGATGTCGGAGTGGCGCGACCGCGACCCCGCGGCGGTCGTCGACGACGTCGACCGACCGGTTCTCCTGTTCGACGGGGTCTGCAACCTCTGCAACGGCCTCGTGCGCTTCGTCGTCCGGTTCGACGCCGAAGGTCGCTTCCTGTTCGCGCCGCTGCAGTCCGACGTGGGGCGGGAACTCCTCCGTCGCCACGGCCGTCCCACCGACGACTTCGACACGATGCTGCTCGTCGAGGACGGCGAGTACTACGAGAAGTCCACGGCGGCGCTGCGAATCGCCCGTCGCCTCGACGGCCCGCTTCCGCTGCTGTACCCGCTGGTCTACCTGCCCGCGGGGCTCCGTGACCGCGTCTACGACCTCGTCGCCGAGAACCGCTATCGGGTCTTCGGCAAGACGGATGAGTGTCCCGTGCCGGAGCCAGAGATCCGGGAGCGGTTCGCGAACCGGACGCTGGAGTGACGAGGCCTCACCCGGCCGCCAGCACGTCGTCGATCCGTTCCTCGAGGTCGTCGATCTCGTCGCGCAGTTCGTCGGCCTCGTCCTCGTCCAGTTCGGCTAGGCGGTTACGCAGCCCCTGGAGGTGCGAGCGCTTGGCCTCCCCCTCGACGCCGGTCTTCTGGACGTAGTATCGGCCGTCCACGTCGTAGACGTCGTCCTCCTCGAGGTCCGTGGTGGCGATGACCACGTCGAGCTTCTCCTCGTCGACGCCCAGCACCCACTCGCGCGGGACGCCGGCGTCGTCGAGCGCGTCCAGCACCTCGTCCTCGTCCCGAAGCTGGCGGTACTCGCGGCGGGCCCGCGCGACGGTGCCGTAGGTGCCGTGCAGGTCGCCGCCGGGGCCGACGTGGTCGAGCAGGTCGTCGCCCACGTCGCGCCGCAGGTCGTCTGCGCCCCACTGGAGGTCCGACAGCAGGACGTAGAGGTCGACCAGCTCCTCGGCCGAGAGGGCCTCGCGGTCGGTGACGTCGGTGCGCTCTAGAACGTCGGCCACGAGGAGCGCGTCGTCGTGGACCTCCTCGGGCGGGCGTCGGACCGCCCACTGCGAGCGGAGGAACGGGCTGGTGGTCGGTTCGGCGTCCGCCTCGACCCGGCGGAGGCGTTCGGTCTCGTCGACGACGTACTGCGGTGCGAGACTCAAGACGGTCGCGTAGGGACCCACCCCGGGCGGCAGGTCGTCGAGGGCCAGCGGTTCGTCGCCGACGCGCTCGGCCAGCGACGCGAACTGGTCGCGGTCGAGGCGTCGCTCGCCGCCCTCGCGGAACCGGACGACGACGTGGTCGGGCGCGGTCCGCTCGACGGCGAAGACGCGCTCGTCGCCGGGCGTCACGAGGACGTCGTCGGGGTCCAGACCGTCGCACCGGTCGCGGAGCGACTGCCAGGCGGAGTCGGTCGACATGTCAGTCAGTTCGAGCGTCGCGGTGAAAAGCGTCGCGCCGGCGCTCGGGGTAACGTGGCAGGCGCGTGAGCGAAGGCAACATCCAAGGCTACCGAGACGAGTGGTCGGGATATGCAGAGCACGGGGACCGAGACGGCGACGCCGGTGTCCTCGGGGGTCGCCGACCTGTTCCGGAACGCCGAGGCGCTCCTGGAGCAGTTGACGACGGCGCGCGGACGGATGACGGTGACCGGCGTCGTCGTCCTCCTGGCGGTGGTCGGCCTCGGTGTCGTCCTCCCGTGGCTCGTCCGCCGGTGGCGAGAGGTGTTCGCCTCGCGGTACGTCACGGGGCCCGGTGCGGACGCCATCGAGGTCGTCGGGGAGTACGTCCCGACGACGCTGTCCGGCATCGCGCTCAGGGCCGTCCAGTTGGCGGGCATCGTCGGGACGGCTCTGGCCCTGCTGATCGTCTGGGGGCTCGTCGACGTGGCGCGGTCGGTCGGAGAGTTGCTCCTGTCCGCCCTGCCGGGGATCGTCAACGTGAGCCTCACCGCGGTCCTCGTCGTCGCCGGCTACATCGCCTCGGACCAGCTCCGCGGGGCCATCCAGCGGTTCAGCGACAACGCCGACCAGGTGACCGACCACCAGGAGGAGATCCTCCTGCGCGTCAGTCAGCTAGCCCTGTTCGTCACCGTCGGCGCCGCCGTCATGACGCTATGGGGCGTGGACCTCTCGGGGCTACTGGTCGGGGCCGGGTTCCTCGGCATCGTGGTCGGCCTCGCCGCCCGGCAGACGCTGGGGTCGCTGATCGCGGGCTTCGTGCTGATGTTCTCCCGGCCGTTCACTATCGGCGACTGGGTCCAGATCGGCGACCAGGAGGGCATCGTCACGGACATCACCATCTTCAACACGCGACTGGAGAACTTCGACGGCGAGTTCGTCGTCATCCCGAACGACAGCGTCAGCGACAGCGCGGTGACGAACCGCTCGGGCAAGGGGCGCCTGCGGCTGCGGACCGACGTGGGCATCGACTACGACGACGACCCCGACCGCGCGATGTCGGTGGCCATGGACGCGATGGACCGCGTGGACGAGGTCGCCGACACCCCCTCGCCGCAGGTCGTCCCCAAGGAGTTCGGCGACTCGGCGGTCGTGCTGGAACTGCGCTACTGGATCGACAAGCCGACGCCGCCGCGGAAGTGGGGCGCCGTCTCCGCCGTCGTCCGCGAGGTCAAGGACGCCTTCGACCGGGAGGGCATCGCCATCCCCTTCCCGCAGCGGACCGTCGGCGCGCGCGAGGACGGTGCCGACGCGGACCTCGGCGTCGGTGGGGTCGAGGCGGACAGCCTCGACTAGTCGAGGCCGTCGATGATCAGGCCGAGTCCGAGCAGCCAGGAGCCGATCAGGACCCCGAGGACGCCGACGTGGAACAGCCACGTGACGCCGCTGCCCGAGAGCGGGCCCGTTCCGGCGGCGACGGCGGCGTCGATCCCGGCGGCCACCGTCGGGGCGCGGGCCAGGAGGACGCCGAACGTCACGGCGGCGAGCAGCAGCGCCGCCGTCACCGTGGCGTATCCCACCTGCACCGCGAGCGTCCCGACCTGCTCCGGTCGGACCCCGGACAGACGGCGCCCGCCAGTTCGCCGTGACATGACAACTCGTACCAATTGTAGCGACATAAACACCTGCAATACTGCGGGCGACCTGGCAACTATAGTAGAAATTGAAACTATTTACACATCGAAGGGCGCCCGAGGTGCCCCTCAAGTGTGTCATTGCGTTCGATTTCTACAGGCTGAGCAGGCCGAGTGCCGCGGGGTCGTCCGAGACGGCAGAGCCGTCTCGTGATGACGAGAGAGCTTCGCTCTCTCGAACGCGGTTACCGGACCGTCGCGCCGTCGCCGATGTGAGTCTGGTAGACGGTGGCGTCGACGCCGGCGTCCGCGAAGGCGTCGAGCATCGCGGATCCGATGGAGCGCTGGTCGGACTCGTGACAGGCGGCGATGACGGCCGGGCCGGCGCCGCTGATCGTGACGCCGGTCGCGCCCGCCTCGATGGCGGCCTCGCGGACGGCGTCGTAGCCGTCGATCAGCTTCGCGCGGGCCGGCGTCACGACGGAGTCGTACATGCCCCGCCCCACCAGTTCGGGGTCGGACCGGTGCATCCCGGTCGTCAGCGTGGCGGCGTTGCCGACGGTCTCGACGAGCTTCGAGACGTCGGTGCGCTCGGGGACCACCTCGCGCGCGTCGCGCGTCGAGACGACGATGTCGGGGAGGCAGGCAACCAGCGGGACGTCGGCCGACACCTTCGTGACGCCGTCGTCGGTGGCGATGGTAAAGCCGCCCATGATGGCCGGGGCGACGTTGTCGTCGTGCGCGTCGCCGGAGACCACCGCCTCGCCCTCGGCGGCGACGGGGACCAGTTCCTCCCGGGAGAGGCCGCGGTCGTACAGGCGGTTGAGCGCGACGGCGGCGGCCGCGGCGCTGGCGGCGGAGGAACCCAGCCCCGAAGCGGGTCGGATTCCCTTGTCGATGTGGATGTGCGCCGGGGCGTCCAGCGCCTCCGCGACGGCGCCGACCGTGTTCTTGTCGGGGTCCTCCGGGATGTACTGGCTGCCGGCGCCGGTCACCTCGATGGTGACCTCGTCGGCCTTCTCGACCCTGACGACGTCGGCCGGGCGTTCCAGGGCGACGCCGAAGACGTCGAAGCCGCTGCCGAGGTTGGCGCTGGTCGCCGGCGCCCGGACGGTCACCATGCGACCGAATTTCCGTAGTGCGGGCAAAAAGGTAGCGGACTGGTGCGGACTGTCGGCGTACTCGCCCGGTGGACCGCCCGCACTCGGGCGGTGGGACCGGTGCGGAACGAGGGCGATCCAAGCCACAAGCAATAAGCCAGCGACTGGTCATTCAGTGATACGCTTCGATGGGGACCTTCGCGTGGCCGGTGGCGGGAAGCCTGTTCGGCGGCCTCGTGGCCGTGGCCCTCGCTGCGGTCGCCTGGCGGCACCGCGAGGAGCCGGCCACAGTCCCGTTCGGGACGCTGATGGTCGCCCTCGGCGCCTGGGGGCTCTCGCAGGCGGCCCTGCTGTCGACTCGAAGCCTGGCCGCCGGCTACGCGCTGGAGGTGTTCACCGCCGTCGCGTCCGCGCAGGTCCCGCCGCTGCTGCTCGTGTTCGTGCTCGCGTACACCGGCCGCGACCAGTGGCTGCGGCCGCGATACCTCGCCGTCCTGTGGTCGGTCCCCGCCGGGTTCGCGATCGTCCGCTCGACGGCGCCGCTCCACGGGCTGGCGAGCGTGCCGGCCGACGCGACGCTCGTGACCGCCCACGGGACTACCGCCCCGTCCGTTCCGGCGGGACTGATCGCCGACGCGGAGCTGGTCTACGGCTACGTCGCGATCGGGCTGGCCTACGCGGTCCTGCTTCAGTTCGCGATGACCGCCAGAACGGTCCATCGCCGCCAGACGGCCGCCATCGCCGTCGCCGCGACCGTCGGCCTGTCGGCCGACGTGGCCACCCGGGTCGGCCATCACCTCCATCCGGAGGCCTCCCTGACTCCGCTATCGATCCCGGTCGTCGGCGTCGCCATCGGCTGGGCGCTGTTCCGCTACGACTTCCTGCGCGTCTCGCCGCTGGCGGGCGACCTGCTCGTCGACCAGCTCCCGGACCCGGTGCTCGTCGTCGACGACGGGGACCGCGTCGTCGACCACAACCGGACGGCCGAGGACCGGTTCGGACCCGCCGTCCGGGGTGACTCGCTGGGCGCGGTGGCTCCGGGCCTCTGTGACGCTCTCAGCGGCGACGAGGCGTACACCGTCCGCGGGGACGGCGGGATCACCTACTACGACCCGCAGGTGACCGCCATCGAGGACCAGCACGGGAACCAGCGCGGCCGCCTGATCGTCCTCCGGGACGTGACCGGCCAGCAGCGCCGCCAGGACCGGCTGGAGGCGCTCCAGTCCGCGACGCGGGAGTTCATCACCGCGGAGTCCGAGCGGGAGATCGCCCAGCTTGCCGTCTCCTTCGCGGACCGGGTGCTCGACGGGGACGCGGCCGCCATCTACCTGGCCGAGGGCGACGAGCTCCGCCCGGCCGCCGTCAGCGAGCGCCTCGAGCGGGAGTACGACGCGGCCGAGCTGGTCGTCGACGATCCGTCCGATCCCGTGTTCCGCGCGTACGAGACGGGGACGGCGACGACGGAGCGGCGCGCCGGCGACGCCGCGGCGAGACGCCAGCGGCTGGCGGTCCCCCTCGAGGGCCACGGCGCCCTGACGGTCGAGCGGCGCGAGGGGGCCGTCTTTCCCGCCGAAGACGAGCAGTTCGCCGAGATCCTCGCCCGGACGACGCAGGTGGCGCTCACTCAGATCGAGCGCGAGCAGGAGCTCCGCGAGAGCCGGGCGACCGTCGAGCGGCGCAGCGAGCAACTGGAGTTCTTCAACGGCGTGCTGCGCCACACGCTGCGCAACGCCCTGCTGGTGATCCGCGGGCGGGCCGAGCACCTCCGGGCGGACGTCGACGGCGGGTCCGAGGCCCACCTCGACCGCATCGTCGGGTGGTGCGACGAGCTGACCGAGCTGAGCGAGAAGATCCGGGCGATCAACGAGACCGTCACCGCGTCGGAGGCCGAGCGCCTGGAGACGATCGACCTGAGCGACCTCCTGCAGGAGCGGACCGCGACGGTGGCGGCCGGCCACGAGGGGGTGACCGTCGACTGCGACGTCGAGGACGACCTGCGGGTGCTGGCGAACGAGCTCGCCCGCGACGTGATCGAGAGCGTCGTCCGCAACGCCGTCCGCCACAACGACGCCGACCGGCCCCGCGTCTCGATCACGGCCCGCCGGGTCGCCGACCGCGTCCGGGTCGAGGTCGCCGACAACGGCCCGGGGATGACCGACGAGATGAAGGAGACGGTGTTCGAGCGCGACGTCGCCACCAGCCAGACCGCCCACGGCTTCGGGCTGTACTTCGTCTCCGTGATGATGAACCTCTACGGCGGGACGGTGTGGTTCGAGGACAATGAGCCCCGCGGCACCGTCGCGGTCGTGGAGTTCCGCTACGCCGACCGGATCGAGACGAAAGGAACATCCGGGCCGGCCTGAAACCTAGACGGCATGATAGGCGTCGTCGGCGGCGGGATCGCGGGACTGGCCGCGGCCTACCGCCTCCAGCAGCGCGGTCGCGATGTCCGGGTCTTCGAGGCCGGCGGCCAGGTCGGCGGCCTCGCGGCGACCTACGAGACGGCCGGCGACCCGATCGAGAAGTTCTACCACCACCTCTCGAAGTCCGAGCAGACCATCGTCGACCTCGCCGAGGATCTGGGCGTCGGAGACGCCGTCGAGTGGCGCGTCGGCGAGAACGCCTACTACGTCGACGGGACGGTCCACCCCATGGACACCCCCTGGGAGATACTGGCCTTCCCGCACCTCTCGATGTACGACAAGTTCCGGCTGGCGATGCTGACGCTGGACGTCGACGTCCGCGGCGGCGTCCCCTCCTTCGACACCTACGAGCGACTGGAGGACTTCGAGGACGTCCGGGCCGTCGACTTCATCCGCGAGCACACGACCGAGCGCGTCTACCGGAACTTCTTCGAGCCCCTGCTGGACGCCAAGTTCGGCGAGCGCAAGGACGAGGTCAGCGCCGCGTGGCTGCTCGGCCGGATCAAGTTCCGCGGCGAGCGGGACGTCCTCAGGGGGGAGATCCTCGGCTACTTCGAGGGCGGCTTCGGCCGCCTGCTGGACGCCCTCCTCGAAGCCGTGGGTCGGGAGACCGTCACCACCGGCGCGCGCGTGCAGGACCTCGACGTCTCCGGCGGGGCCGTCTCCTCGATGACCGTCGAGACGGCCGACGGCACCGAGACCCACGACGTGGACGGCGTCGTCGTCGCGACGATGCCCCACGTGCTGGAGGGACTGACGGGCTACGCCTGCGACATCGATTTCCAGGGGACCGTCTGCTCGGTGATCAGCATGGACGAGCCGCTGACCGACACCTACTGGCTCAACGTCGCCGACGACGCGCCGTTCGGCGCGCTCATCGAGCACACCAACTTCGTCCCGCCGGAGCGCTACGGCGGCGAGCACCTCCTGTACGCCGTCAGCTACGTCCAGGACACCGACGACCCGCTCTGGCAGCGGGACGACGACGCCGTCGAGGAGACGTGGCTGGCGGGCATCGAGGACCTCTTCCCCGGCTTCGACCGCGGGAGCGTCAACTGGATCGAGACGGCCCGAAACCCCCGGACAGCGCCCGTCTACGAGCGGGGCTACCTCGACATGGTCGTCCCCTACGACCTCTCGGCGGAGGTGGCCGACGGCGTCTACTACGCCGGGATGGCCTCCCGCGCCCAGTACCCCGAGCGCAGCCTCAACGGCGGCGTCGTCGCCGGCTTCGAGTGTGCGGATCGGATCGCCGGAGCCGGTGCGTTCGATCCCGAGGCGGACCGCGCGGCCAGCCCGTCGGACGACTGACGACGGCGAGTGCCCGTCACAGGGACTGTCGTCGCCGCGTTCTCAGCCGACCGCCGCGGCCGAACCTTTAGTCACCGCCGGTAGAATGGCCGCCATGAGGTTCGGCTACCACCACGCGAGCTTCCGCGACGACGGCGACACCGACGGGGACCTGTTCGAGGCGACCGTCGAGCGGGCACAGTGGATCGAGGACGAGGGATTCGACTTCCTCTCCCTGATGGATCACGTCTGGCAGCTGCCCGGCGTCGGCCGCCGCGACGAGCCGTTCTTCGACTGCTACACGGCGTTGCCGGCCATCGCGCGCGAGACCGACGAGGTCGAACTGAGCGCGCTGGTCACCTGTCCCCACTACCGGAACCCGGCGTACCTGGGGCGGGTACTGGCGTCCCTGGACGAACTCTCGGACGGACGGGCCGTCCTGGGTATCGGCGCCGGCTGGTACGAGGACGAGTACGAGGCGATGGACGTCGGGTACCCCGACGTCTCGACGCGCAACCGGCAGATGCGCGAGACGATCGAACTGTGCCGGACGATGTGGAACCAGGACCCGCCGGCGTCCTACCAGGGCGAGTTCTACGAACTGAACGACTTCTACTGCGTGCCCGCGCCGGACCGGGAGATTCCCGTCCTCGTCGGCGGCGGCGGCGAGCAGTTGACTCTCCGGGCGACCGCGGAGTACGCCGACCGCTGGAACATCCCGTCCGGGAATCCGGAGACGTACGCGGGGAAACTGGACGTCCTGCGAGAGCACTGCGTGGACCTCGGCCGCGACTACGAGGAAATTACCAAGACGATCGCCAACAGGACGGTCCTCCGGGAGTCGACCGAGGCGGCCCACGACGCCTACGAATCGCTGATCGCGGAGACCGAGGAGGGGGCGACGCCTCGCGACGAGTACCGCGGCGTCGTCGGGACGCCGGCCGAGGCCCGCGACCTGCTGGCCGAGTTCGCGGACGTCGGGCTGGACACCTTCGTCGCGATGCCGCCGCTGAACGATCGGCGGACCTGCGAGCTGTTCGTCGACGAGGTGATGCCGGCGTTCGAATGAGAACTGCCGCGGCCGCGGTCATCGGTCCCCAGTCGCGGCGGCTCAGTCGGCCTCAGACGCCCGGCGCGTCGCTCGCGTCCACGTCCTCGGGCTCCTCGCCGCCGCCGACGACCAGGTCGCCGTCGTCGGTCTCGACGTAGACGTCGTCGGCGAACCCGCCCTCCGCGTGGGGGTGTTCGGGGTCCGCCAGCTTTTCGGGGGTCGAAGGCGCCTCCGTGATGCCGGTCGGCGGGCGGAACTCGCCTAGCGGGTCGTCGATGGTGATGCCGTAGCGCTCGAAGAAGTCGCGGTGGCGATCGTAGTGGGGCTCGACCTCGTCGACCGGGAACTCCATCATCTCGGTCCAGCCGTGGTTGTAGAAGTCGAAGTTGGCCTGGACGTGGGTGATCTCCCGGGCCTCCGCCTCGCTCAGCCCCTCCTCCAGCGCCCGGACGTAGCTGTCCATGGTCACCTCGAAGAACTCGTGGAGGTGCTCGCGCCGTTCCTCGCGGTGGGCCTCGTCGGCCTTGTCCAGGAAGACGTTCGTGTGGAGGTCCACCAGTCGGTCGTTGACGCGCTCCCCGACCACCGGCATCGTCAGCGCCTGTTTCGCGGCCCAGTGGCGGACGTTCTGGCGGAGTTTCATGGCCGACGGTTAGCGACCGATCGCCTTCAACCTTCCCTAAGGGCGTTCCCCGTAATCGTTCACGCTCGTCAGTGAACGTCTCTGTCCGCCGCGTCCGCCCTGCAAGAATTGCCACGCGTTACGGAGATAGCAATCCACATTAGGCCCGGTCACCAAGCCTCCGTCCATGAGCACGTCGCACGTGATAATCGGGGACGGCATCGCGGGCTCCTCCGCGGCAGAGACGATTCGCGAAGCCGATCCGGACGCCGACGTCACGGTCATCACCGACGAGGGCGAGGCCCTCTACAACCGGATTCTCATCAAGGAGTTCGCGAAGGGCAAGCTGCCCGAGGCTCCTATCTCCATCCACGAGCCCGAGTGGTACGACGAGCGGGACATCGACCTCCAGCTGAACACCCACGTGACCGGCGTGGACACCGACGCTCACGAGGTCCACACGCACACGGGCGACGTCTACGAGTACGACAAGCTGCTCGTGGCAACGGGCGGAACGCCCGCCCAGCTCCCGGTCGACAACGCGGACGCCGACGGCGTCCACCACTTCTGGACGTTCCAGGACGCCCGGAACATCAAGGAACACGCCGAGCAGACCGACCAGGGCATCATCGTCGGCGCGGGCCTGCTCGGGCTGGACCTCGCGGCGATCTGCGGCGCGCAGGAGATCGACGCCCACTACCTGATGCGCGGCAACCGCTGGTGGCGCTACGCGCTCTCGCTGGACGGCGCCGAGATCCTCCACGACGCCATGCGCGAGAAGGGCGTCGAGCCCGTCTTCGAGTCCGGCGTCGACCGCTTCGAGGTCGACGACGAGGGCCACGTCGAGGCCGCCGTCGACCCCGACGGCAACCGCTACGAGGGCGACTGGGCCGGCGTCGCCATCGGCCTCGACTTCAACACCGAGTTCCTTGAGGACACCCCAGTCGAGACGGACGACGGTATCGTCGTCGACGAGTACATGCGGACCGGCGTCGAGGACGTCTACGCCGCGGGCGACATCACGCAGTTCTACGACGTCATCCTCGGCGAGCGCGCGCAGAACGGCGCCTGGGGCTCCGCCAAGGAGCAGGGCAGCGTCGCCGGCACCAACATGGTCGCCGACAGCGACGCCGAGGTCGACGGCAGCGTCGAGGAGGAGGAGGAGTTCCGCTGGGTCTCCACCTACTCGGTCACCCACTTCGACTTCCCTTTCCTCTCCTTCGGCCACCCCACCCTGGGCGACGAGGACGCCGAGCGCAAGTACGGCGAACGGGAGTGGCGTCGCCTCGCCTTCAAGGACGGCAAGCTCATCGGCGGCGTGCTCATCGGCGACCTCTCCCAGCAGTCGAAGTTCAAGAAGCTCATCCGCGAGGAGCGCCCCGTCGCGGACCAGAAGGAGATGCTGCTCGAGCAGGACGTCGACATGGACGAGCTGACCGAGGCCACGGCCGCGCAGGCCGAGTGAGCCTGATCGGACACCGGGACCGATAGCGACGGACCGACGCCCTTTTTTCCGCGCCTGACGGACGCTCTCGCATGGACGGCGGCAGCGGCGACATGACCCTCGCGTTCGAGCTGGCCGCGCTGAAGGAACTGGCGTACCCGGACGCCGTGTTCACGGACGCGCGCCAGTGGTCGGAGTACGTCGGCGTCATCTCCGAGAAGCCCACCTACGTGGTGACCAACTTCTGCCGGAAGCACCGCATCCGGCAGGACTTCTTCTCCGGCCCGCGCGGGCGCGAGGAGAGCCTGGAGAACGTCAAGGCACAGTTCGACACCGACCGGCACGTCTTCGTCGGCACGAGCGACGAGGACGCCGACCTCGCCGAGGCGGCCGGCTGGGAGTACCTCTCGGTCGAGGACGCGGCCGAGGCGGCCGACTGGGACCTGGGCGAGCCGGAACCGCCGGAGACGACTCAGGGCGGCGACCAGCGCGACGACTGGCCCTGACGGCCGGCGACGACCAGCGACGAGCGGCCCGGCCCCACGCGGGAGCGGCGCGGCAACGATCGCTCTTTTTAAACGGCACAGTCGCCTATGACCGGTAATGCCAGAACCGGGTGTCCCTGACGACGGCGACGGGGGACGCGCCTCTGAGGAAGCGCTCGGCGCGGAGGGCGAGCCAGCGGACGGCCGGGACGCCCACTCGCACGACCACGACCACGGTCACGACGACCCGGACGTGAGCGACGAGGAGCAGTCCGACGCGTCCGACTCCGACGGCGTGCTCGACCTGCCCTGCGGCGAGCGAAAGGACGTCCACGAGCTGGACATGGGCCAGCGCGAGTTCGAGTGCGCCTGCGGGGCGACCCACGCCGTGGTGATGGACGTCCACCCCCTCGCGCGGTTCGTCCCCGAATTTCTCGTCGAGATCCTCACAGAGACCATCGAGACGGACGACGACTTCGACGAGTTCACCACCGCGCACGCGATGGCCATCGTGATGGAGGAGTTCCCCGACCAGGTCGAAAGCGTCGACGTGGCCGAGGACGGCACCGTCGGCTACGCGCTGGCGTGGGCCGCCGACTTCGACTCCCGGCGACTCCACGAGGTCGTCGTCGAGCTGATCGTCGAGCTGATGGAACACGCCGTCAGCCACGCCGACGACGACGAGGTCGCCCGGCAGTTCGAGGCGGAGATGCTGGAGTTCGACGTCTCGGCGTTCGTCGAGCAGTACCGCCGCGAACGCGACCTGGAGAGCGAGCACGACACGCCGATCTGACGCCGTCCCGTACCGACACACCCCCGGACACCGAGGACACCGACCAGGGGTCTCTCAGCAATCGACGCGTGACGCGCTCTCGACCGTAGAAAGCGGGTAATCGATCGTCCGATAGGCGTGCCATCTCTCCCCGTGGTAGTGACGCACATTACGAAATCCGAAATCACTCTACGATCTTCGTACCTTTTCGCCGGGCTTATTACGATGTACGGACTCCGTTCGGATAATGACAGAGGGAGAGGACCGTACGATCCTGCTGATCGGGAGCGGCCCGATCAAGATCGGACAGGCCGCCGAGTTCGACTACTCCGGAGCGCAGGCGTGTCGCGCGCTCCAGGAGGAGGGCGCGCGGGTCGTCCTCGTGAACTCGAACCCGGCGACGATCATGACCGACCCGGAGATGGCCGACAAGGTGTACCTCGAACCCATCAACACCGAGGCCATCGCCGAGATCATCCGGAAGGAACAGCCCGACGGCGTCATCGCCGGGCTGGGCGGCCAGACCGGGCTGAACGTCACGGCCGAACTGGCCGAGGAGGGCGTCCTCGAGGAGCACGACGTGGAGATCATGGGGACGCCGCTTGACACCATCTACGCGACCGAGGACCGCGACCTCTTCCGCCAGCGGATGCGCGAACTGGGCGAGCCGGTCGCCAAGTCCACCTCCGTCACGATGGAGGAGGGCGAGGTCGTCTCCGAACTGGGCGAGGACGACCTCCGGGAGCGCGTCGACGCGGCCGTCGAGGAGGTCGGCGGCCTGCCGGTCATCGCCCGCACCACCTACACGCTGGGCGGCTCCGGCTCCGGCGTCGTCCACGAGATGGACGAGCTCCTCGAGCGCGTCCGCAAGGGCCTGCGCCTCTCCCGGAACGACGAGGTCCTCGTCACCGAGTCCATCGAGGGCTGGGTCGAGCTCGAGTACGAGGTCATGCGGGACGCCGACGACTCCTGTATCATCATCTGCAACATGGAGAACCTGGACCCGATGGGGATCCACACCGGGGAGTCGACGGTCGTCACGCCCTCCCAGGTCATCCCCGACGAGGGCCACCAGGACATGCGCGACGTCGCGCTGAAGGTCATCCGCGACCTGGGCATCCAGGGCGGCTGTAACATCCAGTTCGCCTGGCGCGACGACGGCACGCCCGGCGGCGAGTACCGCGTCGTCGAGGTCAACCCGCGCGTCTCCCGCTCCTCCGCGCTGGCCTCCAAGGCGACCGGGTACCCGATCGCCCGCGTGACCGCGAAGGTCGCGCTGGGCAAGCGCCTCCACGAGATCGACAACGAGATCACCGGCGAGACTACCGCCGCCTTCGAGCCGGCGATCGACTACGTGGTCACCAAGGTGCCGCGGTGGCCCAAGGACAAGTTCCCGGACACGGAGTTCGAGCTGACCACCGCGATGAAGTCGACGGGGGAGGCGATGGCCATCGGCCGGACCTTCCCCGAGTCGCTCCTGAAGGCGCTGCGGTCCTCCGAGTACGACCCCGCCGTCGACTGGGAGGACGTCGACGACGACGAACTCGAGTCGGAGTACCTCGAACGCCCCACGCCCGACCGCCCGTACGCCGTCTTCGAGGCGTTCGCCCGCGGCTACACCGTCGACGAGATCAACGAGCTGACCGACATCCGCGAGTGGTACCTCGAACGGTTCGAGCAGATCGCCGACGCCGCTGAGGCCGCTCAGGACGGCGACTTCCCGACCGCGGCCGAGGCCGGCTTCACCGATCAGGAGATCAGCGCCATCGGCGGCGGCGAGTTCGCGGACACCCACGCCTCCTGGCTGCCCGAGGAGGACCTCTCCGAGAAGGGCGAGGCCGAGACGCCCGCCGCCGACGGCGGGGCCGTGAGCGTCGAGGACGTCGAGACCGAGACCACCGACCGCGACTTCAAGCTGGTCGACACCTGCGCGGGCGAGTTCGAGGCGACGACGCCGTACTACTACTCCTCGCGCGACCCCCACTCGGAGCTGGACCGCGACGAGCTGCAGGTCGACCGCGACGTCGAGAGCGTCGTGGTGGTCGGCGGCGGCCCGATCCGCATCGGGCAGGGCGTCGAGTTCGACTACTGTTCCGTCCACGCGGTCCGCGCGCTGGAGGAGCAGGGCATCGAGGCCCACGTCGTCAACAACAACCCCGAGACCGTCTCGACCGACTACGACACCTCCGACGGGCTGTTCTTCGAGCCGATCACGGCCGAGGAGGTCGCCGACGTGATCGAGGCGACCGACGCCGACGGCGTGATGGTCCAGTTCGGCGGCCAGACCTCCGTCGACATCGGCCACCCGCTCGAGCAGGAACTGCAGCGCCGCGATCTCGACTGCGACATCCTGGGCACCTCCGTCGACGCGATGGACCTCGCCGAGGACCGCGACCGGTTCAACCGCCTGATGGACGACCTGGGCATCGCCCAGGCCGAGGGCGGCTCCGCGACCAGCGAGGAAGAGGCGCTCGAACTGGCCCACGACATCGGCTACCCCGTGCTGGTCCGCCCGAGCTACGTGCTCGGCGGCCGCGCGATGGACGTCGTCTACAACGACGACGACCTGAAGACCTACATCGAGGAGGCCATCCGGGTCTCGCCGGACAACCCCATCCTCGTCGACGAGTTCCTCGCCGACGCGGTGGAGCTGGACGTCGACGCCGTGGCCGACGAGGACGACGTCCTCATCGGCGGCGTGATGGAGCACGTCGAGACCGCCGGCGTCCACTCCGGTGACTCGGCCTGCATGATCCCGCCCCGCTCTCCGGAGATCAAGGAGGTCATGCCGCGCATCCGCGAAGTCGTCGAGGACATCGCCGACGCGCTGGACACGGTCGGCCTGCTGAACGTCCAGCTCGCCGTCCGCGACGGCGAGGTGTACGTGCTCGAGGCCAACCCGCGCTCCTCGCGCACGGTGCCGTTCATCGCGAAGACCACTGGCGTCCCGCTGGCCAAGATCGCCGCCAAAGTGATGGCCGGCGCCGACCTCGCCGACCTCGACTACGAGGAGCACATTCCCGAGCAGGTCTCCGTCAAGGAGGTCGTCCTGCCGTTCGACCGCCTGCCGAACTCGGACCCGCGCCTGGGCCCCGAGATGAAGTCCACCGGCGAGGTCATGGGCACCGCCGGCTCGTTCGGCAAGGCCTACCAGAAGGCCCAGCAGTCCGTCGGCAAGCCGATCCCCCTCGAGGGCACGGCCATCGTCGACCTGCCGGTGCTCGGCTTCGAGGAGCACCTCGACGTCAAGGACTTCGACGACTTCGAGGACGCCGACGCCATCGTCCAGGCCATCCAGGACGGCGAGATCGACCTGGTCGTCTCCCGCGACCGCGACGTCCTCGAGGCCTGCGTCGAGGAGGAGGTCACCTACTTCTCGACGCTGGAGTCCGCCGAGGCCGCGCTCGAGGCGATCAACTCCGCCGACGAGCCCCTGTCCGTTCAGGACATCGCCTCGCGCCCCAAGTCCCAGCGCGAGTGGGGCGACGAGTGACGCGGTAGTCCCGTAGCGCGTTCGGGTTCTCGATCCCTCGCTTCGATTTTCGTAATCCCGACCGACGAGAGGCGTCGCTACTCCGAGGGCTCGCTCTCGTCGTCTCGGACGGACTCGCTTTCGTCGTCAGAACCGCTCTCGTCGTCGACGGCGTTCTCCACGTTCGATCCGGCCTCGGAGAATTCCTCGGCGGCGTCCGTCCCCTGGTCCTCCGAGTCGAGCCCCGACGACACGTCCTCGACGTCCGGGCCCGTGCCGACGACCTCTTCGGCCGCGTCGCCGCCGGCGTGCTCGCGGTCCCCGGGATCGACGCCCGAGGAGACGTCCTCGACGTCCGGCGAGGTGTTCACGACGTCGCTCTCGTCGACGCCGCCGCTGCCGGAGCGCCGCCGCGCGACGGCGATCAGGGACCCGCCAACGGCGAGGCGGACGAGGCCCCGGAGGGGCGACCCGCTGCGGAGCCCGCGGAGGCCGCGGAGGACGAAGAGTCCTCCCACTCCCGCGGCCGCCCGCTTCGGTCCGATCCTGTCGAGGTACCGCTTCGCAGTCGCGGCGGCACCGCGACTGCCGGTCGATCCCTGTCGAGCGTCGCCGGCGACGGAGCCGCCGGAGGCGTCGTTCGTTTGACTCATTCGCGTGACTAGTTCGGTCGCGACACTCAAATCCGTGTGGGTCGCTGTGCCGGTCCGGTCGGGTCAGACCGGCTCCGCCCGGTCGGACGGGTCCGTGCCGGGGTCGTCCGGCCGGCGCTTGCGCTCGCGGCGATTCCGCCCCGACGCCGTCGGCAGGCAGAACTCGACCGTCGTCCCGTCGTCGCCGGTGTCGAAGGCGACGTCGCCGTCGGAGCACTCGACGACGGCGGTCATCAGCCAGAGCCCGACGCCGCTGGCGTGCGACAGCGGGGCCTCCTCGCGCCGCTCCAGGACTTCGAGTTCCTCGTGGGGGATGCCCGGCCCGTCGTCGGCGACCGTCACGACGACGCGCTCGCCCTCCCGGCGGCTGCGGATCCTGACGGTCGGGTCGGGGCCGGCGTTGTGCGCGACGGCGTTCTCGACGGCGTTCCTGAACGCCGCCTCTAGGTCGGTCGAGGCGCGCACCCACAGCTCCGACGGCAGGTCGACGTCGTAGGTCGCGTCGGGGTGGCACGTGCGGACCGACTCGACGCTGCTCTCCAGTAGCGAGGTCACCTCGAGGTCGATGGCCTCGGTCGGCCTCTCGAGCGTGCGCTCGATGCGGCGGGCCTTGTTGGCGGTCGTCGCCAGTTCGTCCGTCGTCTCGCTGATCGTCCGCGCCATGCGAGCCGTCTCGCCCGCCGTCCGCTCGGCGATCAGCTCGGCGTAGCCCCGGATGACCGTCAGGTCGTTGCGGATGTCGTGGCGGAACACGCGACTGAGCACCTGCTTGGCCGTCGCGAGCTCCTTCTCCCGGTGGATCAGCTCGGTCACGTCGCGGATGACGACGAGCCGACCGCGGGTGACCCCGCCGGCGGTGACGGGCGATACGGTCACCTGGAAGTGCCGTCTGTCGCCGTCGACGACGAGCGAGAGCGGGTTCTCGACCGGGCGGTCGTCGATCACGAGCTCGTCGAGCGGCTCGAACTCGGCGAACAGTCGGCGCGCCGGCCGGCCGACCGGGTCGCCGTCGGTGGGGAACAGCTCCGACGCGGCGCTGTTGACGTCGACGACCACGTCGTCGTTGTCGAGGGCCACGACGGCGTCGCACATCTCGTCGAGGGTGGCCTCCCGGAGGATGGGCGCCAGCTCCACCGTCCCGTACCGGAACAGAGCCGCCCCCCAGACGACGCTGCCGAGGAAGAACCCGACCGGACTCAGGTCGACGTGCGGCGCCGGCGGAAACGCGGCGAACGTGTCGTAGGCGAACGGGACGGTGACGAGGTGGCCGATCAGCAGCGCGATCCCCTGTCGCCGAGAGGCGCCCTCGGCCCGTAGCGCGTCCCGGGCGAGCCAGACCGCCGCTCCCTCGGAGACCAGAAACCAGTAGACGGCTGCGACGGTGAACGCGGGCCCGTGAGCGACGTCGATCGTCCCGTGGGGGGCCGTTCGAGTCGCCTCGCCCCAGATCAACGAGTGCGCGGGGTTGGTGAACGCCACGACCGAGAGCCCGACGGGGATCGCCAGCCAGACGACCAGGCGGCGCCAGGTCAGTTCGATCCACCGGCCCCGTACGTGCTCGGCGACGAGAAACGCCCATCCCAGGACCGTGACGCTGACGAAGACGACGGCGAAGCTGTTGAGCGCCCGCGCCAGGGCCGCGCTTTCGACGATCAGTCGGAGACCCACGACGATCGACCACCCGGTCCACCCGGCGACGGTGACGACGAACCCGCGCGCCCCGGGCCGCGTGAGGTTGTTCCGCGCCAGCACGAGCAGCGCGGCCGCTGGAACCGAGAGAGAGGCCAGCGCACCCCCGATGAGTTCCGGTGGTACTGCCATCCGGGCGTCCTGCTCCGTGAATACATATCGATCGACAAGTAAACACCGATAATTTCACGGAAGAAAACACAGAACGAACTCGGCTGACGGGGACGGGTGGCGAGTCGCCCGGTCGTCGGGACTGACCGCGGGCGCTCCTTACTCGTCCGCCATCGCCAGCACGTCGTCGAAGAAGCTCTTCGAGTCGTTGGGGCCGGGGTTGGCCTCGGGGTGGTACTGGCGGGTGATGACGTCCAGGTCGTCGTTCTCGAGGCCCTCCGGAGTGTCGTCGTTGACGTTGATCTGGGTGACCTCGAGCTTGTCGCCGGGGTCGGCGACGGTGTAGCCGTGGTTCTGCGTGGTCATGACCACCCGGTCGGTCCGGAGGTCGCGGACGGGCTGGTTGACGCCGCGGTGACCGAACTCCATCTTCTCGGTGTCGCCGCCGAGCGCGTTGGCGACGACCTGCTGGCCGAGACAGATGCCCGCCAGCGGCACGTCGCCGACCTTCTCCTCGACGAGTTCGCCGGTCTGCTCGAAGTTGACAGGGTCGCCGGGGCCGTTGGAGATGAACAGGACGTCGGGGTCGAGGTCCTCGACCTCCCCGGGCGTGGCGTCGTAGGGCAGGACGTGGACGATGGCGTCGCGCTCGACGAGGGACTCGACGATCGAGCCCTTGGCGCCGCAGTCGATCAGCGCGACGGACGGGCCGGTACCGTCCTCGTTGTGGACTTCGTGCTCGTCGACGCTGACCTGAGCGCCGATGTCGGTGTGGTCGGACATGTGCTTGCACTGGGCCAGCTGCTCCAGCGCGTCCTCCTCGGTCGCGTCGGGGCCGGCGGCGATGCCGCACTTCATCGCGCCCTCGTCGCGGATCTCGGTGACGATGTCGCGAGTGTCGACGTGGTCGACCGCGGGGACGTCCTCGCTCTCGAGCCACTCGGCGACGTCGTCGGTGAACTCGCGGGCGACGGACGCCCGCGGGTGGACGCGGTCAGACTCGAAGCGCTCCTCCCGGACGCCGTAGTTGCCGATCAGCGGGTACGAGAAGGTCAGGATCTGCTCCTCGTAGCTGGGGTCGGTGAGGCTCTCCTCGTAGCCTGTGTAGGCCGTCGTGAACACGATCTCGCCGCGAGCGGTGCCCGGGGCGCGAGAGCGGCCCTCGATCACGCGCTCGCCCTCCAGTGCGACGTATGCGTCCGTCATTACGAGATACGTATATTCTTCCCGCTGATAAGGATTGCTTTCGAAGTCGAGTTACGAATTTCGCAATCCTCAAGTGCGGACCGACAGAACTGTCTCACCTCCATGGACGACCTCGACCGAGAGATCCTGGGCATCCTCCGGCGGGACTCCCGAACTCCCTACACGGAGATCGCGGACAGGGTGGGCACCTCAGAGGGGACCGTCCGCAACCGGGTGGAACGGCTGATCGACGATGGCGTCATCGAGCGGTTCACTATCGCTACGCAGACGGGTAACGTCAAAGCGATGATCGAGGTCAGCGTCGACGTCGACGTCGACACCCACGCCGTCAGCGGACAGATCGCCGAGTGGCCGGAGGTCGACTTCGTCTGGCAGGTCTCCGGCGAGGAGGACATCGTCTTCGTCGCCGACTGCGCCGACACCCAGGGCGTCAACGACCTGATCACCCAGGCCCGGGAGCTCGAAGAGGTCGTGAGCACGAAGACGAGGCTGATCCTGAACGAGCAGCTGGGCGGGCAGTAGGGGCGCTACCTGTCGGTTCGCTGGCTCCGCATCTGACACTGTGTCTCTTCCGCACGCCTACCAGCTACCGTTTTCCACGAAGCCGCAACTCTTGATGTTCCAGCGACAATTTCGCCCATGCAGATTCTGCCCGACTTCCTCGCTCGGCTGCTCGGGACCTACGCGGACCTCATCTCGAACATCGGCGAGTTTCTCGTCATCGCCGTGACGCTGTACCTGACCGGGCGCCTGCTCGTCGAGACGTTCGGTCGGTGGGCGCTCGACCACTGGAACTTCGACGCCACGATGGCCGACGGGCTGATGAGCTTCTTCCGGCTGGCCGTCGTGCTACTGGCGGTGGTCGTCGGCGCCAGCGCGGCCGACTTCCGCGGGGCGCTGGCCGGGTCGGCGCTGATCGCCGGCGGCGTGACGCTCGCGATCGGTCTGGGCGCACAGGACGTGCTGTCGAACTTCGTTGCGGGCGCGTTCCTGGTGCAGGACCCCGACGTCAACATCGGCGACCGGATCCAGTGGGAGGACCAGGAGGGCATCATCGACGGAATCGACCTCCGGGTCACGCGGATCAAGACGCTCAACAACGAGGTCATCATCGTTCCGAACAGCGAGCTGTCGACGACCGTCCTGACCAACCTCACCGCGCACGACCCGGTGGGGTTCTCCTACGACTTCGCGATGCAGCACGACGAACTGCAGGAGTCGATGACGCTGATCCGCCGGGTCGCCGAGGAGCAGGAGGAACTGCTGGACACGCCGGGGCCGGTGGTCCGCGTCACGGACCTGCTGGAGTCGGAGGTGGTCGTGACCGTCCGCGCGTTCTTCCCGCAGGAGCTGCGCTCCCAGCGCGCCCGCATCCGGACGAAGTTCTTCCAGCGCGTCGTGGAGCGCTGTCACGAGGAAGGCATCGAACTGAACCAGTCGAGCATCCGGGAGCTGACCGGCGCCATCGCAGTCGGTCCGGCGGACGACGCCGACCGGATCGGCGTGGAGTCAGACGGGGGCCGGGCGGGAGCGGACGACCGGCGAGAGAGGGACTGACGGCGGGTCGGCGTCGCCGAAGCGGCGATCTCAGCGCTCGCGCTTCGCCTCGGCGGTCTCGACGTCGACGCGCGGGTCCTCCTCCAGTTCCCGCGGCGGCATGTACCCCTTCCAGCGGTGGATCGCCGCGTACAGCGGCCGCGTGACCCGATCGAGCGCCGTCTCCTTCACCACGGGTTCGACGCGGGACTCGCGGACAGCCTCGACGACGCTCTCAGGGGTCAGTTCGTCCGCGTACAGGCGGGTGAACGCCCGGCCGACCTCGACGGGGTAGTGGGCGTCGCTGCCGGCGACCATCGGGAGGTCCCGTTGCGCCGCGAGCGCGCGCACGTCGTCGTGGTTCTCCAGGTGCTTGCCGTTGATCTCGACGGCGTCGAAGTCGGCGTTGCTCCCCGGGAGCGTGCCGTTGCGATAGGGGTGAGCCATGATCGCAACGCAGTCCCGCTCGTGGGCCAGCGCGACGGTCTCCTCCGGCGTCAGCTGTCCCTGGGCCGTGGCGACCGGCGGGTCGGGCCCGACGATCAGGACGTGCCCCCGGGTCGTCGAGACCTCGATTCCCGGGATCGGCGTCACGTCGACCGTCTCGTCGTACCAGCAGTAGTCGTGGTTCGTCGTCGCGACGCCGTCGAGGCCGCGCCGGCGGGCGACCAGCGCGTGCAGGCGCGCGCCTACCGGGTCGTACGGCGTCGGCCGGCCCGGGAAGCCGTGGAAGAACCGCGTGTGGGTGTGGAGATCGACCTCGTACACGACACAACTATAGGCGCAGCTACACTTTTACCTTCGGCTCCCGTACCACGGCCATGGTAGCTCCGGCCGAGCCACCGCCCACAGACGGTTTTCGAGTCCTCGTCTACAACCCGACCTCCGGCAGCGGCGACCACGGCGACCGGGTGCAGTCGCTGGCCGCCGACCACGGGTTCGAGGTCCGCGAGACCGAGTCCGCCCAGGACATCGTCGACAAGGCCGCCGCAGCGGCCGAGGAGGCGGACGTCGTCGCGGCGGGCGGCGGCGACGGGACGCTCACCCGCGTCGTCCGCGGCATCGACCGCGCCGACGCCTTCGAGGACGTGTGCTTCGCCGTCGTTCCGCTGGGGACCGGGAACAACTTCGCAGGCAACGTCGGCGTCGGCGGCGTCGAGGCGGCCTTCGACCTCGTCGAGTCGGGGGAGCGCCGGCGCATCGACGTGGGCACCGTCGACGGGACCCCCTTCCTGAACTCCGTCGTCGCCGGGCTGACCGCCGAGTCCAGCGCAGCGACCGACTCCGATTCCAAGGAGCGGTGGGGCGTGCTCGCGTACGCGATGGAGACCGCGCGCACGGCCAGGGAGTTCGACGGCCTGACGCTGACGATCGAACCGGAGGGCGAGGATCCGCGGGAGGTGACGGCCTCGATCGTCCTCGTCGGGAACGGCCGACGCGTCCCGCAGGGCGGCCGGAGCCAGGCGGACATGGAGGACGGCGACCTCGACGTGACCATCTTCGAGGACGTCGGCGTCTTCGATCTGGTCGAGGACTCGGTCCACGAGGCCCTGGGCGACCAGCCCGAGGGCGTCGAGCAGTTCACGACCCACCGGCTGGACGTGGACATCGCCGGAGACCACGACACCGTCAGCGTCGACGGCGAGGTCCTGACCGCCGAGCACCTCTCGCTGGGCGTCCGCGAGCGCGTCCTCGAGTTGCCCGTCGGGGGGTCTTACGACCCGGATCCGGACGCGTGACCGATTACTTCGATCGGCCGTCCGGCGTCCGCAGTCGAAGGGAGTAAGACGGGGCTGTACGTCCGTGCCCGTATGGCCGACGACCAGGTCGAGCACGAGAACGCGCTGCAGGACGTCATCGCCGTCGACGAGGACGACGAGCCGCAGGGGACCGTCAACCGGCTGGACGCCCACACCGGGGACGGCATCCGCCACCGCGCCTTCACCGTGCTGCTGTTCGACGGGGAGGGGAACGTCCTGCTGGCCCAGCGCGCCCACGACAAGCGCCTCTGGGACACCCACTGGGACGGGACCGTCGCCTCCCACCCGGTCGAGGGACAGACCCAGGAGGAGGCCGCCCGCGAGCGCCTCGAGGAGGAACTGGGGATCACGTCCGACCAGTACACCGACCTGCGGGTGACCGACCGATTCGAGTACAAGCGCTACTACGAGAACAGCGGCGTCGAGTGGGAGGTCTGCGCCGTCCTCCAGGCGACCCTGCACGACACGGCGCTCGACCCCGACCCCGAGGAAGTCGCGGGCATCATGTGGGTCCCCTACGAGCGCCTCCACGAGAACCCGAAGTTCTACCGACAGCTCCGGCTGTGTCCCTGGTTCGAGATCGCGATGCGCCGGGACACCGACGCCGGCGGCGAGTAGTCGAGGCGGCGATCAATCACCCGCTCCGTGAGCGGACGGCCGACCAGACGGCCACGGCACCCAGGGCGAAGGCGGGAACCAGCGGGAGGACGAGGTAGGCGTCCCGCAGCGAGAGTCCGAGGGAGCCGACGAACTCCTGAGCGGTCGGCAGGGCCACCAGCGCCGTCGGGATCACGAGGAAGGCCACGACGACGGTGCCGACCAGCACCCAGCCCCGCCAGTCGAACTCGCGCTCGCCCGTGGTCGGCGGCTCGCCGCTCGGCCGGTGGACGTACCCGCCGTCGCCGTCGGTCGCCGCGTCCCCGTCGTCGGCCGCGGACCCGTCGCCGTCGGCCCGGGTCCGGCGGGCGCCGTCCGCGTCGGTCACGCTCCCCTCCGCTCGCGGTCGGGGGCGGCGTCGGTCCCGCCGTGATCGGTGCGCTCGACGCTCTCCATACGCACCCGTCGGGCGAGCGCGCGGTTAAGCGTTGGCGTCGGCGGCGAGCGTCTGCCGCGGCGTAGCGGTCCCCACGTCGCGACGGGCCGGTCACCCCGAATTCGGATGCCCGAAGGCTCCAGTAGCCTCTTTACCCGCGGGACCCCGAAAGGGAGTATGATCGACTTCCAGTCCCGGGGCAGCCGCGGTCGGGGCGCGGACGAGAACGAGGAAGCGGAGGACGACGACGGGTCCGGGGCCGACGACGAGCCCGCAGGTGACGAGAAGACGCCGCCGGCCACGGCGGACGCCGGTCAGGTGCCCGAGAGCCACGACGACCGCGTGGGCGTGGCCGTCGTCACCGTCGCCGTGGACGCGGACCAGTCGGTCGGCGACGCGGTCGTCGAGGAACTCGACGGGACGGGGCTGGGCGTCGCGACCCGGGAGCACCTTGCCGGGGACCACGACGGCGTCCAGCAGATCGTCAACCGGCTGGTCGGGCGCGACGACGTCGACGTGGTGGTCACCTGCGGCGGCGTCAGCGCCCTGCCCGACGCCCAGACCGTCGAGGCCGTCCACCCCCTGTTCGACAAGGCACTGCCCGGGTTCGGCGAGCTGTTCCGCCTGCTGTACCACGAGGAGGTCGGTACCGACGTCGTCGCGACGCGCGCGACGGCGGGCATCGCCGACAGCACGCCGGTCTTCTGCCTGCCCGGCGACGAGGCGGGCGCCCGGTTAGGGGTGCGAGAGATCGTCACCGAACAGGCGGCGTCGCTCCGCACGGCCGCTCGCGGGTCGCCCGAGTGATCGTCGGCCGACGAGACGGCCGCTCCGGCCGCGTTTCCGGCGAGTGAAATCGGCTAAATCGTCGTGAAACGAACGCCTTCGAGGTTCAAAGGCGCGTCCGAGTGCGTCGAACAGGGTTAAATCGCCCAAATGCAGTGAAACGACGACCCCAGTTGAAGTGGCATCCGTCGCAAGCGTCGGGTGCAATGTCCGACACTGCCCTGACGCGACGCAGCGTACTGCGAGCGACCGGTGCGGCCGTCGCGGCCGCGGCCGTCCCCGCGAGCGCACAGGCCGGCAGCGAGTGGACCGCCGTGGAGTCGCCCACCGGCAACGCCCTCCACGACGTCGAATACACGTCAGCGGGCGCGTACACCGTCGGCGGCGGCGGCGTCGTCCTCGAGCGGACCGAGACGGGCTGGCAGAAGGTCCTCGACGGCGGTCCGACCGGCAACGGCAACGACGTCTACGGCGCGGACGTGACCGACGACGGCCGGCGCCTGTGGTTCGTCGGCGCTTCGGGCGCGATCGGCGAGTACGACGTCGTGACGGGGAACCTGAACGACCACTCCGCGCCCATGGACGTGACGAACAACTTCAACGACGTCGCTGTCACCGGCGAGGCCGGCGAGGCCGACGTCTACGTGGCCGGCGACTCGGGCAAGCTGTACTACAGCTTCGAGAACGGCACCGAGGGGACCTGGGAGTACGTTACCCCGGCCTCTGGCTCGGCGATCAACGCCGTCGACTTCTACGACGACCGGAAGGGTCACGTCGTCGACGGCAACCAGACGGTCCTGCACACGCGGGACGGCGCGACCTGGGACGAGATCGGCCTCTCCGACGCGAACTACAACCTCTACGGCGTCGACTCCGACGGCGCGGACGACGTGTGGGTCTCCGGCGGCGGCGGGTCGATCTACCGCTGGGACGGCAGCCAGTGGCGTCGCGAGGACAACGGCGACCCCGGCCTCCGCGACGTCGAAGTCGAGGGCGGCGACGGCCTGACCGTCGGCAGCGGCGGGAGCGTCTTCGACCGCGACGCCGGCGATGGCTGGGCACGGGAGCAGACGCCGACCGGCGCGAACCTGAAGGCGGTCGTCCGCGGCGATACGGACGTCGCGGTCGGCGCGGGCGGTGCGATCATCGAGCGGTAGGCTCGCCGTAGCCTCCGAGCAGTAGGCCCGCTGTAGATTTCGGATTCGCCGGTGCTGGCCAATACGGAGAGCTCCCGAATGTCAACGCCTACCAAAGCACTTTGGTGTGACACTTACGATAGTGTGGTACATGGTGACAGCCATGCAGCACGACTCCGCGGCTCCCGACGGCTGGCGCCGGGGCACCGCCACGCACCTGGATCGGAAGTACACGCCCGCGACCCCGCTGGCCTTCGAGCAGGAGCGGACCGGCCGGCGCGTCGAGGTGATCCCGACGCTGATGTCCGCGCCCGGCGACGACGTGACCTGGCACGTCCGCGCGGTGGACGACCAGGTGCGCGTCGTCGAGGACGAGATCGAGGACAGAGAGACGGCGCTGGACAGGGCGCGGGACGCGATGGAAGAGCGGCCGTAGGCGGGCGGCTACCGGAGGGCCCGCAGTCGCGCTTCGACGGCCGTAGAGTCCGACGATTAGAGCTGCTGTACGTTCCGAAATTCGAACCGCGCGCCGCCCTCGGACGACTCCGTCACGTCGACGCTCCAGTCGTGGCCCCGAGCGATCGCACGGACGATGTCGAGGCCGAGACCAGTGCCAGTCGACTTCGAGGAGTACCCGGGCTCGAAGACGCTCTCGTGTTCGTCGGCGGGGATGCCCGGCCCATCGTCGGAAAGGAAAACCCGGCCTCGTCGTCGAGAGCGCCGACGGTGACCGTGGCGTCGTCACCGGCGTGTTCGTGGGCGTTCCGGAAGAGGTTCTCGAACAGCTGCTGGAGCCGGTCTCCGTCCGCCAGTACGGTCGCGTCGGTGTCCACTACGAGTTCCATGTCACCCTCGTCGACGGTGCTCCACGCCCGGTTGACAGCCGAAGCGAGGTCGACCGGGTAGAGGTCCCCGACGGACTTCCCCTCCTGGGCGAGCGTGAGAAGATCGCTGATCAGGTTCTCGATCCGATCGAGCGCGTTAGCGACTTTCTCCAGATGCTGTTCGTCGCCGGAGGCGTCCACGAGTTCGAGGTACCCGGTCGCGACGTTCAGCGGGTTTCGGAGGTCGTGACTGACGACGCTCGCGAACTGTTCGAGCCGGTCGTTCTTCTTCGAGAGTTCGGAGACGGTCTCTTGGAGTTCCTGCTCGGTCTTCTTCAGGCTGGTCCCGTCAGTGATGATCGCAAACGCGTGTTGCGCGCCGTCGTACCGGTACGGTATCAGCCGGAGCCGGTAGTACCTGGTGTCGTCGGGCAACGACATGGAGAACTCATTCGTGACTGCCGTCCCCGCCTCGACGGCGCTGTGAAGGTCCTCGTCGACGTCGTCGAGATCGATCACGGACTGGAACCGCTGTCCCTCGTACGTCCCATCGACTGGGAAGCTATCGCGGAACTCGTCGTTGACGGTAACGATGGAGAACTCGTTCTCGCGCACGGAGAGATCCGCGACCGCAATCGGTGCCTTCGCGAACAGCGACCGCCACCGGCGTCGATCGCGGTCACTGATCGCCTGTGTCCGTCTGGCCCGACTGATCTTCGTACCGGCGAACCCGCCTCCCACCGCACCGCCGATAGCCGCCTGTGCTACTGCGACGGACAGGTCAGTGCCGTCGCCTGCGATCCACAGCCCCAACGCGGCACCTCCGAGCGCCCCTCCAGCGCTCCACGCCGCCGCTGTGGCCCAGTCCACGCGATCGACGCGACGACGTAGATATCCAACCAACAACAGGGGAGAACCACCGAGCAGAACCACGATCAGCGCTCGCAATGGTGAAGCGGTCACGTCCCATCGAACTAGCCACTGGCTCACGATTTCGGCTTCAGTAAACAGGACTTTTACTGCTCCGATCATATATAGCGCGAGAGAAAGGCGCATTCCGTAGTCTGCCTGTGAGTATTCGGCAGCTATTGTTAGCGTTGTGCAGGCATCCTCTGTATTGTTGACATCCCCCTCCGCCTGAAGGCGGAGGAATCCCGAGCGGTGGGAGTGTCAGGTCTGCAACCACGGACGCCGCCACTTCACGGGAGTCCGCCGCTAACCCAGCCATCGTGATCGGTGGCTGTCTAGCCGTGCCAAGCGGCTGTTACTCCTATCCTCGGTGTCGTTGACTCTCACCTGTTGTTTTTGCCAACAGAGAGCCTCCGACACGTCGCCAGACTCGGAGTTATCGTCGGGCTTGCTCAGGCCGACGGGCACAAGGACGAACCCTTCGAGGATTCGCGTTCACCGCGTCGGCGTTTCGGATACTGCCTCGTTATGTGGGCGGGCTGGCCGCCTCCGAGGGTCGTTCGGAATCCGCTCCGTTCCGACCTGACCTTACTGCTGTATAGCAGTTCTTGGCACTTGACAGTATAGAATGGAAACTCAGCAATGCAATTGGCGGTGGAATGTATCACTAAGTCACCGCGCGTATCCACGGCGTGAACGCCGTGGTATTGCGCCTGTTCAGCGTATAACGACTCCGGTCTGCCCAGTCGAATCCACGGACGGCAGTGGGAAAGACACCTGCGGTCCGCGAGTCGCCGATCGAGCGCCGCTACTCCAGTTCCTCGGCCACCGCTTCGGGGCCGAGCAGATCCGGATCGACCCTGAGGTCGGCCTGTCGGCTGGCGAAGTCCGGCAGCGAGCCCTCGGCGTAGACGACGACCCGCAGGTCGCCGTTGATGTCCTTCGCGACGGCGATGGAGGTGGCCTGGTCCATGTCCGTCAGGACGTACACGTCGGCCTCGTGGATGCCGGCCTCCTCCAGTCCGGGGCGGTTCCCCAGCGGGGCCGTGGTGACCTCGTGGCCCTCGTCGGCGATGGCGTCGGCGATCCTGTCCGTGTCGGAGCCGGAGACGACGACCTTCATCGTCACTCGTACTCGATGGTCGCGGGCGGCTTGTGGGTCACGTCGTACAGCACCCGCGAGACGGTGTCGTTCTCGCCGGTGATGCGGCTCTGGATGCGCTGGAGGGTCTCCCAGTCGATTTCCTGGGCGCGGGCGGTCATGCCGTCCCGGCTCTCGACGGAGCGAACGGCGACGACCCAGCCGTGGACGCGGTTGTCGCCCTTGACGCCCGTGGCCTTGCCGATGACCGCCGCGAGCGCCTGCCAGGGGTCGTGTTCCTCGAGTTCCTCCTCGACGACGTGGTTGGCCTCGCGGGCGACCTCGAGCTTCTCCTCGGTGACCTCGCCGAGGATGCGGACGGCCAGCCCGGGGCCGGGGAACGGCATCCGCTCGGCGATGATCTCCTCCAGGTCGAGCGCGCGGGCGACCTCGCGGACCTCGTCCTTGTAGAGGTCCCGCATGGGTTCGACGATGCCGTCGAAGTCGACGACCTCGGGGAGTCCCCCGACGTTGTGGTGGGACTTGATCGTCCCCTCGCTCTCGATCCGGTCGGGATAGATGGTCCCCTGGACGAGGTAGTCCGCGTCGACCTCCGTCGCGACCGTCTCGAACTCCCGGATGAACTGCTCGCCGATGGCGTGACGCTTCTCCTCGGGGTCGGTGACGCCCTCGAGGACGTCGAGGAAGCGCTCCTTCGCGTCGACGATCCGCAGCGAGTCCATGTAGTCGAAGGTCTCGCGGATCTGCTCGGTCTCGCCCTTGCGCATCAGGCCGGTGTCGACGTAGACCGGGGTGAGCTGGTCGCCGACGGCCTCGTAGGCCAGCGCGGCGGCCGTCGAGGAGTCGACACCGCCGGAGAGCGCGATGACGGCGTTGGCGTCGCCGATCGCGTCGGCGATCTCCTCCTTGGCCTCCGGGATGAACGAGTCGACGTCGACCATCAGCGAGCCACCTCCCCGTGAGCGCCGGCTGTACCGGACGTGGGACCGTCGGGGCGTCGAGCGCGACTACACCGCAGAATAGCTGTCGGAGTCGGCATACGGAACCTCTGCGAGGGCGGGGCAAAACGGTTACGAATCGACCACTTGACCGCCCGGCGACCGGCCGCGGGGCGGCCGCCTACACCTGCTCGAACAGGTCGACGAGGTCCGCGAAGTCCGCCTCGCCGTTGCCGTTGTAGTCGTAGTAGTCGACGTGGTCGGTCATCGCCGGGTCGTCCATGTTGTCGAAGTAGGTGACGACGTCCTCGAAGTCGGTCTCGCCGTTGCCGTTGAGGTCCTCGTAGAGTCCGTCGCCGTCCGGGTCGGTCGGTGCCGGCCCGTCGCCGACCGCCGGTGGCCCGGATCCCTCGACGGCCTCGTAGTGGCGGACGTACTCGACGCGCATCTGCTGGGGGAACTCGGTCGTCTCGTCGGGGTAGCCCGGCCACTGGCCGCCCACCGCCACGTTCAGCAGGAGGAAGAAGCCGTGGTCGAAGACTCACTCGTCGCCGGCGTCCTCGACGGTCGCCTGGGTCACCTCGTGGTACTGGGTCCCGTCGACGAACCACCGGATCCGGTCGGGCCGCCAGACGATCGAGAAGGTGTGCGCGCTCTCGGAGAACGTCCCCGAGTCGAGCGCGTAGCTCCCGCTGATCCCGTCAGCACCGGAGTAGTCGGGCCCGTGGACGGTCCCGTGGACCGTGTCCCGCTCGTGGCCGAGGAACTCCATGACGTCGATCTCGCCGCAGTTCGGCCACCCGCGGGTCCCGATGTCGTCCCCGAGCAGCCAGATCGCCGGCCAGATGCCCTGGCCCTTGGGCAGCGTCGCCCGAACGTCGATCCGCCCGTGGCGGACCTCGCGTTTCCCCTGCGTCTTCAGCCGTGCGGAGGTGTACTCGTTGACGCCGTTGGGCGCCGCCTCCTCGCGCGCCTCGACGACGAGGCCGCCGTCCTCGACCCACGCGTTGTCGCCGTCCGTATAGTACTGGGCCTCCTCGTTGCCCCAGTTGCAGGTCGTTCCCAGCTCGCCGTTCTCCCCGCACCCGGGCCTGGTCTTGAACGTCCAGGTGCTCTCGTCGATCGAGTCCCCGTCGAACTCGTCGCTCCAGATCAGTTTCCAGGTCGCTCCCTCGGGCGCCGGCGGAGCGGACGCCTCGTCGCTCTGTCTGCTCGCGACCCCGGTCCCGACCGTCGTCGCTGCTCCCAGTGCGCCGACGCGGCACAGCAGTGTGCGTCTGTCCATAGTTCCCCCGTCGCCGCCAGCGTCGTCGCGCGCTCGCGCCCGACCGACGGCCACTCGAAAATTCAGTCGGATGTGGGCGACAAAAAATCACTGCCGGACTGCCACAGTCCCGCGCCTCGGGGTATCGGTCGAGTCGCCGACGCCGCGACACCGCCCGATATCGACCGTCCCGGTCAGACCTGCTCGAACAGCTCGACGAGGTCGGCGTAGTCGACCCCGCCGTTGCCGTTGTAGTCGAAGGCGTCGGCGTTGCCGGTCATCGCGTCGCTCTCCACGTTCTCGAAGTAGGTGACCACGTCGTCGTAGTCGACCTCGCCGTTGCCGTTGAGGTCCTCGTACAGGCCGTCGCCGTCGGGATCCGTCGGCCGATTCTCGTTGTCGCCGACGGCGGGCGGACGGTCGTCTCGCCCGTTCGGCGGCCCCTCTCCGCCCTCGACGGTCACGGTGACCCGCCGGCCGGCGTCCGAATCCGTCACCGACACCGTCCGCGTCACCGAGCCTTGGTCGGTCGAGACCGTCACCTCGTGCTCGCCGATGAAGGCGTCGACGCTGTAGGTGCCCGAGCCGTCGGTCGTTCCGGACTCGTCGGTCCACCACTCGTCGAAGACGAGGTCGCGATACACCTCCATGGCGGGCTTGGGCTCCCAGCCCTCGTAGTAGAACGGCCCGTCGTCGCGCCAGTGGTGCTCGTCGCTCCCGCCCGCCGTCAGGAAGGCGTCGGTGGCCGGGTGGCTGAAGACCGTCTTGAGGTACTCGCGGAACCAGTCGGCCTTGTCCTCGTCGGGCCAGTCACCGGTGACGTCGAACTCCGTCACGTGCAGGCGGACGTCGTGCTGGGCGTACCTGTCGAGGACGTCCATGGTCTCCTGCGACGAGACGGTCGAACTCCGATCCGTGAAGTGACTCTGCAGTCCGACGTAGTCCAGCGAACTGTTCTCGTCGAGGAACTCGATCTGGCGCTCGTAGTCGTCGCGGGCGTAGTCGTAGGAGCCTTCGATCGTGTTGTAGTCGTTGGTCGCCAGCCCCACGTCGTCTGGCGCCGCGTCGCGTGCGTGGTCGTAGTAGTCCGCGAGGAGGGGCGCGGTGACCGGGTCGAGGTCGTCGGCCTCCTCGTTCGCGGGCACCCCGTTGACGGCGCGGATGAAGCCCGGCTCGTGGACCACCTCGTTCATCACCTCCCACTCCTCGATGACCGAGCCGTAGGACGTCCCCTCGTACTCGAAGTCGGCGTAGTGGTCGATGATCGTCTGGACGTGCTCGAAGCTCCGGTCTTCGACGTACTGGGGGTCGAGGTCGGGTCCGTCCTGACCGCTATCGTGGTCGACGCCCATCGCGTCGACGACGTCTCCCGGGACCGCCCAGGCGTCGATGTTCGCCCACAGGCAGACGTGGCCGCGCACGTCCAGCCCGTTGTCCTTCGCCCAGGCCGTGGCCTCGTCGGCGTCGTCCTGGTTGTCCTCGAAGAAGCGCCACTTGTGGTAGTTCCCGAACCACACGACGTTGAAGTCCTCTTTCAGCGTCTCGCGGTACGGGTGTCCCGGCTCGGTCTGGTTCACGAGGAGGTCGGCCGAGAGCGCGTAGCCGAACCAGTAGTCGTGGGACTGCATCTCGACGGAGACGTCGGCGTCCGGAACCGGCTCCCCGTTCTCGTCGACCACTTCCACCTCCAGCGGCCCGGTGCGGTGCTCCTGGATGCGCTGGTCGGCGGCAGTCTCCCAGTCGTCGCTCTGGGCGGCCGCCGCGCCCGCGCCGGTCCCGCCGAGGACCCCAATCGCCGCGCCGACGCCGACCGTGCGAAGGTAGTCGCGACGCCCGATGCCACCGCGGCGCTTCTCGTCCGGTACGCCCCCCTGACGTGCGTTCGTGTCGTTCGTCATGGGCTTCGAACTCCCCGTCCGCCTGCGTCTGATCGCCGTCCCCCCTGGGATCGGCGTACACAGTGCGGAACGTTTCATCGGTCGGACGGCAATATATTAAGAATTTTGCATAGTGTACAAAGGTCACCGAACCTGCCCGAACAGGTCGACGAGGTCAGCGTAATCGACCTCGCCGTTGCCGTTGTAGTCGTAGGCGTCGACGTGGTCGGTCATCGCCGGGTCGTCCATGTTGTCGAAGTACCGGACCACGTCCGAGTAGTCGGTCTCGCCGTTGCCGTTGAGATCCTCGTACAGTCCGTCGCCGTCCGGATCCGTCGGCTGCGCGTCGCTGTCGCCGACGGCCGGCGGCCGGTCGTCCCCGTCGTCACCTTGCTCGGCGATGGCCGCGGCGAGGTCCTGGCCCACCTCCGAACTGCTCATGTACCCGCCGTGGCCCGAGACGGTGTCGGTGACGTCGACGTCCGCGTACCCATCGGGCGTCGCGGACGCGTCCGGTGCGCCCTGAGCGCCGAGCGCGGTGTCGCCCGAGCTGCCGAACCGCGAGTCGGGACCGAAGTCCCCCATGACGACGCCGTCGTTCCGGGAGTGGTAGTTCCGGACCGCCGCGGCGTGGTCCGCGATGGCGTCGTACCAGCGCCCGCCCTCGGTGACGGTCGAGCCGACGGCGGGGATGCCCATCGGCGCGACGGTGTCGACGACGTAGCCCGCCTCGAGAGCGTCGAGCGCGTCGAAGAGGACCCGGCCCCCCAGCGAGTGGCTGGCGAGCCGGATCGAACCGACGCCCTCGTCGAGGGCGCTCTGGACGAGCGGCGCGAGCCCGGCGGCGGCCTCGCTCGCCTGCTCCAGCGCGCCTTCGGGGTTCTGAGCGTCCGCCCGGTAGACGAAGGCGACGGTCCGGTCGGGCTCGTACCCGGCAGCCGCGAGGGTGTCCGCGAAGGTCGCAGCCTGACCGAGTCCGGCGCTGCTTCGGTGCCACCCGTGTGCGAAGACGAGTAGCTCGTCGACGGCTGGGAGCGACAGGTCCCCGGACTCGCGCAGGTCCAGCACTGTGACCTCGGATCCGCTGGACTGCGTGGCGGCCGTACCACTCGTGGCGATCCCCGAGGCGGCGAGGCCCGCACCGAGACGGCGGAGGACCCCTCGGCGCCGGACGGGAGCCCGTGACGACGCCCTGTGTCGAGACATATTTGCGGTATGGGGGCAATTAATATTATTGTTTGAGATCCGTTCGGTCCCGGCGCCGTCGCGGAGCTCCCGGGTCGCGATTCGATGTAGCCGATAGAGGCCGTCGACCGGATCGACCGACGACGGGCTGTCGCCCGGTGCCGACCGGCAAAAACAGTATCAGAGACGGGCGTCTGACGCGGTCGCCTCGGCGCCGCGGTCCGAGTCTTCGAGCACGGCCTCGACGAGACCGACGAACGGCGGGCTGGCCCGGGTCGGGCGCGAGCGGAACTCGGGGTGGAACTGCGTCCCGATGAAGTAGGGGTGGTCGGGCAGCTCCAGGATCTCCATGCGGTTGTTCTCGTAGCCGGAGAACACCATGCCGGCGTCCTCGAGGTCGTCGATGTACTCGGGGTTCACCTCGTACCGGTGACGGTGGCGCTCGGTGCAGGAGGTCCCGCCGTAGAGGTCCGCGGCGAGCGTGTCGGGTTCGATCTCCGTCTCGTGGGCGCCCAGCCGCATCGTTCCGCCCATGTCCTCGACCTCGTACTGCTCGGGGAGGATGTCGATGACGGGGTGGGGCGCGTCCTCGTCGAGCTCCGTGGAGTTGGCGCCCTCGAACCCGCAGACGTTGCGGGCGTACTCGACGATGGCCATCTGGAAGCCCAGGCAGAGCCCGAGGAAGGGCACGTCGTTCTCGCGGGCGTGGCGGATGGCCTCGACCTTGCCCTCCGTGCCGCGGGAGCCGAACCCACCGGGCACGACGATGGCGTCGGCCTCGCGCATCCGCTGGGCGTGGTGCTCGGGCATGTCGTCGGAGTTGACCCAGCGGACGTTGACGTCGACGTTGGTCTCCAGGCCGGCGTGTTTCAGCGCCTCGTTGACGGAGATGTAGGCGTCCTCGAGGTCGTACTTGCCCACGAGGGCCACGTCGACCTCGCCGGTGGTCTCCTGGGTGACGAGGTCGCGCCAGCGGTTCTCGCGCTCGTTCTCGGGCAGGGCCTCCTCCTTCAGGTTCAGCCGCTCCATGACGTACTCGTCGAGGCCCTCCTCTTCGACCATCAGCGGGACGTGGTAGATGTCCTCGACGTCGGGGTTCGAGAAGACCGCCTCCGTGGGCACGTCGCAGAACAGCGCGATCTTCTCCTTGGTCTCGATGTCGAGTTTGTCCTCGCAGCGGCCGACGAGGATGTCCGGCTGGAGGCCGATCGAACGCAGCTCCTTGACGCTGTGCTGGGTGGGCTTGGTCTTCTGCTCGCCGTTCTTCGAGTAGGGGACGAGCGTGACGTGGGTGAAGAGGATGTCCTCCTCGTCTTCCTCGTGGGCGAACTGGCGCAGGGCTTCGAGGAAGGGCATGCCCTCGATGTCGCCCACCGTGCCGCCCACCTCGATGATGCAGACGTCGTTGCCCTTGGCCGCCTCGCGGATGCGGCGCTTGATGTCGTCGGTGATGTGGGGGATGATCTGGACGGTCTTGCCCAGGTAGTCGCCGGCGCGCTCCTTCTCGATGACGTGCTGGTAGGTCTTGCCGGTCGTGACGTTGTGGTCGAAGGTCATGTCCTCGTCGAGGAACCGCTCGTAGTTCCCCAGGTCGAGGTCGACCTCGCCGCCGTCCTTCAGCACGTACACCTCGCCGTGCTGGAAGGGGTTCATCGTCCCCGCGTCGACGTTCAGGTAGGGATCGATCTTGACGGCGGTGACGTCGAACCCGGCGTTCTTGAGAAGGCGGCCCGTGCTCGCGGCGGTGATGCCCTTGCCCAGCCCCGACATCACGCCGCCGGTCACGAAGATGAATTTCCGACCCAGCTCCGGGTCGTAGTCTGTTTCGGGTTCCGTCGGCATACCGACGGTCGGGTTGGGTCGGTCAAAACCGTTTCGGGTACCGTAGCGTTCGCTACGGTGTGTCACGAGCAGGGCCGCGGAGCGCCCCACAGTCGGCGGTGAACCCGCCGATCTGGCGGGAGATTCCGAGGGACCTCTCCCGCCGTCACTCGTCGGCGAGTCGGCCCGCGAGGAAGGCCCCGACGGCCTCACCGACCCGCCCCGACTGACCGGCGAAGAAGTGGTCGGCGGGCATCGCCTCGACTGCGGCGCCCCGCTCGCGGGCCAGGTCGACGAGGGGCTCCCAGTCGGCGGTTTCGTCGCGCTCTCCGTAGACGACCTGGAGCGGTGCCGACAGGGCCGTCAGGGCCGCCTCGGCGTCGATACCGGCCGCGCGAGGTGCGGGCGCGAGGACGCTGACGGCGTCGGGCTCCGGGTCGGCCCTCTCCGCCGCGGCCAGCGCGACGGCGCCGCCGAAGCTGTAGCCGAACAGCCCGACGCGGTCGAACCGGTTTCGGGCCCACGCGAGAGCGTTCTCCGCGTCCGCCGCTTCGCCGCGACCCTCGTCCCAGGGCCCGTAGTCGAACCGCAGGCAGGCCACGGCCCGCCCGACGAGGGCGTCGCTCACCGCCCGTAGCCGCTCGTCGGAGCGGCTCCCGCCGTGCTGCGGGTGGGGCGGACAGGCCACGACGACGGCGTCGGCGTCCTCGTCGCCGTCGAGCGTCCCGCGCACGTCCCGACCGCCGGGAATAGCCACTGGCATAGCCGGAGTGACGTGTTCGGTCCATGTAAGGATTTTAAGTTAGCACGCCCCAAGGGCGGGTATGGGCATCCTCTCACGCGCGTCCTACGTCCTCCGATCGAAGTTCAACGCGGTGCTCAACCGCGCCGAGGACCCCAACGAGACGCTGGACTACTCCTACGAGCAATTGCGCGACGAACTCCAGGACGTCAAGCAAGGCATCGCCGACCTGACGACCCAGAAGAAGCGCCTGGAGATCCAGAAGCGGCGCCTCGAGGAGAACGTCGAGAAGCACAACCAGCAGGCCCGCGAGGCCGTCCAGCAGGACCGCGAGGACCTCGCCAAGCGCGCCCTGGAGAAGAAAAAACAGAAGATGCAACAGATCGAGGACCTGGAGGGCCAGATCAGCCAGCTCCAGTCTCAGCAGGACAGCCTCGTCGAGCAGAAAGACGAACTCCAGAGCCGCATCGAGCAGTTCCGGACCAAGAAGGAGACGATAAAGGCCCGCCACGAGGCCGCCGAGGCCTCCAAGCGCGTCTCCGAGGCCATGACCGGCGCCGGCGACGAGATGGCCGACGTGGGCCGCGCCATCGAGCGCGCCGAGGAGCGCACCGAGGAGATGGAGGCCCGCTCGCAGGCGATGGACGAGCTTCAGGATCAGGGCGTCTTCGAGGACGCCCTCAGCGATCAGGACCAGCTGGACCGCGAACTCGAGGAGATGCGCACGTCCGGCGAGGTCGACGCCGAACTGGAGACGCTGAAGGCGGAGATGGGGAAGTCGGACGCGTCCGAGGCCGAGAGCGCCGGCGACGAGGAGGCCACCGAGGAGGACCTGGAGGCCGAACTGACCGACGAGGCCGGCAACGGCGCCGGAGACGTCGAGACTCCCGACGTGTCAGACGAGGAAGTGGAGAGCGAACTCGAGGACCTGAAGGAAGACGAGCAGTCCTAGTGCGGCCGAGCGTCCGCCGCCGGCCGACGCGACCGTCGACTGGGGGCCGGCGCACCACACGCGACCGCCGACTGGGGGGTCGGCGCACAACCTTTCTTTGCCCGTCCGCGCGTACGCCGCCCCATGGACGACGGCGCGGCCGAGTCCGTCAGCGAGCGCGCGGACTGGAGCCGGTGGAAGCGATGGATACTGCTCGACGGGGACCGCCACGTCGTCGCTGGGCTCCTGGTCGGTCTCGTCTTCCTGTCGCTCGTGACGGTCGCCTGGTACCGGCCGGGGGCGCTCCCGTCGGCGATGGGCTCGGCCGATCCGGTCGAGACGACGTTCCAGGCGCTGACGACCGGCGTGATCACGGGCGTGACGCTCGTGGTCACGATCAGCCAGCTGGTGCTCTCCGAGGAGTTCGGACCCGTCGGCGACCAGCGCGAGCGCATGGACGAGTCCGTGTCGTTCTACGACCACGTCGGCGATCTGATCGAGGACCCCGTCGCGCCGGCGGATCCCGCCGGCCTCCTCGAGTCAATCGTCGTGGCCGCCGGCGACCGGGCCGACGACCTGGCGGCCGCCGCGGACGACGTGGACGACGACGGGTCGCGGGAGCAACTGCGCGAGTACGCCCGACAGGTGGAGGACGACGCGGCCGTCGCGGCCGCCGACCTCTCCGGGACCGAGTTCGGCACGTTCGAGACGATGCTCGCGGCGCTGGGCTTCGAGTACTCGACGAAGGTGTACGAGGGCCGACGCCTGCGCGAGAGCGAACCGCTACCGACTCCCGTGGCCGATGCGCTGGACGAACTGCTGGAGGCACTGAACGCCTACGCGCCGGCCAGAGAGCACGTCAAGACGCTGTACTTCCGGTCGGAGCTGGCGGCGCTGTCCCGGACCGTCGTCTACAGCGCGGTGCCCGCACTGGTGGTCTCGCTGGTGATGATCACCTACGGCTCCGATCCGTCGATCGTCGCCGGGCGGCCGCTGGGCGTCGACGCCATCGCGTGGGTCGTCGCCGCCGCGATGGCCGTCGCGGTCGTCCCCTTCGCGCTCCTGCTGTCGTACGTCCTCAGGGTCATCACGGTCGCGCGGCGGACGCTGGCGATCGGTCCGATAGTCCTCCGAGAGACCGCGCATCCGGGTCGCGGCGAGAGCGACGGGGAGTGACTGGCCGCCGCTCCGTCACTGGTTGAGCCATCGCCAGCCGATCGCCAGCGCGACGGCGACGATCACGGCGCCGACGGCGAGCACGGCGGTGTCGCCGCCGGTCGGTCCCGCGTCGCTCTCGACCACTGCCACGGCGACCCGCTCCCGGTCGGTGAGGGTCCGGCCGTCGGTCGTCTCGGCCGTCACGTTGACCGGCAGCGACTGCCGGCTCGGGACCGCGTCCTCCGAGACCGACAGCTGAACGCTCAGGTTGGCCGTCTCGTCGGGCGCGAGGGCGTCGGCGAACGCGGACGGCGACGCGCTCTCGAACGGTGGGCGGGCCGCGACCGTCGCCTCGACGTCCCGCAGCGGGCGGTCCCAGACGTTCTCGACGGCGATTCGGACGCGTCCGTCGGAGTCCGGTTCCAGGGCCGCGCCGGGCGACGACAGGCGGACGAACGGTTCGTCGGTGACGTTCACCACGACCGTCCGGGCGTCGCTGACCGCGCGCTCGCCGTCGCCCCCGGCGTCGTACTCGACACGGACGGACGCAGTGCGCGTCCCGGCCCGCACCGACGACGCGACGGTCGCCGGGAGCCGGAACTCGGTCGACTCGTTCGGGCCGAGGTCGCCGAGCGGGACCCGCGACGCGGCCGGTGTCACCCCCTCGGGCGCGGATTCCACGACCAGCACTGCGTCGCGCGCGGCGGTCTGCCCGCGGTTGGCGACGGTTCCGGCGACGGTCCCCTCGGCGCCGACCCGGAGCCGCTCGCCGGTCGACTCGACCGCGAACGCCGGCGCCGCGGCCGGGCGGAACGGCGCGGACAGCCCCGTCGCCGTCCGGGCGTCGCCGGCGGCGTCCTCGTACTCGACCGCGGCGCTCATCGCGTACTTCTGGGCCGCCGCGTCGACCGCGGCGACGTCGAACCGGATCGTCCGCTCCGCGCCGGCCGGCCACTGCCCGACGTAGCGCGAACTCGACTCGCCCCCGCCGACCGTCACCGCCCCGTCCGGCGACGAGAGGGCGACGTGCGCGTCCCCGACGGCCGCCGGACCGTCGTTGCGAACCGTGACCGCGTACGTCCCCCGCGAGCCGACGGTCACGTCCGTCTCGGTCGCGACGACGGAGAACTGCTGGCGGGGACCGACCGCGACCGGGACCGACAGCGGGCTGGCGTTGCGCCGGACGCCGTCGTCGTCGTACCGGGTCGACAGCGTCGCGGCGATCGTCCCCGGCTCGGCCCCCTCGCTCGCTGCGATCGGGAACCGGAGCGTCCGCGTCTCGTCCGGCCGCCAGTCGTCGACGTAGCGCGTGGCTGCACCGCTCTCCGCCACCGCGAGGTCGCCGCTGTCCGACGACAGCGTCAGGGCCGCGTCGCTGGCCGGCGCGGACCCGACGTTCTCGAGAGTGACGGCGACGGCCCCGCGCTCGCCCGCGCCGACCGTCGTCGTGACGTTCCGCACCTCGAATCGCGGCGCCGCCGCGACGGTCAGGGGGACGCGCGTCGTGGTCCGCACCGACTCCTCCTGCTGGGTGCCGTCGCCCTCCGAGACGTAACTGGTGTACTCGTAGCTGAGGGTCACCGGTACGTCGACGGTCCCCGGATCGGCGTCCTCGGCGACTGTGGCGGTGAACGGGAGCGGTTCGGTCCGGCCGACGCCGAGCGTGCCGACGGTCGCGGCGTCGGACCGCACGCTGATCGGAGCCCGGTCGCCGAGGCGAACGACCAGTCCGCGGGCCGTGGTCACCCGGTCGGCCAGCGCCGGGTTCGCGAGCGAGCCGGAATCGACCGTGCCCGAGTTGACCACGACGACCTCCAGCGTCGCCGTCTCGCCCGGCCGGACGGTGCCGTCGACGAATCGGACGTCGAGGTCGGGGCTCCCGAGGACGGCGGCGGTCCCCGCGCCCGACAGGCACAGGAGGGCGACCGCACCGAGAGCCAGCGCAAACCGCGGACGAGCGTCTCCCACGGGTAGGCGCGGAGAGACGCACGCCGATCAGATAAACGTTCGTCGCGGACGAGCGCGTCGGTCGCCGTCGCGGTCAGACGTCCCGCCGGAGAAACCGGGCGCGGCCGACGGCGAACAGGAGGAACGCGGCGGCGAACAGCACGATCGCGCCCCCGACGTCGAACGTCTCGCGGACCAGTATCTCGGTGGGGTCGTAGTACCGCGTCGGACTCACCGCGCCGAGCCACTCGACGTCTGTCTCGGTCGTGACCGAATCGACGACGAACAGGAGGAAGACGCCGGCCAGGGCGCCGCGCTCGGCGAGGTCGCCCCGGGAGACCAGCACCGACAGCAAGAGGCCGGCCGCGGCGCAGGCCAGAAGGTAGGGCACCGACAGGACGTGGACGGCGATCAACAGCCCGAAGTCGATCGACTCCTCCACCGCCAGGAGGCCGGCGTAGACGACCAGCGGCATCACGAGGTTCAGCGCGACAACGGGCGTGAGGACCGCGAGAAACTTCTCGACGAGCAGTCGCGACCGCGAGATCGGCGTCGCCAGGACCAGGTCGAGCCGACCGTCCTCGACGTCGCCCGCGACGCTCCCGCCCGCCTGGTAGGCGACGTAGAGACCGAGCAGCAGCACCCAGACGAACTGGTAGAACTCCGCGGCGAGAAAGCCCTCGACCGTGTTGAACGCCTCGACGCCGAACCCGCTCCGGAAGGCCTCGGGGAGGTTCTCGACGTACGCCTCGAAATCCACGCCGGAGGTCGCTATCGAGGGGTAGACGCCGACGATGAGCAGCGCGAAGGCGCTCAGCCCGACCGTCAGCGCGGCCGTCCCGCGGACCCGGCGGCGCGCGTCGTACCGGGTTACTTCAAACATCGCCGCCCTCCGCGGGGGGACCGCCGGCGCTTCGCTCGCCGTCGCGTCCCTCGGTCCGTTCGCGACCGACCGCGCCGTCCTCGGTCGCGCCGTCTGCCGCTCGCTCGCCGTAGAAGTGCATGAACACGTCCTCAAGCGGGGGCTCCTCGACGTCGAGGTCCACGACGTCGAACGCCGCGAGGTGGTCGAGCAGGTCATTGTAGTCCCCGGTAAAGGTGAACTGCGCCCGCTGACCGACGCGTTCGAGGTCGACCACGCCGGGCAGGTCGAGCGCCGCCGCGTCGAGCGAGTCGGCCGTCCGGACGCGGACGCGCTTGCCGCCCCGCCGCAGCAGGCTGTCGACGTCCTCGAGGGCGGCGAGGCTCCCGCCGCGGATGATCCCGACGCGGTCGCAGACCCGCCGAACCTCGCCCAGCACGTGCGAGGAGAAGAAGACGGTGACGCCGTCGTCGCGCTCCCGGCGGACGAACTCGTGGAACCGTTCCTGCTTCAGCGGGTCCAGGCCGGACGTGGGCTCGTCCAGTATCACGAGGTCCGGGTCGTGCATGAACGCCTGGACGATGGCGAGCATCTGTGCGTTCCCGCTCGAGTACCCCCGTATCGTCCGTTCCAGCGGGGGATCGAACAGTTCGAGGAGTTCGGAACGCCGCTGGTCGCCCTTGAGCGCGGTCTGGTAGTCGAGGAAGGCCTCGCCGGTGACGTCCTCGTCGAAACTGGGACGGGCGGGGAGGTAGCCCACGTCCGCCCGCGCCTGGCGGAGCGCTTCGGCGTCGCGGACGTCGGCCCCGAGCACCGTCGCGGTCCCGGCGGTCGGCGACTGGAACCCCAGTAGCGTCCTGATGCAGGTCGTCTTGCCGGCGCCGTTGGGCCCCAGGAAGCCGAACACCTCGCCCGCCTCGACGCTGAACGACAGCCCGTCGTTGGCGACGACGTCGCCGTACCGCTTCGTGAGGTCCCGCACCTCGATGGCGGCCATGCCGGCACGTCGCACCGGGAAACAATAGCGCTGTCCCCGCCCTGCTCCGGCCGCGGCGGGCGCCGCTCGGAACGGGCGGACGCTCTCAGACCAGGAAGGTGACGTCGGTGCGCTTCTGCTCGATCTCGGTCTCGAGGTGCTCGCGGAAGTCGGCGAGCTGGACGTCCTTCCGCTCGCGCTCCTTGCGGTCGCGGACGGAGACGACCTCCGCGTCCTCCTCGTCGTCGCCGATGATCAGCATGTAGGGGACGCGGTCGTCGTGGGCCTGCTGGATCTTCTTGCCGACCGTCCAGGAGCGCTCCTCGATCTCGACGCGGAAGTCGGACAGCTCCTCCCGCAGCTGCTCGCAGTAGGGGATGTTGTCGTCGGAGACGGGGAGGATGCGGACCTGCTCGGGCGCGAGCCACGGCGGGAAATTGCCGTTGAAGTGCTCGATGAGGACGCCCATGAACCGCTCGAACGAGCCCAGCAGGGCGCGGTGGACCATGACCGGGCGGTGCTCCTCGTTGTCCTCGCCGACGTAGGTCAGGTCCAGGCGCTCGGGGATGTTGAAGTCCAGCTGGACGGTGCCGATGGTCCACTCGCGGCCGAGCGCGTCCTTGGCGTTCAGGCCGATCTTCGGCCCGTAGAAGGCGGCCTCGCCCTCCTCGACCTCGTACTCCAGGCCCTCGGACTCCAGCGCCGACCGCAGCGCGTCGGTGGCCTCGTCCCAGATCTCGTCGCTCCCGACGGCGTCGTCGCCCTGGGTCTCCAGCTTGTAGATGACCTCGAGGCCGAAGTGGCCGTAGATGTCCTGGACGACCGAGAGGGTGTTCACGATCTCGTCCTCGATCTGGTCGGGGCGGACGAAGGCGTGGCCGTCGTCCTGAGTGAACCCGCGCACGCGCAGGAGGCCCGATAGCTCGCCGGACTGCTCGTTGCGGTAGACGGTGCCGAACTCGGAGAAGCGCACCGGCAGGTCCCGGTAGGAGCGGGTCTCGTCGCCGTAGATGTACGCGTGGTTGGCGCAGTTCATGGGCTTGAGCCCGTACTCGGTCTCGTCCTGCTCCCAGGCGAACATCTCGCCGTCCTCCTTGAACGCGTCGTAGTGGCCGGTGGGCTTCCACAGCTCGGCCTTGTTGAGTTCGGGCGTCCAGACCTCCTCGTAGCCGAGCTCGTCGTTCTTGGCGCGGACGTACTCCTCCAGTTCCCGGCGGATCCGCATCCCGTTGGGGTGGAAGTGCGCGCAGCCCGGCGAGTGGTCGGGAACGGAGAAGAGGTCCATCTCCCGGCCGATCTTCCGGTGGTCCCGTTCCTTGGCCTTCCGGCGGCGCTCGAGGTACTCTTCGAGGTCGTCCTCGCTGGGGAAGGCGGTGCCGTAGACGCGGGTCAGCGTGTCGTTGTCCTCGTCGCCGCGCCAGTAGGAGGCGGAGATCTCCAGCAGCGCGAACCCGCCGATCTCGCCGGTCGACTCGACGTGGGGCCCCTGACAGAGGTCGTAGAACTCGCCCTGCTCGTAGAAGGAGACGGGGTCCTCGCCGGCGGCCTCGGTGTCGAGGATCTCCTGCTTGTAGGGATTGTCCTCGTAGCGCTCGAAGGCCTCATCGCGGTCCAGCAGGACGCGCTCGATCTCCAGGTCCGCCTCGATGATGGACTCGGCCTCCTGCTCGATTGCCTCGAGGTCGTCCTCGTCGAGGTCGACGCCGGTCACGTCGTAGTAGAAGCCGTCGTCGGTCCACGGCCCCAGCGTCAGCTCCGCCTCGGGGTGGAGCCGCTGGAGGGCCTGCGCGAAGACGTGGGCCGCCGAGTGCCGGAGGACGTCGAGGTACTTGTCGGCGCTCGGTGTCACGATCTCGATCTCCACGTCCTCGCGGAGGGGCGTATGCTTGTCGACGAGTTCCCCGTCGACGACGCCGGCGACCGTGTCGCTCCCGAGGCCGGGACCGATCTCGTACGCGACGTCCTCGACGGTGGCTCCCGCCTCGACCTCGAGGGTGGAGCCGTCCGGCAGCGTGACCGTGACCGTGCTCATGGACGGCACAAGTCGGCACGACCGGATAAGTGTATTGAGACGAACTGCCCCCGTGTCGCGGCGGTGCCGTCCCCCGACGCGACGGGCCGCTATCGGGCGGTCGGCGTCACTCGCCCGCGCCGGGAACGGGTTCCCGGAGCGCGCCCGGTTCGGGGTACTCGACCGCGGCGTAGGATCCCCGGCGGCCGTCGCCGATGCGCTCGATCCGCTCGGGGACCGTCCGCACCGTCCCCCCGTCGGCGTGAGGCGTCACGCAGGTCAGGTCGCCGTCGTCGTACTCCGCCAGTAGGGCGGCGGGCAGTTCGACGGAGCGGGACCGGTCGCCGACCAGCGAATCCACCGCGCGCTCGTCGACGGCGGGCGCCAGCGAGAGGTCGTTGTCGTCTGCCCACTCGCGGAAGGCGGCCAGTCGCTCGTGGACGGCCGCTCCGGGCGTGGTCCGTGCGGCCTCGCGCGAGGCCGGCGCCCGCCGTCCCCACACGCGGACCTCGAACTCGTCGATCCGGCCCTCGGCCTCCAGGGCGCCGAGGCGCTTGACGAGGCCGCTGCGGCCGCCGCGCGGCCCAGTTGCTGACAGCGACCTGACGTACAGTTCGACCCGAGTCCCCGCGCCGTCGCTCCCGGACATGGACGGGTCGACACGACGCGTCGCCCGATATTAGTTATTTCGTTGACAATATGGCCCAACAGTGGTAGCGGCTGGGCGACGGTCCACTAACGCATCACGTCCGACGCCGGGTGTGATCAGGGTCCAGAAGGGTCTCGACGGGGACGGCCTTCCAGCGCTTCCGGGCCGGCGCGGCCGCCGTCGGGGTGACCCTATATAGGGGACGAATCCCAACGGGCCCCCATGGTAGAGTACGACGACGTCCTCCTCCCGACGGACGGCAGCACCGGCACCTACGAGACGATCGACCACGCCGTGACGCTGGCGGGGACCCACGACGCCACGCTGCACGCGCTGTACGTGATCGACCGCAGGCGCTACCGCGCCGCCGACAAGGACACGCAGGACGAGGTGATCCAGTCCCTCGAAGAGGAAGGCGAACGCGCGCTTGACGACGTGGCAGTCAGGGCCAGGGACGCCGGCGTCGACGTCGTCACCGAGCAGCGGGACGGCATCCCCTACCGCGAGATCCAGGAGTACGCGGCCGAGGCCGACATCGACGTCCTGACGATGGGCACCCACGGACAGACCGGGCGCGACCGCGTCGCCACGCTCGGGAGCGTGACCGAGCGCGTACTCAAGGGGGTCGAGGTTCCCGTGCTGGTCGTCAACATCGACTAGCGACGCCGCGGTCACTCGGCCGCGGGGTCGCCGCCGTCGCGCTCCGCGTCGGCGCTCCCGGCCTCGTCTCCGGTTTCTCCGTCAGTCCCATCGCCAGTCGCGTCGATGCCGTCACCCGCCGGATCGCTCTCGCTGGCGTCGCCTTCCTCGCGGGTCTCGCCGTTCACGCCGCTCGCGGCGTCGGCGTCGTCAGGGGCACCGTCCGCGCTCTCCTCGCCCGACGCGCCGTTCTCGCTCCCCGTCGGGGCGTCGTCAGCCCGCTTCGTCGTCGCCGCCAGGTCCGCCTCGAGCGCCCGGAGATCGGCCGCCAGGACGTCGAACTCCGGGTCACCGTCCTCGCCGCCCCCGTTCTGACCGCTGTCGGTCGACGCCACGACCGGCGAGGGGACGTCGCCCGCGGCCGCCGTCAGCCGCGGGTCCAGCGACGGGATCGGGTGGACGGCGGGGTCGACGGGGCTCCCGTCGAGGTCGGTGGCGGTCCCCGCGTCCGCTGGGTCGGTGGCCTCGTCTTGGTCGGCGTCCGCGTCGGCACGGTCGGCTTCGTCGGTGCCCAGCGACGCGCCCGAGGCCACGTCTGACGCCGAGACCGCGTCGGTCGCGTCCCCGTCGTCGGGTTCCGCCGCGGACTCCGGTTCCGCGGCGTGGTCCGGGTCCCCCGGGTCGTAGACGTACCGCGTGTCGCCGTCGAGGACGACGAACGGTCCGTCGTCGTCCTCGATCACGCGCCGATCCGAGTCGATGGCCACGTCGACCAGGTCCGCCAGCGAGTCCAGTTCGACCACCCGCTCGTCGGACGCGGGCGGCACGCGGCCGCGGGAGACCCACTCGTCGAACTCCGCGCGCTCCTCCCTGCGCTCGACGGCCGCCCGGACCGCCGGCGAGACGGTCAGCTGGTCACGGCGCTCCAGCGCCGCGAACCCGCCGGCGCCAGCCAGGCCGACCAGCGCCAGCAGGAGCCCGCCCCAGGCCCGCAGCGGGTCGGGATCGACGGGGACCGTCACCGCCTCCCGCGCCGTCTGCTCGAGGGGCGACTGGCGGTCGGTGGAGACCTCGTAGGTGTTGCGCCGGGGGCGGATCGACAGCCGGTCCGTTCGCTTGTCGACGACGGGCTCGTCCGCGAGGGTCGTCTCCGCCCGCGTCTCGGCGACGACGAGGACCTGCGTCCGCCCCACGGAGGCCTCCAGCTCCCGGTCGACGCGGGCCGTGCGGTTGGCGAGGTCCGTGACGTCGACCGAGAACGACACCGGGAGTGTCGCCCGGGAGGCGACGCGGCGCTCGGTGCTGGCCAGCGGCTCCTCAACGCGCCAGTACTCCGTGGTCTCCTCCTCCGTCGCGTCGACGGCGCGCAGTACCAGCCGCAGGTCGATCGTCACGTTCGCGGGCGGGACGTCCCCGGCGTGAGTGTAGTTGTACGTCCCGTTCAGAACGGGCGTGACGCTCGTGAAGTACAGCGACCGGTTCCGCAGGACTTCTCCCTCCTCGAAGGCCACGGCGTCTCGCTGCGCCGTCGCCCGGTGGTCGAACTCGCCTTCCGCGGTCCACTCGCCGACGACGCGCTCCTCCGTGGTCGTGTCCGGGCCCGCGTGCGCCTGATAGGCCGCGACGCCGCCGAGCGCCGCGACCACGAGACAGGCGGCGAGAACGACCCCGTAGTACGACGAGAGGCGGTAGCGAACGCGCGTCTCGGTCGGGAGGTCCTCACCGTCCGGCATCGTGCTCACTGTCCCGCCCCTGCTACGTAAATTATTGCACGGTAGTTGCTACGAACTAACAGGATAGTCGTACGAGGTCGTGCCGTCGCTGGGGCTACCACTGACAGGAGCGCAGTCATCCACTAAACAGTAGTACACATTATAATTATATTATTATAGTGTCGAAAACAACGGACTGACCCGACTCACGCTTCGAAACGACCCGGCAGTTAATATGTGCGTATTAGCATACGTTTCGGTAACCGCCTTGGTGGGTGGTTCAGGGATACGCATGCAGCGACACAACGTACTCGTACTCGTCGGTATCGTCGCGATCGGACTCGGGGCAATCGTCGGCAGCGGCGCGCTGACGCAGGTCAGTGCGGACCGTACGGCGACTGTCAGCGTCACCGGTGACGGCGCGGCGCTGGTCGGCTTCGGGGCGAACACCACGTCGGGAATCGTATCGAACACCAGCGACGCGAAGGCGATCAGGCTCGGCGTCGACGGTCTCAACGACGACGCGACGACGACGCTCCCGGTGCTGGACGTGAGTAACAACGCCGACACGTCGCTCCGGGTCAACGCCTCGACCGACGTCGATTACGTCGACGCCAGGATGTCGGGCGGGTCCGCCGTCGACCTCGCCAGCGGGGACACCGCCGTCGTGCACTTCGAGATCGACGCCACGCACTCGAACTTCACCGACGGCGGCGACATCGGCGTGACGATCCAGGCCGACTCGTCGCGGACCGGGACGTCGACCGCGCAGTGATCGCCCCGCCCGCAGTTCCGGCCGGGATCGAGTGCGGTGACGGACCACCCGTCTAGCGAGGCGCGAACACAGCCACAGACCCGATTCTACAGCCACCACTCGAACCAGAATGTACCGTCTCGCCGGACTCGCGGTCCTGGCCGTCGCGCTCGGAGCGGCCGCCGCGACCGGCGCGTTCGCCGGCGGCGACGAGGCGGTGCGGGGCGTCTCCGTCGCGCCGGCCGACGGCGGAGAGCGCTACGCCGAGATCGGTCCCGACGGCGAGGTGTCGATCGAGTTGCGGGACCTGAACCCGCGGGCGCGGACGGACGTCGGGGCCGTCCTCATCGTCGGTGCGGACGAGGGGCCGGCGCAGGTGTGGTTCGACGACGGACGGTCGTCGGTCACGTTCTACCGGACGGACGCGGGCGCGGCCGTCGAGTCCCGGGCGAGCGCGGCGAGGCTGGCGTCGGGAGAGGCGATCGACGTCGGCCTCCGCGTCGAGAGCGGCGCCGAGCGACTCCTCCTCGAAAGCGTGACCGTCCGGGCGCTGGTCCCCGAGCGTCGCGACGGCGGGGGCGGGAGCGGAGACGGGGACGGGGCCGCACCGACAGCGACGCCAGCGTCCACCGGACCGAACGACGGCGGTGGCGCGTCGGGACCGGATCGCCCCGGCGAGGCCGGTGGCGACGGTCCCCGCGGGACGCCCACTCCGACGCCGACCGTTGACGTCGGGGTCCCGCTGCCGGAGCCGTCGGTGTCCGTCTCGGCGGACGGGAACCTGATCGACGTGACCGTCGCGAACGCGCCGGCCTACTCCCCGGTGACGGCCGCGCTGAACGGGACGCCGGCGACGCGCGCTGCGGGCGTCGACCTGGCGTCGGTCGCGCTGACGTCGTCCTGCCGGGGCGACACCGGCCTGCGCGTGCGGACGTGGACCGCGCCGTCGAGCCCGACGCCGGCGGGAACGCGGGGGCTGTTCGCCTACGACCTGACCCCGGCGAACGGCTCCTGCGGGTTCGACGCCGTGACGACCCGAGTGAGGGTAGACAGGGCGCACCTCGACGACGGACCGGCGACGCCGGACGCGGTGAGGGCACTCCGCCGGGACGGAGGCGAGTGGGCGCAGGCGAACGCGACGCTCGTCGCGACGACGCCCGAACACTACGTCTACGAGGTCCGCACGGCGGGCACCGCGGACGTCGCCGTCGTCGTCGGGGAACCGGCCTTCGAGACGACGGCTCTGACGGCGACGCCGGTCGAGGCGCGCCCCGGAGAACCGATCACGGCGAACGGCACCGTCGCGAACGTCGGCGCCGGGCAGGGCGAAGTGACGGCCCGGATAACAGTCGACGGGGCGGTCGTCGCGGAACGGACGGCCGTCCTCGATCCGGGCGAGTCGCTGCGCGTCGCCGGGACCGCGGCGCTGTCCGAGCCCGGCACCCGCGAGGTGCGACTGGGGGACGCGACCCAGACGGTGACCGTCACCGAGGCCACGTCCGGGACGCCGTCAGACGACGGCACTCCCGGGGTCGGCGGCCTCTCGCTGCTGGGGTCGATCGCGCTACTCGTCGCGCTGGCGCTGCTCGCCGCACTGTACTGGTACCGTCGCCGTCGGTCTGAGAACGCACGGTGGTCGACGTGAACGCGATGGACGCGTCGCTACGGACCTGCGCCGCGGTCGCGCTACAGGTGCTGGGCGCGGTGGCCGTCGTCGCGCTCGCGCTGGGTGTGGTCCTCGGCCAGCCGGTCCTGCTCGGCTACGTGGAGACCGGGAGCATGGCGCCCGCGCTGTCCCGGGCGACGGGTTCGTGGCCGTCCCGGCGGCGGTGGCCGGACCGGCCGAACCGGGCGACGTCGTCGTCTTCCGCGCCGAGCGGCTCCACGGCGGCGGGCTCACGACCCACCGGATCGTCGCGGAGACCGACGCCGGCTACGTCACGAAGGGGGACGCGAACCCGTTCACCGACCAGGACGGCGGCGAGCCACCGGTGACGGACGGACAGATCGTCGCGCACGCGCTCCGGTCCGGGGGGTCGGTGGTCGCCGTCCCGCACCTCGGCACCGCAGCCGCGGCGATCCGGGAGACCCTGTACGCGCTCCAGTCGGGCCTCGCGGCGATGCTGGGGACGCGCGCCGTCCTCGGCACCAGAGGGATGGGCCTGCTGCTGTTCGGCGCCGGGGCCCTGCTGCTGGTCGGGACGCTCGCCACGGAGGCGCGCGGCGGCCGGCGCCGCGGCCGGACCCGGTCGCCGCGCCGCACCGGCGTCGTCGACACGCGAGCGGTGGCCGTCGTGCTGGTGGCGGCCGTCGTGGTCCCGGCCACGGCGGCCATGCTCGTCCCCGGCGGCGTCCACGAGACGACGCTCGACGGCGACGCCGTGGCCGCCAGCGACGCGGTCGGCGACGGCGGGACCGTCAGCTGGGAGTACGAACTGCGCAACCGCGGGTACGTGCCGCTCGCGTTCGTCCTCGAACCGACAGCGGAGGGCACCACCGTCGACCGGGAGGTGGTCGTGGTCCCGCCGGGGGGCGAACGGTCCGTGACTGTCGCGGTAGACGCGCCGCCGCCCGGCCAGCGACGGGTCGCAGGCGTCGTCGAGCACCGGTACCTGCTGGTCCTCCCGCGGTCTTCGCTGCTCTCGCTCCACGAGGTCCACCCGCTCGCCGCGGTGGCCGCCGTCGACGCCGTCCTCGGCGGGGCCGTCCTCGCCGTCCTCGCGCGGTTCGTCGGCCTGGGACTCGTGCGCGTCCGCGACGAGACGTCCATCGGAGCGCGCGTCCGCCAGTGGCTCTGGTGAACGGGCGTACCCGAACTGCACGATCCGCCGGACCGGAACGTCGCCGAGCCAACATATATCGGGGACGCGTGCGACGTACTCACATGGACAGCCGCGAGTACGCGTTCGAGGGGACGGAACCGGACCTGCACGGCTACGCCCACGTGAGCCGGGAGGCGACGCTCGTGGGCGACGTCAGCGTCGGCGCCAACGCGAACGTCTGGCCGGGCGTCGTCCTCCGCGGCGACGTCGGGCCGGTCGAGATCGGTCGCGAGAGCGCGATCGGCGACAACGCCGTCCTGCACGCCTCGACCGTCGGCGAGCGGGCGCTGGTCGGCCACGGCGCGATCCTCAACGACGCGACCGTCGAGGACGGCGCCCTGGTGGGCTTCAACTCGACGGTCAGCGACGCGACCATCGGTGCCGGCTCCATCGTCGCGATGGGAACCGTCGTCCCGCCCGGGTACGAGGTCCCGCCGGAGTCGTTCGTCCGGGGGACGCCGGCCGCGGTGACGCCGCTCGCCGAGACCGACATCGACGCCGAAGCCGTCTTCGAGGCGTTCTCGTCGGGCGACTACGCCAACCTGGCCGACCGCCACGAGGACCTGTTCGAATGACATCCTCCGCGCCCCGAAAGGCGCGGTTTCCTCCACGGGAGTCTTAGCTGGTCTACGACTCCCCAGAGGCAATATTCCCGTCGTGGTGAACGGTACTAAGGTCTGTGCGCTGTTCTTTGGGACAGTGAGAGCGTGGTGACGCCGACCAGGTGTGGTCGTCCCACTCGAACCGCACGGGCCGTGCCATCGGCCTGACTGGTTCGTCCGTCTGCCGATCTAGAAACGTCTCCGACGCCGTTAGGTCGGCGTGTCCTTCGAATCCGCACGGACAGGTGAGCGTCTCCTGATGCCGTGTCGTTCGCTCTGTCGAGCCACAATGCGGGCACTCCTGACTTGTCCACGCTTCTGACCGAACTTCGACAGAGATGCCGTATTCTTCGGCGGTACAGACCAGTCGCTCTGTGAACTGCTTGAACGCCCAGAAGTTGTGGGTCTTGGCGTTGGTCTCGACTGACCAGTGCCTCTCCAACACGTCGGTCAGACCACCAACGTACACGGTATCAACACCGACCTCGTGTAGTCGTTCTAGAATGTCACGACACAGTGCTTCTTGGGCGTGATCGCGGCGACGTGTCCGTTTCCGATATAGTCGTCGAATACGCTCGCTACTGCACCGAGCGTCTTCTAGCGCGGACTGTAAGTCGGCAATGTGGCGTGTCGTGTTGCGGAATCGCTCGAACAACTCGCGGCCTACGTACAGGTATTGCTGGCCGGTCGTGGTGGTACAGGCGACGATGTTGTTCGCACCGATGTCCAGAGCGGCTTTCTCGGAAGCCAGTGGAGTCTCCCGCGCATCATCAGAAACAGTCACGGGTTGTGAAGCTCTGAAGGTGCCGTCGACGTCGTCGTACCACAGGTCTAACCGGCCCTGATCCTCGTACTCGGGCCAGTTGGGATCGCCACAGATTTCTAGCCGTAGTCGTTCTCGACGGCCGAGTCCGTACTTCTCTTTCAGTTCTTTGCCGACCAGCATCTCAAGCCGAGAACGCTCACCCCAGTCGACGGTGTATGCATCGTTGCGAATGACGGTACGGAGTTGCCGGCCATCGTCCTGATTACCACGGAAGCCTGGCGGGTCCGGGTGCTCCGTGACAGACGTGTTCCCGGGGTCGTGGTATTGCTCTTTCAACCGGAAGAACCCACGCCACGCTTCGGTGTTTGTCCGAATCACCTGTTGAGCGGTGGAGGTACCGAGAACGGCCTTATATTTGCCTTCCAGACGGCCGGTATCAGCGTCCCACACGTCCTCACCCTCGTAGCCGTCTTCGCCGTTGTACCGCATGAGGCGCTCGTAGTTGACTTCGTTCCAGAGAGCGGCGGAAGCGTCCAACAAGTCCCCCAGCAGTTGCTTTCCGGACTCGGAGAGCGGTCGGACGACGAACGTGTTGGTACGCTTCATCAACCAGTTCATGATTCCTTCCATATATAAGTAAACTTCAGACATCCTGAGTGAAAGTGAAATAGATGTCGGGCCTTGAGACTCGCACTGAATACTACCGCGGTGGATTCTCGCCGGAGCGGGCGCAATTTATATGCGGAGCAGGCGCAATACCACGCCGTTCACGGGGTGGATACGCGCCGTCACTCCTCGAAAGAGACCACCGTTCGAACGCCTCCCCGAGTTTCCCACAGTGATGTTTAAGTGACAGGCCGCCTTCCAGTGCTGTAGGAATCGGTCGGAACGGAGCGGATTCTGAACCGTCCTTCGGAGGCGGCCTGTCCGTCCACGTAACGAGGTAGTATCCGAAAGAACAGTCGGTGAACGCCACATCCTCGACGGGTGTGCCAACGTGCCGACTGCTCAAAGCGAGCAAGACGATACCCCCAACTCTGCTGACGCTTGCTGGCATCCCGTGGCAAAAACAACACTGGGACGCCGTACACGGTCGAGGTGAGGGGTAACGGCCAGTTGGCATGGCCAGCAGTCCACCAGTCCGACGCTGTGGGACGACCCGCGCCCGAAAGGGCTGGTAGTCCGATGATTGGACTACAAACCTGAAACTCCCACCGCTCGGGATTCCTCCGCGTGAACGCGGAGGAGGATGTCAAGCTCTCCCTGTTGGCTCCCCGGTCCCAAAGTGTAAACCGCTCGCTCGCGCTACGGACGAGCATGGACGACCTCGTCGACCTGGTACACCGGTCGCTGAGCGAGGCGGCCGCCGAGGAGTTCGCCGCGCGGGTCGACGAACAGGCCGAGCGCCTCCGTCGGGACGTCGCCGCCGGCGAGTACGACACCGACGACTTCGCGATCGGGCTGGAGGTCGAGGTGTACGGCGTCGACCCGGGGGGCGAGGGCGGACGAAACGACGGCGGCGACGGACGGGCGGGCCGCCTGACCGCCCTCCCCGAGTCGGTCTTCGAGGGATCGCTCGCCGGGGAGCTGGGCGTTCACAACGCCGAGATCAACACCGATCCGGACGTTTTCGATGGGGCCGGACTGGAATCGCAGGCCGACGCCTTCCGGCGACGGTTCCGTGACGGGCGGGACGCCGCAGCGGCTGCGGGGCGGGGCCTCGTCCTCGACGCGATGTGGACCGTCCCTCCGGACGAGGGCAGCGAGGCGTACCTCTCGGCCGTGGAGGAGCGGTCGGACGTCGTCGTCGCGGCGAACATGCACCGGGACGCCCGGTACGTCGCGCTGGACAACGACACGCTCCGGCACGCCGGCGGCGAGATCGAGTTCTCGGTCCCCGGCGCCGACCACGGGTTCCCGACGATCCTCTTCGAGTCGCTGGCCACCTCGGTCCAGCCCCACCTCCAGATCCCGACGGCCGAGCGGTTCCCCGCCTACTACAACGCCGCGATCCGGACGCTCGGGCCGGTGCTCGCGCTGACGGCCAACTCCCCGTTCCTGCCGCCGGACCTGTACAACCGCGTGGATGACCCCCGGAACCTGCTGTCCGAGACGCACCGCGAACTGCGCATCGCCGCCTTCGAGCAGTCGGTCAACACCAGCGCGAACCCGAAGGTCCGGGTCCCGGACGACGTCGAGACCGCCGCCGACGTCGTCGACTACGTCGTCGCCGACGACACCTTCGCTCCCTTCCTGCGGGAGTGGGTCGACGACGACCCCGACGGCGTTCAGGGCGAACACTGGGAGTTCGACCACAAGCGCGGCACCTACTGGCGGTGGCTGCGCTGCGTCATCGGCGGCGACCCCGTCGACGGCGCCGGCGACGAGCGCTCGCTGCGCATCGAGTACCGCCCCGTCCCGACCCAGCCGACGGCCCGCGACGTCGCCGCCGTCCAGGCGCTCGTGGCCGGCCTGATCCGCGGCGTCGTCGCCCGGGACCACCCGCTCGCGGACCTCCCCTGGAGCGAGGCCGAACGGAGCTTCTACGCCGCCGCCCGCGACGGCCTCGACGCCGACCTCGCCTGGGTGACCGCCGACGGCGAGCGGACGGCCGATTCCGAAACCGTCTTCGACGAACTGTTCGACCTCGCCCGCGCGGGCCTCGACGAGGCCGGGGTGTCCGGGGACCGCACCGACGAACTCCTCCGCCCGCTGGAGCGCCGGTGGGAAGCGCGGACGACGCCCGCAGCCTGGAAGGTCGGGCGCGCTCGCGACTATCTCGACGACGGGCTGAACCTGGCGAACGCGATTCACGCGATGCAGCGCGACTACTTCGACCTGAGCCGCGAGCGCGAGACCTTCGCCGACTGGCTCTGAGAACGCCTCTCTCTCACGTTGTCTGTCGCGCTCCGCTGCCCCGGTCGACGGCGCGCAGGTCGATCCGGCCCTCGGACATCGGAACGCCGCGGTAGGGATCCTCGGCCAGCAGGAGGGCGCCGTCGAGGTCCGCGTACTCGGCCAGCGGCGCGAGGTGGCAGGCGGGCGCGATGGAGACGTTCGACTCCAGCATACACCCGACCATCACGTCCAGTTCGCAGGCGTGGGCGGCGGCGATGGCCTCGCGGGCGGCCCGCAGCCCGCCGGTCTTGATCAGCTTGACCGTCACGAGGTCGCAGGCGTCGGCGACGCGGGGAGCGTCCGCGGCGGTGACGAACGATTCGTCGGCGCAGATCGGGATGGGTGCGTCCTCGTGGACCCGCCGGAGCCCCTCTAGATCCTCTCTGGGGACGGGCTGTTCGAGGAACTGGACGCCTTCGTCGGCCAGCCAGCGGGCGTTCTCGACGGCCTCGGTGGCGTCCCAGGCGCCGTTGGCGTCCACCCGGAGGGTCGCGACGGGTGCGGCCTCGCGCACGGCGCGGACGCGCGCCCGGTCGTCGTCGGTCCCGACCTTGACCTTCAGGATCGGATACCCCTCGTCGACGGCCGCGGCGGCCTTCTCACGCATTCGGTCGGGGTCGTCGATGCCGACGGTGAAGGAGGTGGGCGGCGCGGCGTCGGGGTCGAGCCCCCACTGGCGGTAGCAGGGGACGCCCAGGTCACGGGCGGCGAGGTCCGCCAGCGCCGTCGAGACGGCCGAGCGGGCGACGGGGTCGCCGGGGGCTCGCTCGGCCAGTTCGACGGCGAGGCGCTGGTCGGCGTGGGGGTCGTCGCAGGCCTCGATGGTGGGGCGGAGGTCCTCGATGGTCGCTTCGACCGCGTCCCCGCTGCCGCCGTAGTAGCTCGTGGGCGCGACCCCGCCGACGCCGGTGGTGCCTTCGCGGCTCAGTTCGACCGCGACCACGTCGGCGGCGTCGGTGGTCCCGCGGGCGATGCCGAACGGGTCCGCCGCGGCGAGGGAGTGGCGCTCGACGGCGAGGTTCACGGCAGCGCCTCCAGAAGCGCGTCGGCGTCGAACCGGATCGGGTCGGTCGCCGGGAGGCCCAGCGCGTCGCCGTACTCCGCCACGGCCTCGCGAGCGCCGTCCTCGTCCAGCCGACGGGTGTTGAGCGCGCCGGCGACGACGTCGGCCCCGCTGACGGGCGCGGCCATCCGCTCGTAGAGGTCGGCGTACTCCTCGACCGCGGGCAGCGGGAACGACTCGTAGCCGTGGACGACCTCCCGGCCGGCGACGTGACACAGCACCAGCGCGTCGGGCTGGGCGCCGTGGAGGATGCTCGTCGTCACGCCGGAGTAGGCGGGGTGGACCAGCGCCCCCTGCCCCTCGACGATCAGCAGGTCGCGGTCGCCCTCCTCCAGGACGAGTCGCTCGACGGCGCCCGCCGCGAAGTCGGCGATCACCCGGTCGACGGCGATACCGCGGTCCGCGATGGCGATGCCGGTCTGACCGGTCGGGACGACGGCGGCGTCGACCCCCCGCTCCCGGGCCGCGTCCCGGAGCTCGAAGCTCGTGGTCATCTTCCCCGTCGAGCAGTCCGTCCCCACCGTCACCACCACGTCGGCGTCCACGGCACCGGCGGTGCCGTCGGCGACGCTCAGGTCCTCGGGCGGCCGGCGCAGGTCACGCAGCTTTGCGCCGTGGTCCGCCGCGAGCGCGGCGAGCTCCTCGTCCTCCGAGAGCATGTAGTGGAGTCCGGCGATCACGTCGCAGCCCCGCTCCAGCGCCGCCCGCACGTCCGGCCGCCAGTCATCCTCGAACCCCCCGCCGATGGGGGCGATGCCGATCAGCAGGGCGTCGACTTCGGGCACCTCGTCCATCGACGCGACGATTGGCGCGTCCTGCACGTCCGGCAGGTGGTCGCGCACGCGCTCGCCCGCGGTCGACCGGTCCAGCACCGCGCGCACGTCGTGGTCGCCGTAGCGCAACACGCCCACGGCCGTCTTCGCGTCGTCCGGGAACCTGTCGTGAGCGAGAATGGCGACGTCCATGCCGCTAGACTCGGCGCCACAGCGGTAAAAACCTCACCTCGGCCCTGTTTCGGGCATCAGTCCGTTCGCCGGCGGATCGCGTCCCAGTCCGTGACGTCCGCGACGGTTCCGTCGGCCAGATCGACCGTGACGGTGTATTTGAGGGCGGTCCGATCGTCCGTCTCTGGCTGGCGGACTCTCACCGACGCCAGGTCCTCGACGTATTCGGGATCCCGCTCGACGGCGACGGTGGCATCGCTCTCTCCCCCATCGCCCTCGTCGCCGTCGCCGTTCTCGAACCGGTATACGGTCCCGTTCGACGCCTCGACCGTCGTCGTATTTCCGCTGACGTTCGTCACGGACGTCGTCTCGAGCTTCCGGATCGGCTCGACGGTGAAACTATAGTCGCTCACGTCCCGGAGGTGCCGCCGGACCGTCTCGTTGCCCGTCGCGATATCGATCGCGCGCTCGCGCTCGGCGGCGGTCAGCGGCCGCTCGGTCTCGGTCCCGACGGCGAAGCGCCCGCGCCCTCGTTTCTCGATCTCGATCCGTCGGGCGTCCGACGCGTTCGCTACCACCGTCACGTCGCCGTCGGCGTCCGAGAACGTCACGTTCTCCCCGGACACGACGAACTCCGGGCCGCTCGCGCCGAGCGGTCCGGCGACTCCGAGAGCGGTCCCCGCACCGGCCAGAACTACGCCGAGCGCGGTCAGGCCGATCAGCGTCCGGAGCCGGGAGCGGATGTCGCGCGTCATGGTTCCCCCCTTGGGTGAAAGACCCGATCAACGCTGCGGTGCACCCGTTTGAAACCAGTTGGAAACAGGTTCCGAAGCCGCGAAACGGACGAAATCCGGGGAGAAACAGGTAACCGTTAAGACCGGCTGTTAGGTAGTCGAGCGCATGGATGTGCGGGCCCTCCAGGACGGACGCGTCGCGCCGGCGGTCGTGTTCCTCGCCGCCGTCCTCGTCCTCTCCGTTCAGTTGATCAACCCCTCTCCGGTCGTCGTCTCGCTCGGTGAGAACGGGGCCGAGACCACGCGCGTCGGACAGTACTTCACGTACACCGACGTCGCCGTCGCCGTCCTCGCGTCGATCGTCTGCGGTGCGAGCGGGACGTACCTCCTCTTCGACGGGTCGCGGAGTTCTCCGGATCCGAACCAGTCGCCCGCGCGCGGCAGCGACGAACGCCGACCGGGGCGGGAACCGGCCGGTGCAAACGGTCCGAGAACCGGTGGCGGGGAGGCGGTCGCGGACGGAATGTCCGGCCAGCGGGACGACCGGGAGTCGGCGCTGGATCGACTCGCGAACAACGAGGCGACGGTCTACTCGCTGCTCGTCGACGCCGACGGGACGCTCCCGCAGCGGCGGATCGTCGAGGAGACCGACCTCTCGAAGGCGACCGTCAGCCGGACGCTGGATAAACTCGAACGCAGGGGCCTCGTCGAGCGCAAGCGCAACGGGATGGGGAACACGGTGCACCTCCTGTAACTCGTCGAAACGGCTCTGAAACGCGTTTTCATCCGGTTTCGTACCGCTCTCCAATCAACTGTTATCAGGTCTTTCAGCCAAGGGGTTAGCGGGGCGACCTGGGACGGCGACGGGCCACACTGGGCGCGGCGTCCGGTGACCGGACCCTGCCGACCCGGAATCGCCTCGACACAGAGAGAGCAAACGATGCACGACAAAGCAGTTACACTGGCGGTCGTGGCGGTGCTCGCAGTCGGTGCGAGCGGCGTCGTGGCCGCGTCGACGATCAGTCCCGCAACGGCCGCCGCACAGCCGTCGGGAGACGAGGTACAGCCAGCGAACTACACGACGAACGTCGTCGATCCGGACGACCGACTGAGCGATGGGGACCTCGCGACCGTTCGGGGACTCGCGTGGGCGAACGAGAGCGTCAGGAGCGACATCGAGACCGGAAGTGCCGACGACGGCGCTCCGGTCCACTTCCACGTCGAGGCCCTCGACGGCGAGGTCCAGGTCTACGTCGCTCCCCACGAGGGCGCGCCCCCGACCGTCCGCGCCGACGTCGACCTCGCCTCCGAGACGATCACGGACGTCGAGCGGGTGAACGACGCTCGAACGGCCGACGACAGGGTGTCGATCGTCCTCCCGTCCGACGAGGTGGCCGCGGTCGAAGACGGCGAGACGGTTCGGGTCGCGACAGGCGGGGCGACGATCGTCCCGGACGACGCTGGGAACGGGTCCGTCAGCATGCATCCCTCGCCAACGAACCTGACTGTCGTCGAGAGCGAGCCTGCCGAGTAAGGCCCGGACGGGCACCGATCGCCGCGACGCACTGGGACTCCTTCTGGCAGTCGTCGACGCGGCGGCCCCCGCCGCGTCGAACGCCTTCCCCGTTCACGGCACTCGCAGTCGGACGGTCCAGAACTCGCGGACGGCGTCTTCCAGGGCGGCCTCCGGGTCGCCCGTGGCGTCGACGGACGCGGTGACGTCGGCCACCTCGGAGAACCGAGAGAGGACGCTGCGCTCGCCGAGGACGTAGAGGCGGTCGGCCGACCGCTCCTCGATGGCGGCGCGGCACCGCTCCAGGTGGGAGTCGATCTGTTCCTCGCGGAGGCGCTCGAAGCGGGCCTGGGAGAAGCCGCCCTTGGAGTGCTGGCTCTTGAGGTCGGAGTCGAAGCCGTGGAAGGCGACGCGCTCGTCGCCGTCGTACTCGGCGAGGGCGAACAGGTCCGAGCGGACGAGCGCGACGGCGTGCTCGCCAGTGGGGCGGAACCACCCCCGCTCGACGGCGACGCGGTCGTCCCAGCGGGCGAAGGGCTCGGGCGCGACGGGGACGGAGAGGCAGGCCGACAGCAGGCCGGCGTCGTCGGCGACGACGAGGCAGGGAGCAGCGCGGCCGACCAGCCCGGCCCGGTCGCCCAGCGCCGTCCGAACCGCGTCGGGCACCTCGTGGCCGTCGGCGACGTAGGCGGTCAGGACGCCCTCGGGTCCGGTCTCGACGGCGGCGAGGCGGTCGAGGACCTCGTCGAGGCGGCCGCCCCGCAGCGTCTCCTCGGCGCGGAACTCGCGGTCCGCGTCGCCGTCCTGGAGGCGCTCGACGCGGTCCTCCAGTTCGGTCACGCGGTCCTGCAGGCGGTTGACCCGCTCCTCGGCGTCCTGGCGCTCGCTGGCGGCGTCCGCACGGCGCTCCTCCTCAGCCTCGAGCTGGCGTTCGAGGTGGTGGTTCTCCTCCTCCAGTTCCTCGATGCGCTCCTTCAGCGATCCCCGCCCGAGCAGCTCGTCCAGCATCGAGTGATGGGGAGGTCTGCTGGGGTAAAAACGTTCAGCCCCGACGGTCGGAGTTCGGAACCCGGTCCGTCCTCAGACGGCCGCGCCCGAGGTGAGTGAGAGCAGTTGCTGGGCGCGGTCGGCCTTGGCCAGCAGGACCTCCTTCAGCGTCGGCGGGTTCCGGACGCGAGCGTCGTCGAGGAACGACTCGGGGACGGCCAGCGTGTCCGCCGGGACCTCCTCGTCGCCCCGGACGGGGAAGTGACGCTCTTCCAGCTTCATCACGAGGGGGAGGTCCGTCCGCTCGATGCCCTCGCCCGTCGCGTAGAGCTCCCGATTGACGCGCTCGTGTTGCTCGCGGCACATCGCCGCGGTCTCCGCGTCCCTCGGTTCGACGTAGAGGCGCCCCACGTAGTAGCCTCCCGAGAACCGTTCGAACATGTGATCGGATCGTGGTAAGAGATAGCATGGTATAAATCCTCGCCGGCACGCTTTTCACGACGAGCAAACAGAGCGGCTGCGAGCGCCGTCGGACGCGCACGCGACTTCTGTGAACCGACCGGCGGGAGAGTGCCCGTACGGTGCGTAGACGCCGTCTGGGACGGTTTCGTGCCCTGATAAACGATTCAAACGGACGTGGGCCGGGCGCTGAACGGTCAGAACGGTACGCGTCGTTTTTTAAGTATCCGGACGTACGAAGTGACGAGTATGACCACGCGGCAGGCGGCGGTCGTCGCACTGGCGGTGCTGTGTGCCCTGGGAGCGGCGCTCCCGGCGGCGACCGCTCAGGAGACGACGACGCCGAGCGAGGTGGGTGAGTCGGCGGGACTCGGGGACGAACTGACCGCCTTCATGCAGAGCAGCGCGGCGGAGGCGAACGACTCCGTCGAGTCGGGCATGTGGCGGTCGGCCTTCGAGTCGGCCGACGAGTCCGAGCGGGCGCGGCTGGCGACCAACCGGACCGAGCGGCTGGCGGACCGCCTCGAGCGGCTCCGCGAGCGCAACCGGACGCTGACCGCCCGCTACGAGAACGGATCGATCGATCGGTCGGCGTACCTGGCACAGGTGAGCCAGCTGTCGGGGCGCATGGCCGCGCTCCGGTCGAGCGTCAACGACACCGATCAGGCCGCAGAGGCTGCGGGCGTCGACCCGCCCGGCCTCGAACGGCTCCGGTCTGACGCGCGCAACGCGACCGGTCCCGAAGTGAACGGCGTCGCCCGCGGCCTGACGGCCGGCGGCGGCCCGCCGGCCGACGCGCCGGCCCGGGGCGGCCCGCCGAACGCGATCGACCGCCCGGAAACAGCGGGAAACGCGACGCCGGGAACGGGTCCGCCACGGAACGCCGGACCGAACGGGACGGGGGTTCCAGCGAGCGGATCGGTGGGTCCGGCGAACGGGACGGGCGGACCGCCGGATGACGTCCGCGGTGCCGGAAACGAGACGCGCGGCCCGTCGGACGGCGAGGCGTCCGACGGGGACAGCGGACCGGCGGGGGACGCGGCCGGCGAGGGAAAGCCCGCCTCCGACGGTGACAACCCGGGAAATGAACAGGGGGGATCGGCGTCCGGTGACGGCGCGAACGGTGCCAGCAGCGACGGACCCGGAGTCGACGACGGACCCGGTGAGGACGCCGGCGACGAGGGAGCTGGTACGGGAAACGGGCAGTCCGGTACCGGTAACGACGGTTCTGGCGGAGGTTCGGATCCCGCCGGGGACGGGGGTACCGGTCCGGCCGATCCGTCTGACGCCGCTGATGGCAGTGAGCGGGGCAACGACGGCGGCTCGGGAACCGGCGGTCCGGGGAACGGCCCCGGCGGCGCGTACGTCGTCCCTCGCTGAGGCACGGCGAGGAGACATGCTTATCTGGCGCGGTACACTACCGGGCGATGAATGGATTCCGCCGAGTTGCTCGATTTACTCGGGAACGCCAACCGCAGGCGCATTCTCCGGTTGCTGGCCCACAAGCCCTGTTACGTGACCGAGATCAGCGAGTACATCGGCGTCAGTCCCAAGGCTGTCATCGACCACCTCTCGAAGCTGGAAGAGGCCGGGCTGGTCGAGAGTCGGACTGACGATCAGCGGCGGAAGTACTTCTCGATCGCGCGGAACCTCCGGCTGGAGGTCCAGGTCTCGCCCTACCGGTTCGGTACCAAGAGCGCCTACCCGGCCAGCCGCGGCCTCGACATCAGCACCTGTCGCCACCTCACCATCGACGTCAGTCCAGACGAGGGCGACGATCTGACCGACGTCACGCGGGAGCTCAAGCGGCTGGAACAGCTGGAGAACGAGCTCTCGATGGCCCAGCGGTGGGTCCAGGGCCGGCTCACCGAGGTCCGGGAGCGACTCAGCGAGCGCGTTGAGGACGGCGACGGCGACGGTCGCCTGTACGCCGAGGTGATCAGCGCGCTGGCCAACGGGTCCCGCGACGTCGACGCCGTCAGCCGCGAGGTAGAGGCACCGCCGGAACTAGTCGAGGAGTCGCTGAGCTGGCTCGCCGAGCGCGGCGTCGCCGAGCAGGACGGCGACGAGTGGCGACTGGCGGAGTGAGCGGCGGGCGTCCTCGGGAATCGGGGAAGACGAGTCTGCCGGCGTCCTCGGGAGCGAAGCGACCGAGGGCTCGGGAGTCGAGCGAAGGCGAGTCTCCCGGTGGTCGACGGGTCGTCCTCGGTCGACAGCGGGGTTCTCAGTCGAGGTCCCTGGTCAGTCCGTCCCGCAGGTCCCGGCCGGCGTAGAAACTGACGAGCGCGACGGCCGCACCGACCGCGGCGCCGACTGCGACCGGCAGCCCGCCGGTCACGAACGTCAGCGTGATCGATCCGACGGCAAGCGCGAGGGCGCCGCTGGCCGCGCCGGCGACGCCCGCCTCCAGGTACCGCGGCGTCGAGGCGACCAGTCCCCCGCCGAACATCACCAGGAACAGCCCGACGAAGCCCGTGAACGGGACGACGGGGACCAGGTTCCCGAGGGCGAACACGCCGACCAGCGCCGCGCCCAGCGCCAGCAGGAAGGCCCGCGGCGAGAACAGCGACGTCGCGCGGGACTTCGCCCGTCCGGTGAGTCCGGCGTCCGTCCGGGCCTCGGCGTCCGCCGTCCGCTCGTCCGGACCGCCTGCGAGGCCGAAGTCGCCGTCACCGACCCCCTGATCGACCCCGAGGTCGCTGCCGTCCGCCCCGAGGTCGCCGACGTCCCCGAGGTCGGATTCCTCGACCTCGCGGTCCCTGGTCCGCTCTGACATGTCCGGAACTGCGCGACCCAGCCCTAAGGCCCTTTCTCTGCGCGGACCGTCCGACGGTGAACCGGTTGCGCCTCTCAGGCCCGCGACGGGGGGATCGCCTGCCGCCGGACGGGTCCCGCCTGGTAGGAGTTGTATTACAACCCCTTCCCGGACACCTCCCAGTACTATGCCGCGTCAGACACGGCGTTCCGTTCTCAGAGTGAGCGGAGTCCTCCTCGGTGGGATAGCTGTCGGGACGACGGTCACCGCCGCGGCCTCGGGCGACCGGTTCCTCGTGGACACGGCCGCTCTCGACCAGACGGCCGTCGACCGGCCGGACATCGAGGTCGTCCACGACCTCCCGGCGATCGACTTGATCGTCGTCCGCGGGTCCGAGTCCGATGTAGAGTCGCTCGGCGCCGACTACGCCCCGGACACCCGGTACTCGCTCGACCTGCCGCTGGACGACCGGATGCCCGTCGCCGACGCCGAAGCGACCGACGAACCGCTCTACGACCTCCAGTGGGACAAGCAGGTCCAGAACGTCCCCGCTGCCCACGAGCGCACCCGCGGCGAAGGCACGCGCGTCGCCGTCATCGACACGGGCGTCGCGGCCGACCACCCCGACCTCCGGCACGCCGTCGACGAGGACCTCTCCAGGAACTTTACGGACGACGACTACGGCGCGGGCGGCCCCTACGGCGGCTACCACGGCACACACGTCGCCGGAATCGTCGCGGCCAACGACGAGAACGACAGGGGGATCGTCGGAACCGCGCCCGCCACGGAGGTCGTCGACTGTCGCGTGTTCTCGCCGGAGGCGTTGGCCGCGTTCGCCGACATCGTCGCCGCGATCGTCTACAGCGCCGAGATCGGGGCCGACGCCGCGAACATGAGCCTCGGGGCGTATCCGGTCTCGCGCGAGGGGTACGGCGATTTCTACGGTCGGGTGCTCAACCGCGCGACGACCTACGCGAACAGCTGCGGCACGCTGCTGGTCGCTGCCGCGGGCAACGACGCGGCGGACCTGCAACACGACGGTCGCGTCTGCGGCGACTTCGACGACGACGGCTCCGGCGAATGCATCCCGGCCGTCAGCCTGCCGAACGAGGCCGCCAACACGATGTCCGTCGGCGCGACGGGTCCGATCGGATTCGAGTGGGGCGAGGAGAGTCTCGAGGAGTCGTTCGAGAGCCCCGCGTTCTACACCAACTACGGGACGAACGCGATCGACGTCGGTGCGCCCGGCGGGGACGCCGACCTCGGCGCTGTCGGGACTGGCGTTCCCTGGCACCGTGACCTCGTGTTGAGCACGGTCGCTGAACCGAGTTTCAGCGACGACGGGACCTACGAGAGCGCTGAGTACGGCTACGAGTGGGCAGCCGGCACGTCGATGGCCGCTCCGCAGGTCGCGGGCGCCGTCGCACTCGTCGCGAGTCTGGACGACGCGGACCCGAACCGGGTCCGGGCGACGCTGGAACAGACCGCCGACGACGTCGAGGAGTACGACGACGCTTACTACGGCGCCGGATTCCTGAATCCACTCGCGGCCGTCGACCAGTAGCGCTCCACGGACGGCATCGACCGAGCGCACCTCGGGTCCCATCGCCGGCGGGCTGGCGACTGTCGCCCACCGCCCGCCGCCTCGAACGAGTGGCTTCAAGTCCGCGCGGGCGGAACGGACGCGCATGAACGCAGGCGATCGGGTCCGCGTCGACCGCGCGGACCAGACCTTCGAGGGCGTCGTGTTGCCCTTCAGCTCGCCGGAGACGGTGGTCGTGAAGCTCGACAGCGGGTACAACGTCGGCGTCGACCGCGACGAGGCGTCGGTCGAAGTGCTCGAGTCGAACGCCTTCGAGGTCGAGGAGACCGAGGACGCCGAGGGCGAGTCGAAGGTGGAGTTCGACGAGGACCTGCCGACCGTCTCGCTGATCTCGACCGGCGGGACCATCGCGTCGACCGTCGACTACCGCACCGGCGCGGTCACGGCGCAGTTCGACGCCGAGGACGTCCTCCGCGCGGTGCCTGACCTGGCCGGTCTGGCCAACTACCGCGGCCGGGTCGTCGCCAACATCCTCTCGGAGAACATGACGCCGGACGTCTGGCAGCAACTGGCCCGCTGCGTCCGCGAGGAGATCGAGGCGGGCGCCGACGGCGTCGTCGTCATGCACGGCACGGACACGATGCAGTTCACCGCTAGCGCGCTGGCCTTCATGCTGGACACGCCGGTGCCCGTCGTCTTCACCGGCAGCCAGCGCTCCGCGGACCGACCCTCCTCGGACAACGTGATGAACGCCGTCTGCTCGGTCGAGGCCGCCAAGAGCGACTGCGCGGAGGTGCTGGTCTGCATGCACGCCACGGAGTCCGACGACGCCTGCGCGCTCCACCGGGGCACCCGCGTCCGGAAGAATCACACCTCCCGCCGGGACGCCTTCGAGACCGTCGGCCGGGAGCCGCTGGGCCGGATCGACTACGAGAGCCGCGAGATCGAGTGGCACCGGGACCACGCCGAGCGGGGAGACGCCGACCTCGCGCTCCACGACGACCTCGAGACCGACGTCGAACTCGTGAAGTTCACGCCGGGCACCCCCGCCGAGCGGCTGGAGCGCGTCGGCGAACGGGCCGAGGGCGTCGTCGTCGAGGGCACGGGACTCGGCCACGTCAACACCGACTGGATCGACGTCGTCGACGACCTCACGGATCAGGGGACGCCCGTCGTCATGACCAGCCAGTGCCTCGAAGGGCGGGTCTGCGACCGCGTGTACGACACCGGTCGCGACCTGCTCGACGCCGGGATCATCGAGGGCGAGGACATGCTCCCCGGCACGGCCAAGGTCAAGCTCATGTGGGCGCTGGCCAACGCCGAGGACGTCGCCGACGCGATGCAGGAGTCACTCGCCGGCGAGATCACCGATCGGTCGGTCCCCTGGCTGTAAGACGGCGTATCAGAACGTACACGCTCGTCGCTTTCTCGCAGTTGCCTCCGGACGGAGAGCTGCCAGTGAGCTACACGATTCGGCGCTGACTACAGGGGGGCGGGATGGCAGCGCCAGGTACCGCAGGCCCTGGTGCGATCCTCTTACCCGCCGCTGACGGGCGGCATCAGCGCGAGTTCGTCGTCCTCCTCGACCGCCGTCGCCAGCCCCTCCCTCTCGGCGAAGGGGTCCCGGCCCTCGTGGAGCAGGCGGAGGTGGTCCCGCAGGTCGCCGTCCTCGTCGAGCACTTCCGTCTCCAGGTCGGGGTGCTCGGCCAGCAGTGCGTCGAGCGCGTCGCCGACCGTCTCTTCCTCCCGGACGGTCACTTCGGAGTCGCCGGCGGCCTCGGCCAGCGTGGCGAACAGCTTCCACTTCATGTGTCAATCGCTGTCGCGGGACGGGAAAGACGTTGTGCACTCTCCCGGCGGGTGGGAATCGAGAGCCTGGCTCGCTCGCCGTTCACCCGCGCCGCTCGTCGCCGTCTCGGTCGTTCTCGTCGCCGTCAGCGATCTCGGAGTCAGCGCCGTCGGCCGGTGCGTCGTCGCCGTCCTCGCCGAGCAGACCGTCGAGGTCGTTCAGGTTCTCGCCCGCGCCGCCCTCGCCGACGAGCGGTTCCAGGTCGTCCCAGGCCTGGTCGATGACCGACGTCTCGTCGCGCTCGTGGCCGTCGGCGATCTCGGAGTCAGCGCCGTCGCCCGGCGCGTCGTCGCCGTCCGCCGGTTCCCGGTCGTCCGCGTCGGTCGACGGCGACGGGTCGTCAGCGCCGTCGGTCGTCTCGTCGCCGCCGTCCTCCGCCGGCGCATCTTCGCCGTTCTCCGGCGTCGCGCCGCCGTCACCGGGGAGCGTCGGCGTTTCGAGGTCGGATCCCGGCAGGTCGTCCGTATCCGGGAACGCGTCCCCCGTCAGGTCCGCGGCGTCGTCGGTCTCGGCGGCTGGCTCCGGGTCGGGGGCGGTCCCCTCCGCCGGTTCCCCGCCGTCGTCTGTCGCCTCGTCGGCCGCCGTTCCGTCGGCACCCGTCGGCGCTTCGCCCTCCGATCCTCCGCTCGGTGCTTCGGTCGCCGTCTCCCCGCCGTCGGACGTCTCTCCGTCGTCTCCCCTCGTGGCGTCCGCCGCCTCGCCGGCGCTCGCCCCGTCGCTGTCCGGCCCTGCTTCTGACTGCGCCGCCGCCCGCGTCCGGCCGCCTCCGTCGTCGGACTCGGCGTCGCCCACGGGCGTCGGGTCGCCGGGCGATTCGTCGTCCCCGGGCACTTCCGCGACGGCCGGTTCGTCGCCCGCGGATCTCTCTCCGACGGACGACGCTCCGGCGTCAGTGCCTCCGGACCACTCGGCGGCCTCCGAGAGCCGGCGCAGCAGGTCGGGCGTCGCGATGGCGTAGAGCACGTCGCCGGGTTCGAGCGTCCGGTCGGCCGCGGGCAGCGGCTCCGGCCGGACGTCCTCGCGGGTGATCGCGGCGACTGTCACCTCGACGTCGCCGACGCGGGCCCCGTCGAGGCGGCTCCCCGACTCGACCGTGACCGTGGCCATCGTCTCGTCGGCGGCCCGCAGCAGCGACGCGAACTCCCGGTCCGGGCGGTCCTGAACGGGCAGGGTCACCAGCCGGTACCGCTCGGTCGGGTCGAGCTTCGACGTGTCGGCGGCGTCGATTGCGACGGTCACCACGTCGCCGGCGACGCCGCGCAGTTCGCCCGTGAGGACGCGGCGTACGGGGTCGGTCTCCCACACCTGGACCAGATCGCCCGCGCTGGCGGCGTGGGCCGGATCGGCTCTGATCGCGACGGCGTTGGTCGCGGGCGGCAGCGTCGGCCCGATACCGGCGGCCCGGGAGCCGACCGCGAGGTACTCGACGGACCCGTCCTCGGCGAGCTCGACGTCGACGTGGCCGACGCCGTAGTCGGATTTGAGCCGCGAGACCAGCCGCTCGCGCAGCTCCACGCGGGTCAGCCGGCGCGGGAACAGGAAGCGGCGGCCGGACAGCGTCTCCGTCGTGGCCTCGGGAACGGGGTCGTAGCCGACGACGTCGTCGATCTCCTCGGGTAGCGCGACCGTCGTGACGCGCCCGACCGACTGGACGATTTCGCTGACGTCGGCGTCGACGTCGCGCCCGGTCGCGGCGAACAGGTCGGTCGCGAGGGCGTCGCCCAGCCGCGTCCCGGCGGTCGCGCCGAGGCCGCCGACGACGAAGAGGGTCACGTTCGTCAGCGCCGCGAGCACCTCGACGTCGCCGTCGACGTTGCCGATCTCCTGGGCCAGGAGCGGCGTCGTGTTCACGACGACGGCGACGCCGGCCAGCCCGACCAGCAGGGCCAGCCCCCGCGGGACCCGCTCGCGCACGTACCACCGGTACAGCAGCGCGACGACGCCGGCGAGCAGTCCGGCCAGCGCCGCCGTCCCGGCGATTTGGGCGACGGCGGTGACGACCCGCTCGGCCGTGAGCTGGAGGAGCTGCATCACGCGACCGCCTCCTCGAAGGCGTCGAGGGCGTCGCGCGCCCCGACGGCGTAGACCTCCTCGCCGGCCTCGACGACGTCGTCGTCGCCGGGCGCGACGACCCAGCCGCCGGACTTCCGGACGGCGAAGGCGCCGACGCCGTAGGTCTCCCGCAGGGACGCCTCGCCCAGTCGCTCGCCGGCGACGGGCGCGTTCGCTCCGACCGTCACCTTCCGGAAGCGAACGTCGGCGCGCCGCAGGAGGGAGACGAGCTCGTACTCGCGACGAGTGCCGCGCGACTCGACGACCACCTTCGCCTGCGCCGCCCGGACGAGCGGCTGGGCGTCGGTCCGGTGGACGGCGGCAGTCAGTCGCCCCTCGCCGCCGTCGGTCGTGGGCGCCCGCACCGGCGCCGGGGGCTTCTCGGCCCCGTCGACGTCGGGGCCGTCGAGCGTCTCGGCGGGCTCGGCGTCGACCGGCTTCGCGGAGCCGTCGCCCGACCGGGCGCTGACGACGGTCCCCCGGACCTGCGCGTCCGCCGTGATGAGCGTCACCTCGTCGCCGCGGGCCAGCCCCGTCGGGAGGACGGCGTCGACGGAGACGGCGTGGCGGTCGTCCTCGATGCGCTTCGAGAGCCCGGAAAAGGGCGGCGCGGCGACGACGGTCGCGCGGCCGCGCTCGTCGACGGTCACGGACGCGTCGCCGAGGTCGTACTCCGTCAGCAACCGGTCGGCCAGCCGCTCCTCCAGCTCGGCGATGCGCAGGTCCGCGGGGAAGGGCCACTCGCTGCCGCGGATCTCCGCCCGCAGGTCCTCGGGCAGCGGCGGGTACCCCTCCATGTCGGCCACCTCTCCGACGACGCGGACGGTCGCCTCGCGCCGGCCGCCGACGAGGTCGATCACGTCCGTCGAGAGCGTCCGCGAGCGGAGCTTCTCTAGGGAGAGCCGCCGCGGGAACTCGGCGCCCATCTGGTCGCCCTTGCTGTGGGCGTACATCGACGCCATCGTGACGACGATGATCGCGGTGACGACCCGCTCGGCGTTGGGCGCCTGCGTGATCGACTTGTCCGCCAGCGCTAGCAGGCCGCCGTTGACCCCCGCCAGCGCGATGGCGAGGACGGCCATACCGAACCCGGGCAGCGTGACGTCGGTGAAGTACTTGAAGGCGAACGCCAGCCCCCAGGAGACCAGCGCCGGGATGATCCCGACGAGGAGACCGAGATAGATACCGAGGAGAATCTCGACCGGAAGGGAAGCCATACACCACGCCTTATGCTCCGGTAGTAAATCGCTTCCGGCAGTTCACGGTGGACGGAGGTTGTCAGCTACCCACGAGTACACTCGTGGGCTTGTCGGTGGACTCCCACACTTCGCGCTCCCGCACGAAAGCCCCACGCTCCGTCCTTTCCAAGAAGGGGCTTTCTCAGGTGGCTTTCGGGCGGGAGTCGGAGCGGTGCGTTCATTATTCCCGACTTCGGGGCTGGCTGACGGACGGCCCGTCCCACCGACGGCTTCTGCGCCTGCGGGATATATAGATTATATTACACGAAGTCACTTCAAGTTTACGCGCTTCCTCCCACCCCTAAAGGGGTGGGCTTCCGCGCTGTCCCGCTGTGAGCGACGAGGCGCATCCGTTCGCAGGGGAACAGTACATTGCCGTTGGGATATCAACGAAGGAATACGACGAATCGATACCGCTCACTGGTGCGATCGTGGAAGGAGCACTCGACCGCGAGTCGGTCGTCGCTCCGTGGGCAGTCGTGTCGCTGCGCGAAGCCAACATCGAACGGGCAGTCGCTCGGGTCGAGGAGTCCGTCATCGACCTAGCGGTCCGTCGGATGACGAGCTTCGTTGGCGATAGAGACCAGTAGTACTCGCTGCCGACTGTAACGTGGCTCACCCGGCTGCCAACTGACGGAAGGAAAGAGCTATCCGAGAAGACGGACAGTCGCAACCCAATGCAACTGATCGACGATTCCGGGAACCTCTTCGGACTCGTCAACGTGGTGGACGCGCTCGTCGTCCTGCTGGCGCTGGCGGTGGGGGTCGCCGGCGTCGCACTGGTGACCGCGGACGACGGCGCCGACGACGAGCCCCCTGCACCGGAGCTGGCGACGACGAACGTGACGCTCGACCTGGGGGCCCAGCCCGAGGCCGTCGCCGCGGCGATCGAGGCGGGCGACACCTACTCGCCCGGCGGGAACGCCGAGCTGACGGTCACCGACGTCCAGGTCGCGCCGCAGGACGGGGGTGCCCGGGTCTATGTCCGCGCCCAACTGCGCGGCGAAGCCCGGAACGACACCATCGCCTACGGGAACGTACCGCCGCGGTTAGGACGCTCACTGGATATCAAGACCGACAGCTACGCCGTCTCCGGGTCGATCCAGTCGATCGGCGGGGGCGACGAACTACCGACCCGGACCACGCCTGTCCTCCTGCAGACGACGGTTTCCGAGACGACGGCTGCGGAGATCGAACCCGGCCAGTCGATGACCGTCGCCGGCCGCGAGGTGGCGACCGTCGAGTCGGTGACGGCCTACGGTAGCGACGGGAACGATCGGCGCCGACTCGCGGTCGGCGTCGAACTGGCGACGATCGGTGCCGACCGACCGCAGTTCGGCGGCCGCACGGTCCGCGAGGGCGTGACGATCCCGGTAGAGACGGCCGACTACCGTCTGGCCGGGACCGTCGACCGCGTCGGTGCGACCGAGCCCCGCGGCGAGGCGACCACCCGCGAGGTGACGCTGGTCGTCGACCGCGCGTCGCCAGAACTGGCGGCCGCAATCGAGGAGGGTGACACAGAGCAGGTCGGCGATCAGACCGTCGCCGAGATCACCGGCGTCGAGCGGACGAACGCGACGATGGTGCTCACAAGCGACGACGGGAACGTCTATCTCCGCGAGCACCCCGTCGACGAGGAGGTCACGATGACGGCGGAGCTGACTGTCCGGGAGACCGCGGACGGCGTGCGGTTCAAGGGCGCGGCGATCAGGCGCGGCAGCGTCGTCACGCTCAACCTGGGAGACCTGACGATCGAGGCGACGGTTCAGTCGCTATAGGGGCGGCAACAGCATTCATTACGGGAGTGCAAGGAGAAAGCCCCATGCTTCAGCGCGGGGATGAATCCGACAAACCCTCTATAACCGACATTATCAAGTAACCCGGCATCGTACCGTAGTCCAAGCCAATCGCGTAAAGTATCAATTGGAAGACTCGGGGTCGCTTCCCGCCGACACGGACGGTTCCACGCCCACCACTTCGGTTCACAACGAGGTGGGGAGTACGTGGTTGAGACTCGTTCGCCGTCCTCACAGAACCCGTAGCCCCGCTGGAATCGGGCGGTAACGCTCGTGTACGGGAGGGGGTGACGGCTTAACCAAAACACGCTCCATTCGCGGTTGCACTTCGCCACGATTCGGCGTGGCGGAGTACGGTCGATGGCACGGCCCGTGTCGCGCCCCTCGAAACGAGGGACGTGAATCCCCGCGTTCGCACAGTCCGCGTGGACTGGGCGTGGGGAGCGCCACAAGCAGGGCGACTCGCTACGAGTCGGTGTCACCACGCGCTCACCGTCCTGACGTGGAGTCGCACGAACCCGGTACTCCCTTCGTGGGAGGAAGTTGCCCTCGGGGGCTTGGGAACGGCCCGATGCCCCACGCGGGAATCCTCGCCCTTCAGGGCGGGGAGGATGTCAATGGAGGTAGCGGTCGCCTCGGCTCGCCCATTCGGCAGTAAATTCGACCCGACTACCGCAAAAGAAATACTGGTTCACTACGTACCGTTACAATAGTCATCTCGAAGGACGACTTCAAAAGGCTCCAGGACGCCGATGACGTGACCGTGTACGAAGAGGGAACGAACCCACATACGGTCATCCAGTTCCTCGCGGACAACCAGGACAAGGCCTTTCGACCGAAGGAAATCGCCGAGGCCACGGACATTCCACCGTCGAGCGTTCGCGTGACGCTCGCCCGACTGAAAGAGAAGGGATTCGTCGAACATACCGACGGGTACTGGGCAGTCGACGAGTACGAACTCGGGACGCAACGAGCCGCCCTCGTTAGCCGTCAGTCGATCGACTCGGACCGCTACGAGGGGTACGACCGCGACGAGGCGCTCGAACACGCCGAGTTCCCGCCGGACCGGCAGCCACGCGATCGATGAGCCGCGGACAGCTTCCAAACCGGATTCAGCGCGGTGATGTCGTCTGGGTCGAGGATCCGTTCGATTTCGAGAGGCGAGACGGCGATGAGGCAGAGGCCCACCCCTACGTCGTGATCAACACGGATCAGCACCCGTTTCACGGCGACGAGTACCTCGCGATGCTCATCACGACGACAGAGCGCAGCGAAGCGATCGCGATTCCCGAGCGGCGGTGGGAGTTCGGCAAGTTTCCGGGAGAGTCGTTCGTCAGTCCGTGGACCGTCGTCACCCTGAAAGACGACGATCTGGCCGACTACCAGGGCGTTCTGAAAAGCGAGGTCGTCGACGAGACCGTCGAGCAGTTCCCGGAGTACGTCGGTCTGAAGGTGTGAACTCGCCGGCGAAGGGCGACAGCGTAATACGGAATCGATCGAGTTTTGCTTACTCCACGGTGACGCTCTTCGCGAGGTTCCGCGGCTTGTCGATCGACCGGTCCAGCAGCTTGGCCGTGTAGTAGGACACCAGTTGCAGCTGGACGTTCGCCAGCACGGCGCCGGCCCGCGGGTGGGTCTCCGGGACTTCGAGGACGTGGTCGGCGTAGCGCTCCACGTCGCTCTGGCCGTCGGTGACGGCGACGACGGGGGCGTCGCGGGCCTCGACTTCCTTGACGTTGCCGACGGTCTTCTGGGCGCGCTCGCCGTCGCCGAGCACGACGGCGAAGACGGGCGTGTCCCCGGTGACCAGCGCCAGCGGGCCGTGCTTGAGTTCGCCGGCGGCGAAGCCCTCGGCGTGCTTGTAGGTGATCTCCTTCATCTTGAGGGCGCCCTCCAGGGCGACGGGGTACTGGAGGCCGCGGCCGATGAAGAAGTACGCGCCGGCGTCCTGGTAGGCCTCGGCGACGGCGCGTGCGTCGTTCTGGTCGAGCAGGGCCTGGACCTGCCCGGGGAGGTCCCGCAGCGCGGCGATGGCGTCGCGGGCGCCGTCGGTCTGGGTCGTGCCCAGCGCCAGGAGGTTCAGCGCGCCGAGCTGGGAGGCGAAGGTCTTGGAGGCGGCGACGCCGATCTCGGGGCCGGCGCGGATGTACAGGGCGTGGTCGCACTCGCGGGCGGCCGTCGAGCCGACGGTGTTCGTGACGGCGAGCGTGCGGGCGCCCCGAGCGCGGGCCTCGCGCAGGGCCGAGAGGGTGTCGGCCGTCTCACCGCTCTGGGTGACGCCCACCACGAGGGAGTCGCCGATGGGTGGCGGCGAGGTGGTGTACTCGCTGGCGAGGTAGGTCTCGGCGGGGACGCCCGCGCGCTGGAACAGCTGGGCGCCGTACATCGCGGCGTGGTAGGACGTCCCGCAGGCGACGAACTGGACGCGCCGCGGCGAGAGGTCGCCCAGGTCCTCGATGTCGACGGTGCCGGCCATCTCGTCGACGCGGCCGCGCAGGCACTGCCGCAGGGCGCGGGGCTGCTCGTGGATCTCCTTGAGCATGAAGTGGTCGTAGCCGCTCTTGCCCGTCTCCTCGGCGTCCCAGGTGACCGTGTCGACGGTCTTCTCGACGCGCTCGCCAGCGAGGTTCCGCACTTCCCAGCCGTCGGCGTCCAGCCGGGCGAATTCGCCGTCGTCGAGGTAGACGACCTCGTCCGTGTGGTCGCGGAAGGCGGGGACGTCGCTGGCGAGGTAGGTGGCGTCGTCGCCCAGCCCCAGCACGAGCGGCGAGTCGTTCCGCGCGACGAAGACGGCCTCGTGGCCGGCGACGACCGCCGCGATGGCGTAGCTGCCGTCGAGGCGCTCGACGACGTAGCGGATCGCGTCCTCCGGGGAGTCGCCGTCGGCCAGCGCGTTCTCGATGAGGTGCGGGACGACCTCCGTGTCCGTGTCCGACTTGAACTCGTGACCCTCGGCGACGAGCTCGTCGCGGATCTCCTGGTAGTTCTCGATGATGCCGTTGTGGACGACGGCGACGTCGCCGGTGCAGTCCTGGTGGGGGTGGGCGTTCTCGTCGGTCGGCGGGCCGTGCGTGCTCCAGCGGGTGTGGCCGATGCCGACCTTTCCGGAGATGGACGTCTCCTCCAGTTCGTCCCGGAGGTCGTCGATCTCGCCGGCGCGCTTGCAGACGCTCACGCCGCCGTTGGCCAGCGCGACGCCGGCGGAGTCGTAGCCGCGGTACTCCAGCTTGGCGAGGCCGTGGACGAGCACGTCGAGCGTGTCCTCGCCGCGGCCGACGCAGCCGATGATCCCGCACATCAGCGCACCACCTCCGCTCCCTCGGCGATCTGTCCGCTGGCGTGGACCCCCGCGTGCAGCGTGACGGACGGACCGACCAGCGTGCCCGGCGAGAAGGAGACGTTCCCGCGGGCGGTCGCGCGGTCGGCGAGGACCGCGCCCAGTCGGCGGTCCTCGAACACCTGCGTGTTGACCTGGACGTCGGCCGGACCGCCGGGGACGACGGTGCCGGCGCCCAGATCCACGTCCTGGCCGGTCACCGTGTCGATCAGCGTCGACCCGGCGTCGACGCGCGTGTCCGCGTCGAGGACGCTGTTCTCGACGGTCGCGTTCGGGCCGACGGTGACGTTCCCGCCCAGCGCGGCGTCCGGGCCGACGACGGCGCCGGCCGCGACCTCGCAGTCGGGGCCGACGACGACGGGCGCCTGGAGGGTGGCGTCGTCGTGGACCCGGGCCGACTCGTCGACCCAGACCCCGTCCTCGCGCTCGGACTGGACGACGCGCCCGCGGGCCAGTACCTCGCGCGCCACGGCCAGCAGGTCCCAGGGGTAGGTCGCGTCGACCCACATACCCTCCGTGGTCACGCCGCGGACCTCGTCGCGCTCGACCAGCCGCGAGATGGTGTCCGTCAGTGCGAGCTCGCCCTCGGTCCGGGGCGTCGCCTCGATGGCGCCGAAGACGTCCTCCGGGAAGGCGTAGATGCCGCCGTTGATCATGCGGTACTCGTCGGAGTCGGGCTTCTCCACGATGGAGACGAGGGTACCGTCCCGGAGGTCGACCGCGCCGTACTGGCTGGCGTCGGGCCGTTCCAGCACCGCCAGCGCCGGCGTGGTCGGATCGGCTTCGAACCGGTCGGCGACCGCCGCGACCGAGTTGCCGTCGATGACCCGGTCCCCGTTGACCACGAGGACGGGCCCGTCGACCGCAGAGCGGGCCTGGAGGAGGGCGTGCCCGCTGCCGAGCTGTTTCTCCTGGGTGACGTACGTCAGCGTCACGTCGCGGTAGGTCGGACCGAAGTGGTCCTGCACGCGGTCGCGCTTGTACCCGACCACGACGACGATGCGGGAGACGCCGGCGTCGATCAGGGCGTCGAAGACGTACTCGAGGATGGGGCGGTTTGCCGCTGGCAGCATGGGTTTGGGACGATTGCGCGTCAGCGGGCGCAACCGCGTCCCCTCGCCGGCCGCCAACACCACTGCCGTGCTGACGCTCATACCTCCAACTGACCCAGGAGTCGCTTCAACATTGTGTTCATAGGAACCGTCAGCCGCCGACTAACGCTGACGGAGGTTGAGAAATGCGGACCCTTATCGGATATCAGTGAACGATCGATCACCAGATTCCGGCTGCCGCCGTTCGTTGTACGCGGTCGCGACGTCGCGCTCCCGCTCGCTCTAACGAGGTCGCTCGTTTCACTCGCAACCTCGCTACCGCTCCCCGACGCTCTGTCCAGCGACGCTGCGGCCCTTCGAGGTCAACTGAACCTCGGTGCGCTCGCGGACCACGCTGATGGCGTCGAGTTCGATCAGCCGGTCGAAGATCTCCTCGGTCCGGTCGACGTCGATCCCGACGAACTCGGGGACGTCGAACGGCGAGACGCCCGAGTGCAGCGCCATGATCACGCGCTGCTCCGTGTTCGAGAGGTCCAGGTCCGCCCGGTTGCGCTCGGCGCTCTCGGCCAGCATCACCTCCAGGACGGTCGCGTGGAACCCCTCGCCGGCGAGGTGCGTCTCGACGCTGACGCCGTCCTCGCTGTGTTCGACCTCGACGACGGTCCGTTCCGCGCCGCTGACGGTCCGCTCCTCGACCGCCAGACTGCCGATGTCGGCCCGTTCGACGGTCACCGCCTGCCCGTCGGCCAGGGCCAGCCGCAGCGCCCTGTCGGTCACCTTCACCCGCCCTTTCGTCCACTCGGTGTCCTGCACGACGCCGCCCTCGATGGCCGGATGTCTGACGAAGATGACCGCCTCGTCCAGCGCCGCCCGGTAGAGGTCCGTCTCGAAACTGTCCTGATCCGCCGCGCTGACCAGCAGGACGTCCTCGCCGACGTGGAAAGCGAGGTAGTCGGCCACGCTGGCGCTCTCCTGGTTGACGTCGAAGCGGTCGGCGATGCGGTCGATCCCCGACAGCGGGATCTGGCGCTTCTCGTCGGCGATCAGCGCGATCCGCTGGTTCGTCAGGACGACCCTACAGTCCCGCCAGTCGGCATCGGTCAACCGCTGGCCGCCCTGCACCGCCAGCAGGTACTGGCCCCGCGTGTCCGCGATCTTCCGCTCGGTGTCGCTCATGCTGACCCCCGGAGTGTGGAGTGGTTTCCCGCTCCCCGGAATATACCTTCCGCCCCAGTTTTTGGGAGCGAGAATTGGCCCCACTTCCGACAGATGGCGGTGCCGTGTGACCGCGTAGGCACCTCTTAACGGACGCCGCTGCTGGATCCGGTCGCACGTTACGTTGGTAACTGGCTACTCGCGAGGTGTCGCCGCCCGCGTGTCGTTCGCTCCGCTCACGACCTCGCGCCTTTTCTGCGGTCGCTCATTTCATTCGCGGTCTCGCTACCTCACGGGTCGCTATGCTCCCCCGTTCGGTTTCTCCGAGGGCCCTCCCTTCGGTCGGCCTCCCTGCTCGCGTGTCGCCTCACTTCGTTCGGCTCCCGCTCGCTTCGAAGTCGCTCCCCGCAGTCGCGACTTCGCTATTCCTCGTTCATCGCTTCGCTCGCCATGTTCCGGCCCTGGGCGTTCAGCGTCACCTCGGTCCGGGTGCGAACTTCGTCGACGGCACCGACCTCGAGCAGTTTCCGATAGATCTCCTCGACCTCGTCGACGGGGATGCCGACGAAGTCGGACATCTCGAAGGGGGAGACGCCGGAGTACAGCGCCATCAACACCTGACTCTCCGTCTCGGAGAGCTCGTAGTCGCCCCCGCGGTCCTCGACGACGCGGTCCAGCAGCATCTCCAGCGCCGCGGTGTGGCGGTCCAGCCCGGAGAAGTGCGTCTCGACGCTGCGGTCGTCGGCGTCGGTGTGCTCGACCTCCAGGACGGTGCGGACCGCGTCCATCACCGATCGCTGCCCGGTCTCGACGGTCCCGACGTCGTCGACGGCGAACCGGGTCGACTCGCCGCCGGAGAACGCCAGCGCGACGTCGCCGTCGTCCAGTCGGAAGCGGGCCTTGCGCCACCCGGTCTCGTCCTGGACGACGCCGCCGACGACCGCCGGATGCCTGACGAGGATGACCTCGCCGTGCAGCGCCGCGCGGCAGTACTCACGCGCGAAGTCGTCGACGTCGGCGTCGACCGCGACGACGGCGTCGCCGACCCGCAGCGGCGTCGCGCCGGCGACGTCGACCCCGTTCGGCAGGTCCCCGTCGTCGACGAGCACGACGTTCGAGTGCGGGATGGCCTGCTTGCCGCCGTCGGTGGCGAGCACGAGACGTGCGTCGGTCACCACGACGCGACAGGAGCGCCAGCGCGGCTCGGCCACGGGCTCGCCGTCCCGCACGGCGTACCGGAAGTCGCCGGCGGCGTCCACCAGGGTCCGTTCGTCGCCGCTCATGGCGCGTGGTACGTCAGTGATTGGCGGTTCCCGGTAAATAAGTTCTCACCGGCCGCGGGTAGCGGCGTTCAAACGACGAGCAGCCCGCCGACCACGCCCAGCGCGCCGAAGCCGACGCAGACCGCCCAGAAGGGGACCCGGCGGACCAGCCTCACGAGCGCGTCGACGGTCAGGTAGCCGACGACGGCGCTGACCGCCAGCGCGAGGACGGCCGGAGCGGGGTCGATGGCGGGGACGCCGTCGTCGACGACCACGAGGACGTTGGCGGCCAGCGCGGCGGGGATCGACAGCAGGAAGGAGAGCCGCAGCGTCGACTCGCCCTCGTGGCCGCGCAGCAGCAGCGCGCTGACGGTGGTCCCCGAGCGGGAGACGCCCGGCAGGACGGCCAGCCCCTGGAGCGCGCCCACGAGAACGGCGTCGACCCAGTCCGGCGTGGCCCGCTGTTCGAGCGAGACGGCGGCGGCGAACCGCTGGAGCAGGCCCGTCAGGACCAGCAGGCCGCCGATGACGGCCAGGAAGGTGCCCGTCTCCAGTCCGGAGACGGCCTCCTCAAGCACGATCAGAGCGGGGATCCCCGTCGCGCCGGTCGCCAGCGTCGCCAGCGCGAGGAAGGAGAGGTCGGCGGTGTCGTCGGCGAAGGCCGTCCGCGGGCGCCACTCGGCGGCCGAGCGAAGCACCTCGGCGACGGACTCGCGGTAGTACGCCAGCGCCGAGAGGGCGGTCCCGGCGTGCAGGAACAGGCCGAACTGGGTGGCCACTGCGGGGGAGGCCCCCGACAGCGCGCTGACGGCCACGGCCGTGGCCCCCTCGCTGGAGACCGGCAGCCACTCGAGCGCCCCCTGAATCGCGCCAAGGATCACCGCGACGACGGCGTCGTCCATGGGATGGGAAGGCGGGAACTCCGACTTATGCGGTTCGGTCGCGGCCGGCCCCGCGGGGAAGCGATTGGGCGTCGCCCCCGCTCCGAAACTGAATTACGGGCCGCTCCCCTCGAGTCTCGCCATGACGGTACTCGAGGACGCCCGGGCGGCGCTGTCGACCGGGCCGCTCTGCGACTCCTGTCTGGGGCGGCTGTTCGCCGACCGGAGCTTCGGGCTGGCCAACGCCGAGCGGGGCCGATCGCTCAGGATCTCGGTCGCGCTCGAGGACGACGAGCCCTTCGAGCCCGACGAGGACTGCTGGGTCTGCGAGGGCGAGAGCGCCCGCTTCGAGGAGTGGGCCGACCGCGCCGCCGCGGCGGTGCGGGGCTACGAGTTCGACACCTACCAGCTCGGCACGAAGGTCCCGCCGCTGCTGGAGGAGAACGACCGCCTGCTGCGGGAGGACCTGGGCCTGCCCGTCGGCGACGGCGAGGACGACGACCGCACCGACTTCGCCGGCGAGCGCCTGAAGACGGAGTTCAACCGCGAGGTGGGCAAGCGCGTCGGCGGACGGGTCGACGCCGAGGTCGACTTCGAGCGTCCGGACGTCCAGCTGACGCTGGACCTGGCGACCGACGAGGTCGAGGTCCAGGTCAACTCCGCGTTCGTCTACGGCCGCTACCGGAAGCTGGAGCGTGACATCCCCCAGACGGAGTGGCCGTGCAAGGAGTGCCACGAGACGGGGATCAAGGCCGGCGAGGAGTGCCCCGGCTGCGGCGGCACGGGGTACCGCTACGACGAGAGCGTCGAGGAGCTGACCGCGCCCGTCGTGCTGGAGGCCATGGACGGCGCGGAGGCGGTCTTCCACGGCGCCGGCCGCGAGGACGTCGACGCCCTGATGCTGGGCACGGGCCGGCCGTTCGTGATCGAGGTCAAGGAGCCCCGCCGCCGGGACGTCGACGTCGAGTCGCTCGAGGCGGAGATCAACGAGTTTGCCGACGGCGAGGCCGAGGTCGAGGGGCTCCGGCAGGCCACCCACGACATGGTCGAGCGAGTCAAGGAACACGACGCCTCGAAGACCTACCGCATGGACGTCGAGTTCGGCGCGCCCGTCGACGAGGACGCCCTCGCGGACGCGCTCGACGCGCTGGAAGGGGCGACGATCGAGCAGGAGACGCCCCAGCGGGTCGACCACCGCCGGGCCAGCCTCGTGCGGACGCGCGAAGTGTACGCGATCGACGGGGAACTCGTCGACGACCGCCACGCCGACCTCGAGGTCCACGGCGCGGGCGGGCTCTACGTGAAGGAACTGGTCTCCGGCGACGAGGGACGGACGGAGCCGAGCCTCGCCGGGGAACTGGGCGTCGACGCCGAGGTGACCGCGCTGGACGTCCTCGCCGTCGAGGGCGAGGACGAGCCCTTCGAGCGGCCCGAGTTCTTCCGGGACGGCGACGAGTGACGCGTCCGAGCGCCGCGGAAACGCGGGTGTACCCGACCAGCGTCAAATCGCCAGCGTCGTCGCGAACCCGACGACGACGAACTGTCCCAGGACACCGACGCCGACCAGTGCGTGGACCTCGCCACGTTCCAGTGTGAAGTCGACGCCGTCGTCGGCGGCGACGTCCCCGAACCGTGATCCCGTCCAGTTCGACGGCTGGCGCGCCGGTGCCGCTCATGGCGGTGAACTCGCCGGTAGCATCTGGGGGAGCAGGTCAGTCCTGGCAGCCCGACGCCGAGCAGGGCACCGTCACGTCGCCGTCGACGATGGCCTGCTTGGCTTCGCTGAGGTTCTCCTCCACGGCGTCGGGGAGCTTCGGCCCGACCGCCTGGCCCAGCACCATGGCGACGGCGTCCTCCTCGAGGCCGAGCACGTTGCGGCCCTGGACGCTCTCCCAGTTGTCCTGGACCACGGCCTCGGCGACCTGGCGGGTGCCCTCGTTGATCCGCTTGACCGCCGAGCCCATGACGACGTCCTGGTAGTCCGGTAGCGTCTTCGACTGGTCGGCGTCGACGCCGATGGCGAACCGGTCGGCCTCCTGTGCGGCCTGGAAGACGCCCTGGCCCGCAGCGGCCGCGGCGTGATAGACGATGTCCGCGCCGGCGTCGTACTGCGAGGAGGCGATGTTCGCCGCGGTCTGGGTGTCGTTGTAGTTTCCGATGTAGCCGACCCGGACGTCCACGTCCTCGTCGACCCACTCGACGCCGGCCACGTAGGCGCGCTCGAAGGCGTTGATGAGCGCGCCGTCGACGCCGCCCACGAAGCCCACGACGCCGCTGTCCGGGTTGAGCGAGTTGCCCTCGTGGGACAGTTCGCGGGTCGTCATCGTGCCGGCGAGCACGCCCGCCTGGAACGACATCTCGTGGTTGGCCCAGATGTAGCCCGCCACGTTGTCCCGGTCGAGGGAGTCGTTGATCAGCATCCACCGCTGGTCGGGGTACTCATCGGCGTTGGTCTCCAGGGCCTGGGTGTGCTGGTAGCCGACCAGCACGATCAGGTCGTAATCGGGGTTCCCGCTCTCGGCGAGGCGGGACTGCACCGTCCCGTAGTTGGACTGGTTGGTCTCCTCGACCTGCTGGAGTTCGATGTCGTACTCGTCGGCCGCGTTCTGGAGGCCCTCCCACGCCAGGTCGTTGAACGCCTGGTCGCCGAAGCCGGCCGAACTGGAGACAATAGCGACGTTTGCCGTCTCGCCGTCGCCGCCGCTCTCGGTGCCCTCGGTCTGAGTGCCGTCGGTTTCGGTGTCGTCACCGTCGTCACCGCCGTCACCGCCGTCGCCACCGGGTTCGCCGAGACACCCGGCGAGGACGCCGCTGAGAGCGACCGCCGCTCCGGACCGGAGCACGTCGCGCCGGTCGACGTCGCGCGCCCTGAGCTGCCGCCCGGACGCTGGTTCCGATCCGTCGTCTGGTGTGGTATTATCTGCCATATTCGTTCACGTTGATTTGTACGGATATGCATAAAAATACTTGTACTGTAAATGCCAGCTACAAGTGTGGTTTCAGCCGGTCAGGTATCGCCGGTCGGGTGCATTTATTGACAGCGCCACCGATCTTGCGATATGGAAACCCGACCGCTCGGCGAGACCGGACACGACTCGAGCGTCCTCACCTTCGGCTCGGTCGCACTGAACTTCATCGACCAGGAGGCGGCCGACGAGATGGTCGAAGACGCCGTCCAGGCGGGCGTCAACCACTTCGACGTGGCGCCGACCTACGGCGACGCGGAGCTGAAGCTGGCCCCCAAGCTCGACGAGCACCGCGATGAGATCTTCCTCGGGTGCAAGACTCAGGAGCGGACGTACTACGGCGCCTGGGGCGAGCTCCAGAAGTCGCTCGACAGGCTGGGCGTCGACAAGATCGACCTCTACCAGTTCCACGCGGTGACGGAGTACCGGGAGCTGCGGGCGATCCAGGGCGAGTACGACCCCGAGCTCGCGCAGGGCGATCACGACCCCGGCGCGCTTCAGGCCTTCATCGAGGCGAAGGAGGAGGGGCTGATCGATCACATCGGCCTGACCAGCCACGGCGATCCGAGCCTGATCCGGCAGGCGATCCACGACGTCGACGAGCTGGAGACGGTGATGTTCCCGTTCAACTACATCCTCGAAGCGAAGGAGGGGCCGGAGTACGACTACCGCTCCGTGCTGGAACTGGCCGAGGAGGAGGGGCTCGGCACGCTCTGTATCAAGGGCTTCGCGAAGGGGCCCTGGCCCGACGACCTGCCCGAGGACGAGCGCCCGTATAACACGTGGTACGAGCCGTACGACACCGAAGAGGAGATCGTCGAGTGCCTCCGCTTCGCCCTCTCGCACGGCATGACCTCCATCCCGAACGCGGGCGACCCCGACCTCGTGCCGACGATTCTGGAGGCCGCGGAGAACTACGAGCCGATGAGCGAGGCCGAGCAGGCGGAACTCCGCGAGCGGGCCAGCGACGCCGAGTCGCCGGTGCCCGCGCGGCTGGACTGACGCTGGCGGATCTGACTCTCGGACGACGCGTCTCATCCGGGCGACCGAAACGCTGAAGGTCGAAACTGACTGTTCAGGAAGTATCGCTGCGGAACTGCCGGACGGACGGGCCCGAACGCCTTCGTCCACGCCCCGGTGACCGGACGCCGGGGCCACCGCGACCGCGGGGCACCGCGCCGGCAGCGAGCAACTGACGATACCGACGAACATGGGACCTGATACATCGAACGTCGTCCTCGTCACGGTCGACTCGCTGCGGGCAGACGCGATCGGCGCCTACGACGCGGACCGGCACACGCCCGTGATGGACTCGCTGGCCGCGGACGGCACCGTCTTCGAGCGGGCGTTCGCGACGGGCAACTGGACGCCGTTCTCGTTCCCGTCCATCCTCGCCTCGCGGCCGGTGTTCGCCGACTCCGGCGGGATCGGCGTCGAGGCGTCGCCGACGCTGGCCGAGACGCTGTCGGCCGCCGACGTCGCGACCGGCGGGTTCAACGCCGCCAACGGCTTTCTCACCTCGCACTGGGGCTACGACGACGGGTTCGACGAGTTCGAGCCGTTCGTCGCCAGCGTCGGCTCCAGCATCTACAGCCGCTACCTCGCGACGCACCCCACCGTCGAGGCGTGGGTCCAGCTGGCGACCTCGCCGCTCCGGCGCGCGAAGTCGTGGCTCCGCGGGGAGACCGACGATCGGCCGTTCCTCGACGCCTCTCGGATGTTCGACGTGGAACACGCCGCGACCGAGTTCGTCGAGGAGACCGACGAGCCGTTCTTCCTGTGGGTCCACTACATGGACGCCCACACCCCCTACGTCCCCGCGCCGCGGTACATCCGTGAAGTCTCCGACGACCTGGTCGGGACCCACCGGATGCTGCACGCGCACACGCGGACGGGGCTGGGCTGGGAGGTCGGCGAGCGGACGCTGGGGGACCTCCGGACGCTCTACCAGGCCGCGGTCCGACAGGTCGACGCCAGCGTCGGGCGCCTGCTGGACGCACTCGAAGCGAACGGCGTCGCCGACGAGACGGCCGTCGTCGTGGCCGGCGACCACGGCGAGGAGTTCCAGGAACACGGTCACCTCGCGCACTACCCCAAGCTGTACGACGAGCTGATCCGCGTGCCGTTGATCGTCGACCTCCCCGGCGCGGAGGGGCGGCGGGTCGACCGCCAGGTCGGCCTCGACGACGTCCCGCCGACCGTGACCGACCTCATGGACGTCGACCCCGCCGAGGAGTGGACCGGCCAGTCGCTCGCGCCGACCGTCGAGGCGGGTACGGCCCCGCCCGACGAGTCCGTCGTCTCGGTCACCGTCCGCGGCGAGGAGGTCACCGCCCAGCCCATCCCGCGGTCGCTTGACGACGGCGACCTCCTCGTGAGCGTCCGCGACCGCGACTGGACCTACGTGGAGAACGTCGATTCCGGCGAGGTAGAGCTGTACGACCGGTCCGACGATCCGACCGAGCAGACGGACCTGTCGCCCGATCCGGGCCCGGACCAGCGCGACGCGATCGAGCGGTTCGGACCGATCGTCGACGCCCACGCCGAGCGCCTCCGCGACGGATCGACGGCGGGCGAGGGCGACGTCGACGACGAGCTCGCGGCCCGCCTCGAGGCGCTGGGGTACCGCTAGATGTTCCGTGCCTTCCTCCGGAACGTCATCGACGGGCCCTTCGCGCCACAGCTTCGTCGGTTCGTCGCCGTCGGCACCTTCGCCGCGGGCGTCCAGATGATCCTGCTGTGGCTGTTCGTCGACGCGGCGAACCTGAACTACCTGCTCGGTGCCGCGATCGCCATCGAGTTCACCATCGTGCTCTCGTACGTCCTCAACAACGCCTGGACGTTCCGGGCCTCGCGCAACACCGGGACGATCGAGTACCTCGTCGGCCTCGCCAAGACGAACGTGGTCCGCGGGACGGCCATCCCGATCCAGCTGGCCGTCCTCTTCGTCCTCGTCGACTGGCGGAGCATCCCGTATCTGGCGGCCAACGCCGTCGCCATCGTCCTCAGCGGCCTCTACCGATACGTGCTGGACGCGCGCTGGACCTGGGGGTGACGGCGCTCCTCGCGAGCGGCGGGCGGGCCGGTCCTCCGACCGCGTCGATTTCACAGGCAGTACGAGGCGGATGCCCCGACCCTTGAGGTCGGGGAGGAAGCCGACACCAGATGACACAAACCATGTCACTACGGCAGGCCGACTCCCAAACGTATAAGTAACGCCGTCCGTATATGTGAAAACACGGTGGAATACCGTCGTACCGCCGTCATCAAACTCGACACTCCCGAAGGAGCCGACGATTCGCTTCGAGAGACTGTCGAGCAGTTCAAACACTGCGCCAACACCGCGAGCGAATGGTGCTGGCACGGCGACGATGGCTACCACGTCACCTCGAAAGCCAAAGCCGAACGCGCCCTCTACGACCGACTCCGCGACGAAACCGACCTTACCGCGAATCTCGTCCAGAAAGGGATTCGCAGGGCGGTCGAAGCCGTCAAAAGCGGAGTCTCGCGTCTCGAACGCGGTGAGAACACGTCACAACCGCACTTTTCTGCCGATAGCGCGGTCTACGACAAGCGGAGTGCGACGTTCCACCGCGACCACGTTTCCCTCTCGACCGTGGATGGGCGCGTCGAGTGCGACTACATTCTCCCCGACGACTCGGAGACACCGCCAACCAAGTACGTCTCCGACGAGGATTTCGAGTTTCGGATGGCGCACTTACAATACCGAGACGGTGACTGGTATCTCCACGCCTCAATGCGGAAAGTCGAAGCAGACGAGGACCCGCCTGAATCCGAGTCCAAGCACAGAACAGTCCTTGGTGTGGATTTGGGCGTGAACAACCTCGCCGTTGCTTCGACGGGACGATTCTGGTCGGCAGACGAGTTCAACCATTGGCGACGAGAGTACGAGAAACGCCGTGGCTCGCTTCAGCAGTGTGGCTCTCGCCACGCCCACGAAAACATCGAGTCAGTCGGGCAGAAAGAGTACGGACGCTTCGAGATACACCTGCACACGGTGGCGAACGAACTTATCGAGGAGGCCGTCGAGAACGACTGTTCGCACATCGTGTTCGAGGACTTGACCCACATTCGGGAGAATATCCCCGAGGCGACGTGGCAACACGTCTGGGCGTTCCGACGCCTCTACGAGTACGTCGAATACAAAGCCAAAGAACACGGTATCGAAGCCGTACAAGTTGACCCGCGCAATACGTCGAAACGTTGTTCGACGTGTGGGTTTACCCACGACGATAACCGTAACGGAGAGTCGTTCGAGTGTCAGCAGTGCGGATATGAGAACCACGCCGACTACAACGCCTCAAAAAACATCGGTTTGCAGTATCTCTGTCGTCGGCAAAACGCAGACGATGGAGGCGCACCCGTAGATGTGCGCTTGAATCGCGGGACGCTGAACGTGAGCGGGGAGTACGTGCCCCCTGCCTCGGTTGAGGCATAGAACGGGAGTCCACGCGAAAGCCTCGGGGCTTGACCCCGAGGCGATTTACCGTTAGCCGTATACGGATCGGCGGCGATACCTCTCGCAATGGGACCGTCCGACTCGGCGCCGGTGGGCCGGGACGACGTCCGGCACCTCTTCTCGCGGGTAGAGGAACCCGGCACGCCGTACACGACGACCGAAGTGGCGGAGCGGCTGCGATGTCGGCCGGAGGCGGCCGATCGGACCCTGTCGGCGCTCGCGGACCGCGGCGAGCTGCGGAGCAGAGAGACCGACGACGGCAACCGCCTCTGGTGGCAGCCGATCGAGGACCCGGACGTGGCCGAGGGGGAGCCCCGGCTTCGGGAGTTCGGCGCCTTCGTGAGCGCCGTCGAGGACTACGCCATCTTCATGCTCGATCCCGACGGCACCGTCGCCAGCTGGAACCAGGGCGCCAGGCGGATCAAGGGGTACGAAGAGGAGGACATCGTCGGCCAGCACTTCTCGACGTTCTACACCGAGGAGGACAGAGCCGAAGACGTGCCGGAGGCGAACATCAAAAAGGCCGCCGAGCGGGGCCGCGTCGAGGACGAGGGGTGGCGCGTCCGCGCCGACGGGTCGCGGTTCTGGGCGAACGTCGTCATCACCGCCATCTACGACGTCGACGGCACGCTCCAGGGGTTTACCAAGGTCACCCGCGACATGACCGAGCAGCGGGAGTACGAGCTCCAGCTCCGCAAGGAGCGGGATCTGACCGAGCAGATCTTCGAGACCGTCCCCGTCAGCGTCTGCGTGATCGACGCCGACGGAACCTTCCTGCGGGCCAACCAGCGGGCGCTCGACCTCCTCGACGTCGATCAGGCCGGCCTGGGGGAGCAGTCGATCGACGACTGGGGCCTGTACGACGGCGAGGGCGAGCGGGTGCCGGTCGAGCAGCGGCCGTGGTCGCGGGTCGCGGAGACGGGACGGCCCGTCTACGACGTCCAGTGTCGGTCCACCCGCGAGCCCGGCGGTCAGTGGTACTCGGTCAACGCGGCGCCGCTGGAGGGCGACCTCTCCGGGGACGCCGACATCGTGGTCGTCATCGAGGACATCACCGACCAGAAGGAGCGCGAACAGCAGCTCGAACAGCGGAAGACGGAACTGGAGACCGAACTGAGCGGCATCCTGGGGCGCATCTCCGACGCCTTCTTCGCGCTCGACGAGGAGTGGCAGTTCACCCACCTCAACGAACACGCGGCGGAGCTGTTCCGGCACTCCGAGGACGACCTCACCGGGCGGTCCTTCTGGGAGGTGTTTCCGGAGTGGTCCGACGGGCAGCTCTGGGAGCGGTTCCACGAGGCGATGGACACGCAGGAGCCCGCCAGCTTCGAGCTGTACGACGAGGAGCTGGACGTGTGGCTCGAGTACAACGTCTACCCCTCCGAGACGGGGCTGTCCATCTACGCCCACGACATCACCGACCGCCGGGAGTACCAGCGCCGGCTCGAGGAGTCCAACGAGCGACTCGAACAGTTCGCGTACGCCGCCTCCCACGACCTCCAGGAGCCCCTTCGAATGGTCTCCAGCTACCTCCAGCTGATCGAGCGCCGCTACGCGGCGGAACTGGGCGACGAGGGCCGGGAGTTCATCGAGTTCGCGGTCGACGGCGCCGACCGCATGCGCGACATGATCGACGGCCTCCTCGCGTACTCCCGGGTCGAGACGCGCGGCGAGCCGTTCGAGCCAGTGGACCTCGACGACGTCCTCGCGGACGTGCGCGAGGACCTTCAGATGAAGGTCGCCGAGAGCGACGCCGAGATCACCGTCGGGACGCTGCCGACCGTCGAGGGCGACCGCGGCCAGCTGCGGCAGGTGCTCCAGAACCTGATCGACAACGCCATCGAGTACAGCGGCGACGCGCCGCCACGCGTCCACGTCGACGCGGAGCGCGTGGCGCGAGGCGCCTCGAATCGGAGCGGCGACGCCGCGGAGAGCGGCGGTGAGTGGGTCGTCTCGATCAGCGACGAGGGGATCGGCATCGACTCCGACAACGCCAACCGCGTCTTCGAGGTGTTCCAGCGCCTCCACACCCACGAGGAGCACGACGGGACCGGCATCGGGCTGGCGCTGTGCGAGCGCATCGTCGAGCGCCACGGCGGCGAGATCTGGGTCGACTCCGAGCGCGGCGAGGGCTCGACGTTCTCGTTCACGCTGCCAGCCGTCGGCGAGTGACGGGGCCGGCTTCACGTCCCCGTCCGTCCCCTATTCGAGAGTACGACGACGGTCGCGCGCTGCAGCGTCTCTAGTAGAAAGTGAACGCACTGACACACTCGAAGGGTACTCGGGGTATCCTTCGAGGTGTCGGTAGTTTCGATTTCTGCTCTAGTCCCCGGGCGTCGGCGCGGTGTCGCCGCGGCGCTGGGCTCTGATCGTCGTGACGGCGAAGACGCTCGTCGCGAAGGCGATGAAGCCGGCGGCGGCGAGGAAGGAGGCCTCCGGGGAGACGAAGTCCTTGATCAGACCGATCAGCACCGGGCCCGTGACCTGCCCGACCTTCCACGAGATAGAGCGCAGCGACATGCTGGAGGCGACGGCGTCGTGCGCCTCGCCCTCGCCGACGAACAGGGCCATGCTCGCCGGGAGGCGGACGCTGTCGGCCAGCCCGAGGATCGAGAACGCGCCGAACAGGGCGAAGAAGGCGCCGCCCAGAGCCTGCGTGCGCCCGAACGCCTGGAACTCGATCGGCGTCACCGTCCCCTCGAAGTAGGCCGCCAGCGGGATCAGCGCCGTCCCGACGCCGTAGAGGCCGGCCCCGACGATCACGAACCAGTGGCGCCGGCCCACCCGGTCGGTCAGGTCGCCGACGTAGCCCTGCGTCAGCGCCTTCGTCAGCTTTCCGCCGGCCATGATCCACCCGATGGCGAAGGCGTTGATCCCGAACGTCGTCCGGGCGTAGATGGGCAGGAAGATGATCACCGCCATCTTGCCCACGCTGAAGGTCAGCCGGAAGGTCACCAGCGCGCGCAGCATCGGCCGGCCCAGCAGGGCCCGGAACGTCTCGACGCCCCCGGCGTCCTCGGGGTCCTTCTGCCCGCCGGGGTCGTCCCGGAGGAAGGCCCACACCAGCGCGAACGCGACGAGCGTCACCCCGCTCAGGACGGCGTAAGTGGTCGTGAACCCGTGGGCGTACAGCAGGTACCCGCCGACGACGTCGCCGGCGAGCGAGGAGATGGAGCCGAACTGGTTGTACGAGCCCAGCCACTGGCCGCGCCGGCCGTCCGGGCTGATCTCGCCGACGACGGTCGATCCGGTGACCCACAGGAGCGACGCGCCGAGGCCCTGGAGCATCCGCACGACGACGACGTGGACGGCGCTGTCGACGAGCAGGAAGCCGGCGAACACGCAGACGTTGACCAGGAAGCCCACCAGGAGGTACCGCTTCGAGTTGCCCACGTCGATCCGGCGGCCCAGCGGCAGGACCACGACGAGCTGGACGACGGCGAAGGCCGTCCCGAACAGCCCCTCGACGAAGCCGGTCGTGCCGAACAGGTCGGCGTACAGCGCCAGCGCGATGATGATAGTCGAGTACGCCTGGCTACGGGCGAAGGCAGTGCCGGCGAGGGCCGCGAACTCGCGGTCGCGCAGGAGGCCGATGGAGCCGCCGACGCGGGCCACTCAGCGCATCACCACGCCTAGAGAGGAGCGCAACGCCGCAAAAACCGCTCGGTCCCGGCATCCTTCGTTGGGGAACGGGGCGGCTACTTTTATTACTGGTAGCAATTCGGGCCCCCGAACTATCCGCCGGTACCCAAACCGACTGGTTGCCCCCACCCATGTACCCGACGATGCCCGGGACGAGAGCGTCGCTGGCCGCCGTCAGGGAGGCGCCGCGTTCGACAGTGGTGGTCGTCGGCGCGATCAGCGGCTCGCAGTTCGTCAACCACGCCTACCTCACGCTCTTCCCGCCGATCCTCGCCGTCCTCGAGGGGGACTTCGGCGTCGGTCTGGGTCTGCTCGGCGTGGCGCTGGGCGTCCAGGGGGCGACGAACACGCTCTTCCAGCTGCCCTTCGGCCACCTCGCCGACCGCTACGACCGGACGCTCGCGCTGGGACTGTCGTCGCTGCTCGGTGCCGTGGGCGTCCTCGCGACCGCCGTCGCTCCGGACTACGCCTGGTTCCTCGTCGGCCAGGCCGTCGTGGGAATCGGCGTCGCCGGCCACCACCCCGCCCACTACCCGCTCATCTCCGACGCGACCCCGGAGGACCTGCTCGGGCGCGCGTTCAGCGTCTACGGCTTCGGCGGGTCGCTGGGCTTCGCGGCCCCGCCCGTCATCCTGGGAAGCCTCGTCGCGACCGGCCGCTCCTGGCGACTCGGCGTCGGCGCCATCGGCGTCGTCGGCCTCCTGTACGCGGCGGGGATCACGCTGCTGTTCGCCCGCGGCGTGACCGACGACGTGACCGCGCCGAACGTCGATCCGGCCGCCAACGGCGGCGGTGAGGCCCCGTGGATCGAGCGCGCCCGGTCCTACGTCCGCGACCTCCTCGCGTCGCCGGGGATCCTCGCGCTCGCGCTGCTCGCGCTCGTGGGCTCGACGGCCAACTGGGGGTTCACCTCGTACGTCGTCGTCTTCCTCACCGACGGCTACGGCCTCTCGCTGTCGCTGGCGAACTACGCGCTGACGGGCGCGTTCGTCGCGGGCGCGCTCGCCGTCTTCCTCGGCGGCCACTTCACCGACCGGCGGGCGCCCGGTCCCGTCATCCTCTGGAGCTTCGGGCTCCTCACCGTTCTGTTCGCCCTGCTCGCGACGGGCCTGCTCCCGCCGCTGGCCGCGGCCGGTCTGGTCCTCGCCATCGGCGGCACGCGCGCCGTCGCCGGCCCCGCCCGGTCGAAGCTCACCGACGCCCTCTCCGAGAGCGGCGCGACGGGGACGAACTTCGCCGTCATCACCGTCGGGACGATGCTCGGCAACGCCGTCGCGCCCCCGGTCTTCGGGACCGTCATCGAGCGGTTCGGTCCCAGCGTCGCCTTCGCCGGCATCGCCGGGGTCTCCGTGCTGGCAGTCGCCGTCACGGTCTGGCTCGTCCGCCGGTTCGACGAGGCCTGAGGGCGGTCGCCGGGCCCCGCGCACGAACGCATTTGTGTTAGCGATTCAAAATGTTCGTATGGACTACGCCGACTACGTGGACGAGGTCAGCCCGACGGCGATGATCGTCTTCGGACTCATCCTGTTCCTGATCCCCGAACCCGCAAGCTCCGCGCTCGGTGCGGGTCTGATGGTGCTCGGCGGCGCGTGGCTGTTCTACGAGTGGAACAGGTAGCCGCTGACCGTCGGTCGCGCGTCTGACGTAGGCCTTTGTGGCCGTAGTTCCAGGGCAGGGGTATGAGCAGCGACGCGCGGACGGGCTCGCGGGAGGGGGACGCCCGAGGAGACGCGCCAGCGAACGGAGACGGCGACGGGGTGCCGGCACGGTCGTGTTCGTTCTGCGGAACCGCGACGCGGTCTCCGCTCGCGCTCCAGTGGTACGACCGCCCGGACGTCGACCGGCCCGCTGGCGTCCCAGACCACGGCGGGCTGGACCTCTGCCGGGACTGCGCCGACGAGGTGGTCGAACTGCTGTCGACCTGGACCGCGCTCGGGGCACCGCCCGTCAACGCCGACGCGCCCATCGCCGACGGCTACCGCCGCGTCGCCGACGCGTGTAGCTTCTGCGACGACCCGCTCGACGAGGGCGCGGCCGGCGTCGAGTGGTACGGGGTGGCCCGCGACGCCGACGCCGCGCCCGAGTACGCCAACTACGCGCTGTGCGAGGGATGCCGGACCGTCACCGGTCGGTTTCTGCAACACGTCCGCGACGACTGTCAGTGAGCGGCGACGGCCGCGTCGTCACCGGTCGGCGGTGACGTCGAGGTGCTCCTCGTACGCGTCCGCCACGGGTTCCGGGACCCGGTAGCTCTGCCACTCCGCCAGCGCCGTCGCCGCGAGGAAGCACAGGACGAACCCCGCCGCGACGGTCTTCGAATCGCCCGGGTCGAGCGTATCGAGCGTCCGGTGGAACCAGAACAGGTCCGTCAGGGGCGACGTCTGGTGGATGTCGCGTAATCGATCCGCGGCGACCGGGCTCACCCAGTGGAAGTCCGGCACCATCGCCCACCCGCCGCCAGCGAGGACCAGCGTCCGGGGAAACCGGACGTTCGGGATCAGGAAGGCGACCGCGAGGGTCGTCAGCCCCGCCCCGAGCGCGAAGTGCGCGATGGCCATCGACATGCTTCGATGCTCCGCCCACTGCATCTTAGTCGTACTCACTGCCCCGCCATCGAGACGCCGGAGCTCCCCGGGCTCCGTGCGGGATGCCGAGTGGTCTCCGAAGCGGATCGTCCGCAGTACTATGGTAGGGGCCCCCGTACCGTCGGGTAATGACGGGAGCGGTCCACGACACGTACGTCGCCGCCCTGCAGCACGGCAGCGCGGCCCTGCCGGAGGGGACGCGGAAGGTCGGCGTCGTCCGCAAGCCGACCTCGTGGTTCCACGGGGTCGTTGACGAGAACCGGCCGGAACTGGGGCCGCCGGCGGACCTGCTGGCGGAGTTCCAGAGTCGGGAGGAGGCGTTCAAGGCACAGGGAATGTGCGACGAGGGGGCGCACAACGCCACCTGGGAGGTGGTGGCCTTCGAGGAACGCTACCGGGAGCACCTGGAGAGCGAGGCGGCGCGGGCGGCGGTCGAGGACCTGCTGGACCTGCTGGAGGCGGGGACTGACGTGGCGCTGGTCTGCTACGAGAACACGGACCAGAAGCGGTGTCACCGGACGGCGTTGCGCGAGCATCTCGAAGCGCGCCTGTAGCGCGCGGTCACACGGTTTCCTCTCGCGCTCCGTCCCGAGCCTGTCCCTGACCCTGAAAAACCGTTATACACCTGCCGGGCGCAGTCGCCAGTATGGAGTACCGACGACTCGGCGAGACGGGACTGCAGGTCTCCCCGATCTGCTTCGGGACGTGGCGCTTCGGCAAGGAACAGGACGGCGTCGTCGAGACGGGCCGCGAGGAGGCCCACGAGCTACTGGACGCCTTCGCCGACCGGGGCGGCAACTTCATCGACACGGCCAACGGCTACGGTGGAGGCGACAGCGAGCGCTGGATCGGCGACTGGCTCGAGGACCAGGATCGCGAGGACTTCGTGATCGCCTCGAAGTGCTACTGGTCGCAGGTCTCGCGCTTCCAGGAGAACCTCTCGCGGAAGAACGTCCGCGCCGAGGTCGAGGGGTCGCTGGACCGCCTCGGCACGGACTACCTGGACGTTCTGTACCTGCATCGCTTCGACGACGAGACGCCGATCGAGCGGACGCTTCGGACGCTCGACGACCTCGTCAGCGAGGGGAAGGTCCACCACGTCGGCATCTCGACGTGCGACGCCTGGAAGCTCACCAAGGGCCTCTGGCAGGCCGACGTGAACAACTACGAGGCCTTCACCGTGACCCAGCCGCTGTTCCACGCGGCCTACTACGAGGACGTGAAGGAGTACCTCGACGTCTGCGCGGACCAGAACATCGCGGTCTGCCCGTACTCGCCGCTGGCCGGCGGCTTCCTCACGGGCAAGTACGAGCGCGCAGGCGACGGCACCTACGACCTCGACGCCCCGGAGGGCACGCGGGCCGAACTCGACGACCGCTTCCTAGACTTCTACGTCTCCGAGCGCGGCTGGCACGTCCTCGACGCCGTCCGCGAGGTGGCCGACGAGGTCGACGCCACGCCCGCTCAGGTCGCACTGCGCTGGCTGATGGACCAGCCCGACTTCGACTGCGTGCCGATCGTCGGCGCCCGCACCGTCGACCAGCTCGACGAGAACCTCGGTGCGCTGGACGTCGAGATCTCCGACGAGCAGTTCGACCGCATCTTCGAGGCGCGCTACGACGAGGACGGCTCGCTCTACCAGACGAACGCGTAAACTACCCCTCCCTACTCGCTCACAGCGTCGCCGTTCGCTTCGGTGCGGGTTCCGTCAGACGAGGTCTGACGACGTGCAGACTGTGAGTCTGCACTGGGGCTTTCGCGTGGACTCCCGTTCTGGCCGCCGTTGGCGGCAGGCTCGTAATTGCCATTCACGTTCACCGTCCCGCGATTCAAGCGCACGTTTACGGGTGCGCCTCCGCCCGACGACTTTTGCGCCGAGCGGAGATGCTTCAGACCAACGTTCTTCGCCGCGTTGTAGTCCGCATGGGGCGAGTAGCCGCACTTCAAACACTCAAACACGTCCTGTCCGTCCACAGTCGGGCGGTTGTCTTCGTGGGTGAATCCACACCTAGAGCATCGCTGGCTCGTGTATGCAGGACTCACCTGTTCGACTGAAATTCCGACCACCTCGGCTTTGTACTCGACGTACTCGAACAGGCGGCGGAACGCCCATGCGTGAAGCTTCTTGGCGCGAGGCATCCGCTCACGAGTCCCTGTCAGGTCTTCAAATGCAATCACATCACAGCCGGTTTCGGCGGCTTCCGCAACAAGTTCCTTTGAGACGGTGTGTAAGAAGTGATCGTAGCGTCCTGTCTCGGTGCGTCCAATCGACTGGATCGTTTCGTGGGCGGCTCGGGTCCCGCGCTGTTGGAGCGACCCGCGTCGCTTCTCGAACTCGCGGTGCCAGTGATTCAACTCCGATCCGTTCCAGAATGTGCCTGTCGAAGTGACGGCGACATTTTCGATGCCGAGGTCAACGCCGAGGACTGTCCTGTGCTCGTCGTTGCCTTTGTCGGCTGTCTCGAACTCCACATCCGCCTTTGTTCGGACGTGAAGGTAGAACTCGCCGTCGCGGTAGTGGAGTTCTGCGCCCGTCACTTCGTAGTCATCATCAAACAAGTACTCCGAGTGGGGAGTCTCGTGGTCCTCGTCAGGAAGGATGTACTCGGCGGTGATGCGTCCTTCGACGGTCGAGAGCGTGGCGTGGTCGTCGTTGAACGTCGCACACCGCTTGTCGTAGACCAGCGTCGGTGCGGAGAAGTGTGGTTTCCCCGCGTATTCGCCTTGTTTCCACCGAGTGACGACGCTCTGTACGGCGTCGGCAGCCTTGTTGCGGGCGTTCCGAACGAGATTTGCGTGGAGTCGCGTCTCGGCCCGCACGTCGTCGTAGGTTTCGCGCTGGAGATCGGCTTTGCTCGTCGTCTTGTACTTGCCTTGCCATGCGTAATCGACGACGTAGTTGGCGGCCCACAAGAATTCGGAGATGGTTTCGTGGAGGAGGTCGGTGTCGCTGTCGGCCACATCGAGTTTGACGGGCACGGTGCGACGTACCTCCATCCGTACTTTAGATGTGGAAATATGTTTTTATATTAATAACGATCCGATTGGGAACTGGCCAGCTAGTGGGGGTGGGTAGCGTCATGCCACGTCGGTTTCTTCTCCGGCCTACTCGCTTGCTTCGATCGTTCCTTAAGACCAGAGGCCTACCTTGGAGTACGCTGAGAGGCGCTCACTGCCGGCCGGCCTTGACAGTCGATTTCTCGCCGAAGGGCCATCAGAGCGCCGCGTATCGCGTCTCGTCTCGCAACGTCTCCCTGAGGAATGGTACCGATTGATATACGCCCGTTTACTCGCCTCAGAATAATATTTCAGATACGCCATCGATACGGGCAATAATTGAAAATTGTAAAGGTATAAGCGTGAGTGGGCCGCAGTGACTGATACGATGTCAGATCTCGGGATGACGGTCCAATCCCCGGCCGAGCGTCTGCCCGACCCCGCCGAGACGGATACCGTCGAGTACGATCCGTCGTTCGAGCGCCTGCGCGAGCACTCGCGCGACCTGGAGACCGAGACGGAGTTCGGCTCCCCCGCGTACGTGAGCGAGCACCGGTCGCGCAACGCCGACGCCACGAAGAACGCGGTCGACGACGAGTTCACCGCGAGCGACTACCAGTACGTCGAGACGGCCTACGACGCCGCCCACGAGCGGGAGATGGTCTGTCTCGACCGCCGGATCGGCCGCCACCCCGAGAACTCGTACGTCTGTCGCCTGTTCGTCCCGAAGCGGTACGCGCGCATCGCGCTGGCGTGGGGGAAGCTGCTGGAGCCCGTCGACGGGGACCCGGAGCCGGACTTCTACACCGTCCAGCTCCCCGACCACGACGAGGTCGCCGTCCGCGTGGTGCCCGACGCGGGCGTCACCGCCGTCCTCGGGAGCGACTACACCGGTGAGGCCAAGAAGTCGTTCCTGCGGCTGTTCATGTACTACGCGAAGCAGCAGGGCGGTCTGGGTCTCCACGCCGGGACCAAGCGCGTCGACCTGGAGACCGACGACGGGACGGAGACCGTCGGGCAGGTCTTCCTCGGCCTCTCCGGCACCGGCAAGTCGACGCTGACGGCCCACGGACTCGACCTCGAGGAACCGGAGGAGGCGACGATGCTACAGGACGACGTCTGCGCGCTCCGCCCCGACGGCTCCGTCGCCGGCAGCGAGGGGCAGGGCCTCTACGTCAAGACCGTCGGCCTCGACGCCGACGAACAGCCCGCTCTCTACGACGCGGTCACCCACGAGTCGGCCGTCCTGGAGAACGTCCACGCCGACGAGGACGGCGCCGTCGACTTCGACAGCGACGAGCACACGGCTAACGCGCGCGCCGTCATCGAACGCGACCACCTCGCCTCGGCCGACGACGAGATCGATCTGCCCGGGATCGACCAGGTGTTCTTCATCACCCGGAACCCCGCGATGCCGCCCATCGCGAAGCTCACGCCCGAGCAGGCCGCCGCCGCGTTCATGCTCGGCGAGTCGGTCCAGACGAGCGCCGGCGACCCGTCGAAGGCCGGCCAGTCCATCCGCGTCGTCGGCACGAACCCCTTCATCGTCGGCTCGAAGGGCGAGGAAGGCAACCGGTTCCGCGACCTCGTCGCCGACCTCGGCGCGGAGTGTTTCGTCCTCAACACCGGCAGCGTCGGCGACCGCGACGTCGGCGTCGACGACACGGTCGCCCTCCTTCGAGCAGTCTCCCGCGGCTCGATCGAGTGGCGCGACGACGACGCCACCGGCCTCACCGTGCCGGCGTCGGTGCCCGACATGGACGTGAGCCGCTTCGGCGTCGCGGACGCGCTCGACGATCACGAGGACTGCATCGAGCGCCTCCGGACCGAGCGCCGGTCGCACCTCGCGCGCTTCGACGACCTGGACGACGAGATCGAGGACGCCGTCTACTGACGGGCGGCGCTCCCGGCGCGCCGAGCGAACGATTTATTGACCGCCGTCCGACCACTGGAGCCATGCGCGAGGTTTGTCTCCCGCTGTTGCCGACGTGGGTCCGCTGGCTCGGCGTCGCCGTCGTCGCGGGCGTGATCTTCTACCTGTCGGTGCTGACCACGCCACCGGCGGAGCCCATCGCCAGACCGTTCTCGTTCATCCCGCTGGACAAGTGGCGTCACTTCCTCGCCTACGCCGCGTTCGGCGGGAGCCTCGGCTACGCGACGGCGGACTGGGACTGGTCGACGCGGCACCTCGCGGCGCTCGTGCTCGGTGCGACCGTGCTCTACGGCGTCGGGATCGAGGTCTGGCAGTCGTTCGTCCCGCGGCGGTACATGTCGCTCGGTGACGCCTACGCCAACGCGCTCGGAGCCGTCGTCGCCAGCCCGTGGTTCATCGTCCGGGAACGGGCCGAGTTCGTCGAACTCCGGGCGTGGCTCGGATCGCTGACCGGCGACGGAGAACCGGCCTGACTACTCCCTGACCGCGTCCAGAAAGTCGCCGGTGGCGTCGCGCCACGCAGCGATCAGTTCGTCGTCGTCCTCGCTGTCCCAGGGGTCGATCTCGTCCTCGTCCTCCAGCCACTCGATCGTGCGCTCGACGCCCTCGCGGAAGGAGATCGTGTACTCGAAGTCGAGGTCGCGGCGGGCCTTGCCGTTGTCGAATACCGTGGAGAACTGGAAGTGGTCGAGCAGCATTCCGGTCCGGTCGGGCACCGCCTCCGCGAGGACGTCCGTCGGGATGGAGACGAGTTCGGGTTCGGGCGCGCCCAGGGCGTCGGCGACCGCCTCGTGGTACTGTCGCCACGTGATCACCTCCTCGCTGGTGACGTGGTAGGCCTCGCCGTAGGCGACGTCGTTGCCGACGGCGTTCACGAAGGCGGCGGCCACGTCGTCGCGGTGACACGGGCCCCACAGGCCCTGGCCGTCGCCGTGGACGATTACGGGCTCGCCCTCGCGGAGGCGGTCCAGGTAGTACGTGCCGGTCCCCAGCGAGTGCAGGACGGGGCCGCCCTCGCCGTAGGTGCTCCACGGGCGGATCACGGTGGCGGCGAAGTCGCCGCGCTCGTGAGCGGCGAAGAACAGGTCCTCGCACTCGGCCTTGTCCGCGCCGTACTGGCTGACCGGTGGTTCCCGGGGAGCGTCCTCCTGCACGGGATTGGTCTCCAGCGGCCGGTGGTAGACGTCGACGGTCGAGCAGAAGACGTACTGCTCGATTTCGCCGGCGAACACCTCGATTGCCGCCTCGGCCTTGTCCGGCGAGAAGCACACCATGTCGATCACGCAGTCCGGGTCGACCTCGTCCCGGGCAGCGCGGAGGTCCTCGTCCTCGTCGCGGTCGCCGCGGGCGAAGTCGACCTCGTCGGGCACGTCCGCCTCGCTCTCGCCGCGGGTGAAGCAGGTCACGTCGTGGCCCGCCGCGACTGCCTGACGCGTGATGCCCGTGCTGATCAGGCCGGTGCCGCCGATGATGAGTACGTCCATGGCCGATGCGGGACCCGGAGGGTCTTAGCCTTCGGGGTGCCTACAGCAGGTACCAGGCCAGTAGCGCGACGATCAGCAGCTTCTTGAAGAGAACGACGGCGATGATCGTCTGCTGGAGCGACAGCGACCGGACCCGCTGGACGACGCCCCGGAGGAGCGCCGGCGACCGCGCGAGTTCGCGCGCGAGGAGTCGGAGTTCGGTACGGAACGTCTCGACCGGCGACCCCTGCCCCTCGACGTAGGACTCGTGGGCAGTGGGCACCCAGCGGTTCCCGGTGTAGACGACCTCGACCTGCGTCGATTCGAGGTGGCCGACCTGCTCGAAGTCGAATCCCTCGGACTCGGCCAGCGCCTCGAGCTGGCAGACGTCGCGGTCGTCGTCCAGGTCGTAGGTCAGCCGGACCGCCTCCGTCGTCCACTCGAAGCCCAGGCGCAGGACGACCTGGTCCTCGCCGACCCAGACGTCCCTGACGGTGGCGCGCTCGACGGTCCCCCGGCACTGCTTGCGCTTCCGGCGGAGGTGCTCGTAGTCAGAGGAGGGCGGACGCTCGGTCGTGGTGGTCGAGCGGGACATCTGACTGATTGACCTTCAGGACGCGATAGTTTAATACTCTGACGACCGGAAATATCTGGCAACCGGACTCGCCCCGCCGCCGGCGTCGCGCCGACCGGCGCAACCCTTTTCGAGGACTCCGCCGAGGTAGGGGTATGGCCACCTTCGACGTCGGCGTCCAGAGCGTCGTGTACAAGGAGTACTCGCTCTACGAACTGCTCGACGAACTCGGCGAGACGGGCATCGACCAACTGGAACTGTGGGGCCGCCACCTCGACGCCGAGGACGACGAGGAGACGGTCGCCGCGGCCGAGGACGCGATCGCCGACGCCGGCGTGTCCGTCTGCGGCCACGGCGTCGTCGACCTCGACGACACCGGGCAGGCCCGCGAGCACGTGGCCTTCGCCGACCGCATCGGCGCCGACTACGTCACCGTGAACTACCCGCCCGCGCGGGACGACGTCACGGAGGAGCTGATCGACCTGGCCGAGGAGTTCGATATCGACGTCGGGATTCACAACTACTCCTCGGTCCACCACGACGACCTCTCGAAAGTGTTCTCCTCCATCGACGACGCTCGCGACGTCCTCGACGAGTACGACCACCCCCGGCTCGGCCTCTGCGCCGACACCGGCCACTTCCTCGTCGAGGACGTCGACCCCGTGGAGGTGATCCGGGAGCTGGGCGACCGGATCAACAGCGTCCACCTGAAGGACACCTCCGAGGCGGAGGAGGAGGACGTCCCCGGCGCCGGACGGCTCGACCTCCCCTTCCTCGTCGACCTGCTCGACGAGCACGCGGACCTGGATGCGCCGCTGGTCATCGAGTACGAACTCCCCGCTGAGCGGGCGACGGAGGCGCTGATCGAGGCCGAGCGGAACGTCCGGGCGGCCCTGGACGACTGATCCTCCGCGCGGCGATCGACGGCTAGTCGTCTGCGACCCGGTACTCCGCCGGCGTCCCCCCGACGGCCTCGACGTCGCCGGCCTCGGCGAGGTCCTCGCAGGCGTCGCGGACGGCCGAGGTCGCGACGTCGCGGCTCCGCCGGGCGATGCGACGCTGGATCTGTCCGACGCGCAGCGGCTGGTCGGTGTCGGCCAGCAGCTCGCGCACGCGCCCGGCGGTCTCGTCGTCGGCCACGTGCGACCGTCGGGGCGTCGGCGACCGAAAGTGTGTCTCACTGGCCCGTCAGGCGCTCCGGCGCACTCAAGCGGGCGTCTCGCGAACCGTCAGCTCCAGGGTCTCGGGATCGAGCCGGTAGTAGCACTGCCAGACGGGCGCGAGGCTGACGGCACGCACGCCGTGAACGGTCGCCTCCGCGTGGCGCTCGTGGTGGCCGACGAGACAGAGGTCCGGCTCCAGCTCTTCGACCAGGCGCGTCACGTGCTCGCAGCCGGCGTCGTAGCCGTAGTAGATCAGTCCCTCCGGCGCCTCGTGGGTCATGAGGACGTCGACGTCCTCCAGGGCGGCGACCGCCTCGACGTCCTCGCGGACGAAGTGCCGCCGCCGGTCGCCCGAGAGTTCGCTACGGGGCTTGTCGTACTGCGTCGGCGCGTAGTTGCCGGAGAGGCCGGCGACGCGAAGGCCCTCGACCTCGGCCGCGGTGCCGGCCAGCAGGTGGGCGTTACTGACCTGCGCCGGCGATTCCCCCGCCCGGAGCGCGTCGATCACGTCGAAGTCCTCGTTGTTCCCCCCGACGAACCACGTTGGCACGGGGAGGTCGTAGCGCTGGAGGTCGCCGAGCTGGAGCGCGGCGTCGGCGTCCGCGTCGTCGTAGGCCGCCGCCAGGGCGTCGTCGTTGTCCGGATCCTCCGCCGCGTGCGCGTCGCCGAGGACGAGCATGGTCGAACGGTCGCGTTCCACCGGGGAAAGGCTGGCTACTGTCCGGCGAGCACGGGGTCCTCGTACTCCTCGCGGTAGACGTCCAGCGTCGCCTTCAGCGCGCCGATGATGATGGGGCCGACGAAGATGCCGATGAAACCCATCACCGTCAGCCCGCCGAGGATGCCGATGATGATGACCGCGGGGCTGACGCGGGCGTAACGGTCGACCACGACCGGGCGGAGGTAGTCGTCGGAGATGCCGACGATGATCGCGCCGTAGACCACGAGGAGGCCGGCCGCTATCGGCCGGCCGATCGTGAAGAGGTAGATCGCCGCCGGCCCCCACACGAGGAAGGAGCCGACCACGGGCAGCAGCGAGAGGACGATCATCACGGCCGTCCAGAAGAAGGCGTTGGGGACGCCCGCGACGAACAGACCGGCCCCGGCGAGGGAGCCCTGGATGATGGCGACGAGGACGTGCCCGGCCAGCACGGCGTTGGTGATGTGGTTAATCGACTCGAAGAGGTCGTCTTCGACGTGGTCCGGGAGCGGCAGCACCCACCGGAGCCACTCGAAGAAGGACTCGCCGTCGCGCAGGAAGTAAAAGAGGAGAAACAGCGTCAGACCGAGCCCGACGAGGACATGCGTCAGGGTACCGAAGACGTCGATGGCGCTGCCGAGCGCCTCCATCCCGCCGTTGCCGGCGGCCGACTGGATCGACCCGACGACGTCGACCTCGACGCCGAGGAGTTCCTCGAGGCCGGCCTCGAACTCCTCGAGCCCCTCCCCGCCGGAGCCCAGTTCCTCGACGAGCGCGGCGGCGTCGGCGGCGACGGCCCGAATCACAAACGCCAGCGGCAGGAGCACGGCGACCGTGACCGCCGCGGAGAGCACCGCCGCGGCCTTCGAGGGACCTGTGTGGCGTTCGAGCCGATGCTGGAGCGGGGCGAGCACCGACGCGAGGACCACGGCCAGCAGGAAGTACTCGAGGTACGGGAGCACCATCAGCGTCGACACCATCAGGAGCACGCCGGCGACGCCGAGGAGGAACACCTTGCTCGTGTCCATACCCGTCACAGGGCTCGAACGGAGAAAATGTCGGCGACTGTGGCGTTCGGTCCGAGCGGACTCGGCGGCGGGCGACAGCCTGCCGCCGACCGCGCGTCCGCGGTTGACCGTGCCGGCCGGGCCCTCAACTGTCACGGGGCCCTACCGGGCGGCATGCCCGATCCACCCGCCTACGAGGTCGCGGTCGTCGGCGGCGGCCCGGCCGGCCTGACGACGGCGCTGTACACGACGCGGCTCGGCCACCGGACCGCCGCTTTCGAGCGCGTCGGCGGCCGCCACGCCGCGGTCGACAACGTCCACAACGTGCTCGGCGTCTCCGAGGACGTCTCCGGGAGCGAACTCGCCGAGCGGGGCGTCCGCCAGCTGGAGGAGTACGGCGCCGACTACCACCCCGACTCCGTCGACGCCGTCGAGCGCGACGGCGACCGGTTCCGGATCGAGGGGGCCCACGGGACGGCCACCGCCGAGCGGGTCGTCCTCGCCACCGGCTTTTCCGACGAGGGACCGGGCGTCCCCGGGCTGGAGCGGTTCACCGGCCGGGGCCTGCACTACTGCCTGCACTGCGACGCCTACACGCTCGGCGACGGGGCGACGTTCGTCCTCGGGCACACGGAGCACGCCGCTCAGGTCGCCATGCTGCTCCTGCACTTCACCGACGACGTGACGCTGCTGACCGACGACGAGGCGCCCGAGTGGAGCGACGAGACGGCGGCCCAGCTCGAGGCTCACCCGGTCGAGCGCGTCGACGCGGAGGTGATCGGCGCGTTCGCGGAGGGCTCCGGCGGGTCGACGGTTCTCGAAGAGGGCGGCGTCCGCGGCGGCCCGGCCGGGGAGTGGCTCGGCGGACTCACCCTCGCCGACGGCACCGAGCGGGAGTTCCTCGGCGGCTTCGCCGTCTACGGGCTGGAGTACAACAACCGGCTGGCCGCGGACCTGGGCTGCGATCTGGCCGACGACGGCGCCGTCGCGGTCGACGAGGTCGGTCGGGCGAGCGAGGACGGCGTCTACGCCGTCGGCGACGTCACCCACGGCCAGAACCAGACGCCCGTCGCGCTGGGCGACGGCGCGCGGGCCGGCATCGCGCTCCACAGGGACCTCCGGGCGTTCCCCGTCGACGCCGACGCCCTCGACGCGGTCGACCCGACGGACCTGCGGGTGCCCGGCGCGGCGGCCGAGCTCAGGGCGCGGATGCGCCGCGACCGCGGCAGGGACCACCACGCGGGGCTGCGCGACCCCCGGTCAGACGAGTGAGCCGCCCGCCCCGGTGGGTGAGCCCTACCCCCGCCGGTCCGTAGTCCGTCGGGGGAGCGACAGCGTCGTCATCACCGGCAGATGGTCGGAGGGGTACTTGCCGTCGCCGTACGTGTCCGAACAGGCGCCGTGGATGTGGATCTCCACCTCCGGGGTGACGAACACGTAGTCGATGCGCTTCTCCGGCACGAGGCTGGTGAAGTCGGTCACCGTCGTCTCGGGGCCGTGGTGGTCGTGGTTGGCCGCGTAGTGGGCGTCGAGCAGCGTCCGCTCGCAGCCCACCGAGGTCGTCATCCGGTCGTAGGGCTCCTCCGACTCGCGCATGTTGAAGTCGCCCGTGACGATCACGGGGTCCCGCGGGGAGAGCTCGTCGATCCGGTCCCGGAGAAGGGCCGCGCTCTCGCAGCGCGCCTCGTCGCCGGCGTGATCGAAGTGCGTGTTGTAGTGGGTGAACTCGATCCCGGTGTCGATCTCACGGAGGTGGGCCCACTTGACGAGCCGCGGGAGCATGGCGTCCCAGCCGACGCTCCCCGGCTCGTCGGGCGTCTCGGAGAGCCAGAAGGTCCCCTCGTCCTCGAGGTTGAACCGCTCGCGGTCGTAGGCGATGGCGGCGTACTCTCCGGCGCTCTCGACGTCCCCGCCCCGCCCCGCGTACAGCCACTCGTACCGGGGCAGCCGCTCCCGGAGGTCGTCGACCTGGTCGTGCAGCGCCTCCTGGAGGCCGATCACCTCCGGGTCGTGGAACCGGATGACGCTGGCCACCGCGTCGCGGCGCTTGCGCCAGACGTACTCCGTGTCCTTCGGGTTGTCGTACCGGACGTTGTAGGTCATCACGTCGAGACGGGAGGGCATGGCCTACGAGTACAGCTCCGCGGTGATCTGGTCCTCGTTGTGCGTGATCACGTCGTGAACGGCCCGGAGGTCCTCGTCGCTGAGCCCCGAGTTGCCGGTCGTCGCGCCCCGGACCGTCGAGAGCCGCGAGGCGACGTAGCCTTTCGTCCAGGCGCGCGCGACGGGTGACAGTCTGTCGTCGTCCTCGTCGAGCAGCTCTTCGTCGGACAGCGACGACCGCATGTCCCTGGCCAGCCGCGCCGAGAAGTTGTTCAGGAAGAGGTCGAGGAACTTTCGCTCCGCGTCGTTCATGTCGCCTGAAAGGAGCTCCACGGCCAAAGGCGTTGGCTCGCCCCCGAACGACCGCCGCTGACGGCGTCGCCGAATCTCCACTGGTCCTCGGAACCGCTCGTAGAAGCAAGCCGTTACCGGCGAGTAATCGTACATTTTCAGGCGAACGCGGGGCTTACGATAACGAATGCCCCTCGTACAGCCGACACGGTTAAAGATTCCGGAGTTCTATATCGGCCACCCTCGTCGTATAGCGGCGACTTGACAGGACCCGATTCGACAGGGACCGATCGACGCGGCGTTCACGGAATTCGATCGCTATGGTCACGATACTCTACACCTTCGACAGGCGTTTCATGTGGAAAACGTTCGAGGCGATCGACGGGCACGTCGACCGGGCGTCGGCCGCGTTACCCCTGCGGCAGTCGGCGCGGGGATCCCAGTCCTCGATCCCCGAGGTCGACGCCCCGATAGAGTCCGCCGCCGACCTCGACGCCGCAGTCGCCGAGATAGACCCGGACGTCGTCGTCCAGAACCACCGGTTCGAGGCGGCGGTGCTGGACGAGCGGCCGTCCTACCACGACGACTACCCCGTCGTACACGTCCGCCACGGGGCCTCCGTCGGCCGGGGCGAGGTCCACAACACCACCCGGGACCTCGGCGACGTCGTCGACGTGGCCCTCGCGCCCGGCGAGCGGTGGGCCACGGCGTACCGCGAGTCGATGGCCGACGACGTGCGCGTCGCCGTCGTCGGCGTCCCCGAGGCCGACGACCTCGTCGCGGCCGACCCGCCCCGCGAGCGGCGGGTCCTCTACGCCCCGACCAACCACAACTACGGCGGCGGGAGCTACGTCGAGACCGCCGAGGACGTCCTCGACGTCTTCGAGGGCTCCGAATACGAACTCCGCTTCCGTCCCCACCCGATGGACCGCCAGGAGGAACCCGGCAAGTCCGTCACCGAGCGCTGCCGCGAGCGCATCGCCGACCTCCCCAACGTCGTCTTCGACGACGCCGACACCCCCCGCGAGAGCATGCTCGACGCCGACCTGCTGCTCTCCGACTACTCCGGCATCGTCACCGAGTGGCTCCACACGGGTCGCCCGCTCGCCCAGCTCACCGACGTCGCCGCCGACGCCGACGTCCCGCCGCTGGGCTATCGGACCGACGACCTCTCTATCGAGGCGATCGATCGGCTCTACGAGGACGGCTATCCGCCGGACGTCGAGCGGCGGGTCGACGAACGGATCGCCGAACTGGGGATTCCGATGGACGGCCGCGCCGGCGAGCGGGCCGCCGAGGAGGTGCTGGCATGCACGCAGTGATCCTGGCCGCCGGCGAGGGCAGCCGGATGGGCCCCCACACCGACGACGTTCCGAAGGCGTTCATGGACCTCGGCGGGGAGACGCTGTACCGGCGCCAGCGGGACGCCATCGACCCGTACGTCGACGACGTCACCGTCGTCCTGGGCTACGCCTACGAGAACGTCGTCGATCGGCTCGGCTCGGCGCGGCCCGTGATCTTCGAGGACTGGGCCGACTACGAGAACGCCGAGTCGCTGCGCCGCGGGACGGCCGGCGTCGACGACGACGTGCTCGTGCTGAACGGGGACGTCCTCGTCGCCGGGTCCGTCATCGAGCGGGTCGTCGACCGCTTCGAGGCGGCACCTGGCCGGAGCGTGGTGGCCGCCATTCCCGGCCACCAGGAGGGCTCGACAGCCGTCCGGTCCGACGACCGCGGCGTCGTCACCGACTACGGGATGATCCGCGGCCACCGGCACGCCGGTCTCGGCGTGGTCGATCGGTCCCACCTCGACGAGGCCCGCGCGCACCTCGCCGCGCACCGCGACGAGTGGTACCCGGGCATCTACACCCGGGTCGTGACGGAGATGGTCCCCATCCCGTCCGGCGGTCACGTCGAGATCAACTACCCTAGCGACAGGGCCGCCGCCCGCGACAAACTCCCGCTGGACGCCCCTGACGGACTCGACCTTCAGACGTCGGCGACCCACGAGTGAATTCGAGGCGGTTCGCACAGGAGCGTTCTCGGGCGACGTTCAGCGCGGACGTCTGCGAGACGCGTTCACCGTCCGCTGTGACGGAGACCGTGGCGTGGAAACGACTGCTTTCTCCGGGGATCCCGGTCGATTGACGATGGAGAATCGGCCGCCGGAAGCGTGAAGCGAAGCCGTTAATGGGAGGCTTCGCCTTGCGCGGGTAATGCGCCTCATCGCGCACCGTGGGTGCGCCGACCAGTATCCCGAGAATACCGTCGCCGCGGTCCGGCAGTCGGCCCGGTACGCCGACGCTATCGAGGTCGACGTCCGCCGCTGTGGCTCCGGCGAACTCGTCGCCTTCCACGACGAGCGCGTCGACAGGCTGACCGACGCCGAGGGCCGCGTCGCCGACCTCCCCTGGGACCGCCTGGGCGACCTGGAAGTGCTCGACTCCGGGGAGACCGTTCCCCGCCTCCGGGCCGTCCTCGACGCCGTCCCCGAGGGCGTCCGCGTCCAGGTCGAACTGAAGGAGACCGGACTGGCCGCCGACGTCCGCGACGCCGTCGCCGGCGTCGACCGCGAGGTGGCCGTCTCCTCGTTCGACGAGACGGCGCTGGCGGCGGTCCGCGACCTGGAGTGGGACGTGCCGACCGGCTTCCTCTTCGAGTCCGATCCCGAGGCCAACCTCGCGACCGCGCTGGAGCTGGGCTGCGACGCCGTCCATCCCCACTACGACTGCTGTCTGGAGACGGACGTGGTCGACGCCGCCCACGCCGCCGGACTGGACGTGATCGCCTGGAAGGCCCTCGAAACCCGCGAGGAGTTCGCCGCGCTCCGGGAGGTCGACGTCGACGGCGCCACCGCCGACCGGTGGGACATCGCGCCGACGAGCAAGGCCGCCCCGGCGGCCTCCGACTGACGCCGCCGGCCACTGCTCGCTACGCCGGGGTCATCCGGTCGTCGATATTAGGGGCATTATATCCCAACGTACAGTTTAGATAATATGCCGGATAGCCTTATGTGTCTGATCGGACAATCGACAGGTAGCCATGAGCGCAACCGCAACCGACTGGAGCGACCCGGAGACCTGCCCGTTCTGCGGCGACGACCTCGTCGACCCCGGCGCCGGCTTCGTCGACCACATCGGCGAGAACCCCGACTGCGAGGACAGCTGGAGCAACTGGCGCGACAACCTCGCCGGCGACGTCCGCGGCGAGTGGGCCGGCTAGCGCGCGACCGACAGTAATCCACTTCCCCTTCCCCCGCCTACCCCCGCACGGCCGATGACGAGCGTCGCCGGCGACGGCGACTCCGGTTCCGAGCGAGGATGACCACCTGGCGGTGACGAACCCTATGAGTGCCGAGGCCAGTCTTCCGCCGTTCGCGCCCGTCGCCGAGCCGCCGGCCAGCCCCGACTGATCGGGGCCCCTCAGCGTGTGCCGGCACCGAGCCCTTATTCCCGGCACTCGATGGTAGCGTATGGCCGAGCGAACGGAACGTGACGGATGGACCGTCGACGTGACGCCCCTCCTCGAATTCGTCCGGCGGTTACCGCACGTTCCCTCCTACCTCCTCCTCGCGATGGCGTTCATGTTCTGGGTCCGCGCGCAGTCCTACGGCAACTTCGTCCGCGACGACGGGAGCGTCCGGCTCACCGCGGTCGACTCGTGGTACCACTGGCGGACGACGATGTACACGGTCCGCAACTGGCCGCAGACGATGCCGTACGACCCGTGGACCGCGTTCCCGACGGGCACCTACGTGGGCCAGTTCGGCACGCTGTTCGACCAGATCGTCGCGACCGCCGCCATACTCGTCGGCGGGGGCGATCCGACGCCGGAGACGGTCCTCTCGGTCGCGCTGCTGGCCGTCCCCGCCATCGCCGCGCTGGTCGCGATCCCCACGTACTTCGTCTGCAAGCGCCTCGGCGGGCGGATCGGCGGACTGGCTGGCGTGGTCCTGCTCGCGCTGTTCCCCGGTCGGTTCATCGGGAAGAGCACGGTGGGGATGTACCAGCACCACGCGGCCGAGGTCCTGTTCATGTCCCTGGCGGTCCTGGCGACGATGGTCGCGCTGACCGTCGCCGAGCGCGAGCGGCCGAGCTACGGGCGCGTCGCCGATCGCGAGTGGGGGACGCTCCGTCGGCCGGCCGGCTACGCCGCCCTCGCGGGCGTCGCGGTCGCGCTCTACCTCTGGGTGTGGCCGCCAGGGGTCGTCCTCGTCGGGATCCTCGCGATCTTCTTCGCGATCGAACTGAGCGCGCGGTACGTCGGCGGCGGGAGCCCAGAACCGCTCGCGTTCGTCGGCGCGGTGGCGCTCGCGGTCACCGGGCTCCTCACCACGGCGACGATGGAGGTCACCGAGATCCACCCGGCGGCCGAGGGGCCGCTGCAACCGGCGCTCGCCTTCGCCGTCGCCGGCGGCTGCGTCTTCATGGCGTGGCTCGCCCGCGAGTGGGACCGTCGCGGGATCGACGAGCGGTACTACCCGGCCGCCGTCGCCGGCGGCGCCGCGGTCTCGATGGCCGTGATGGCGCTCGTCCTGCCCGAGGTCTGGGACCGGATCCTCCGGGGCGTGTACGGTCGACTGATCCCGGTCGGATACACGTCGACGGCGCTCACCGTCCCCGAAGCGGGGCCGCCGGACGACCCCCTCGGGTTCTTCTACGAGCAGTACGGTCCGGCGTTCCTCACGGGGTTGATCGGCCTGGCCGCGCTCGCCGCCCGGTCCGTCCTCGGGGACGACCACCGGGCCGAACACGTGCTGATCGTCGTCTGGGCGCTGGTCCTCACGTCGATGGCGGTCACCCAGCAGCGCTTCCACTACTACTACGTCGCGCCGGTCGCGGCGCTGAACGCCGCCCTCGTCGGGGAGATCGTCGGCGGGATCGACCGCAGCGACCTCCCGCAGGTGCGCGTGATCGACGTCGGTCGCGTGGCGGTGCTCCTGGGGGTGGCGGCTGTCGTGCTGCTCCCGCTGACGCCGCTGGCGGCGCCGGCGACGGTCCTCGACGCCGGGGGTGACCAGCGCCCCAGCCGGGACGCCATGCGCTGGCAGAGCACGAACCACTGGCTGGAACAGAACAGCCCCGCACCCGGCGCGTGGGGCGGCGCGGACAACGCGGACGAGTTCGGCTACTACGGCACCTACCCCGTTCCGGAGGACGACGACTTCGCGTACCCCGAGGGGGCCTACGGCGTGATGTCGTGGTGGGACTACGGCCACATCATCACGGTCCAGGCCGAGCGCATCCCGCACGCGAACCCCTTCCAGCAGAACGCCCGCTCGGCGGCCGCCTTCTTCACGGCGGACTCGGAGGAACGGGCGCAACGCGTCCTCGAAGCGATCCCCGCCGCCGAGCGGTCCGACGACCTCAACCAGTTCGACGAGGCCGAACTGGACGCGCTCGCCGACGAGCGAACCGCCCAGCAGCGGGGCGAGGAGACCCGGTACGTCATGATCGACGACGAGATGGTCGGCGGGAAGTTCGAGAGCATGCGGACCTACGCCGGCGAGGACACCGGCACGTACCGGGAGTCCCGGGAGGTCCGGGTGAACGAGGACGCGAGCACCGTCAGCGGGACCGTCACCGCGCCGGCGCGCAACGACGCCTACGACGACACCGTGCTCTCGCGGCTCTACTTCGACGACGCCGACGGGATGGAGCACTACCGGCTCGTCCACAACGACGACCAGCAGTCGCAGTTCGTCACCATCGCGGTCTCGCGCGACGGCGGCGAGAGCTGGGACCCCGAGTACGTCAACCGGCCGGTGACGCCGAGCCTCGCGGAGTCGCTCTCCGAACTGCAGGACGACCCCGACGTCGAGGTCGCCGTCTACGACGTGCGCATGCAGCCCGTGGTGAAGGTCTTCGAGCGCGTCGAGGGCGCGCACCTGAACGGCACCGTCGACGCGCCCGCTGGGACGACGGTGACCGCCGAACTCGAACTCACCACCGAACAGCGCGACCGGACGTTCACCTACACGCAGACCGCGACCGTCGGCGAGGACGGCGAGTTCTCGATGACGGTGCCGTACGCGACGCGCGAGGACGCGGACGTCGAGGACGGCTACACTGACAGCGGCGTGACTGCCGAGGGCACCTACGAGATCAGCGTCGACGGCGAGCCCGTCGGCACCGCCGATGTCGCCGAGAGCACGCTCTACGACGGTGGGACGGGCGAGGTCACGCTGGACGGTGGGTGATCAGTGTAACGGTTTCGTCCCAATCTGGTTTCCACCTAATAACGAATTAGCGCTTGTCGTAACGTTGAAAGCGGAATATCTCAAGGGAACGGGTATGGAGCGCAGATTTAGCATGGACCGCCGCGCGTATCTGAAGACCGTCGGCGCGGCGAGCGCGTCCGCGGCAGTCGCCGGCTGTCAGGGCGGCGGCAGCGGGAGCGACGACACTATCGTCCCGGGGACGGCCTCGGGCTTCCCGCCGTTCGAGTACACCGAGGGCGGCGAACTGGTCGGCTTCGACGTCGCGCTGGCCGAGGAGACCATCGACCGCGCCGGCTACGAGGTGGGCGACTGGGTCGACATCGAGTTCGACTCGCTGATCCCGTCGCTGACCGAGGGCGACATCGACCTCGTCGCCGCGGCGATGACCATCAACGACGAGCGCGACCAGACCATCGACTTCAGTAACCCCTACTGGGAGTCCAACCAGGCCGTGCTCGTCCGCGAGGGCGGCGACTTCCAGCCCGAGAGCACCGACGACCTGGAGGGGAAGCGCGTCGGCGCCCAGTCGGGTACCACGGGCGAGGAGCAGGTTCAGGGGCTGATCGACGACGGGACCATCAGCGGGGAGGACTACCGCCAGTACGACAACTACACGCTGGCCGTCGAGGACCTCGAGAACGGCAACGTCGACGCCGTCGTCATCGACGTCCCCGTCGCGGAGAACTTCACCGGCGACCGCTCGGTCGAGATCGCCTTCCAGATCGAGACCGGCGAGCAGTTCGGCTTCGGCATGCGCGAGGACGACGACCGCATCGAGGACATCAACTCGGCGCTGGCCGAGATCCGGGACGACGGCACCTACGACGACCTCGTCTCGGAGTACTTCGGATAGCGCATGACGTCCGTCCCGCTGCAGGCCGGCGACTGGCTGTTCGTCCTGCAAAACTGGGAGTTCCTTCTCCTCGGGACGATCGTGACCGTGCTACTGACGGCGACCAGCCTCGCGCTGGGCTTCGCTGCCGGCTTCCCGGCCGGTGCCGTCGAGGTGTACGGGTCGGGCCGCCTGCGCGAGTCCGTCAGCACCGCCGGCGTCGTCCTGCGCGGGACGCCCATCGTCGTGCTGATCGTCCTGTTCTACTTCGGCCTGCCGATCCCGCAACTGGGTACGGTGCCCGTGCTGGACGTCCAGCTGGACGCCTTCCTCGCGGCGACGCTAGCGCTCGGCCTCCGCAGCGCCGCCTACCAGAGCCAGGTGTTCCGCGGGGCCATCCAGTCCATCGGCGAGGGCCAGATGGAGGCCGCGCGGGCGGTCGGCATGTCCCGCCGCGGGGCGGTCCGCCACGTCATCTTCCCGCAGGCCGTCCGCCGGTCGATCCCGGGCTTCCAGAACGAGTTCACGATCGTCCTCAAGGACACCAGCGTCGCTTTCGCCATCGGACTGGCCGAACTGCTGACCCGGGCGGAGAACCTCTACCTCCAGCCCGGCCAGGGCACCGCCGTCATGGAGGTCATCCTCGCCATCACCGCCATCTACTTCGTCCTCACGTTCACGACGAACCGGACGCTCGACTACCTCGAATCCGTCTACGCGATCCCCGGAGGGAACGAATGAGCCTGCTACGCGTCGAGAACGTCGACAAGGCCTACGGCGACGAGGAGGTACTGCACGACGTCAGCTTCGAGATGGACCAGCGCGACGTCGAGGTGATCGTCGGCCCCAGCGGGTCGGGCAAGTCGACGCTACTGCGCTGCGTCAACCGCCTCACCGAGATCGACGACGGCGAGATCTACCTCGACGACGAGGAGATCCACGGGATCGACGAGAACGACCTGCGCCGCCGGGTGGGGATGGTGTTTCAGGACTTCAACCTGTTCGCCCACCGCACCGCGCGCGGCAACGTCACCCTCGGGCTGACCGAGGTACTGGACATGTCTGAGTCGGAGGCCCGCGCGACGGCCGACGACTACCTCGACCGCGTGGGGCTGGCCGATCAGGCCGACTCCTACCCCGCGGAGCTGTCGGGCGGCCAGAAGCAGCGCGTCGGCATCGCCCGCGCGCTGGCGATGGACCCCGAGCTCATCCTGTTCGACGAGCCGACCAGCGCGCTCGACCCCGAACTCATCGGCGAAGTGCTCGAAGTGATGAACGACCTCGCCGAGGAGGGGATGACCATGCTCTGTGTCACCCACGAGATGGGCTTCGCCCGGTCGGCGGCGTCGACGCTGACCGTCCTCGACGACGGCCGGATCGTCGAGCGCGGACCGCCCGAGCGGCTGTTCGAGGACCCCGAGCACGACCGGACCCGGTCGTTCCTCGGTCAACTGACGGACCTCGACCGATGAGCGCGCACGAGGAGACCCAGCTGGAGGCGATCGGCGAACTCCCCGGCCGGCGGCGGCTGGTCGTCGGCGCGGTCGGTGCGTTCTTCTGGGCGTGGCTGCTCGCCCGCTGGGCGTACCACAACACGGTCCTCGACCGCCTGTTCACGTCGGTGGGCCTGCCGGACCTGATCAGGTCCGAGCGGGGCGTCCGCGGGCGCGAGCCCTGGCTCCCGGCGGCGCCGTTCGAGGCGGTCGCCGACGCCGTCGGGGGCGTCGCCGCGGCGCTCGGGCCGGCGAGCCCGCTGCTCGACTGGCTCGTCTGGCTGTTCGACCTCGCCGCCTTCGCGACGCAGACGGCGCCAGCGCTGGCCTCGGGCGCCTACCTCACCGTCCTCCTGACGGTCGTCTCCATGCTGCTGGGCCTGGTCATCGCCGTCCCCGTGTCCGTGGCCCGCGTGTACGGCGGACGCGTCCTCAACCTGCTCTCGCTGGCCTACACGGAGCTGATCCGGGGGACGCCGCTTCTGGCGCAGCTCTTTTTCCTCTACTTCGGGCTGCCGCTGGCGGGCTGGTTCGACGGGTTCGCGTTCGTCGGGGAGGGGCCCGTCCCGCGGTCCGCCGTCTTCGTCGCCGTCGTGGGCTTCACGATCAACTCCTCGGCCTACCAGTCCGAGTACATCCGCGCGGCGCTGCAGTCCGTCGACGAGGGACAGCTGACCGCGGCCCGCGCCGTCGGCCTCTCGAAGCTCCAGGGAATCCGCCACGTCGTCCTGCCCCAGGGCCTGCGCTACGCCATCCCGGGCTGGACCAACGAGTTCGTCTACCTGCTGAAGTACTCCTCGCTGGCCGCGTTCATCACCGTCCCCGAACTGTTCCGCCGGGCCCGGGACATCGGCTCGGACACGTTCCAGTTCACGGACGTCTACGTCGTCGTCGGGGTGTTCTACCTCGCGCTCGTCCTGACCGTCTCGCTCGCGATGGGACGAGTCGAGACGGTGGTCGCCATCCCCGGCCTCGGCAGGACCGGCGACGACCGCTGACCGGGCGAGGCGACCGACCTGCTGGCCGAGCAACCGGACGAGGCCGCCACGTGCGCTCTCGACGTGATCGACGGGGCATAGGCGAGTCGCGACAGCGGCGAGACGGCGTCGCCACTCCTCGTGGCGACCGAAAAAATGAGAACGGCGGTGCGACCGGGGACCGGATCCCCGGGCTGCCGTCGCAAGGGTTACGCGTCCTGCTGGACGGTGACGCTCGCGTTCGCCAGCACCGTTCTGTTGTCGACCACGAACGGACCGTCCTCGGTCCCGTTGGTGGCGACGAAGTCGAACGTCTCGTTGTCGGTCGTCTCCTGATGCGCCATCGCGATCTGGACGTCACCCTGGGTGAGCGCCGACTCCTGGAACTCGGCGCCGGTGACGTTGAACAACTCGATCGTCACGTTCTCGTGCGTTCCGGCCTCGAGGTACTCGGAGACGCCGATGACGCTATCGACGGTCTCGTTAGCCGTGTACAGCGAGGAGTTGTGGATCGCGACGTAGCCGGCGTCGCTCAGCGTGACGCTATCGATCACGACTGTCGAGCCGTTCGAGACCTGGTTCTCGAAGGTCACCGAGGTCTCGTTGGCCGCGACGGCGGTCTCGTTGTCGACGGTTTCGTTGTCGTCGATGATCCCGACGGTTTCGTTGTCGTCGATGATCCCGACGGTTTCGTTGTCGTCGACGTCGGTTTCGTTGTCGACGACGTCGGTCTCGTTATCGACGACGTCGGTCTCGTTGTCGGTCTCCTCGATGATCTCCAGGGTCACCGAGGCGTTGTCGACGACCGGTTCGCCGTCACTGAGGTAGGGACCGTCCTCGGTCCCGTTCGTCGCGACGAAGTCGAACGTCTCGTTGTCGTTCGTCTCCTGGTGTGGCATCGCCGTCAGGCGGTAGTCGTCGAGGACGTCCCGGTCGTACTCGGCTCCGGAGACGTTGAAGAGCGTGACGTTCACGTCCTCGTGCGTCCCGGCCTCGAGGTACTCCGAGACCCCGACGACGCTATCCACGGCCGCATTCTCCGTCGCGTTCTCCGCGTACAGAGAGGAGTTGTGGATCGCGACGTAACCGCCCTCGGGAACGGTGACGTTGTCCACCGTGACGACGGTGCCGTTCGTGATATGCCGCTCGAGGTTCACCGAGGCTTCCTCGGTTTCGTTGTCGACGACGGCCGTGTCGTTGTCGTCGATGATCCCGACGGTCTCGTTGTCGTCGACGTCGGTCTCGTTGTCGACGGTTTCGTTGTCGTCGATGATCCCGTCGGTTTCGTTGTCGTCGACGTCGGTCTCGTTATCGACAATCGCATCGGTCTCGTTGTCGACCATCTCGGTCTCGACGGCTATCGACGCGTTGTCGATGACGAGTTCACCGTCGCTGAGGTAGGGACCGTCCTCGGTCCCGTTGGTGGCGACGAAGTCGTACGTCTCGTTGTCGGTCGTCTCCAGGTGAGGCATCGCGGTCAGCTGCTGGTCCTCCTGGAGCGCGGTCTGATCGAACTCGACGCCGGAGACGTTGTAGAGCGTGACGTTCACGTTCTCGTGCGTCCCGGGTTCGAGGTACTCGGAGACGCCGATGACGCTGCCGAGGGCGTCACCCTCGAACAGCGAGGCGTTGTGGATTGTCACGTAACCGCCCTCGGGGACGGTGACGTCGTCCACCGTGACGACGGTGCCGTTCGAGGTCTGGTTCTCGAAGGTGACCGAGGCCTCCTCGGTCTCGTTGTCGACGACGTCCGTGTCGTTGTCGACGACGTCGGTTTCGTTGTCGTCGATGATCCCGACAGTCTCGTTGTCGTCGACGCCGGTCTCGTTATCGACGACGTCGGTCTCGTTGTCGTCGATGATCCCGACAGTCTCGTTGTCGTCGACGTCGGTCTCGTTATCGACGGCGTCGGCCTCGACGGTTATCGACGCGTTGTCGATGACGAGTTCACCGTCGCTGAGGTAGGGACCGTCCTCGACCCCGTTGCTCACGACGAAGTCGTACGACCCGTTCTGGGTGTCCTCCACGTGAGGCATCGCGGTCAGCTGCTGATCCTCCTGGAGGGCGTCCCGATCGAACTCGGCGCCGGTGACGTTGAAGAGCGTGACGTTCACGTCCTCGTGGTCCCCGGGCTCGAGGTACTCGGAGACGCCGATGACGCTACCGACGGCGTCGCCCTCGAACAGCGTCTCGTTGTGGATCGCGACGTAGCCGCCGTCGCTCAGCGTGACGCCGTCGACCACGACGGTGGTACCGTTCGAGGTCTGGTCCGCGAAGGTCACTGCCGCTTCCTGCTGGTCGGCAGTTTCGTTGTCGACCTCGGTCTCGTTGTCGATGATACCGACGGTCTCGTTATCCTCCGGGACTTCGTCACCCGGGGTAACCTCATCGGGCGTCTCCGTCTCCGTCGGAGTTTCAGTCTCCGTCTCAGTCGGAGTCTCGGTTTCCGTCTCCGTCTCAGTCGGAGTCTCGGTTTCCGTCTCCGTCTCAGTCGGAGTCTCGGTTTCCGTCTCAGTCGGAGTCTCGGTTTCAGTCTCCGTCGGAGTCTCGGTTTCCGTCTCAGTCGGAGTCTCGGTTTCAGTCTCCGTCGGAGTTTCAGTCTCCGTCTCAGTCGGAGTCTCGGTTTCAGTCTCCGTCGGAGTTTCCGTCTCGGTAGGCGTCTCCGTCTCCTCGGGCGCGACGCCCGGGGATTCGATGGTCAGCGTGCCCACGGAGAGGTCCTCGACGGTGAGCGACTCGGCACTCAGGTGTCCGTTCAGGAGGACTCCCTGAAGCGCGGACGCCTCCGTCGAGGCGCCCTCGAAGGTCACGCGGTCGGCCGAGACGCCTTCGAGCGTGACCGATTCGATCTCGGCGTCGATCGTCGCGACGCCGTCTTCGACGGTGATCGACGCCGAGTCGATCGAACCGATCTCGACGCGTTCGGCCTCGAAGCCTTCGACGTTATCGCCGATAGTGGCCTCGAACCCGTCGCGCATCGGCTCGTCCGTGCTCCGGAGCTCGTCCAGTGATATGGTCAGGTTGGACACCGTGACGTTCGACATCGTGACCGTCTCGGCCTGGACGTCTTCGGCGACGACGCTCTGGGCGTTACCTTCCTGCTGATTGGCCGCTCCAACTCCTGTGAACGCGACTGCGGTTCCCGCCGAGAGTACGACGGTCATCGCGAGGAGCAGCGCTTTCAGCCCGCTCGTCGTTGCTGGTGAATCTGTCATGGCATGGATCCATCGGACGTATCGCCGGCAAGCGAGTTTGTTATACAGCGGCCAGATCCCCCAAGGATCGGCTTTGCGCGACGGCAGGCAGACGCGGGATTCGATATGGCGACCCTTGAACGATATGGGGGAGGGTAGGTGCGGCGATACGCAAGCGAGGACCTGGCACCGGAGGAGCGCGGCAGACGGACGCTGTGCCGCGGTCTGGTCCCCGGTTTCCGTCCCGATACCAGTACTCTTGACTTATCACGTGCGGCCGACGCCGTCGTCGTCTACAAGTCGAAACTATAGTAGAAATTGAAACTATTCACACATCGAAGGGCGCCCCGAGTGCCCCTCGAGTGTGTCAGTGCGTTCAATGCTACTATAGCGGGAAAGCGGCCGGACGGATCGGGCAGTTCCTCCAGTGGCCGCTCCCGTGCGGCGGCACCGAGCAGTCACACCGCTCCCGCCGTGCCCAGTCAGTCCACGTCGCCCGACGAGGGCCGGACTGCCGTCCCCAACGGACTTCATCGTGCATACCCAACGGAACACATGGTTCATCTACTGTGGCGAGTCCTGCGCGCCGTCGGACTCCGACGAGAACGCGAAGACGCGGACGGCCGTCGGCCCACGCCTGAGACCGGCATGCGCCGACTCCTTACGCTGCTCGGACTCGTCGGCGTCGCGTACGCCATCGCCAGGCGGCTCGGCGTCGACGCCGTCCCGTCGGCCGGCGAGGTCCGCCGGACTGCCGGCGACGCCCTCCCCGGCGACGCGCACGAAATCACCATCCGGGAACCCGGCGAGGCGGACGAGGAGGGCGACGACGGGACGGAAACGGATGCCGAGGCCGAAGCGGGCGAACCCACCGAGGCCGACCTGCCAGCCGAGGCCGTCGAGGAGCGCACCGTCGAGGACCCCGACGCGGAACCGGCGGAACCCGGGGAGATGACCGTCGACGAGGAGATCTCCGAGGACGTGCTCGACGAGGACGCCGAGTCCGGCGAGAGCGCGTCTAGCACCGAGAGCGACGCGGGCGAGGGTGACGACGACGAAAGCGAGGGCGGCGCTGATCGCTATAGTAGAAAATGAACGCACCGACACACTCGAGGGGCACTCGGAGTCCCCCTCGATGTGTGAATAGTTTCAATTTCTACTATAGGGCGGTCGCGTCGCGTGGCTGGTCCGCGTTCCACGGGCCGCGGCGCGAACGAGCGCGACGCCACGCGGTCTGCGCCGGGCACAGAGTACCTCGCGCACGTAAACGTCGCCGTACCGGGCCCGCGTCTGCGGCCGCGGGGGCCCGACGATCGTAACACGGATATAACAAACTCGGGGGGCCGCGTGGGGACGTTATGAGCCAGACAACCGCCGGGGCGGGGCTGCGCGGCGTCGACGTCGCCGGCCCGCCGGACGGCGAACCGATCGTCTTCGTCCACGGCGTCCTCTTCACGCGGGCGCTGTGGGCGCCCCAGCGCGAGGCGCTGTCCGACGAGTTCCGCGTCGTAGTGCCGGACCTCCCCGGCCACGGCACCCGCTCGGAACTGGACTTCCGGATGGAGCGCGCGCTGGACCTCCTGACGGACGTGATCGACGAGGAGGCCGGCGGGTCGGCGACGCTGGCCGGCCTGTCGCTGGGCGGGTACGTCGCCACGGAGTTCGCGCAGCGCAACCCGGATATGGTCGACGCGCTGGTGATCTCCGGCAGCAGCGCCAACCCCGTGGGCTCGCTGGAGACGCTGACCCGGGCCGTCTCGAAGGCGTCGAACGCGGCGACGAAGAGCCGGCTGGTGCGGCGCGGCGTCGACAAGGTGTCCCGCTGGTGGGTCGACCGCCGGGACCTCCAGCAGGACGTGAAACGCGAGATCAAGGACGCCGGCTTCTACCCGAAGCAGTTCGGCGAAGCGGGCCACGAGCTGGCGGGCCGGGACTTCCGGACCGCGTTCGCGGCCTACCCCGGCCCGGCGCTGGTGTGCAACGGTCGGTGGGATCTGCTCAATCGGCTCGGCGAGAAGGCCCACGCCTCGACCGCGCGGGACGCCGACGTCGAGGTGATCGCCGGCGCCGGCCACGTCTGCACGCTCGAACGGCCCGACGACTACGTCGCGACGATCCGCCGCGTCGTCCGGACGCGGGCGAGACGATGATCGGCGGTTCTCCGGTCGCCGTCAGACCTCCCGCAGCGCCGTCCCGACGATAGTCACCGCCAGTCCGCCGGCCGCGAGGACGCCCAGCCCGGGCCCGAAAGAGCCCGTCAGGTCGCGGAGCGTGCCCACGGCGACCGGGCCGAGGAACCCGCCGACCTCGCCGACGGCGAACACGAAGCCGACGGCCGTTCCCGTGAGCCGCGGACCGACGCCCTCCAGATCCGGCGGGATGGCCCGCACCAGCGGCGAGACGCCGCCGACGCCGAAGCCGGTCGCGAGGACGCCGAAAAGAGCCAGTGGCCCGGTCGCGCCAGCGAGCACGGCCAGCACGCCCGCGGCGGCCGATCCCCCGCAACCGATTATCGCCGCCCGCCTGCGCCCGTAGCGGTCGGCGACGGCCGGGACGGCGAGGACGCCGACGACGTTGGCGACGACGAGCAGGCTCGTCGCCCGGCCCGCCAGCGCCGCTGACAGCCCTCGCGTCTCCAGCACCGTGGGGAGCCATCCCTGCATCCCGTGGATGACGAGCAGGTTCATCGTGCCGACGACGACCACGAGCCGTAGCTCCCGGTGGCCGAGCACCGCGCGCAGGTCCCGGGCGAGCGACGCCCGCGAGAACCCGGTGGCCGCGCCGGCCGCCCCGCCGTCGCCGTCGACCGGCGCCAGCCGCGCGACGGCGAGCCAGACGCCGGCGTAGGCGATCGAGGCGAGCCCGCTGTAGAGGAAGAGGGGCCGCCAGCCGCCCAGCGCCGGCCCGAGGACCGAGCGTCCGACCGCGAACGCCGTCGCCGTCCCCGCCGAGGAGCCGACGAGGTAGATCGAGGAGGGGAAGCCCGTCCGGTCCGGCGGGAACAGCGTGGAGACCAGCTTCGGCAGGCCGAAGGTGATCGCCGTCGCGCCGACGCCCAGCAGTATCGTCGCCGCCAGCAGCGACGGGAACCCCGGCGCGGCGCTGCGGGCCGCCTGTGCGGTCCCGAAGACGACCAGCCCGGCCGCGATGCTCCGGACCGGCCCGATCCGGTCGACCGCCAGCCCGGAGAACAGCGCCAGCGGGACGTACGTCAGCGGGACTGCACCCGTCAGCACGCCGGCCTCCGTCCCCGAGAGGCCCACCTGGTCGACGATCGTCGACAGGTACGCCGGCAACAGGAACCAGACGAACAGCAGACACCCGTAACTCACCGCCCCCGCGACGACCAGGCCGTACGACCAGGCCGTCGAGTCAGTTTCGGGCGTCTCCTCCTCGGCACCGTCGACGTCTTCGTCACTCATCGCCCGGAGATTGGGAAAACGTCGGTAAAAACTCTAGTCGTCTGTCGAGCCCAGTCTCACGCCGTTCGACTGGACGCCGAAAGGCTCGTTCCACTCGCCTTTCGAGCCCGGCCTCACGTCGTTCGGCCGGACGCCGGCCCGAAGACCCGCATCGTGTCCCGCCGGGTCTCCGTCTCGCGGAGCTGCTCGAGCCCCGTCCCCTCGAACACGTCCCGCCAGTTCCGGTAGTACAGCGGGACCTCGCCGTCGACGTAGTTCACCGGCGGATCGTCGCCCCGCTCGTCGTCGCCGTCGTCGCTCGCGTCGCCCGCCGCGCCGCCTTCGCCGTCCTCGTTCTCCACCGTGATCAGGCGCTGGTCGGTCACGCGGGCGATCTCGGAGAAGACCCACGCCGCGTCGGGGTGGACGTGCTGGAGCGTCTCGACCGAGTAGACGGCGGCGAAATGATCGTCCGGGAGGTCGGGCAGCACGTCGTCGAACGCGCCCTCGACGAAGGTGCCGGCCGCGGCGAGGTCGGGGTACTCGTCGGCCATCACGTCGAACGCCTCGCCGTTGACGTCGACGCCGTGGAGGTCCTCGAACCCGCGCTCGTGGAGGTGCGCCAGGTGGCGACCCGAGCTACACCCGAGTTCGAGGACGGGGTCCTCGCTCGACACGGCGTCGGCGAGAGCGTCGCCGACGGCCTCGCTGACGTCGTTGGGGCCGTGGTGGGCGTAGTAGTCCGGCGAGTACGCGCCGCGCCGCTCGGCCCAGAGGTCACGGTTTTCGGGTGCGTCCATGGATGAGCGAGGGGTGCCGCGGGGAAAGGCCTTCGCGTCCGCCGGCGGGCGGTCACTCGTTTCTCTCGTCGGTGCTGTCCGCACTGGTATCGTCACCCGCAGCGACGGTGTACTCGGCGATCCACGGCGGTTCCGACCGCCCGCCCGACCACTCGAAGAGGTGATGCTTGTCGTTGGCGTAGTAGTAGCGGTAGGCGTCGACGTAGTCGTCGGCCGACCACTCGCCCGTCAGCTGCGGCGGGTCGGAGCGGCCCGTCGCTGGCCAGTCGAGGTCCGCGACGGCGTCGCAGTCGAGCGACTGTACGACCGTCCACGAGCCGTGCTCGTCCCCCGGGTCGTGGTCCCAGCGGCGGCGCCACTCCTCGTGGGCGGCGTCGGCGTACTCGTAGAGCCGGCACCAGTTCGCGTGGCTCCGGGCCGCCCAGCGCGTGAGCGGGTGGTGCTCGTGTGTGAAGTACAGGTCCTCGGACTCCGGGTAGCCGTTCACCTGCGCGGCCGTGGTGAGCACCATGGCGCACTCGAAGACGCTGCTGGTCACGTGGGCGTCGACCAGCCAGGCGACCGCCTGATCGACGTCTCGGTCGAGCCAGAACGCGTTGACCATCGGTCCGTTCTACGCCGCCAAGACGGATATGGGGCGTGTCACTACATTGCAACAAAACAGTCAATATTGCTAACAGTTTTCGACCTCCCGCCCCTACGGACCCGTGAGGTCACCGATGAAATCCATACTAAGCAGCCAGAACCCCGAACAGGAGATGGAGAACGCCGCACAGGAGATGGAAGAGGCCATCAGGGACTACGTCGAGAAGTCCGTCGAGGAGGCCCACACCCGGCAGTCGACCGAGGTGGAGATGACCCGGAGGACGTCCGACAGCAGCGGCGGCAGCAAGTTCCCGCTCCTGCTCGCGGTCGGCGCCGCTGTCGCCGTCGCCTACGTACTCCGGAAGCGGTCCGGCCCCGGGTCCGGTTCCGATTCCATGGGCGGGACGGTCGAGAAGGCCTCCAGCAAGATCGAGGAGGTCGCCACCCAGACGGCCGACCAGACGGAGCAGATGAGCCACGAGGCCGCCGACACGGTCCGCCAGACCGGCCAGCAGGTCTCCGATATGAGCGATCAGGCCGCGGACCAGGTCGAGGAGAAGGGCGAGCAGGCCAGCGAGCAGGTCGAGGAGAAGGGCCAGGAGGCCAGCGACAAGGTGGAGGAGAAGGGCGAGCAGGCCACCGACGAGGACCAGGGATCGAATCAGTGACGGCGGGACCGTCGCGGCGGTAGTCGGCGACACGCGTGCCGACACGCCGGGCCGACAGCGCGATCACTGTCGGGTTCCGCGCTGCGAGGGGAGCGCGCCCTCGAACGACCCCACGCTTACATTCGAGCGATTCGCAGACTAGGCAGAGTGGTCACTATCACGCCCCGCGCGCACGAGGATCGCCAGCGACCGATCGACAGCGACGGGCACGGCGTCCGACCGTCGACCGACGGATCTCCCGGCCGGCACTGCGCGCCCGGTCGCCGGGACGATCAACCGCCGACCGACGGGGCGGGGAGCGACCGATGGTAGACGTCCTCTTCTCGGCCGGTCGGGTCGTCGCCGCGCTCTTTCTCGTCGTGCTCAACGGCTTCTTCGTCGCCTCGGAGTTCGCCTACGTGCGGGTCCGGTCGACGGCCGTCGAGGGGCTCGTCGAGGAGGGGGCCGCCGGGGCCGAGTCGCTGCAGAACGCCGTGAACAACCTCGACGACTACCTCGCGACCACCCAGCTGGGCATCACCATCGCCTCCCTCGGCCTGGGCTGGATCGGCGAACCGGCAATTGCGGCCCTGCTGGAACCCGTGCTCGCGCCGATCCTCCCGGAGAGCCTCATGCATCTGATGGCCTTCGCGATCGGGTTCAGCGTCATCACGTTCCTGCACGTCGTGTTCGGCGAACTCGCCCCGAAGACCATCGCCATCGCGCAGGCCGAGCGAATCGCGCTGCTCGTGTCGCCGTTCATGCGGATGTTCTACTACCTGTTCGTCCCGGGCATCGTCGTGTTCAACGGGACGGCGAACTTCTTCACGCGGCTGATCGGCATCCCGCCGGCCTCGGAGACCGAGGAGACGCTCAGCGAGGAGGAGATCCTGATGGTCCTGACCCGCTCGGGCCAGAAGGGCGAGGTCAACACCGCCGAGGTGGAGATGGTCGAGCGCGTCTTCCAGTTCGACGACATCACCGCCCGCGAGGTGATGGTCCCACGGCCGGACGTGGTGACGGTCCCGGCCGACCTCCCGCTGCCCGACCTGCGGGCGTTGATCGCCGAGGAGAAGCACACGCGCTACCCCGTCCTCGACGCGGAGGACGACGACCGCGTCGTCGGCTTCGTCGACGCCAAGGACGTCCTCGCGGCCGTGGACGAGGACGGGAACGCCGACCGGACGGCGGCGGACCTCGCGCGGGACGTCGTCCTCATCCCCGAGACGGCCACCGGCGACGAACTGCTCACCGCGTTCCAAGAGCGTGAGGGCCAGATCGCCGTCGTGATCGACGAGTGGGGCGGCTTCGAGGGAATCGCGACCACGGAGGACGTCGTCGAGGTGATCGTCGGTGACCTCCGCGACGAGTTCGACGTCGCCGCCGGCGAGCCCTCGATCGACCGGCGCGGCGACGGCACCTACGCCGTCGACGGCGGCGTCCCCATCGCGGCCGTCAACGACCGCCTGGAGACGGCCCTCGAGAGCGACGAGTTCGGAACGATCGGCGGGTTCGTCCTCGACGAACTCGGCCGGGCGCCGGAGACCGGCGACCGGATCGAGGCCGACGGCGCCGAGATCACCGTCGAGGCGGTCGACGGCGCCCGCGTGGAGCGCGTGGTCGTCCGCCCCACCGAGGACGCGGCGAGCGGCGACGAGGGAGCCCCCGACGGGGTCGGAGAGCCCCGCGAGGGCGGTCCCGAAGGCGGCGACGGGGCCGAGTGAGGGCCACTCGAAACTCGACCGGCCAGCCGGCGACTCACCGTCGCTCGTCGACCCGTCGGCGGCCACCGTCCACCCGTCCGGCCGCGAATCCGCGCGGTCGTGCTACCGTCACTCGCGGAACGTCTTTACGTCGTTCCCGCCTCCCTCCGGTATGAACTACGACGCTGCCCTCGACAGGGCGTTCGACGCGCTCCCGGACCAGCCCCGCGACGCCGGCGACCGGCTGTCGATCCCCGACCCGGTCGGCCAGACGGACGGCTCGTTCACCCGACTGACCAACCTGGAGGACATCGCGGACGCGCTGGCCCGCGACGCCGACCACGTCCACAGCGCCATCCAGCGCGAGCTCGGTACCGCCGGCCAGTTCGACGGCGGCGAGGCCCGCTACAACGGTTCCTTCTCCGTCTCCGACTTCGAGGAGGCCGTCGACGCCTACGTGACCGAGTACGTCACCTGCTCCGAGTGCGGCCTGCCCGACACCCGCCTCACCCGAGAGGACGGCGTGGACATGCTCCGCTGCGAGGCCTGCGGCGCCTTCCGCCCCGTCGCCAAGAAGCCCGCCGCGAACACCCAGTCCGACCGCCCGACCCTCGAGGAGGGAGAGACCTACGAGCTGAAGATCACCGACACCGGCCGCGAGGGAGACGGCGTCGCCGAGAAGGGCAAGTACACCATCTTCGTCGAGGGCGCCCGCGAGGGCCAGGTCGTCGAGGCCTACATCGACTCCATCAGCGGGACGCTGGCGTTCGGCCGCCTCGCCTGAGGCGGGACCCGCTTCACGTCCGCAGATGGCGGCCGCTCTGCCGTCAGTCGCTGCTTCCCGACCGACCTCGGACAGTCGCGGCCTCCCGGTCCGGGAACCGGTGTCGAGAGGAGGACTTATTGTCGGCATGCCCTAAGCGGCGTCGTGCCCTCTTCGAGCGATCCGCCGGCAGAGGACGCGGACCTGCTCTCCCAGACCACGGTCCTCCGGCTGCTGAACGCGGCTGACCTCGCGTTCGTTCGGTTGACGTCCGACGGCGACGTGGTCGCTGCGAACGCGGAGTTCGAGTCCCTCACCGGTCGGTCCCTGGAAGCGGTCCGAGGCGCGCCGTTCACCGACCTCCTGGCGACGGTCCCGTCCCCGCTCGAGTCGGTGCTGGACGCCAGCGCCGAGGACGGCGAGTCGCTCGCCTTCGTGGTACCGATCCGAACGGCGTCCGGCGACGTCGTGCCGTGCAAAGCCCACCTCGCTGCGACCGGCGGGCGAGACGACGGCGCCGTCGCCCTGCTCCTCTCGCGGCAGTCGAACTCGTCGCTGGACGCGGACGGCCGGGACCGTCTCGACCCCGAACGCGTCGAAGAGACCGCGGCGAAGGCGTTCGTCGCGCTCGCCGACGCGCTCTCGGACGGCATCATCGTCCTCGACACGGCGAGCGAGATCCAGTACGCGAACCCGGCCGTCGAGCGGATCCTGGGCTACTCCCCGGACGAGCTCGTCGGGGGCAGCAAGCTCAGCATCATCCCCGAGCGCCTCCGCGAGAACCACCTGAGCGCGCTCAGCCGGTACCTCGAGACCGGCGAGCGCAACATCGACTGGGAGTACGTCGAACTTCCGGGACAGCACGCCGACGGTCACGAGGTGCCGCTCGGCATCTCCCTGAACGATTTCGTCTTCGAGGGCGATCGCTACTTCGTCGGACTGTTCCGCGACATTTCGCCGCGGAAGGAGGCCGAAGAGGCCCTCCGCGACCGCGAGCGCCGGCTGGAGGAACTGATCGAGGAACTGGAGGCGTCCAACGAGCGACTGGAGCAGTTCGCCTACGCGGCCTCCCACGACCTGCAGGAACCCCTTCGGATGGTCTCTAGCTACCTCCAGCTGATCGAGCGCCGCTACGCCGACGAGCTCGACGAAGACGGCCGCGAGTTCATCGATTACGCGGTCGACGGCGCCGACCGCATGCGAGAGATGATCGAGGGACTGCTGGAGTACTCGCGCGTCGAGTCCCGCGGCGACCCGTTCGAGGCCGTCGACCTCGACGACGTGCTCGCGGAGGTCCGCGACGACCTCCAGATGAAGATCACCGAGAGCGGGGCGGAGATCACCGCCGGCCCCCTGCCGACCGTCCGGGCGGACCGCGGTCAGATGCGTCAGGTGTTCCAGAACCTGCTGGACAACGCCATCGAGTACAGCGGCGACGAACGGCCCCGCGTCCACGTCGCCGCCGAGCGCTGCAACGGCCCGGACGCCCCGGACACCGACGACGACTGGTGGCGGATCTCGGTCGCCGACGAGGGGGTCGGCATCGACGCCGACGACGCCGGCCGCGTCTTCGAGGTCTTCCAGCGTCTCCACTCGCAGGCCGACCACGAGGGCACGGGCATCGGACTGGCGCTGTGTCGTCGTATCGTCGAGCGCCACGGCGGCGCCATCCGCGTCGAGTCCGACCCCGGTGAGGGATCGACCTTCCGCTTCACCCTCCCGGCGGGGTGACCGGCGGTCGACGGCCTCGAACGGGTCCCCGCGGGACCACACCGCCCGTCCGCGCTAGATCCCCCTGACCGTCTCGATGAGGCCGAGGATCTCGAGTGCCATCCACGCGAGGAAGAGCGCGTACAGCCCCAGGAAGCCGTAGGCCTCGCGGTCTGACAGTTCGAGATCCGTCCGCGTGAAGACGATGAACACCAGCGTCGCAAAGGCCAGAAAGCCCATCGTCGGAATCGCGGCGAGGAAGTTGACGGTCGTCGAGCCCCCGAGGAGGACGCCGACGGGAATCGCCACCAGCAGGTTGAACGTGTTGCTCCCGAGGACGTTCGTGAGGCTGGTCACGCCCGACCCCTCTCGAGCGGCGTTGACGCTGACGAAGGCGTCGGGGAGGCTCGTCGCCGCGGCGATGACGGTCAGCCCCCACAGGAGGCTGGGCGTCCCGAAGATCTCGCCGAGATCGAGGGCGGCCCGGACGATGCCCTCGACGCCGACGGCGATCAGGACGAGGGCGACGGCCAGCACGGCCCACTCGCGGCCCACGTCGACGTCCGTCGACCGCTCCGGCGCGTGCTCGCTGACGTCCTGCTGGTGGAGGAAGACGTAGATGCCGTAGGTGGCGATCGGGATGACCGCCAGCGGCGGCGTGAGGATCGCCGCCTGGTTCGTCCCGCCGGGAACGTAGGTCGCCCCGAGCGCGAACATGATGAACAGGACGAGGACGCTGATGATGTAGAACTGCGCGTCCTTGTGGACGACGTCCCTGGTCACCGCCAGTTCGTCGCTGAACAGCGCCGACAGCGCCGGGATCACGAGCAGGTTGAAGATGGCGCTCCCGACGATGGCGCCGACGCCCAGCGAGAACTCCCCGTGGACGACCGTGCTGATGACGACGGAACTCAACTCGGGGAAGCTCGACCCGACCGCGACGACGACGGCCCCGTGGACGGCCACGGGCAGGCCGTAGTACGCGCTGAGTCGCTCGGCGGACTGCTCCAGGTACTCGCTTCCCTTCCAGATGACCGCCGTCGCGACGACCGCGAGTCCGAGCGCCAGCAGGAGGCCGGGCATCGCGTAGCGGTTACTTGCGGGCGGACAAAGGTATGTTCCTCTCGGACGCCGGAAGCGGGGTGACGCTACGGGACCGGCGTCGGCGGTCCACCGGTCTATCGCCCGCTCACGTCTCCCTCGACGGATCGGGAGAACCCGAGCACCTCGACAGTGACGGGCGTCCCGGGTTCCGCGTCGGAGAAGTCCATCGACGCGGACCACGAGCCGTCCGCCTCGACGGTCGGCCGGGCGGTCAGCAGGAACGCGTCGCCGCCCTCGCCGGTGGCAGCGACCGTCAGCGTCGTCCCCGGTGCGACCGTCGTCGTCCCCGAGACGGTCACCGACTCCGGTGGGATCGAAACCGGCTCCTCGGCGTCGATCGTCGCGCTCCGTTCGACCGCCCGAAACACCGCCGAGACGCTCTCCTCCTCGCCGTCGGCCACGTACGGGTTGTCGTCCGTGATCGTGAACGTCGCCCGATAGGGCTGCTCGACCTCGAGGCGACCGCTGTCGACGACCGCGAAGAACCGATCGTTCTCGGCGTCCGTGACGAGCGTGATCGCCTCCAGGGGGACTTCCTCCGGCGGCCGGTTGATCACGTCCGCCTCCTCGACGGTCAGGTCGTAGCCGTACTCGTCGTTCCGGAGGTCCGCGGCGTCGTCGAGCGTCGCGTACAGGCCCGACGCGTCGACGCGGACGACTGCCCAGTCACCGGTGGCGACCGACTGGCGCTCGGTGACCTCCTCGGCGAAGTCGTCCGAGCGGGCGGGGTCCGCTCGCTGCGGAGCGACGCCCGCGACCGCGCCCTCCGTCTCGCGGGGCTGGAGGGACAGCAGGGTCTCCGCCACCACGCGGCCGTCCACGGACGCCTCGACCGGGTACGGCGCCGAACTGAGCGACGGGTCGGCCCCGGCTATCTCCCGCTTGACGGTCCGGATCCCGTCCTCGTCGTCTGCCGCCGTGACGGGGGGTCGTCACCACGGCCCGCGACGAACGTGTCGAGTTCGATCGTCACCACGTCGTCGCCGCTCCCGTCGACGACCGTGAACGAGAGCAAGTAGTTGACGGCCTCGGCTCCGAGCGAGACCCGCACCCGGTCGCGGTCGCCGAGGTCCAGCGTCAGCGACGCCACGTCGCCCACCTGCTCCTCGACGATGTCGGACTCGAATGCCGGCTCGTCCGCCTCCTCCGTCTCGGTCTCGGTCTCCGTTCTCTCCTGTTCGGCTTCGGGCGTCGGGGTGGGTGTCGCCGTGTCCTGTGCCGCCTCGATGGAGACGTCCCCGACCATCGTATTCGGGTGGACCTCACAGAGGTACTCGGCCATCGCATCGGTCGCCTCGAACTCGACGGTCTGGGTCGCGCCCTCCTCGCTGATGATCTCGCTCCGGATCAGGTCCTCGCCGCTGCCGTCCCGGACGACGAAGTTGTGCGGCACGCCGTCGACGTTCTCCCAGACAACCTCGTAGCTCCGCCCCGGCACCAGCGTCAGCGTCGGGTTAGTCTCGTCCTCGATGTCGGCCGGCGCCCGGCCGACCCAGCCGGTCGTGTCGCCGCCGAGTTCGATCTGCTCCGGCTCCGTCTGTGCCGCCCCGAGAACCGGACCGAGACCGATCGCCGTCCCGCCGACGGCGGCCAGCGAGAGGATCGTCCGCCGCGTCGCAAGCGATACCTGTTCGTCCCCGCCGCGTTCGGCGTTGTCTGAGCTGCCCATAGTCTGTTGGAAACCGCGCGTGTCCGGAATCGCCCGCCGTACCGTCCGCCGTCGGAAGCCAGGCCCGAGTTCACTCGGGATGCGACGGACAAAGCGTCCGCTGACCGTTCATCCGATCACCGCCGGTACGGTCAGCTTATCCAGTCGTGGGCGCCGACGGAAGCGACCACATCCAGAACGCATTTGACCGCCGCACGCCAGTCCGTACTCGTGCCATTCGGCGTCGACGAAGCGGGCAAGGGACCGGTACTGGGGTCGATGTTCGCCGCCGCGGTCCGCTGCGATCCCGCCGACCTGCCTGACGGCGTCGGCGACTCGAAGGGCATCCCCGCCGAGCGGCGCGCCGCCCTCGACGTCGAGATCCGCGCGGTCGCCGACGTCGCCGTCGCCGAGGTACCAGTCGACCGCATCGACGACCCCGAGACGGACATGAACGCGCTGACCGTCGACGCTCACGGCCGCGCGCTCGCCGGCGTCGCTCGCGACGGCCTGGCGGGCACCGTCGACGCCGGCGACACCGACGCCGACCGCTTCGGCCGCCGCGTCGCCGAGCGCGTCGACGCTACTGTCACCGTGAACGCCGCCCACGGCGCCGACGAGACCGACCCGCTCGTGGGCGCCGCCAGCATCGTCGCCAAGGAAGCTCGCGAGGCCCACGTCGACGACCTCCGCGAGGAGTTCGGCGCCGTCGGTAGCGGCTATCCCAGCGACCCCACGACCCGCGAGTTTCTGGCCGACTACGTCGACTCCAGCGGCGACCTCCCGCCCTGCGCCCGCGCCTCGTGGTCCACCTGCGAGGACGTGCTGGCAGCGGCCGAGCAGGCCACTCTCGGGGAGTTCTAGGCGACGATCGAACGGCTACTACGGACAGTAGGGATAGCATCCTCAACAGCCAGAAGGCCCCCGGAGTGTCGACTCCCGCGGCTCGCTGCGGTCCTCGAGCTTCGCCCTGCGGTCCTTACGTCGCCGGGGTTCGTCGACACTCCGGCCCCTTTCAGTCCCGGCCGGTTCGGCTGTCCAGGCGGGCGGGATTGAAAGGGGCGCGCCGTTCGCGGAGCGAGACGACGCAAGCACCGTCGTTCGAAAGACGCCGGAGGTGTCTTCCGTGATCACGAGAGAGCTTCGCTCTCTCGAACGACAGCGAACGCAGTGAGCAAGGAGCACAGCGAGTCGCAGCCCGCGAACGGCGCGGGGCTTTCTGGCTGTTCTCGAAACAGGTAGCAGCGGTTGCGGTCGCGGTCGAAACGGATCGAGAGAAAGAAGCTGAAACGACGTTTCCTAGCGCTCCTCGCCCATGACGAGCGAGCGGAGGATGTCGCCGTAGGCGGGGCGAGTCACCAGGACGCCCAGGAGGACGCCGACGATGGTGACGATGGCGAACCCGCGCAGTTGCTGGAGGCTGAGGATGGCCAGCGGGCTCATGGCGATGATGGTGGTCGCCGCGGCCGCACCGATGACCCACAGGGCCTTCCGGAAGCGGCTCTGGAACACCCTGTCGGTCTGGACGTCGCCCTGTTGCAGGATGTCGTCGGCGATGATCACCAGGTCGTCCACCCCGGTACCGATGACGGCGATGAACCCGGCGATGTGGCTCAGGTCGAGTGCCAGCCCGACGCCGGCGGAGAACCCGAGCAACAGGACCACCTCGGAGAGGGCGGTCAGCACCATCGGGACGGCCACCCGGACGTCGCCGTAGCGTGCGATCACGACGCCGGAGACGGCCAGGACGGCGGCGATGGCGGCGATGATCGAGTTGATGCGGGCGTCGGATCCGAAGCTCGGGGAGATGAACGAGATCGAGCCCTGGTCGAGCGCCAGCCCGGTCGGGAGGGCGCCGGCGCGCAGGTTCACGGACAGCTGCTGGGCCTCGCTGAAGTTGTTCGTCGGCAGGCGGAAGCCGGGGTCGCTGGCCCAGCTCCCGTCCATCATCGACTCGGCCAGGCGGGGCTGCATGCCGAAGCTCCCGACGACGTTGCCCTCGCGGACGATCAGGATACAGGGACCGTTCTCGCCGGGCCAGCCGCAGCGGCTCCCGCCGGTGCTGGCGATGCCGGTCTCGACCATGTCCCGCTGGAACTGCTGGGCGGTGTCGCCCTGCTGGACGCTCACGGAGACGTACGGGTTCCCGGCCTGGCTCGTCTGCGGGACGCCGATGCTCGTGAAGTCGTCGTTGGTCGCGACCGTCCGGTTGACGAAGGTGCCGTTCTCGTTCTCGTGGTAGGCCCGGACCTCGACCTGACCGGTGCCGCTCAGCAGCTCGCGAACCTCGGAGCTGTTGGCGTTGGGGACCTCGGCGACGACGAAGTAGCGGTCCTCGCTGACGGAGTAGATCGACCGCACCTGCCCGCCCTGGATGCCGGTCTCGTCGATCTTGTTCTGGAGGACCTCGACGACCTCGCCGCGCGTGTCGCTGGTGACGCCCTGCCGGACCTGGCCGGGCGAGAAGCCGGCCGCTTCGACGGCCGACCTGACGTCCGACTGGGAGGCGTTAGCGCTGCGGACCTCGATGGCCCAGCCGTTACCCGACGTGCCCGTGGGCGGGACGGCCGCGACGTCGCGGGCGGACACGCCGTCGAGGTTCCCGGCGACCTCGGACTGGACGGTGGTCCGGTCGGCGCCGTCGTACTCGATACCGGTCGCGGTCCAGCCGTTCAGCGGCGCCTGGACGCGCGTCCCGCCGGAGAGTTCCAGCCCGTAGCGGAGATTCGTCGGGCCGTCGGTAGTCGTGGCGTTGGCCGCGGTGGCGTTGCTGCCGTCGGTGCCGCCGCCGACGCCGGGGCCGAACAGCAGGAACAGGCTCGCGAGCACGGCGACGACGAGCAGCGTGATCCGGAGGTTGTCGCGGATCCGGCTCATCGGTTCACCCCCTCGTAGACGTACCAGCGCAGCAGCGTGACGTTCATCATGTAGGTGTTCATCAGGTCCGCCGCCAGCCCGAACACGAGCACGAGTCCGATGGCGGTCAGAAGCTGAACCCCGAACAGCCAGGCGGTGAACGCCATGGCGGCCATGGCGCACAGCGACGTGATCGTCATCGTGACGCCGGTGCGCATCGCCCGGTAGGTCGACTCGTAGAAGTCGCCAGAGCGGCGCAGGACGTGCGTGTTCAGCAGGATGTCGGAGTCGACGCTGTAACCGATGATCATCAGGAGCGCGGCGACGGTACCGAGTGTCAGCTCGATCCCGAAGACGTTCATCAGGGCGACCGGAATCACGATGTCGGAGAAGGCCGACAGGACGACGGCGATGGAGGGAACGAACGTCCGGAACAGGGCGAACACGAGGACGCTCATCCCAAGGAAGGCGACGCCGACGCCGATCAGCGCCGTCCGCTGGACGCTCTCCCCGAAGCTGGGACTGATCTGGTTGAGTCCGCGGTTCTCCAGATTCGACGCCGAGGAGACGGCGCTTTCGACCGCCTGCGAATCCGCGTCCGGCCCGAACGTGACGATGTACTCGCCGCTGGCCTGGGCGTACTGAACCTCGGAGATTTCCTGATCGAAGGCGGAGCGAATCGCCGCTTCGCCGCCACCGTCGGTGACGGCCACGCGCAACTGGGTCCCGCCCGTGAAGTCTGTCCCCATGTTCACCGGCGCTCCGTTCAGGAACGTCCAGGCGAGGAGGACCAGCAGGGCGACCCCGAGCACCGCCAGCGGAACCGCGATGAGCTGGCGGTTCGAGTACCGCGTGTAATCGACTTCCGGTACCTCGAATGCGACCATGGGCGTGGGTGTGCCACCTGCCCGAATAAGCCTTCTTATATCCCAGAAGTTGACGGCTGCCGATCCGCCCGCTCGCGGCGGCGACGCGCGTCCGGGAGAGCCTTGTCTGTGGGGCCCGTTACCGTCCAGTATGGAACCAGCCACTGACGTCGTGCTGTCGTACCCGAGCGACCTGAGCGACTGGGGCCGCGACGCCGTCGACCGCTCCTCCTTTCGCGCCTACCTCCGGACGGCCCACGACGAGGCGCGCGAGGGCGACGTCTGGGAGGAGTTCACCGGCGTCGGCTGCTGCGGGGACACGCTGGACGTCCCGCTGCGGGTCGAGCGCGTCGCTGGCGGGCCGGCGATCACCGACGAGACGGCCTTCGAGTTCGTCGACCGCGAGGAAGTCACCGGGGGCGGCGGCTGGCAGGTCCAGAGCGCGGCCGGGCCGTAGCACGCGGACGTCTCACTCCGGCAGGTAGCGCACGCTGACGACGCCGTCGTCGGCCCGGACCTCCACGCGGTCGACGCCGAGGCGGGCTGCCCGCGCCACGGTCTCCTCGTCCGCGATCACGTCCGCGACGGCCGAGTCGGTCCGGTCGGCGTCGACCGTCAGGACGTGGAGTTCGCCCTCGCCGGCCCGCTCGCGGCGGGTGACCTCGCCGACGTCCTGCTCGGCCGCGACGTCGCGGGCCTGCGCAGTGGGCTCGAGATCGCTGCGCTCGACGGGGATCGTCCGACGAGCCTCGACCTCGGCCACGTGGTATGCCACTTCCAGGGGCGGCTCCGGTTCGACGGTTCCCTCGAGGACCATCCGGTCCTCAAGGTCCGGGTTCTCCGAGAGCGTCACGACCTGTCCGTCTTCCACGTCGCGCAGCGTCGCCGTCTCCTCGTCGGCGGCGACGACGAGGAACGTGCCGGTCTTCATGGGCGGTCGTACTCGGTCCCCGCCCTTTGCCCCGTCGGTCCGCGGCGGCTGTGACCCTCGCGGGGGGCTGTCACTGTCGCCAGCGGCGAGCGACGAGCCACATGACGACGGCGACGGCCGTCGGCGGAACCAGCCCGGCCAGCGCCGGGAGCGCGTAGAGCGCGTCGACCACGGGCGCGAGCGGGCCGTCGGCCGGCTGTCGCAGCGACGGCGGGACAGAGATCACGAGCGCGACGTACAGCGACGCGACGAAGCCGAATCCCAGCGCGCCCAGCGTCGCGTCGTAGCCGGCGTCGCCCCGTCCGCGGCGGTGGCGGCGGGCGACGAACAGCAGCGGCGCGACCAGCGGCACGACGACGAGGAACCCGACGAAGACGAAGAAGGCCCGCGAGAACGTGAAGCTCCCGCCGACGGCCCCGCCCGTCTCCCCCAGCAGGACGACCACGCCGAGCGAGAACAGGAGCGCCACGAGCAGCGTCAGCAGGACGCCGACGACGGCGTACGCGCGTAACAGCCACGACTCGCTGGCCCGGACGGCGTAGGGCGCCGCGCCGACGACGCCGCCGTAGGCGTCCCCGTCGTCCGCGTCGGGGTCGGCGGCCGCCGTTCCGTCGGCGCCGTACGCGCTCTCGACGCTCTCGGCTTCGCTGCTCGCCGTTCCGGGACCGCTCCCCGCCGTCGCGCTCCCGTCGCCGGCGTCGGCGTCGCTCGCACCGCTCGCGGTCCCGTCGGCGGCGGACCCGTCCCCTGCCATGGCCGGCGCTTCGCGGCCCCGGAGGTTAAACGGCGTGATGACCGTCGAAGGTGGGCGGTACTTTTGTGTCCGGTAGCCGTCTCCCGATCCATGGAAGTCGACATCGGTAACGCGCTCGCCGAGGCGGCCGACCCGGGCATCGACCGGTCGGCGCTTGAAGACCTGAACGAGCGCGTCGCGGAGGCCCACGAGCGCATCGAGCGCGGGCGGGCGGACGGCGAGTTCGGCTACGCCGCGCTGAACCTGCCCGAGCGGACCGATCCCGACGAGATCCGCGAGGCGGTCGCGCCCGTCGCGGACGCCGAGACCGTGCTGACGGTCGGCATCGGCGGCAGCGCGCTGGGCGCGCGGACGATATCGACCGCGCTCGGCCCCGACGCCGGCGCGAATCACCTCGTGCTGGACAACGTCGACCCGGAGCACGTCCGGCGCGTACTCGACGGGGTCGACCTCGAATCGGCGGCGGTCAACGTCGTCTCCCGGTCGGGCACCACCGCGGAGACGCTGGCGAACTTCCTCGTCGTGCGCGAGGCGATGGAGTCGGCCGGCGTCGACTGGAGCGAGCGGACGGTCGTGACCACCGGCGAGTCCGGGCCGCTGGCCGAACTCGCGACCGAGCGAGACCTGCCGCGACTGGCCGTCCCGGAGGGGGTTCCCGGCCGGTTCTCGGCGCTGTCGTCGGTCGGGCTCGTCCCCGCGGCCATCCTCGGGATCGACCTCGACGGGCTGCTCGCGGGGGCCCGGGAGGCCGCCGACGGGCTGGCGACCTCGCTGTTCGACTGCCCGGGCTACGCCTACGGCGCGACCGCCGTCGCGCTGGAGGATCGCGGCGCGACGATCAACGCGTTCGTGCCCTACAGCGAGCGCCTGGAGCCGTTCGCGGAGTGGTTCGCCCAGCTGTGGGCCGAGAGCCTCGGGAAGGAGGGCCGCGGCCAGACCCCGGCGCGAGCGCTGGGCGCGACCGACCAGCACTCCCAGCTCCAGCTCTACCGGGCCGGCCGCGCCGACAAGCTCGTGACCTTCCTGCGCCCGCGCGAGCGCCCCGAGCAGCGGGTCCCCGACGTCGAGCACGACGACCTCGCGTACCTCGCCGGGACCGACCTGGGGGAGCTGCTGGACACCGAACTGCGGGCGACCGAGGCCAGCCTCGCCGAGGCGGAGCGCCCGAGCGTCCGCGTGGAGGTCGACGCGCTGGATGCCCGCGGGCTCGGGAGCCTCCTCTACGGCATGGAGGCCGCCTGCGTCATGGCCGGTGAGCTGACCGACGTGGACACGTTCACCCAGCCTGCCGTCGAGTGGGGCAAGGAGGCCGCGCGCGACGCCCTCGCCGGCGAGTCGACCGATCGGACGCGGGCGATGGACGAGAAGAGCGAACTGCGCGTCGACTGACCGGCGTCCTCGCCCCGGAGCGCGCTCTCCGCGGCGCGTCAACGGGGGCTATATACGGGCCGGGACCGAAGCCCTCGGCGATGAGTTCGGACCTCTATCGGCCCGCCGACACCGAGGTGCAGGTTCAGTCGGTGTTACACGCGGTCGGGATCGTCGCGCTGGCCTTCGGTGCGGGGGTCATCCTCTCGCTCGTCGGCGTCGTCGGGGTAGGGATACTGACCGGGAACGTGGGGGGCTCCTCGCTGGCGACCAGCGTCGTCGGGAGCGTCCTGCAGTTCGCCGGATTCATCCTCGTCGTCGTCGCCTATCTCGCCGTCAATGACGACTACGACCTCGTCGACTGGCGCGTCCCGACGCTCTCGGACGTCGTCTGGATGGCGGCGGCCTTCGCGGGGTTGCTCGTGTCGGTGTGGATCGTCGGTGCCATCGCCACGGCGCTGGGCGTCGAGAGCGCGCAGAATCAGGTCATCGTACAGGGCCAGCAGGATCCCCGCCTCTTTCTCTACATGATCCCGATCACGATCCTGCTCGTGGGTCCGGGAGAGGAACTCCTCTTCCGAGGGGCCGTCCAGGGGCTACTGCGCCGGGCGTTCGGTCCAGCCCCGGCCATCGCCGGCGCGAGTGTCCTCTTCGGCACGGCACACGTCGTCGCCCTGATCGGCTCCGACACCGGGATCTTCACGTACATCGCCGTGGCCGCCATCCTCGGCGTCATCCTCGGGAGCGTCTACGAGTACACGGACAACATCGTCGTCCCGATCGTCGTCCACGGGTTCTGGAACGCCATGATCTTCGCCGCGCAGTACGCCATAGCGGTCTACGACGTCCCGATGCCGCAGTAACACCGCACGAGTCAGAGGGCCGTCTGACGGAGCTTTATGCGGTCCTCTGAGAGACGCGTGTGCAATGCCGACCCGATACACGGTCGCCTGCGACGACGAGCAAGCGCGGGCGGTCGAGCGGCTCGCCCACCGGTACGGAATCAGCGAGGAGGCCGTCGTCGAGCAGCTGATCGACCTCGGCCTCGAATCGATCGAGGAGCGGTCCTAGGCGGGGTTCTTCCGCGAGAGGTCGCTCCCGCAGATGGGACAGCGGTCGTGGTTCTCGTCGAACTCGCGACCGCAGCCCTGGCACTGGAACAGCCAGTTCCGCTGCTCGTCGATGCCCTCGCGTGCGATGACCTCGACGGGGATCGAGAGCTTCTCGGCGACGTTCTGCATCGCGTAGTCGTCGGTGACCAGACGCCCGTCCAGTTCGAAGGCGGCGGCGATCAAACGGACGTCCGTCTGCGAGAGCTCGGCCAGATCGCCCGACTCGCGGGCCGCCCGCTCGACGCGCTCGACGGTCTCGGGCTCGGGGATGTGCATGTGCATGCCCGACCCCTCCAGGGCGTCGAAGCGGTAGGCGCTCTCGTCCTCCAGTTCCTCGCGGACGAGCGGGATCGAGGAGATCGGTTCGTCGGTGTGGTACTCGTTGATGAACGCGGACGAGTCGAGAACGTACATTTAGCGGTCGATGATCATGTGGTCCTTGACTGCCTGCACGCGGTCGACGGGTACGAGGAGTCGACCGGTCTCGTCGCGCTCGAACCGGGTCTCCCCGAGCGCCTCGATCGGATCGATGACGAGGTGCTGGAGCCGACCCGTGTCCAGATCCATCGTGATGTTGTACAGGCTCCCGAGTTCGGCACCGTCCGTCCCCATGACGTCCTTTCCCGAGAGGTTCTCGGCGAGTATCTCGGCCATATTTGTCCTTCCGAGTGGGATACTATAAACGCCACGGGACGTCTGACGCGCGTCATCGGCTGACCGGGCGATCGAGCCCCGGCCGGCCGCGGGACGACTGCGCCGGACGACGGCCGCCCGCGGTCCCATGACGATGCACTTTTGTGACGCGCCCGACCTATCTCAGGTAACTTCTGGACGGTGATTCTCTATGGCCGAAACCGACACAGACGCCGACGGGGAGCCCGACCCGGGAGCGCTGCGAACGCCGATCGCGGCGGTCCTCGGACACGTTGACCACGGGAAGACTAGCCTGCTGGACGAGATCCGCGGCTCCGCCGTCGCGGCCGGCGAGTCCGGCGCGATCACCCAGCACATCGGGTCGACGCACGTCCCGCTCGAGGTCATCTCGAAGATGGCCGGCGACCTCGTCGACCCCGACGACTTCGACCTGCCGGGCCTGCTGTTCATCGACACGCCCGGCCACCACTCGTTCTCGACGCTGCGCTCCCGCGGCGGGGCGCTGGCGGACATCGCCATCCTCGTCGTCGACGTCAACGACGGCTTCCAGCCCCAGACCTTCGAGGCCATCGACATCCTCAAGCGGACCCAGACGCCGTTCATCGTCGCCGCCAACAAGATCGACACCGTGCCTGGCTGGAACCCCAACGAGGGCAGTCCGGTCCAGATCACGATGGACGACCAGTCCGAGCGCGTCCAGTCGGACCTCAACGAGAAGCTCTACGAGATCATCGGCGAGCTCTCGGACAACGACTTCTCCGCGGACATGTACTGGCGCGTCCAGGACTTCCAGAACAACATCGGCGTCGTCCCCGTCTCCGCCGAGACCGGCGAAGGCATCCCCGACCTGCTGACGGTGCTGATGGGGCTGTCACAGCGCTACCTCAAGGAGGAGATGACCATCGACGTCGGCGGCCCGGGCGTCGGAACGGTGCTGGAAGTCACCGAGGCCCGCGGCTTCGGGACGACCGTCGACGCCGTCGTCTACGACGGTACCATCCGCGAGGACGACCAGCTCGTCGTCGGCGGCCTCGACGGCCCGATCACGACGGACGTGCGCGCCCTGCTGAAGCCCCAGCCGCTGGCGGAGATCCGCACCGAGAAGCAGTTCGAGCGCGTCGACGAGGTCGCGGCCGCCGACGGCGTCAAGATCGCCGCGCCGGACCTCGACGACGCCATGGCCGGCGCGCCGATCCGCGTCGTGCGGGACCGCGACGTCGGCGAGGTCATCGCCGAGGTCGAGGCCGAACTCGCCGAGTTCGAGGTCTCCACCGCGGAGGAGGGCATCGTCATCAAGGCCGACACGCTGGGGTCGCTGGAGGCGCTCGCCGGCACGCTCGAGGAGAACGAGATCCCGATCATGCGCGCCGAGGTCGGCGACGTCGCGCCGCGGGACGTCCGCGTCGCCGAGACGGCCGGCGAGCCGATCCACCGCGCCATCCTCGCGTTCGGCGTCGACGTCCTCGGCGACGCCCGGCGGCTGGCCGAGCAGGAGGACGTCAACGTCTTCGAGCACGAGGTCATCTACCAGCTCATCGAGGACTACGAGGACCACGTCGAGGCCATCGAGACGGCCCAGCAGGACCAGATCCTCGAGAACATCACCCGGCCCGCCCGCTTCCAGATCCTCACGGACCACACGTTCCGCCAGAACGACCCCGCCGTCGTCGGCGTCGAGATCGGCGGCGGCCGCCTCCGGCGCAACTCCCGCGTCGTGAAGTTCGACGGCGACGAGCCCGAGCGCGTCGGCCAGCTCAAGTCCATCCAGGACGAGGGCGAGGACGTCGACGAGGCCACGACCGGCGAGCGCGTCGCCGTCTCCATCGACGGCCCCACCGTCGGCCGCGACATCGAGGAGGGCGACGAGCTCTGGACCGAGATCCCCGAGAAGCACGCCAAGATCCTCGAACAGGAGCTCACCGAGGACATCACCGCCGACGAGCGGGAAGTCCTCCACCAGTACCTGGAGACCCGCCGCAACCGGGACCCCTTCTGGGGGAAGTGACCGCCGAGTAGCGCGGGCTCTCTCTTCTCGTCGTCGCTCGTCGTGGATCGCCGTGGAGCGACGCGTCGTCACGTGAGCGCTCCCGATAGCGACTACCGTCCGTCGTGGCGGGCGACCCCGCGCTTTTGTGCCGTCGACCCGAAAGAACGGGTACGACAGTCACCACGAGGCGGCCAGCAGCGGGTAATAATATTTAATTAGAAGGCGCTCGTCGTCGCACACGTGTCCCCCAGCCCCTCGCTCGCGACGGCGGACCTGGTGCTGGTCGCCGTCGCGGTCTCGATGCTCGTCGCGTGGGTCGCAGCAGCCGTTACCTCCTTACAGCTCGGGGTGGCGCTCGGCGCGGGGAGCGTGCCAGCGTCGGGCACCATCGGCTACGCGCTGTTCTACGACCCGCCGAACGAGGACTGACGGGCTGTCCGCCGCGGTAGCGTCGCGACTGTCCAGTGAAACCGACGGCGAAAACCCGCGTCTCGATCGACGACCCCCGTCGACCCCTTACTGTGCGGCGGGCACCGCGCCGTCTCCCATCGCCTGTTTCACCTGGAGGGCGGCCGACGCGGCGAGTCCGTGCACCAGGTCGGTGCGTTCCTCGTCGGAGATTCGCACTTCCTCGTCCCCCTCGGGCGTGTAGTTCGCGCTCACCACGGACCCCACCGGCGGCTGGACGGCGATCGTCGCCTGCGGACCCGACGCGGCGTCGGTGATCTCGGACCCGATGGCGAACTCGCCGGGCAGCACTTCGCGCAGGCCGCTCGCGACGGTAGAGAGGTCCCGGCGCAGCGCCTTGCGCTGTTCGGGCGTCAGCGTGACTGCCTCGTCCTGGGGCCCGAACGACGTGTTTCCATACATTTGCGGTTCGGCGCACCTAAGGCAACCTGGGATATAAACACGGCGATGAAAGGCGCCACGGGCGCACACCCGTCGATGGCTCGCGAGTCAGTCGCTGACCGAACGGCCGCTCACAGCGCCGGCCGACTCTCGCCGTAGACGGCACACACCACGGCAGCGGCGTACTCGTCGTCGGGTGCGACCGACCGGACGACCACGTTCTCGTCGACGAAGTTCCAGTCCCGCAGCGTCTTGCCGTGGGCCAGCCCCCGCTCGACCTCCTCGCGGACGTGATCCGGGTCCTCGCCGTCCACCTCGTAGAAGATGCCGCGGCCGGACTCGCTGCGCGCCCAGCCGACGGCCGCCGTCGCCCGCTCGCCGGGCGCCGCCGTCGCCGAGGACTCGACGACGTGGAGCTCCTCCCCCACGGGCCCCAGGTCGGGCGCGGTGCCGACCGTCTCGATCGGCGGCCCCGCGGGGATGACCGAGGAGAGGGTCACGAGGTTGTAGTTGTGGACGCCCGCGGCTGCCAGCGCGGCGTCGAACGCGGCGAGTTCGGTGGGACCGGTGTCCGTCCCCCACACGATCCGAATGACGCTCACGTCCCGGTTTCGACGGCGCTACGGGTAAGGGGTTTCGTTTCGACGGTGCGGAGAAGTGGTATCGTCACCAGCATCCGCGCCGAACGGAGTGAGGCACGGTTCACCGGACGCGAGCGAACGGAGTGAGCGCGCCGTCCGGGAGTTTTTCGCCACCGGAAGACTCGCTCTGCTCGTCTTCCGAGCCCTGTCTCGCTACGCTCGACAGGACCACGTTTTTGCAAGGGGGGGTTCCCGCAGGTCGCCGGAGGCGACCGAGGAAACCCTCCGCAGCAAAAAGGTGGTCAGGCGAAGGCGACCGGCGTGCCGCTCTCGTCCTCGGTCTCGTCCTCGACCTTCTCGAGGGCGTTCTGGAAGTCGGCCATTCGGACCTCGGTGCGGTCGTCGCGGATGGCGAACATCCCGGCTTCGGTGGTCAGCGACGCCAGTTCGGCGCCGGAGAAGCCGTCGGTCCGGTCGGCCATCTCGCCGAGGTCGACCGTATCGGCGACGTTCATGTCGCGGGTGTGGATCTCGAGGATGCGCTCGCGGCCCTCGTGGTCGGGGTTGGGGACCTCGATGAGGCGGTCGAAGCGGCCCGGGCGCAGGATGGCGCGGTCGAGCATGTCGAAGCGGTTGGTGGCGGCGATGATCCTGATTTCACCGCGCTCGTCGAAGCCGTCCATCTCCGACAGCAGCTGCATCATCGTCCGCTGGACCTCGGCGTCGCCGGAGGTCTTGGACTCGGTCCGCTTGGCCGCGATGGCGTCGATCTCGTCGATGAAGATGATGGCGGGCTCGCGCTCGGCGGCGAGCTCGAAGAGGTCCCGCACCAGGCGGGCGCCCTCGCCGATGAACTTCCGGACGAGTTCGGAGCCGGCCATCTTGATGAAGGTGGCGTCGGTCTCGTTGGCGACGGCCTTGGCCAGCATCGTCTTGCCCGTGCCCGGCGGGCCGTGCAGCAGGACGCCCGACGGCGGGTCGATGCCGATCTCGCGGAACTGCTCGGCGTTGACGAGCGGCTCCTCGACCGCCTCGCGGACCTCGCGGATCTGCTCCTCGATGCCCCCGATGTCGGCGTACGTGACGGTTGGGGAGCCGTCGACCTCCATCGCCTGCGCGCGGGCGTCGGTCTCGGCCTCGAGGATCTCCTTGACGCTGAAGGAGTCGTTGATCGCGACCCGGTCGCCGGCGTCGAGGTCCTCACGGATGGAGGGGGCGACCTCGGTCAGCACCTCCTGGTTGTTGCCGTGCTGCTTGACGACGACGCCGTCGTCGGTCAGCTCCTCGGCGGTGGCGATGTACAGCGAGGAGGTCTTGAGCATCTCGTTCTCCCGCTCGATACGGTCGACGTCGTCGGTGAGGTCCGCCTGTCGCTCGCGGGCGGCGTCGAGCTGGTCCTCCAACTCCTCGTTGACGTGAACGAGGTCGACGTAGTGCTCCTCGAGCGCCTCGAGGCGCTCGTCGGGGGTCATATCGGGGTCAAGGTCCAACCGGGGCCGCTCGGGAAGCGAGGGACTGCGCGACATCTGGTTGTCGGTTCTACGGTACTGGAACACAAAGTGCCTTTGGATCAGGGGGTCGACCGGCGGCGAAGGGCCGACCGCATCCCGCCGACGTCAGGAGAGTTGCTCGAACTCGTCGAGGTAGTCGCCGTACGTGTCGATCGCCGACTCGACGGGGTCAGCCGAGGCCATGTCGACGCCGGCGTCCCGCAGGAGTTCGAGGGGGTACTTCCGGGACCCGCTGCGGAGGAACTCCCGGTAGCTGCGGGCCGCCGGTTCGCCCTCGTCCAGAATCCCGTCCACGAGCGCGACGGCCGCCGAGATGCCCGTCGCGTACTGGTAGACGTAGAACGCGCGGTAGAAGTGCGGGATGCGCATCCACTCGCGGGCGATCCGGTCGTCGAGTTCGGCGGTCGCGTAGTAGTCGCCCTTCAGCTCCGCGTAGAGGTCGTCGAGCCGATCGGCGGTGAGCGGGTCGCCCTCCTCGACCATCCGATGGGTGCGATGCTCGAACTCGGCGAACATGGTCTGGCGGAACAGCGTCGAGCGGAACCGCTCCAGGTACTCGTTGAGGACGTGCCGGCGCAGGCGCTCGTCCTCGACGGTCTCCAGCAGGTGGTGCGTGAGGAGGGTCTCGTTGACCGTCGACGCCACCTCGGCGACGAAGATCTCGTAGCTGGAGTAGATGTACGGCTGTGACTCGCTGGTGTACTCCGAGTGCAGCGAGTGGCCCAGTTCGTGGGCCAGCGTGTACATCGAGGAGACGTCGTCCTGGTAGTTCATCAGGATGTACGGCTGGGAGTCGTAGGTCCCGCCGGAGTAGGCGCCGGACTGCTTGTTCTCGGTCTCGTAGACGTCGACCCACCGGGACTCCAGGCCCTCGGCGACGCGGGACTGGTAGTCCTCGCCAAGCGGCGCGACGGCGTCGACCACGTACTCGCGCGCCTGATCGTATTCGACGTCCGGAGACTCCTCCCGGACGAGCGGGACGTAGAGGTCCCACATCCGCAGCTCGTCGTCGTCCGTTCCCGCCGTGACGGCCTCGCGCTTCAGGTCGGCGTGGCGGTGGAGGGCGCCGAGGTTCTCGCGGACGGTGTCGACGAGCGTATCGTACACCTCCACGGGGACGTTCGGGCCGTCCAGCGCCGCCTCGCGGGCGGTGTCGTAGTTTCGCGCCCGCGCGGTCTTCACGTCGGTCTTGACGCTGTTCTTGTAGGCCGCACCGACGGCGTTGCGGACCGTCTCCCACTCGTCGTAGAACGCCTCGTACACCCGCCGTCGGAACTCGCGGTCGGGGTTCTTCTGGAGCGTCGTGAAGTTGTTGAGCGTGATCGGCTGGGGCTCGCCGTCGGGGTCGTCGACCGTCGGGAACGCCATGTCGGCGTTGGCGAGCATGTTGTACACCTCGCCCGGGGCGCCCGTGACCTCGCTCAGTTCGGCCATCAGCTCCTCGACCTCCGCCGAGCGGGTGTGCTCTTTCATCCGGAGCACGTCGTCGAAGTAGTGCTCGTACTCGGCGAGGTCGGGCTCCTCGTCCATCATCGCCTCGACGTCCGCCCACTCCAGCCCCTGGAGTTCGGGCTCGAGGAAGCTCCCCGCGCTGGAGGCGTCCGCGGAGAGGGACTCCGTCCGCGCCGCCAGCGCCTGGTACTCGTCCCGGGTCGTGTCCTCGTCCTTCCGCATCCGGGCGTAGGCCGAGACGTCCGCCACCGTCCGCATCAGCTCCTCGTAGGTCTCCAGGGTCGCCAGGAGGGTCGCGGCGTCCTCCGTGGCGCGGCCCTCGTAGGCGGCCAGGTCGCCGACGAGCCCCTCGGCGGTCTCGAAGTCGGACTCCCACTCCTCGTCGTCGGCGTAGAGGGATTCGAGATCCCACTTGTACTCCTCGTCTACCTCCGATCGCTCGGGCACCGAACTCATTGCGCCGGGGTTGGGTCGGTCCCGACGTAAGCCTTTCCGGGTCCGTGCCCGCTGGACGCCGTCCAGATCCGATCCGTGAACCGATCGGGACGGTGCTGGCCCTACAGCCCGTCCAGCACCTCGCCGGCCACTCGCGCCCGCGTCCGCCACTCCGCCCGGCGCTCCGCGAAGACGGCGCGGGCGCTCCCGGCCGCCGCCTCGTCGACGGCGAACGTCAGCGACGGGTACGCCACGTCGACGAGGACCAGCGGGTACGCCGGCGCGGGCGGGACGCCCTCGTGGCCCGGCAGCGGCTCCGGCGCGAGCGCGCGGCCGACGCGGTCGAGGTCTGCGTCGCCGGTCGCCACGGCGCCGATCAGCGAGACGAGCCGCCGGACCAGCTGGCGGGCGAACCCGCCCGCCCCGAAGGTGAGCGCGAGGTGGTCGCCGTCGACGGACAGCGACGCCGAGAGGTCCCGCACCGTCCCGTCGTCGTCGGGCGTCAGGTTGTGGAAGTCGTGCTCGCCGGCGAGCGCGTCGACGGCCGCGCGGGCCCGCTCCGGGTCGGCGTCGGGCGCGTGGAGGTGATAGACGTACTCGCGCGCGACGGCGTCGTGGGTCGCGTGGAAGCCGTCGGGGGCGTCCGCCCGGGCCCAGGCGCGCACCTCGGCCGGGAGCTCGGCGTTGAAGGCGGCCGGCGAGAGCCACTCGGGCGCCTCGAACGCGACCGTCTGGGCGCGCGCGGAGACGCCGGCGTCGGTCCGGCCCGCCGCGGCGTACCCCTCGGGCACCCGCTCGTCGCCGACGCCGAGGGCCGCCAGCGCGTCCAGAATCGCGTCCTCCACCGTCGGAACCGACGGCTGGCGCTGGAACCCCCGATACGTCCGGCCGTCGTACGCGATCCGGTAGGCGTCCATGGGCCGACTCAGCGGCGCGGGCACTTCACGGCCCGGTTCTGTCGCTCGCCGACCGCTCCCGGTGAGTTTTCACGACCCGGGAAGGGAGTACCGGGTTTAGGTGGCTCGGGCCCGAAGGTCGGACCGATGACATCCGACGCCGCCGCGGCGGACCGCTTCCCCCGGCCGCCCCTCTCCTTCGTCGACGCGGCGGATCGGGGCGTCGAGGTCGAGACGCTCGACGGCCCCGACGGGGCGGTCGACGCGCTGGCCGAGATGTACGCCGACTTCGCGGCCGCCGACCGCGCCCAGGGCCTGCCACCGCGGACGGAACCGCGGATCCGCGACTGGGTCGAACAGTTGCTCGACGAGGGGATCAACGTCATCGCCCGCCACGGGGACCGGACGGTCGGCCACGCCGCCCTGCTGCCCTACGACGACACCTCCGAACTCGTCATCTTCGTCCACCCCGACTACCAGGAGGCCGGCATCGGCTCGCGGCTCATCCGCGCGCTGCTGGGCCACGGGCAGGAAACGGGCATCGGCCACGTCTGGCTCTCCGTCCAGCAGGACAACCACGTCGCCCGCAGCCTCTACCGCTCGGTCGGCTTCGAGACGATCGAGAGCCACGAGATCGAGTACGAGATGGAACTGGACCTGCTGCCGGCCGAGGAGTAGGCGGGCGGTGCGCTACGCGTAGTCGTCGAAGGTCGGGCGCTCGCGGTCGCCGGGGAAGTCGTCGACCGGCGCCGTGGTCTGGTCGCCCGACGCCATGTCCTTGACGGTGACCTCGTCGTTCTCGAGGTCCTGCTCGCCGACGATGACCACCGTCTCGGCGTTGATCGAGTCGGCGTAGCCCATCTGCGCGCCGAAGCTCCGGCCGGCGACGTCAGTCTCGACGACGTGGCCGCGGGCACGCAGGTCCCGCGCGACGCGGGCGGCGACCGGACGGGTGTCGCCCACCTGCAGGACGTAGTAGTCGGTCGACAGCGCCTCCTCGGGCCAGACGCCGGCGCGCTGGCAGAGCAGTCCCAGCGTGGCGTGCCCCGGCGCGAACCCGACGGCGGGCGTCGGCTGACCACCGAAGCCCTCGATGAGGTCGTCGTAGCGGCCGCCGCCGAACACCGAGCGAGACACCTCGCCGGTCGAGTCGAAGCACTCGAAGACGACGCCGGTGTAGTAGTCCAGCCCGCGGGCGGTGGTCAGCGAGACGGTGCAGTACTCGCGAGCGCCGAAGTCCTCGGCGGCGGAAAGCACCGCTTCGAGGTTCTCGACGGCCTCGCCGACCTGCTCGGAGCCGGACCACTCCGCGAGCGTGGCCAGTTCGTCGGTGTCGACCTGGAGCATCTCGTCGAACTCCTCGGCCTGGTCGACGGAGAGGCCCGCCGCGGTCAGTAGCTCGAAGTACTCCTCGCGGTCGACCTTCGCCCGCTTGTCGACGGCGCGGACGGCCTCGGGGGCGTCGACGTCGGCCTCGAAGGAGTCCAGCAGCCCGGAGAGGATGTCGCGGTGAGAGACGCGGAAGTCGAAGTCGTCGGCAGTCAGCCCCAGTTCGGTCAGCATGTCCGCGGCGACCGCCAGGACCTCCGCGTCGGCGTCTGGCTCCGACGACCCGAAGACGTCGACGTTGGTCTGGTAGAACTCGCGGAACCGGCCCTGCTGGACCTGCTCGTAGCGCCAGAACGGCCGCGTCGAGTACCACTTGATCGGCTTCGACAGCTCCTGCTGCTTCGCGACGACCATCCGGGCGACCGTCGGCGTCAGCTCCGGGGTCAGGGCGACGTCGCGGCCGCCCTTGTCCTCGAAGCTGTACAGCTCCTCGACGATCTCCTCGCCGGACTTGTCGACGTACATCTGCGTCTGCTCCAGGGCCGGCGTCCCGATCTCCCGGAAGCCGTAGCGGCCGGCCACCGACTCTAGCTGGTCGGTCACCCACCGTCGGGCCTGCATCTCCTCGGGATAGAAGTCGCGAAAGCCCTTGATGCGGTCGTACATGTCTCCCCCTTCTGGGAGAGCGCAATTGAAACTGTCCTTACGCGCGTCCGGGGTGGCCGGGCGTCGGTGACCGAAGCCGGTCCGCGCGTCCGCCGGGGGACGGCGTCTCCCGGGACCGACCAGCGTGTCTACGGGAGGACCGCCTTCACTGCTGGCGGAACCGGTCGATGGCGTCCTTCGCCGACTTCGCGGCCGCCGCGGTCGAACCGACCTCCTCGATGGGGATCGACGTCGCTCCCTCGGGCTCCTCGACGTCCTCGACGTGACCGCGGACCCTGAGGACGGGCTCATCGTCCTCGCGGCGGCGGAGGGCGCGGTAGCCGGCCGCCAGCGCGAGGCCGGCCGCGACGCCGACGCCGGCGACGACCCCGCCCGACAGCGGCGCGCGCTCCGAGAGCCGAGTGTAGAGGCTCGACCCGGCCACGTGGCCCTCGTAGTCGCCACGCTGCTCCAGGTCGCCGACCGGCTCGTCGAGGACGTTCTTCTCGGACGTGCGCGCGGGTTGATCCTTCTTCTGCTGGCTGACGAACGTCGTGGACATGAGCCTGTCCGTGAGGCCCCTGGCGTACGTGCCCATCGCCGACAGCCACTTCGCGCCGCCGCCGACGTACACGTCGCGCCGGGGGCTCTCGGCGGCGTTCAGGATGGCCCGCGCCACCGTCTCGGGCGCGTAGACCGGCGGCGGGAAGTCCGCGGCCTCGTCCATGTAGTTCTTCGCGTGCTCGCGGTACGGCGTGTCGATCGCGGCCGGCTTGATCAGCGTCACCGAGACGGGCGCGCCGTCGGCCATGAGCTCCGCACGCAGGGCGTCGGTGAACGCCTTGACGGCGTGCTTCGAGGCCGAGTAACTCCCCTGTAGCGGGAGCGCCTGGTCCGAAGCGACGCTGCCGACGTTGACGATCGCACCGGGCTTGTGTCGGTTCCGGTAGTGCGCCGCGGCCGCCAGCGAGCCGTACAGCAGGCCCCAGACGTTGGTCTCGAACTGCTCGCGCATGTCGTCGACCGGCGTCTCGTCCAGCCGCCCGTAGATGAACTGGCCGGCGCCGTTGACCCAGGTGTCGAACCCGCCGTAGGTCTCCTCGGCGACCGCGACGATCTGCCCGGCGGCCTCCGGGTCGCCCACATCGGTCGCGACGTACACCGCTTCGCCGCCCGCCTCGGAGATCTCGTGGGTCAGGTCGTCAAGCGCGTCCTCGCTGCGGGCGACCAGCACCAGGCGCGCGCCGCGCCTGGCGGCCGTCCGCGCGGTCGTCAGTCCGATGCCCGACGTCGCCCCGGTGATCACGATCACCTGATCCTCGACCGGCCGGAGGTTCGGGGTCACGCGTCGCACCTCCGGTCGAGACTCGCCGTGGCGTCCGTGCGCCGCTGTGCGACCGCGCGCCGAGAGAGCGCTCTGCGCTCTCTCGTGCTCCCGCGTCGTCTCCGAACACGCCGGGACCGCCGAGAACTGATCTGTGGCTGGGACATGCGAAATCACTCCGACGCCGCGCCGGTGTCCGTACCACGGCCACGACGCCCTTCACGCCGGGGCCTGTATTCGCAGGGGGAACGACCCGCGCGTCAGCCGCCCCGTAGCGGTCCGCCGCTGCACCCTATCGGCGGCCGACGACGCGCGACTGGACGTGTTCGGGGAACACCTCGCCGACGGCCCCGGACCCGTACTCGTCGGCCAGCAGCGCCCGCAGTTCCGTCTCGTAGTCCGCCTTCGGGACCGTCTCGCTGGGGCCGGTCTCGACCGACAACTTCCGCTCGACGAGGTCGTCGACGGCTCCGCGCCCGTAGCCCGACAGCGGCGCGACGTAGTCGACCCCGAAGCGGTCCTCCAGGCTCTGGGCCAGCGACCGGTCGACCGCCGGCGCGCGGTCGTCCCGCCGGGTCCCGTCGACGACGACGTCGGCCGTCGCCGCCACCGTTTCGAGCGCGTGCTCGTGGACTAGCTGGATTCCCTCGCTGGGGTAGCCGTCCGCGACCATCCGCTCGACGGCCGCCTCGGCCACCTCGCGGTCGAGTTCGACCGCCTCGAAGGGAAAGCCGAGCGCCTCGGCGGCCGCCCGTCCCTCGGCGGCCACGTCGCGGATCCCGAACGTGCAACTCACGAGCGTGACGTCGTAGAACGGCTCCAGCAGTAGCCCGGCGAGCGCCGAGTCCTTGCCCCCGCTAAAGAGCACGCGGGCCATCTACCGGCGCTTGATGTCGAAGCTCTGCGAGTCCGGCGTGATCTCCTTCAGCAGCTCCTTCATCTGGTCCTCGTCGATCTTCCCCTGCACCCGGCCGCTGCGCGCCAGCGAGATGACCTGCTGTTCGATCTGTTCGCCCACCTGCGGCTTGGACATCTTCACCGTGTTCAGGCGCTTGCGCGCCCCGTCGGTGAGGTTCTGGCGCAGCAGCGCCTTCTTCTTCGCCTCCGCCTGCTGCTGGGCCGCCTCGCGGGCCTCGTCGTCCTGCCCACCCTGCTGTTGCTCGCGGAGCTGCTCCATCTTCTCCTCGCGTAGCTTCTCCAGTTCCTCCTCGTCTGGTTCCCCGCTCATACGTACGAACAGATACCGACTTCTGCCGGAAAACTCTTTCCGACCCACCTTTTTGCTGCGGGGGGTTTCCTCGGTCGCCTTCGGCGACCTGCGGGAACCCCCCGCAGCAAAAAGGTTGTCCTGCTGAGCGGAGCGAAGTGGTTCGAGAGAGCGAAGCTCTCTCGTCATGCCGAAAATCTTCGATTTTCGAGCACAGGGCTCGAAAGACGAGCGAAGCGAGTCTTTCGGTGGCGAAAAACTCCCGGAAGCGTCTACGGCGCTTCCGGTGTCCTCCGGAGTTTGACATCCTCCCCGCCCTGAAGGGCGAGGATTCCCACGCGTGGGGCATCGGGCCGTTCCCAAGCCCCCGAGGGCAACTTCCTCCCACGAAGGGAGTACCGGGTTCGTGCGACTCCACGTCAGGGTGGTGAGCGCGTGGTGACACCGACTCGTAGCGAGTCGCCCTGCTTGTGGCGCTCCCCACGCCCAGTCCACGCGGACTGTGCGAACGCGGGGATTCACGTCCCTCGTTTCGAGGGGCGCGACACGGGCCGTGCCATCGACCGTACTCCGCCACGCCGAATCGTGGCGAAGTGCAACCGCGAACGGAGCGTGTTTTGGTTAAGCCGTCACCCCCTCCCGTACACGAGCGTTACCGCCCGATTCCAGCGGGGCTACGGATTCTGTGAGGACGGCGAACGAGTCTCAACCACGTACTCACCACCTCGTTGTGAACCGAAGTGGTAGGCGTGGAACCGTCCGTGTCGGTGGGAAGCGACCCCGAGTCTTCCAATTGATACTTTACGCGATTGGCTTGGACTACGGCACGATGCCGGGTTACTTGATAATGTCGGTTGTAGAGGGTTTGTCGGATTCGTCCCCGCGCTGAAGCACGGGGCTTTCTCCTTGCACTCCCGTAATCCGATTCTCGTCGCTCTCGACGCCGATGGCTTCCAGCCCGTCCGCCGCGCGGCGCGCGTGAAGTACCCCTCCGCGCAGCCGACGTCCAGCAGAGTCTCGTGCTCGTCCGCGAGGTATCTCTGCACGAACGACCACCGCTGTTCGTTGTCGCTCCTGAGCGGACAGTACGGCTCGCACGAGTCCCGGTCCGCGTCGTCCATCATGGTTGTGTGATGGCGTCCGTCGTGGCTATCGGATGGCGTCGCCTGCCGTGACTATCGGATGGCGTCGAGGTACCGCTCCATCTCCGCCTCGGCCTGGGCGGCGGCCTCCTCGCTCGTGTCGTCCCACTTGTCGAACAGCCCCAGGTTGTAGACGTGCCAGACCGCCTCGTAGACTGGTACGCGGTCCTCGTACCCCTCGGGGAGCGAGCCGGCGCGCTCGGCGTACCCCTCGTGCAGGACGTCCCTGACCCACTCGTCGTCGTCGAACAGGAACTGCTGCTCGGCCCGGTAGAGTTCGTAGGCCGGATCGCCGACGTGGGATATCTCCCAGTCGACGAACCCGATCGCCCCGTCGAGTCGGAAGAGGTTCGGTTGCGCCGGGTCCCCGTGGGTCAGTACCGCGGGCGCCTCGTCGAGGAGGGGCCGGTTCCCCTCGACGGCCGCGACGACCTCGTCGAAGTAGCCCTCGAAGCGATCCGTCGACGACCGCGCTCGCTGGGCCTCAATCTCGTCGACGAGCACGTCCGTCCACGTCCCGCCGTCGAGGACCAGTTCGCCGGGACCGCCGCCCTCGACGTGGCCGTGGCTCTCGAACGCGGTGTCGTGTACCTCCGCCAGAGCGGCCCCGACCCGTCGCGTCGTCGCTACCCGCTCGGCGTCGTCCCACTCCGGCCACCCCTCGGCGACGTTCCGGCCGTCCATCGGCGCCGTCGCGAGGTACGGCGGGTCGCCGCCGGCGTCGGACGCGACGACGGTCGGAACGGCCACGTCGCGACGCGAGCGGACGTAGTCGATCACGGCGCACTCACGGGCGACGCGGGACCCGTCGCCGTCGACCGCCGCCTTCAGGAAGACGGACTCGCCGTCCGCGAATTCGACGGCGACCGTCTCGTTCTGATCGTTCCAGGAGATGCCCGCCGGCCGCAGGTCCGCGACGCTACGGCCGGGAAAGGCCTCGTCCAGAACCGGTTCGACGGTGCCAGTCACACCGTACGACGTCTCCCGTGCGGAATTTAGTAATTGCGACGGGTTGTTAGATAGTAGCAATCGGAGCCGACCGACCGGTCCGCAGGCGAAACGGTGGCGGTCGAACGGCTCTGGCAGGTCCCGTTACACCGGAGCCAAGCTGGCGACGCCGCTCTGGGGAACTGTCGCCGGCTCGTCCCGACGTGCCTTAGCGGGCGAGCCCCGCACCGAGGGTGGCGACGCCCGTGAGCAGCGGGTTCGCAGTCTGCGCGAACACGGCCAGCGCGACGAGTGCGAGACAGCCCAGTATCGACAGGCCACCGAGTACGGAGGGGTAGCGCCTCGCGTCGGGGTCGTCGCTCGGAATTCCTGGCTGTGTCATCTGCCGTTCCTGCAGAGTCTCTCGAAGAGCGGCTTTATTCTCTCCCTCTGATACATCACGGTCAGTACGGCACGCTGGCGACCTGTCCGGGATCGGACTTCGATCGGCTCCTCGACGCGACGCCCGGGACGACCGGGGTGACCGTGCTGTTCCCCGAGCGCGAGTACACGGCGACGCTCCCGGTGCTGTGCGAACGGACGGCGATCCAGAACGAGTGAGTGCAGCGGCGTGCCGGCTGTTGAGAGACGCCCGGCGGGAACCGGAGGTTTGGAGGCGGTAAGCGCAAGCATCCGCGGCCGCAGGCCGCGGGTCACTCCGAGCGCGCTGGAGGCGCGCCTCGGAGCAGTTTTTCGCGAACGTTTTTGCGAGGAGTGGTTAGTGCGCGAAGCGCGCTAACCCGACGTGGTTCGAAAGAGCGCGAAGCGCTCTTTCGTCATTGCGGGAAATCGGAGATTTCCCGCTTGCAGTCAGATTCCTTTGGAATCTGACGACATCACGAGAGAGCTTCGCTCTCTCGAACGAACGTAAAAAGGTTCAGGCGTAGCGCTCGAGCTCCGGCCGGTCAAGGTCTTCGAGAACCTCGCCGGCGAGGTCGTCGAGGAAGGAGCGGCCGTCGGGGGAGACGCGGCGGCCCTCACCGCCGGCGGCCTCGATGTAGCCGACCTCCTCGAGCTGCTGGAGGACGGTCCGGATGATGTTCCCGGAGGCCTTGCTCTTCTGGGGCGGGCGGACCTGATAGCGGTTCGAGCCCTTCTTGGAGCTGCCGTACTCGGTGCGGAGGCTGTTGACGCCGACGGGGCCGTCGACGGCGACCTTCCGGAGGACGCTGGCGGCGCGGCGCTGCCAGAAGTCCTCCTGCTCGGGGGGCAGTTCGCGGTCGGCACCGGTCTTGGTGAACTCGGCCCAGTCGGGCGCGTCGATGGCGTCCTCGTCGGCGAGCTCGTCCGCGGCGGCCTCGATGAGCTCGTCCGCGGGAACGTCGTAGAGCGTCGTCATTGACGTTTCATTCCGGACGGCGTCATTTAAGGGCATCGTTAGCGACCGCTGTCGAGAGGCGGTGGCACGCGCCGTGGCGCGGCGATCAGCGGTCGCGCTCGGTCACCTGGCCGGCGCCCAGCGTGGCGGCGACGCCACCTCCGATCAGGGTCGGGAGCCAGTAGGTCGCGCCGCGGTGGAGGAGGACGGCGGAGGTGGCGACCGCCAGGGAGACGCCCGTCGTCGGGACCAGGAGCGTCGCGATGACCGTCTCGATGGCGCCGGAGCCGCCGGGCAGCGGCGTGACGCTGGCGATGGCGCCGACGGGGACCACGAGGAGAACGGCGGCGACGGGGACCGTCTCGCCGAGCGCGAACAGGGAGAGCCACAGCGAGCCGCAGAGGCAGAGCCAGCCGAGCGCGGAGAAGCCGATGGCCTCCAGCAGCGTCTCCCGGTCGGCGGCGACGCGGTCGATCGAGCCGAAGAAGCTCTCGATGCGCTCCGCGACGACGGCCTCGGTCGGCGGCGTTCGGCCCGGGAGGACCCGGGAGACGAGGCGGACGACAGGCGTAACGGCCCGGGCGACGGCCGCCTCCAGTTCGTGGCGGTAGCGCCAGCCGAGGTAGGCGCCGACGGGTAGCGCGACCGCGAGGCCGGCGACCGCGACGGCGGCGAAGCGCAGGTCGCGGCCCAGCCGGACGGCGCCCGCAGCGACGAAGACGAATCCGATGATCGCGTAGCCGACGGAGGGGACGAAGTGGAGGGTGTCGACGCTGGCGATGGACGCCAGACCGTTCTCGTACTCGGTGTCTGCGGCTTCCGAGATGAGCAGGGCGCTGAGCGGCTCACCGCCGGCCTGTCCGAAGGGGGTGACGTTGTTAGAGAAGATGGCCGCGGTGAACACGAGGATCGCCGTGTGGGCCGGGACGGGCGCGCCGACGGCGTCGAGGACGGACTTGAGTGCCATCCCCCAGGCGCTCAGCCACAGCGTGGCGACGACCAGCAGGAGCGCGACGATCGGGAGCCGTGCCTGTGAGAAGGCGTCAAGGACGTCGTCGACGCCGACGAACCAGACCAGTCCGGCGAGCACCGCCAGCGCACCGGCGAATCCAAGCAGCGTCGGCAGTCGATCGGTGCCCATACCGGCGACACTGGCGGCGAGCGTTTCAACCCACCGGAAGATAACGGAGAGACGCGGACCTGGGCCGGCGAACGGCGGGACCGCGGGGATTTTGGTGGCAGCCCCGCAACCGGGCGGCATGGACGAACGGGCGGCGCTGGCCGCGATCGCGGACCGGCTCCCTGCGACGGGCGACGACTGCGCCGTCGTGGACGGGCAGGTCATCACGACCGACATGCTCCACGAGGCGACGGACTTCCCGGCGGGGACGACCCGCTACACCGCGGGCTGGCGCGCGGTCGGTGCCTCGCTGTCCGACGTGGCCTCGATGGGTGCCGCCGCCACCGCCGCCGTCGCGGTCTACGCCGCCCCCGAGTTCGACCCCGAGGAGCTGTCGGCCTTCCTCGACGGCGCCGCGGACGTCTGCGAGGCCGCCGACGCCGAGTACGTCGGAGGCGACCTCGACGGCCACGACGAGTTCACCGTCGCCACGACCGCGCTGGGGGAGACTGACGATCCGGTGCTGCGGTCCGGCGCGACGCCCGGCGACGCCGTCTGCGTGACCGGGACGCTCGGCCGGAGCGGGGCCGCGCTCCGGCACTTCGAGCGGGACGACGTCGAGCGGGGCAACGAGCTGTTCCGGTTCGAGCCCCGCGTCGCGGCCGGGCGGGCCCTGGCCGAGCACGCGACGGCGATGATGGACTCCAGCGACGGCCTGGCCCGGTCGCTCCACCAGCTGGCCGAGGCCAGCGACTGCGGGATGGACGTCGAGACGCCGCTCCCCATCGACGAGAGCGTCGACGCCGTGGCCGACGACGGCGAGGACCGGCTGGAACTCGGCGCGTTCTTCGGCGAGGACTTCGAGCTCGTCTGTACGCTGCCGGAGGATCGGATAGATGACGCACGTGCGTCCGTCGACGCGGGGCTGACCCACATCGGGACGGTGACAGAGGGCGGGGTCACGCTCGACGGCGAGCCGCTGCCCGATCGGGGCTGGACGCACTGATCGCCGCCAGGACCGTCGCGGTCAGGGACTCGATATCTCGAAGGGCACCGGCGTGAAACACGCCAGCCCCAGCAGGAGCGTCAGCAGGGCCAGCGCCCGCCGCTTCGAGCCGAGGCCGTCGTCCCGGATCGGCGTCGCCGGGCCGGCGTAGGCCAGCCCGGTCGCCAGCAGCCCCCACATGATCCAGATGCCGATCGAGTCGGTCACGTCCCGGACGAAGTACACGTAGCCCGCGAGGCCGAAGAGGGCGGCCGGCACGGCGGCGGCGACGGTCTCCTGACGGTCGCCGACGACGGCCCTGACGATGTGGCCCCCGTCCAGCTGTCCGACGGGGAGGAGGTTCAGGAACGTGATGAACATCCCGACCCAGCCGCCGAACACGACGGGGTGGTAGGCCCCGGACTGGAGTTTCCCGAGCGTGCCGGTCGCGGCGGCGATGGCCTGCAGCAGCAGCGGGTGATTGAACCGGACGACCACGGCATCGGGGTCGGGTATTCCCTGCTGGACCGCGAGCGGATCCAGCTGGAGCCCGATCGCCGACACGACTACGGTCGCGACGAGGCCGGCCAGCGGCCCCGAAGCGCCGATGTCGAACAGCGCCCGTCGGTCCGGGATGCGACCTTTCATCCGGATGACGGCGCCCATCGTCCCGATGAGCGTCGGGAAGGGGATGAAGTACGGGAGGGTGGCGTCGACCCCGTGGTACCGGCTGGCGACGTAGTGGCCGAGCTCGTGGACGGCCAGCACCCCCAGCACCGCGGCTGCGAAGGGCCAGGCACGGAGGATCGCGATCGGGTTCGACGGGTCGATCTGGTACCACCGGACGGCGCCGACGAAGAGCGTCGAGCCGCTCGTCAGCAGCGCGAGGACGACGTTCGTCCACGGGATCCCGTCGACGCCGATCGACAGCGGACGGGCGACCAGCACCCACCCGTGGGTCGGGACCGTCGTCTCCGAGTCCGGGACGTACTCCCGCTGGAGGCTGATCTCGTAGCCCCGGTCCCTGAAGAGGTCCCAGAGACGTCGCTCGACGTCATCTGGGGGAACGAGCGGGTCGCCGACGTACAGCAGACGGTCGCCGTCGCGGCGGACCTGATACACCTGAAACGCCGAGTCCAACCGGTCGGGCGCTGGAGCGTCTGCCGGCGTCGCGGACCCGTCCATCACTCTGCAGATAGTCCGTGCGCGGGCATAAAAGCAGGGACGACGGCTCGCGAGCGACGCGACGGCGTCAGGCGGGGACCGGGCGGCGCCGCAGTGACCGCGAGAGGGTCAGCCGGCGCGCGTTCCTGCACCGCCGGTCGTCGCGCCAGTCGTCCGCGGGCGATCGCTCGCCTCAGGCCGCTTCGACCCGCCAGGTCGTCGCGCTCGTGTACGACCACTTCTCCACGTGGAGGTCCTGGGCGGAGTCTTTCAGCTTCACCATCAGCGCGCCGATCTCCTTCGGCGACAGACCGACCTCGTCTGCGATGAACTTGCTCTTGAAGTACACCTCACCGTCGGCCGCCTTCTTCTCGAGGAAGGACTTCAGGCGCTGTTCTTTGGAGGGCTCGTCGTTGGAGGGCTGCGCAGTAGCGCTCATCTGTGTCACCTCAGCGTCTCCTTACCGCCGGGGGAGCATATAAAGGGAGGAACCTTAGCGTTGCTTCGTGAACTTTCAGGCTAAACGCGAGGAAAACGTACGTTTTACCACTGTTTTAGCTTCCGCTAGACGTTTTACAGAGCCGTCTGAGTCGGTATCGTCCGGTCAGCGATTCCCCCTCTCGAATCGCACGTCAGCCCGGTTCAAGCATCGACTGAACGCACGATTTACAGAAATTCTTGCCGATAGGTGACGGCCGGCAGACGTCCGTCAGACGGGCCGGCGTCCGCGCGAGCGAAGCGAGCGCGGGCTCGACAGGCGATCGGCGGGAGTCTGTCGGTGTCCTGGCAAGCAAAGCGAGCCGGGGCTTGCGGGACGAACGCAGTGAGTCCCGGGCGTCCACGCGACCGAAGTGAGGTCGGGTTCGAAAGCTCACGGACGATCACCCCGGTGGCGAGTGAAAGCAGTCCGCACTCGACGGTGCCGGAGACGGGCTTGACAACCCTTAAGAGCGCATCGCGGTTACGGCGACCCAATGAAAGTAGTCGTCTCCGTCGGCGGGAGCGTCCTCGTGCCGGACATGGAACCGGATCGGGTCGACGCCTACGCCGACGCCATCGAGGCGCTCGACGAGGCCGGACACACGCTCGGCGCCGTCGTCGGCGGCGGCCCGACCGCGCGGGAGTACATCACGACCGCGCGCGAACTGGGCGCCAACGAGATCGAACTCGACCAGCTCGGCATCGAGGTGACCCGGCTCAACGGCCGCCTGCTGATCGCGGCGCTCGACGACCGGGCCGCGCCGACCCCGTCGGAGAGCTACGACGAGGCCCGCGAGGCGATGCGCCGCGGCGACATCCCCGTGATGGGCGGGACCGTCGCCGGCCAGACGACCGACGCCGTCTCGGCCGCCCTCGCCGAGTACGTCAACGCCGACCTGCTGATCTACGCCACGAGCGTCCCCGGGGTGTACAGCGCCGACCCCGACGAGAACGACGACGCCGAGAAGTACGACGAGATCACCGCCGGCGACCTGGTGGACCTGATCGGCGGCATCGAGATGACCGCCGGGAGCAACGCCCCGGTCGACCTGCTGGCCGCGAAGATCATCGAGCGGGCCGGGCTGCGGACCATCGTGCTCGACGGGACCGACCCCGAGGCTGTCCGGCGGGCGATCGAGACCGGCGAGCACGAGGGGACCGACGTGGTGCCGGCCGAGGCGGCCGCGCCCGACGAGTGGGAGCGATGAGCGGGAGCCTGCCCGACAGACACGACCCGTACTCCCTGGGCGGCCGCCGCGAGGGAGGCGGCGACGACGGGCACAACGAGTTCTGGGCCGACGACGTCGCCGACGAGATCGAGGCGCGCGACCCCGACGAGCCCATCGTGATCAAGGGGGCCATCTCGCCGTCGGGCGTCCCCCACCTCGGCAACGTCAACGAGATCATGCGCGGCTACGTCGTCGCCGAGGTGCTCCGCGAGCGGGGCCACGAGGTCCGGCAGGTGTTCACCACCGACGACCGCGACCCCCTGCGGAAGCTCCCCCGCAAGCTCGCCGACCTGGACGGCAACGTCGTCGACCTGGGCGAGGTCAACGCCGGCGCGCTCGGCAAGAACCTCGGCCGCCCCTACACCGACATCCCCGATCCCTTCGGCTGCTGTGACTCCTACGGCGACCACTTCTCGCAGCTCATCGCGGACTCGGCCGAGCTGCTGGGCGTCGACATCGAGGTCCTCTCGACGACGGACCTCTACGAGGACGGCGAGTTCGAGGAGCTGACCAGACACGTACTGGAGAACCAGGGCCGCGCGCGCGAGGTCCTGAGCCAGTACCAGGACAAGGTCGACGACGAGTACGTCCCGTTCAACCCCATCTGCTCCGAGTGCGGGAAGATCACCGAGACGGTCACGGACGTCGACCTCGACGCCGGCACCGTCGACTACCGCTGCACGGACATGGAGGCCGGCGATCGGACCATCGAGGGCTGCGGCCACGAGGGGACCGCGACGCTGCGGGAGGGCAAGCTCCCCTGGCGCTTCGAGTGGCCAGCCGGCTGGGACGTACTGGGCGTCGACTTCGAGCCGTTCGGCAAGGACCACGCCGAGGGGTCGTGGCCGTCCGGCGTCGACGTCGCCGAGAACGTCCTCGGCGTCGAACCGCCCGTCCCGATGGTCTACGAGTGGTTCACGCTGGACGGCGAGCCGTTCTCCTCCTCCGAGGGCCACGTCGTCCTCGCCCACGACGTCCTCGACGTGCTCGAACCCGAGGTCCTCCGGTACTTCTTCACCAAGGACCCGAGCAAGGCCCGTGACTTCTCCATCGAGCGGCTCGATCAGCTCGTCGACGAGTTCGATCAGCTCGAGCGGCGCTTCTACGGCGAGGAGGACGCCGGCGAGCGCGAGCGACGCCTCGCGGATCGGGCCTACCCCGTCGCCATCCGCCCGACCGTCGCCGACGTCTTCGACGCGGACCTCCCCGGCGACGGCTGGCTCGACGTGGCGACGGATCCGGACGCACGCGCACGCGTAGACGACCTCGTCGAAGGGCGCTTCTCCGACCGCGCCCGCGTCCCATACACCTTCGCCGCCGTCCTCGGGATGTTCGACGACCCCGAGCTGCGGGCCGACGTCGCTCGCAAGGAGGGTCACCTCACCGAGGACACGCCCGAGTGGGCCCGCGACGTCGCCCTCGGCCGGGTCGACCTGGCCAGCGAGTGGGCCCGCCGCACGGACAACGAGTTCAACTACGAGCTGAAGCGGGCCGAGCAGCCCGAGGTCGACCTCGACCCCGCCGTCGCGGACGCGCTGGACGAACTGGCCGACTTCGTCGACGCCGGTCACGACGGCGAGGCCATCCAGGGCGAGATCTACGAGACGGCCAAGCGCCACGACGTCGACATGGGCGAGCTGTTCGGCGCCGGCTACCGGCTGCTGTTCGGCGAGGACGAGGGACCGCAGCTCGGTCCCTTCGTCGCCAAGCTCGACCGTGAATTCGTCGTCCGGCGGTTCCGGCGCGAGGGGTAGTTCTCACCGCGTGGTCACCCGGAAGTTGCCGACGGCCGGCGGAGTCCAAACGCTCTTTTGCGACAGGCCCGTGCCTCCGGGTGAATGGTGAGCGCGCTCACGTGGGTCCTCGCCGGTATCGTCGCCTACACCTTCGTCGGGATGGCGTTGCGTGCGCGGGGGTTGCTCCCCGACTACATCCGGCTTTCGGGACCGATCACGACGTTACACACCGGCCGCGGGCGGGCGTTCCTGGATCGACTGGCCGCCCGGCGGCGGTTCTGGCGCGCCTGGGGGAACCTGGGCCTCGGGATCGCTCTCGTCGTCATGGTCGGCTCCTTCCTGCTGGTAGTGGTCGGGGCCTACAGCGCGATCGTCGATCCCCAGCCGACCGCTCTGAACGAGCCCCGGAACGTGCTGGCGATCCCGGGCGTCAACGACTTCCTCCCGCTGTCGGTCGCTCCGGAGATCGTCACCGGCCTCGTCCTGGGCCTGATCGTCCACGAGGGCGGCCACGGCCTGCTCTGCCGGGTCGAGGACATCGAGATCGACTCGCTTGGCCTGGCCTTCTTCACGCTGATTCCCGTCGGCGCCTTCGTCGAACCCGACGAGGAGGAGCTTCGTGAGGCCTCCCGGGGCGCCCAGCTCCGGATGTTCGCAGCGGGGGTCACCAACAACTTCGCGCTGTCGCTGATCGCACTGGCCGTCCTCTTCGGGCCGGTGATGGGGGCGTTCGCCGTCGTCGACGGCGCGCCCGTCGGCGGCGTCGTCCCCGGATCCGCGGCCGACCAGGCCGGGATCGACCGGGGCGACGTCCTCACCGAAGTCGACGGACAGCGGGTCGCGTCGGCGGGCGACCTCGACGCGGTGCTGGCCAACACCTCCGAGCGGACGATCACCGTCGACCGCCGCGAGGGCGACCCCGTGTCGGTGAACCGGTCGCTCGTGGTCACCAGCGCCAGCGCCGACAGATCGCCGCTCGGGATCAACGCGACCGTCACGGCCGTCAACGGGACGCCGGTCTCCACGGAGCGGGGCTTCGAGCGAGCGGCGCGTAACGCGACCGTCGCCGCCCTGGAAACCGACGGCGGCGAGACGGTGACGGCCCCGCTGGGCGCCGCCGTCCGCGTCGCCGAGGACGGACCCCTCGCCAGCGAGGACGCACCATCGGGCGAGCGGCTCGTGATCACCAGCGTCGGCGACCGACGCACCGCGACGGCGGCCGACCTCACCGACGCCATCGCGAGCCAGTCGCCGGGCGAGCCGGTGACCGTCGTCGGCTACGTCGACGGCGAGCGCCAGCGCTACGAGGTCACGCTGGCGGAGGCCGACACCGTCGGCGCCGCCCTAGGCGTGGCCTCGATCGAGCAGGGCACCAACGGCTTCGTCGTCGACGAGTTCGGTATCAAGGACTACCCCGCGGGCTCGTTCCTCGAGATCCTCGGCGGCGACGCCGAGGGCACCGCGGCCGGATCGCTATCCTTTGCCCAGCGGGTGTTCTTCGTGCTGCTCCTGCCCTTCGCCGGCGCGGGCGCCGCGGGCATCGACTTCAACTTCGCCGGCTTCACCGGTATCGCTACCAACTTCTACGAGGTCGAGGGGGTCCTCGGCGCGTTCGGGACCGAGCCGGCGTTCCTGGTCGCGAACCTCCTGTTCTGGGCGGGGTGGATCAACCTCGTCATCGGCCAGTTCAACTGCGTCCCGACGTTCCCGCTGGACGGCGGCCACCTCCTCCGGGCCGGCACGGAGTCTGTCGTCTCGCGGCTCCCGCTGCCGGACAAGCGCCGCGTCGTCACCACCGTCTCGGTGACCGTGACGCTCGTGATGATCGGGTCGCTGCTGGGAATGGTGTTCCTGCCCCAGCTGCTGGCCTAGCCGAGGTTCGTTACCCCTATACCGGCCGCAGGGATAGGGCCGCGTATGTTTCGCCAGACCCGCGCGGAGGTCGAGGACGCCCTCGAAGGGGCGCTGGCCGCGCTCGACCTCCCCACCGACGACCTCGGGATCGAGGAGCCGCCGGAGGACGTCCCGGCCGTACTGGCCTCCAGCGTCGCCTACCGGCTGGCCGGCGAGGTCGGGGCCGCCCCGCCCGAGGTCGCCGGTCAGGTCGCCGACGAGATCGACGCCGACGAACTGACCTACGTCGACGGCGTCGCGACGCAGGGACCGTACCTGAACTTCCTGCCGAGCGAGGCCTACTTCGCCGAGACGCTCGATGCCGCACAGGACGACGACTACGGCCGCCTGCCCGACCGCGACACCAGCCTCGTGCTGGAGCACACCTCTGCCAACCCGACCGGTCCTGTCCACGTCGGCCGCGCCCGCAACCCCATCATCGGGGACGCGCTGGCCCGCGTGCTCGACTTCGCCGGCTACGACGTCGACCGCCACTACTACGTCAACGACGCCGGCCGCCAGATCGCCGTGTTCACCTGGGCCTACGAGACCTTCGACGAGGCCGACCTCCCCGAGCCAGAGCGGGACTCTCCCGAGTACGAGATGGTCCGCTACTACCGCAAGGGCAACTCCTTCCTCGAAGAGGGCGACCCCGACGAGGTCGAGGAGGCCGAAGACGAGATCCAGTCGATCCTCCAGGGCCTCGAAGCGGGCGACGACGAGGCCTACGAGCGCGTCTCGGAGGTCGTCGACACCGTCCTCTCGGGCATGCGCGGGACCCTCGAACGCCTCCCCGCCGAGTTCGACGAGTTCGTCAAGGAGACGCGGTTCATGCGCGACGGCTCCACCGACGACCTGGTCGACCGTCTGCAGGACCTCGACTGCGCCGTCTACGAGGACGACGCCTGGCAGCTGGACCTCCCCGGGTTCGAGAAGAACCTCGTCTTCCTCCGCTCGGACGGCACCTCGCTGTACACGACGCGGGACCTGGCCCACCACGAGTGGAAGCTGGAGAACTACGACGAGGCCGTCACCGTCCTCGGCGAGGATCACAAGCTCCAGGCCGACCAGCTGAAGGCGACGCTCGAGTTGCTGGGCCACGACACCGACCGCATCCGCTCGGTCCACTACTCCTGGGTGAACCTCCCCGAGGGCGGGATGAGCACTCGCGAGGGGACCGGCGTCGACCTCGACGACCTGCTCGACGAGTCAGTCGACCGCGCCCGGAAGGAGGTCGAACGGCGCATGGACGAGCGGATCCGCGACGACGACCTGACCGAGGCCGACGTCGAGCGCATCGCCCGTCAGGTCGGTATCGGTGCCGTCCGCTACGACGTCGTCTCCAAGCAGCCCACGAAGGGCATCACCTTCGAGTGGGAGCGCGCCCTGGACTTCGAGGCCCAGTCGGCCCCCTACGTCCAGTACGTCCACGCGCGCTGCTGTGGTATCTTGGACGAGGCCGGCGAGACGCCCGACCCGGACGACGTCGACGCGTCCCTGCTCGAGACCGACGCAGAGCGCGACCTCCTGCGGGCCGTCGCGCGCTTCCCGGCCGTAATCGAGGAGAGCGCCGGCGAACTCCGGCCCCATGTCGTCGCCACCTACACCCGGACGCTGGCCGAGCGGTTCAACGCCTTCTACCGGGAGTGCCCCGTCCTCGACGCCGACGACGAGACTCGCGAGGCCCGCCTCGCCCTCGTGGCCGCCGCCCGCCACGCGGTCGCCAACGCCCTCGACATGCTCGGCGTCGAGGCGCCCGACTCGATGTAGCGCCGCGGGCGATGCTACCGGTCTGAGTCGGTCAAGCGCTTCAGGAGCGATCCGACGACGGAGACGCTAATCAGCAGCACCACTCCGACACCGGCGAGTCGAAACGAGAGCGCTTCCGAGAGACCGAGCAGCTCACCGAACACCGGCGTGTCGAGTGGGACGCTCCCGCCGACGCCGAACGCGAGGAGGAAGATTCCGAGCGCGGCGAGCAGCCCGGCGGCGTCCTGCCGGTCCATACGCCTTCCTGCCCGACGCGCGTCAAATTCCTTGTGGGCGACCTCCGTGCCCGGAACGGACGGCGAGACCGGAGGACACTGGCCCGCGATTCAGTCCAGAGCGAGGTCGCCCACTCGCTCGTAGGCCGTCTCGAGCCGCTCGTTCTCGTGGTAGCGGATCATCTGACTGCGGACGTCGTAGTCGACGACGCCGGCGTCCGCCAGTTTCGGGAGGTGGTGGTGCTGGAGGGCGACCTGCACGTCGTCGTGGTTCGGCTGCGCTCCCTGCTTCTGTCCGATCCGCAGAACGATGTGTTTCGTCGCTTCCTCGAACGGTCCGGCGTTGCCGGGCTGGTCCATCAGGTACTCTAGAAGCGCGCGTCGGTGCTGGTTCGCCAGAATGTCGAGAACGGCATCGAGAGAGCGGGATCTCGTGCAGCCATGGTTCGTCAGGCTCGTTCGACGGCTCCTCGTTTGGCGCCATTCGTGCTCACATCTACCATACGTCACGCTCTTCTCACAGATGGTTCTAGTCACCCAGAACACAGTTCGCGAGCGAGCCGAGCGTTCGCGGGGAGAGCGGCCGGCGATCAGTTGAACAGGCCGAATACGCCGCCTGACTCGTCGTCATCGCCGGTATCGGCCGACCCCTCCGCCTCGGCCGCGTCCGCTTCGTCGTCCTCGACGAACCACTCCTCCTCGACGACCGTTTCGAGGTCGCCGGGGTCGGCGCCCGTGAAGAAGATCTCGTCGAGGTGCGCGGTCAGCCCCTGGAAGGCCCGGGCGGCGCGGCTATCGGGCGCGTTCAGCACCAGGGGTTCCCGGCTGGTGGCCTCCAGGTCGTCCGGAACGACCGCGAGGAGGTGGTGGCCGAGTTCGTCGGCGATGGCGGGGACGTCGGTGTGGCGGGTGACCCGGTTGAGGACGGCGCCGATGACCTCGCCGCCGTCGTCGATGCGGTCGGCGAGCTGGGCCGTCTTGACTGTGTCCCCGACGGCGACGTCGTCCGGCGTCGTCACCAGCAGCACGCCGTCGGAGAGTCCCAGCGGTACGGCCACCTCGTGGCTCAGGCCCGCTCCCGTGTCGATCAGGACCGCGTCGTAGGCGTTCCGGAGCGTCCTGATCACCTTCCGGAGCTTGGCGGGGTCCGCGTCGGCGAACGCGTCCAGGGACTGCTCGCCGGGAATGATGGTCAGCCCGCCCGGCGCGTCCGTCAGGGCGTCGCTGACCGCCGCGCCGCTGGCGAGGACGTCGTGGACGCTGGTCCCGTGCTCGATACCGAGCATAGCCCCCAGGTTCGCCATGCCGAGGTCCGCGTCGACGACGACCACGTCGTGCCCCATCTCCTGCAGGGCGACCCCGACGTTGACCGCCGTCGTGGTCTTGCCGACCCCGCCTTTACCGCCCGCTATCGTACAGACGTACCCCGCCATATTTCGTCTATCTCCCCCCAAGGAAGGCAATCATATAAACCCGCCGCAGCAGCCCGGGGCCCGCTCGCGGTGGCGCCTTCGAGCCTCCGCTCCCGCTCGCTTGGAGGCGCTCACTGCGTTCGCGCCTCCCTGTTCGCGTGTCGCCTCACTTCGTTCGGCTCCCGCTCACTTCGAGGTCTCACTACGTTCGACCTCGCTGCTCACGGCTCGCTCCGCTCACCGTTCGCCTGAAGGCGGCCCGGCCTGCGGCCGCGCCGCCCTGTCAACAGTTTCTTACGCGCCCTACGCTTAAACCACCCCAATGAGTGAGTCCGAGCGAGAGCAGTCTGACAAACAAAAATACGAGTTCAAGAAGGTCATCGAGGACCTGAAGGACTACGAGGGATCAGGAACGCAGCTCGTCTCTATCTACGTTCCCGAGGACAAACTGATCAGCGACGTCGTCGCGCACGTCACGCAGGAGCACTCTGAGGCTTCTAACATCAAGTCGAAGCAGACGCGGACGAACGTGCAGGACGCCCTGACGAGTATCAAGGACCGCCTGCGGTACTACGATACTCGTCCGCCGGATAACGGGCTCGTACTGTTCTCCGGTGCCGTCGACGCCGGCGGCGGACAGACCGACATGATCACGGAAGTGCTGGAGAGCCCGCCCCAGCCCATCGAGTCGTTCCGGTATCACTGCGACTCGCACTTCCTGACCGAGCCACTCGAGGAGATGCTGGCCGACAAGGGCCTGTTCGGCCTCATCGTGCTGGACCGCCGCGAGGCCAACGTCGGCTGGCTCCGCGGCAAGCGCGTCGAGCCCGTCAAGTCCGCCTCCTCGCTGGTGCCCGGCAAGCAGCGCAAAGGTGGCCAGTCCGCCCAGCGGTTCGCCCGCCTTCGGCTGGAGGCCATCGACAACTTCTACCAGGAGGTCGCGGGGATGGCCAACGACCTGTTCGTCGCCGAGCGCCACGAACTGGACGGCATCCTCGTGGGCGGTCCCTCGCCGACGAAAGACGAGTTCCTCGACGGCGACTACCTCCACCACGAGCTCCAGGACAAGGTCATCGGCAAGTTCGACGTCGCCTACACGGACGAATCGGGGCTGTACGACCTCGTCGACGCCGCCAGCGACGTCCTCGCCGAGCACGAGATGCTGGAGGACAAGCGGGCCATGGAGGAGTTCTTCGAGCAGCTCCACGACGGCGAGAAGGCCACGTACGGGTTCGAGCCCACACGCGAGAACCTGATGATGGGCGCCGTCGACCGCCTGCTCATCTCGGAGGACCTCCGGCAGGACGTCGTCACCTACACCTGCGAGAACGGCCACGAGGAGCGCGAACTGCTCGACCGACGGGAGGAGACGCCAGAACACACCTGCGACCGCTGCGGCGACACCGTCTCCGCCGAGGCGGGCGAGCGCGAGGACGCCATCGACCACCTCATGGAGATTGCCGACCAGCGGGGCACCGAGACGCTGTTCATCTCCACTGACTTCGAGAAGGGCGAACAGCTGCTCTCCGCCTTCGGCGGCGTCGCCGGCCTCCTTCGGTACTCTACCGGCGTCTAAACACTTCGCTCACGGCCACGGATCACTCGCGTTCGCAACCCCGTAGTTGCTCCCACTCGTTCCACCGAGACGGTTCCAGCGAGCGGTTCTGACGGCTCTGTCACGGGGGTGAAGAGACGTGGGAAAGGGAAACCGGCGCGCCTGTGGGCGCGCCGGTGCGGCATTCAGGTGGCATGGGAAGGTGGTGCGTGGGGTGGGGGACTGTGGGCACAACACCGCTGCAGGGTAGCAGCCTGACGGTCCGCTCCCCGATGCCGCATCTGTTCGAAGACCCCCTTCGTATAAATGGACTGTACCTTACTCGTTAGGTACCGGCGTTCGCCGAGGTCACAGCAACTGCTCTAGCTGGCGGCGTCGGCCGGCGAGGTCGACGCCGCTATCGACGTCCGGGTCGTCGGCGAGGCGGTCGAGCGTCAACAGCGGGTCCACGCCCTCGCGCTCGACCAGTTCGAGTAGCGCGGCGATCTCGTCGCGGTGGGTGGCCAGCGACGAGAGCAGTCCCAGCAGGAGCGCGAACGGCACCGCCGCCGACGGCGCGTCGGGGAACGCGTCGCTCACCCGGCCGAAATCGGGAACCTCCGCCGGCGGATCGGCCACCGGGCGGAGCGCGAGACAGCGCGGACACAGCGCCGCACCCGGATCCTCGCCGGGCAGGTACTCGCGGAGCGAGGCCTCGACGGGAAACGCGAGCATCGCCGCTCCGCACTCCGGACAGTCGCGAGTCATGGACGTCCCTGCACGCGCGGACGGCAAAAAGGCGCGGGGCTCTCGCCTCGCTCTGGTCGAGGTCGCTCCCGTGGTCAAAATCTCGCGGCTCGCGTGTCGTTCGCTTTGCTCACTCCCGCTCGCTCAATAGGATGTCGCGAGCGAAGCGAGCGACATCCCGTCAGTCGTCCGCGGCGACAGTCGCAGGCTCTTCTTCCTCTTCGGCGGCCTCGCGCTCGGCCCGCTCTTCGTCTTCCTTCTTGGCCTTGATCTTCTTCATGCGGAAGATCTCCTCGCGCTCCTGCTCCTCGAGCTTCTGCTCGATGTACTCCTTGTTCGAGTGGAGCTCGGGCAGGAGCTTGAACTCGAGGGCGTTGACGCGGCGCTTGGTCGTCTCGATCTCGTCCAGCATCTTCTTCATCGCCGTCTCGACCTCGGCGGCGAGGATGACGTTCTCGATGAGTTCCTCGTAGGCGTCGGCGGCCTCGTCGATGCGCGCCGAACTGCCCATGACGCCGTAGCCGCGCTCGTCGAGTGACTTGCGGACCTTGCTGGACTCGATCTGCGGGACGACGACGCCCATGATGTTCTTGGACTGCGTGGTGATCTCCGGGTGTTCCTTCAGCGCAGCGGCCGCGCCCCGCACCGCGACGTCACCCTCCATCGCCCGCGCCATGTCCATCGAGTGCTGGGCGCGGTCGTAGGAGTCCTCCAGTTCCGAGCGGACGTCCTGGGCCTGATCGAGGATGTCCATGAATTCCATGATGAGCCCGTCGCGCTTCTTCTCCAGCGTGTCGTGGCCCTGCTCGGAGAGCTCGATGCGGTCCTCGATCCGCATCAGTTCCTTGCGAGTGGGCTTGACGTCCTTGGCCATTACCGGGGGCTAGCGGAGCGAGACAGTTAATCGTTGTTAGTTTCCGTCGAACCGCGCCGGACGCACTGCTCCGAATTCGATCGACGGCGAGAAAAACGGGCGCGTCGGGCGAGTGAGTCGTCAGTCGGCGGCGACTTCCTCGGCCTCGGCGTCCTCGCGGTAGTGCTCCTCGATCGCTTCCTCGTCGATGCGGTTGAGCTCCTCCTTCGGGAGCATCGAGAGGAGGTCCCAGCCGATCTCCAGCGTCTCGTCGATCGACCGGTTCGTGTCGAAGCCCTGGTCGACGAACTCGTCCTCGAAGCGGTCCGCGAAGTCGAGGTACTTGTTGTCGAGGTCGGACAGCGCCTCGCGACCGACGATGTTCACGAGGTCGCGCAGGTCCTCACCTTCCGCGTACGCGGCGAAGATCTGGTCTTTCACGTCGGCGTGGTCGGCGCGGGTCAGCCCCTCGCCGATACCGTCGTCCATCAGGCGCGACAGGCTCGGCAGGACGTCGATCGGCGGCTGGACGCCCTGGCTGTTGAGGTCCCGATCGACGTAGATCTGGCCCTCGGTGATGTACCCGGTCAGGTCCGGGATCGGGTGCGTGTCGTCGTCGCCCGGCATCGTGAGGATCGGAATCTGGGTGACCGACCCGTCACGTCCCTTGATCCGACCGGCGCGCTCGTAGAGCTGGGCCAGGTCGGTGTACATGTACCCGGGGTAGCCACGGCGACCGGGGACCTCCTCGCGGGCGGCCCCGATCTCGCGCAGCGCCTCGCAGTAGTTGGTCATGTCCGTCAGGATGACCAGGACGTGGTAGTCTTTCTCGAAGGCGAGGTACTCCGCCGTGGTCAGCGCCAGCCGCGGCGTGAGCGTCCGCTCGACGGCCGGGTCGTCGGCGAGGTTCATGAAGACGACGGAGCGCTCCAGCGCGCCGGTGCGCTCGAAGTCGTCCATGAACTCGTTGGCCTCCTCCTGGGTGATCCCCATCGCACCGAAGATCACCGCGAACTCCGATCCCTCGTCGTCGTCGCCCTCTTCTTCCTCCGGGACGGAGGCCTGTCGGGCGATCTGCAGGGCGAGGTCGTTGTGGGGCAGCCCCGACGCCGAGAAGATCGGCAGCTTCTGGCCGCGGACCAGCGTGTTCATGCCGTCGATGGCGGAGACGCCGGTCTGGATGAACTCCTCGGGGTACTCCCGGGAGTAGGGGTTGATCGCGGCGCCGACGATGTCCTGGCGCTCGTCCGGGACGATGTCCGGGCCGCCGTCGATGGGGCGGCCGGTCCCGTCAAGCACGCGACCGAGGAGGTCCTCGGTCACGGGCATCTTCATGGTCTCGCCGAGGAAGCGCACCGAGGACTGGCGGTCGATGCCCTCGGTCCCCTCGAACACCTGAATGGCGACGTGGTCGCTGGCCGATTCCAGCACCTGGCCGCGCCGCGTCTGGCCGTCGCCGGTCTCGATCTCGACGATCTCGTCGTAACCGACGGGCTCGTCCGTCTCGACGAAGACCAGCGGTCCGCTGATTTCCGTGATCGTCTGGTACTCTTTCATTGTCAGTAGAGCTCCCGCAGCTGGGATTCGATGTCGTCCTCGAGGTCGTCGACGTACTCGTTGTAGTCCTCCTGCACGCCGATGCGGTTGAGCCGGGGCGCGGCGTCGACGTCCGTGATCTCCTCAACCGGGACGCCGGCCTCGAGCGCCTCGAAGGCCGCGTCGTTGTACGTCTTGATGGCCCCGAGGATCCGGTAGGTCTTCTCCGGTTCGCAGAAGGTGTCGACGTCGTGGAACGCGTTCTGCTGGAGCCACGCCTCGCGGAGGTAGCGGGCGATCTCCAGGGTCAGCTGCTGGTCCTCCGGCAGTGCGTCCTTGCCGACGAGCTGGACGATCTCCTGCAGTTCGGCCTCCTCGTCGAGCACGTCGATGGCCCACTGTCGCTGCTCGGGCCAGTCCTCGCGGACGTTCTCCCGGAACCACGGGTCGAGCTGGTCCCGATAGAGCGAGTAGGACTCGTTCCAGTTGATCGACGGGAAGTGCCGACGCTCCGCGAGGTCGGCGTCCAGCGCCCAGAACGTCTTCACGATGCGCAGCGTGTTCTGGGTGACCGGCTCGGAGAAGTCACCGCCCGGCGGCGAGACGGCCCCGATGACGCTCACGGAGCCCTCCGACCCGTTGATGTTCTCGAAGTAGCCGGCCCGCTCGTAGAACTGCGAGAGGCGGGCGGCCAGGTACGCGGGGTACCCCTCCTCGCCGGGCATCTCCTCGAGGCGCGAGGAGATCTCGCGCATGGCCTCGGCCCACCGCGAGGTGGAGTCGGCCATCAGCGCGACGTCGTAGCCCATGTCGCGGAAGTACTCCGCGATGGTGATCCCGGTGTAGACGCAGGATTCACGGGCCGCGACGGGCATGTTCGAGGTGTTCGCGATGAGGCACGTCCGGTCCATCAGCGCGTTGCCGGTGGTCGGGTCCTCCAGTTCGGGGAAGTCCTCGATCACCTCGGTCATCTCGTTGCCGCGCTCGCCGCAGCCGACGTAGACGACGATGTCCGCGTCGGCCCACTTGGCGAGCTGGTGCTGGGTGACGGTCTTCCCGGAGCCGAAGGGTCCCGGGATGGCGGCCGTCCCGCCCTTCGCGATGGGGAACAGGCCGTCCAGCACGCGCTGGCCCGACACGAGCGGCGTGGTCGGGGTCTGCTTCTCGACGGAGGGCCGCTGCTCGCGCACCGGCCACTCCTGGCGCATCTGGATCTCCTCGCCGTTGTCGAGTTCGACGACCGTCTCCTCGACGGTGTACTCGCCGGACTCGACGGCGACGACCTCGCCGCCCTCGTAGTCGGGCGGGACCATCACCTTGTGGTCGATACTGGGCGTCTCGGGGACGATCCCGACGACGTCGCCGGGTTCGACCTCGTCACCGGCGGAGACCTCGGGGTTGAACTCCCAGGTCTCCTCCAGGTCGATGCCCGGCGCGTCGACCCCGCGGTCGAGGTACGCCGAGCCCATCTTCTCCTCCAGGACGTCGAGCGGGCGCTGGACGCCGTCGTAGATGGCGTCCAGCATGCCGGGCCCGAGGTCCACGGAGAGCGGCGCGCCCGTACTCTCGACGGGTTCGCCGGGGGAGACGCCGGACGTCTCCTCGTACACCTGGATCGTGGTGATGTTGCCTTCGATCTCGATCACTTCGCCCATCAGCCCTTCGTGACCGACGTACACCACGTCGTTCATCCGGGCGTCGAGGTCGGTCGCGGTGACGACCGGCCCCGAGACGCTCTCGATGACGCCGTCCTCTCTGACGTCAGATTCTGTTGCTTGACTCATGGTTTAGTCTTCTTCCATCAGGTCGATGCCGATCGCTCGCTTGATCTGGTCGCGCAGTCCGCCGCTGCCGGTCCCGCCACCGAGCGTCACCAGCACCGGTTCGACGCTCGTCTCGACGTCCTCGCGGACGCCGCGGGAGAGGTGGTCGAGGTCGTCGTCGTGCATCACGACGATGCCGACGTCGTCGTCCTCGAGCATCTCCGAGACGGCCTCGTCCAGGCGTTCGTCCTTCTCGGCGTCGGGAACGTCTGCGAACTTCCGGACGCCTGCCAGCCGAAAGCCCGTCGTGAAGTCCGGACTGCCGATGACGCCGATTTCCTGGCTCATAGTATCACCAGCTCCTGTTCTATCTCGTCCGGGTCCAGCCCGGCCTCGCGGCCGCGGGCGATTGCCCTGACGTTGTCGACCTCGCGCTCCTTGGCGAGGACGTACGAGAACACCGGACAGACCGACAGCGGGTAGCGGTTCGACAGCTGGTCCGCGTATTCCACCAGCGCGGCGTCCAGCGCGCTCTCGAACTCGATGAGGCTGTCGGCCGCCTCGAGGACGTCCAGCGCCGCGTCGAGGTCGTCGGCGTAGCGGCTCTCGCGGACGCGCGCCGCGAGTTGATCGGTGTCGGCAGCCAGACCGGTCAGGTCGCTCTCACTGAAAAGGCGACCGCCCTCGATGTAGTAGTCGGCCGGATCGAGGCTGTCGGCGCCGCTCCGGGCGATCCGGACGGCGTTCCGGAGGTTCCGGAAGTCGACCTCGGCCTCGAGGAACGAGACGTACAGCCCGACCGGGCTGTCGATCTCGGGGTTGTCCGGCAGGCCCGCGAGCAGGTTCTCGTAGTAGGCGCGGTCGACCGCGTTCTCCAGGGGAATCAGGACGCCGGTCTCCTCGTAGTCGTCGTAGGCGTCGTCGAGCACGCCGTCGAAGACGGTCCCGTCGAGGACCTCGACGACCTCCTCGATGGAGTCGGCCGCCAGCAGGCGGTCGAGGACGTTCTCGTCGAACTCGCCGGCGCGGACGAGGTCGTCCTCGATCTCCTGGCTGTCGGCCCCCGAGTAGATCCCCCGGACGACGGTCTTGACGTTCCAGACGTCGAACTTCCGGAGGTACCGGGCGACGTAATCGTACAGCTGACCCTCCGACCAGTCCAGCAGGTCCTCGAAGTTCCGCGCGAGGTTCCGGTTGAGCGCGTACTCGACGAGGTCGACCCCGCTGTAGCGCGATCCCAGCGCGTTCATCTCCCGGCCGTAGGTCGACTCCTCCATGAAGCGGGCGATCTCGCCCGGCCCCATGCGGACCAGCTTCCGGTAGTCGTCGTCGTCGAACAGCGCCGCCCGCCGGGAGCGAACGCGGGCGTTCACGTACTCGTAGTTGCTGGCGCCCGCGGCCTTGCGGTCGGCTCGCGCGGTCATTGGTCCTCGAAGAGCCTGTCGCTGATGTCTCGCAGGTTGTCCTCCCAGACGTCCTCGAGGATCGAGTCGAAGGTGTTGTTTACCCGGACGCGCGAGGCGTCGCTCTCGGCGACGACGCCGCCGAGACAGTCGACCTCGCCGGCGTACTCGTAGCCGTCGTACTCGGCGAGGATCGACGTCAGCAGCTCCTGGTCGTCGGGGCGACCGTACACTTCGATCGCCGCGCCGTCGTCGAACTCCGCGGCGGCGGCGTCCAGCAGGGCGCGCGTCAGCTCCTCGCGCTGATCACCTTCGAGTCCGGCGATCTCGGCCTCGACCTGCTCGCGGACGTCCTCGAGGACGTCGCGGCGGGCCGCGAGGCGCTCCTGCTTGGCCTCCAGCTTGGCGCTGGAGAGCCGCTGCTCGCGCTCCTGCTCGATCTCGCGCTCGACCTCGGCCTCGCGGTCCTCGCGGATCTCCTCGGCGTCGGCCTCGGCCTCCGCGACGATCTCCTCTGCGCGCTCGTCTGCGTCGGAGCGAATCTCCTCCGCACGCGCGCGGGCCTCTTCTCGCACGTCCTCTACGACTGTATCAAGACTCATAAATGATGTACGGGAAGGGGCCGCGTCTATCCGAGCGTGAGGAACACGACGACCAGCGCCAGGATGACGATGGTCTCCGGCAGGACCGTGAGGATCAGCCCACGGCCGAACATGGATTCGTCCTCGGCGATAGCTCCGACCGCGGCTGCCCCGATGCCACGCTCGGCGTACCCGGCGCCGATCGCTGCCAGCCCGACGGCCAGCGCAGCGAACGCCAGCGGCGCATTCGGGATCGCAGGCGCAGCGGCTCCTCCTTCTTGCAGTACAGTGCCCGCCACAGTTGTAATTGCACTCATGGTTTAGTAGTCCTCGGGTTGCTCGTGTCCGAACAGGCGTATGTGATCCGACCGTGATCATAAAGGTTCTCAAAACAGTTCGTCACGGCCCGATCCGGCGGTTTAGGGCCGCACGACTGGGTGGGTGTCACAGCGTATCGCGGCAGGTGTCGTCACGCCGTGGGCGCCGTGCCGACGAGAGGCGGGCAGTGAACGGCTACTCCTCGGCGGTGTGAGTCCGCTCGTGGCCGAACGGCTCGTAGCGTTCGCCGCCGCCCTCGTAGAACTTGCCGAAGAACTCGACGTACTCCAGGCGGACGGCCTGCAGGCCGGCCGAAGTGATGCCGAGGACGAGCACCAGCAGGTGCCCGATCACCAGCACCAGGAGCCCGACCAGGCCGCCGAGCACGAGCCCGACCGCACCGTCGGCGTTCAGGAGGCCGCTGAAGATGACAGCGGCCTCTTCGGTGTGGGGCATTCCGTTGAAGAAGATGAGGTGGAACTCACCACCCTCCGAGTACGCGCCGAACACCAGCAGGTTCACCGCCAGCGCCATCCCGGCCTTCGCCAGCGTGACGGCCGCGATCCGGGTGTAGGAGACGACGTGGCCGAAGCCCTGGGTGATCGACTCGATGAGCCCGATCCCGCCCTCGGCGTAGACGACGAGCGCGAGACCGACCAGCGTCACCAGCAGCTGGAGCGAGATCGGCCCGACCGCGATGGGGTCGAAGCCGTTGAAGCCCAGCGGGATTGCGACGTGCTCGATGGCCTCGTTGGTCGCGGGATTGGTCATCCCCTCGCGAGCGAAGCTCGAGAACAGGAACGGCGGCTTCGCCGACATGGCGGTGGTCGTCAGGACCCACCACCAGATGCCGAGCGTCAGGATGATCCACGAGCCGCTCTCGAGGAACGCCTCGCCAGCCCCGTGTTCGAGGTTGTTCACGAAGTCGATGACCCGACCGATCACGAGGTGCGCGACGCCGGCGAAGACGCTCAGCAGCAGCCACGCCTTCGCGTAGTAGATGTAGTGCGGCTGCAGGCCCTTGTGGATCGGCGGCCCGTGCATGCCGAACAGCTGGCCGACGACGCCGGCGCTCTCCTCGGTGCCCCAGACGACGTATCCGAGCTGGTGGAGACCGAAGAGCTCGCCGTAGAGGACGCCGAACAGCGCCGTGAAGCCGCCGGCCCACAGGCCGACGCCGCCGAGGCTCTTGACGACGTCGCTGTCGAAGGACTTCATCAGCCAGTAGCCGATCCCCATGTACAGCAGCCCGTAACCGAGATCGCCGATCATGAACCCGAAGAACAGCGGGAAGGTCAGGAAGACCAGGAACGTCGGATCGATCTCGGTGTACTGCGGGCGGTTGATGACCTCGACCAGCGCCTCGAAGGGCCTGACGCCGCCGGGGTTGTCCTGAACCGTGGGCGGCTCGTCGTCGCCCATCGTGATCAGGCCGCCGGCGCTGGTGACCCGGCCGCCGTCGGGGGCCGCCTCGCGGGGCTCGGCCTCCTCGTCCTCGTCGGCGGTCGGGCCGGCCGCCTCGGCCGCCTCGGGCTCGCCGTAGTCGGTCGTGACCTCGGAACCGGCCTCGGGGATCGGCTCGGTCTCCTCGTGGTGGCCCTCGTCGTAGTCGGCCCGCTCGAGCTCCTCGACCTCGACGCTGTCGCCGGCCGCTGCGGCCAGTTCGGACTGGAACCGGTCGTAGCGCTCAGTGGGGATCCATCCCTCGGCGACGAAGGCGTTGTCGGTGGTCGCGAAGGTCAGCGGCGCCTCGCGCTTCTGGACCTCGATGGTCAGCGTCTCCTCGGCGGCCAGCAGGAACCCGGACACGTCCGTCCGGAGGTCCTCCAGTTCGCCCTCGACGTCGTCGAGGTCGGACTGGAGCTGTTGACGCCGGTGTTCGAGCTCCTCGCGGTACTCCTCGGGATCGACGTCGCCCTCGGGGACCTCGAGTTCGGTGAAGGTCGTGCCGACGAGCGCGTCCTGGAGGTCGTCCTCGTCGGCCCGCGCGAAGGCGGCGAGGACGCCGTCCTCGGCGAAGACCTCGTAGTCGTCGACGTCGCTGGCGGCGAGTTGCTCGCGGACCCCGTCGGCGTCGCCCTCGCCGACGGCCACGGACAGGGTGTCGTAGCCCTTCAGGAGGTCCAGATCGATGCCCAGCCGGACGTACGGGTCGAGCGTGTCGATCTCGTCCTCGACCTCGCGCAGTTCGTCTCGCAGCTCCTCGCGGCGGTCGTCGAGGTCGTTCACTTCACGGCGGATCTGGTCGAGTTCCTCGTCGAGGGCCTCCTCGGTGACCAGCTGCGTCGGGCCGGCGTCCTCCTCGTCGACGTCGAGGATCGACTGGAGCGACCGGACGGTCACCAGTTTCTCGGAAGCGGACTCGGCGCCCTCTATCGGGTCGCCGGGCTCGAACCCCTCCCAGGAGCCGTCGTACTCGGTGACGTGCAACAGTCGGAGGTCGTGGACGGCCTCGATGACCTCGTCTATGACCCGCTTGGATCCCGTCACCGAGACCCGGCTCATCTGCTCAGGTCTGAGCATGTACCGCCTCCTCGAACAGGTCCGTGACGTGGTCGATCACGTCGTCGATGCTCTCCTGGGCCTGGGCCTCGAGCTCCTCGCGGGCCTGCTGGCCCTCGGCGAGGATCTCCTCGCGCTCGGCCTCGATCTCCTCGCGTGCCTGATCGAGACGCTGTTCGGCCTCCTGCGCTGCCTCTTCGCGTGCCTGCTCGCGGATCTCGTCGGCCTCCTCGCGGGCCTCCTCGATGCGCCCGTCGGCCTCCTGCTCGGCCTCGGCGACGATCTCGTCGGCCTCCTGTTCGGCCTCCTTGATCCGGTCGAGAACTTCTGGCCGTGGCATTCTCTAATCGTGGGAACGTTGCTAGAGTGGCTATTTGGTAGTTGCGAAGTTGGGGCGTCGCGACCGACGGGAGCGACGCCGAAATGCGAGCGGGAGCGAACGGAGTGAGACGTGAGTCGGGGCCGCGCAGGACGCGGTCGGGACGAGACCGGGGCCATTATGTCCGCATGGCCGCAACGTCGGGCCAATGGGAGTCCTCGAGGACAAGGACCGCGCGCGGACGTTCTACAAGTACCTCTCGAAGGTGTACGACAGGATCAACCCGTTCATCTGGAACGAGGAGATGCGCGACGAGGCGATCGGCATGCTGGACCTCGGGCCCGACGACCACGTGCTGGACGTGGGCTGTGGCACCGGGTTCGCCACGGAGGGACTCCTCGAGGAGACGGAACACGTCCACGGGCTCGACCAGAGCGCCCACCAGCTGGACCGGGCGGTCCGGAAGTTCGGTCGGCGCGGGCCGGTCCGGTTCTACCGGGGCGACGCCGAGCGGCTCCCGTTCCAGGACGATTCCTTCGACGTGGTGTGGTCGTCGGGCTCGATCGAGTACTGGCCGAACCCGGTCGACGCCCTCGAGGAGTGTCGCCGGGTCGTGCGCCCGGGCGGGCAGGTGCTGATCGTCGGCCCGGACTACCCCAAGCAGACGATCTTCCAGAAGCTCGCGGACGCGATCATGCTCTTTTACGACGAGGAGGAGGCCGACCGGATGTTTCGCGAGGCCGGCTTCCGGGAGTTCGAACACAGGATCCTCCAGCGACGCCCGGGCAGTCCGCGCGCCATCACCACCGTCGCTCGCGTGCCCGAGGAGTAGAGCCTACCGGGCTCGGGCGGTCGCGACGGCGACCGTGGTTCCGTCGCGAGCGAGCCGCACGGTCACCTCGTCACCGGAATCGATCAGGGGCTCGTTCGTGGACGCCAGCCGCAGCGTCGCCCGCTCGCCGGCCGCCCACCGATCCGGCGCGGCGCGGTTGAACGGACCGGTGGGACCGCTCCGGAAGCCGCGCGCCGCGAAGAAGGGTACCGGCGGCTGGCGAGCGAGCGGATCGCCGCCGACCATGACGGTCACGGAGAGTCGAGAGGCGTTCAGAACGGCGCCGCCGCGATGGACGAGCGCGATACGATCGGGACCCTCGTCCGCCGACAGCGACACGGACGCCGACGCCGGCTCGGCCGGGGGCTGGAACGCCAGCGCGGCCGTCGCAATCCCGACCGCGAGGAGAGTGGTCACGGCCACGAGCGTGCAGGCGGCGACGACCGGTGCGACGGCGCGGCTCCGGGCCATGGCGGGCCTGGCGCGCCATCACTGAAAACCCTAGGGCGGCAGGCGATCAGTCACCCGGCGGCCGTCGTCGGTGACGACGATCACGGGGACGCCCGCCCGGGGATCGACCGTCCAGAGCTCGCCGTCGGGACCGGTGTGACCGACCGGGTCGCCGTTGAGCGCGACGGTGCTCCCGACGGGCTCGCCCGTCGCCGCGTCGGTCACGTTGACGCGCATCGGCCCGGTCTGGTAGGTGCGCTCGACCTCGACGCTGACCGACTGGTTCTCGAACCGGAGCGTGTCCGAGACCGGCACGTCGTCGACGCGCTGGCGCTGGTGCTCGCGGAACACGTCCGTCGTCCCGCCGTCGAGGTACGCCCGGAGCTGGCCGCCGTCGTAGTCCCCGCGGAACAGGTAGATGCTCGTCCCGCCCAGGCCCCGTCCGAAGGGGTTGGTCTCGTTCCGCACCCACGGATACAGTTCGCGGCCGCGCTCGTTGGCGGCGTCGACGACGTACTGGTCGCTCTCGCGGAACTGGTCCGGGGCGCTGGTGTTGCGCTCGCTCCCGAGGTACGTCTCCCGGTGGTACGTGGTGCCGTCGACGACGGCCATCGTGTAGCCGGTCAGTGAGGACTCGACGTACACCGACGGAATCCCCGACGTGCCCGTCGCGGCGTGGGTGAGCCGCTGGCCGACCGGGCCGCTCATCACTACGAGCTCCTCGCTGAGCGTCCGCATTCGGTCGTTCAGTCCGTCGGGCAGCGAGAGTCCGGACCGGGCGACCCGGTCGTCGACGGCCGAGACAGTCGTGCGGAGTTCGCGCGAGCTCGTGTCGATACGCGCCATCGTCCGGACGAACTGATCGGTCGTGATCGTGCCGTTGGAGTGGGCGCCCATCGCCTCGGTGCGCCGCTGCTGGAGGGCGTCGTGACGGCGCTCGGCCGCCCCGATCACCTCGCGGACGGCTCGAACGCGTTCCTCCTCGGACTCGGCCTCGCTGAACGCCCGCCGGAACGCCAGGCGGTCGTAGCGAGCGTCGAAGAGCGCGCCGTCGGCCGCAGCAGCGGTGCTCAGGTCGATTCCGGTCTCGGCCGTCGTCGACGCCCGAACCTCGCCGCTGGGGATCGTCAGGTAGTTCGAGAAGCCCTCCACGGCGGCCACTGCGTGCGGGTGGCCGGGACCGAGTCGCTGATCGCTGGTCGTCGCAGCGCCGACGGGAGCGGTGACGGCGACCGCGACCAGAAGGAGGGCAGTCGCGTAGACCAGGGAGGGGCGCATCACGCGGGCATTTATCGCCGACCTACAAAAGCTTCTCTCTTCCCAAACAGACGATCCGCTGATCGAGACGCGCCGAGACGTTTCAAAACGTGTTGTGACGTTTTATTCGCGGATGGAAAGTGTTTTCCTCTCGGGCGGTTCACGGTGGACTGGAAGATGTCCCTCCGGGCTCGTGCCGCCCTCCCCGCCTTGCTCGCCCTCGCGGTGATCCTGACGTTCGCAGCCAGCGGTGCCCTGGCCGAAGCTGCCGTGGACGAGTCCCCCGCTGTACAGGGCGCCCCGAGCGTCGACCGGACGGTTTTCTTCGTCCAGCTGGAGCCCGACGGCGACGCGACCTGGGAGATCACTCATTACAGCGCCGTGTACGGGACCGACGACCGTGAGGCCTTCGCGGACCTCGCCGAGCGGTACGAGAGCGGCGAACTCGAACTCGCGACGCTCGACGTCGTGCGTCGGGCCGCCGAGGGAGCCGACGAGGCGACCGCCCGGAACATGACGATAACGGACGTCGAGCGGACCAGCGACGCGGACAACGGGACGTTAACGCTCTCGCTGACCTGGCAGAACTTCGCGCGCCAGGACGGCGACGCCTATCAGGTCGGCGACGCGTTCAACACCAGCAACGGGCTGTGGCTGTCCGGTCTCACGGAGGACCAGACGCTGATCATGGCGGTCCCCGACGGGTACGGGATCAGGAGCGCGCCCAAGCGACACCAGGACGGCCGCGTCCGCTGGGAGGGACCGCAGGAGTTCACTGCCGCCGACCTCTCGCTGACCTACATCGGCAACGGCCCGGGCGTGACCACCCCCGGGTCGCCCGGTACGACCAGCCCCCCGGGCGGCACCGACGACCGCAACGCGATCGTGTGGGGCGGGTTCTTCGTGCTCGGCGTCGTCGTCGTCGGCGCGTACGTCCTCTCCCGGCGCGACGGCGGCGTCCCGACGACCGGGCCGCTCGGCGACGCGCCGGAAGGGGAGGCGACGCCGGCCGACGAGGAGGCCGTCGCCGCCGACCCGGACCCGATCGACGACGTCGACGAGGAACTGCTCAGCGACGAGGAGCGCGTCGAGCGCCTGCTGGAGCGCAACGGCGGTCGGATGAAGCAGGCCGACATCGTCAAGGAGACAGACTGGTCCAACGCCAAGGTCTCCCAGCTGCTGTCGTCGATGGAGGAGGAGGACCGGATCGACAAGCTCCGCATCGGCCGCGAGAACCTCATCTCCTTCCCCGACGAGGACCTCACTGACCTCGAGGAGTGACGCGGACCGGATCGTGCCGGGCCCGACGTCGGAAACGTTTATTCGCTGACGGGACTGACCTAACGACATGCGAATTCTCGTCACGGTCGCGGAGGTGGCCGTCGTCGGCGGCGCGTTCGAGATCGACGGGCTGGCCATCCCCGACCGCTTTCTCACCCACGAGTGCAACGAGTGGGACGAGTACGCCCTCGCGGAGGCGGTACGGATCGCCGACGAGGTCGGAGACGTCGAGGTCGTGACGGTGACGATCGGACCGGAGCGGACCGAGGCGGCGATCGATCGGGCGCTGGCCACGGGAGCCGATCGATCGATCCGGATCTGGGACGACGACGTCGCCGCCAAGGATCTGCTCGATCCAGCCACGAAGGCCGACCTGATAGCGCGCGTCGTGCGCGCGGAGGAGCCGGATCTGGTGCTGGCCGGCGCCCAGTCGGCCGACGACGGGTTCGGGGCCACGGGCGTGACGCTGGCCGAGCGCCTCGGCTTCGAGTGGGCCGCCGGCGTCGACGACCTGGAGCTGGACCCGGACGCGGGCGTCGCCCACGTCCGCCGAGAACTGGAGAACGGCGTTCGGGAGCTGACGGACGTGCGACTCCCGGCGGTCCTGACCGTCCAGACCGGGATCACGGAACGTCCCGACGGACGCGACGGTCGAGGGCACCGAGACGGCGACCTGACAGTGCTCGACCTGGACGACCTGGGGCTGGGGCTGGCGGTCGACGGAAACTTCGAGCAGCGGACGCTGAGCGTTCCGGACGAGGAGCGCGAGACGACGCTGTTCGAGGGCGATCCCGGCGAGACGGCGGGCCGGCTCGCCGCCGCGCTCCGCGGGGAAGGGGTCGAGCGATGACAGTGCTGGCGGTGGCGGAGCACCGCCGCGGTGAGCTGCGCGACGTGAGCTTCGAGCTGATCGCGGCCGGGCGAGAACTCGCGATTGAGACCGGGGGCAAGCTTCACGTCGCCGTGATCAACGGGCCGGTCCAGAACTACGCCCGGACGCTGAGCCGCGAGGGCGTCGACGTCGTCCACACCGTCGACCACGGCGCGGAGTTCAACCACGACGTGTACGTCCAGGCGGTCGCCGGGCTGACCGAGGCCGTGGATCCGACCGTGCTCCTGCTGCCGCACACGGCCAACGGCATGGACTACGCGCCGGCCGTCGCCAGCCGTCTGGAGCGGCCGCTGATGACCGACGTCGTCGGCCTCGCCTTCGACGACCTCCTCACGGTCACGCGGGAACTGTACGGCGCCAAAGCGGAGGCGACGGTCCGGATACACGCAGCACGGGCGGCCGTCACGCTCCGCCCAACCGAGTGGCCCCCCGCCGAGTACCGCGGCGACGCGCGGATCGAGCCCTTCGATATCGACGTCGACGAGACCGACGTCCGGTCGAACGTCAACGGCTACGAGGAGATCGGGGGCGACGCGGGCCTCGACGACGCCGACGTCGTCGTCGGGGTCGGTCGCGGCGTCGGGGCCGAGGAGAACCTGGACGAGATCTTCGAGCTGGCCGACGCGATGGACGCCGCGGTCGGCGCCTCCCGCCCCGTGATCGACGCGGGGTGGCTCGGACCGGAGCACCTGATCGGCACCGCCGGCGAGACCATCAGCCCGGAGGTGTACCTGGCCGTCGGCGTCTCCGGGGCCCCGCGGCACGTCGCCGGCGTAAAGGGGGCGGAGACGATCGCCGCCGTCAACGAGGACCCCGCCGCGCCCATCTTCGACGTCGCGGACTACGGCGTCGTCGACGACCTGTTCGAGGTCGTTCCCGCGCTGCTCGCGCAGTTCCGGTAGGGTCCGCCGCCGGGATGGACCGACGGGTGAACGCGCTCGCCGAGCCAGTCCGTCACCTACTTGCCGGCAAACTCCTAACACGCGGCCGATGGAGTACCTGGAACGGCGTCGGAACCTCGTCGAGGACCGCCTCGAGGAGGTGCTCGACGGCGTCGAGCCCGAGACGCTGGCCGAGGAGGTGGGACACGTCGCGCTGGCGGGCGGCAAGCGTGTGCGCCCGACGGTGACGGTCCTGATCTGCGAGGCGCTCGGCGGCGACCCGGAGGACGCCGTCGACTTCGCCGTCGGGATCGAGCTGGTCCACAACGCCTCGCTGGTGATCGACGACATCATCGACGAGTCCGACGTGCGCCGCGGGACGCCCTCGGCGTGGGCGGCCTTCGGCCACGGGCCGGCGATCATCGCCTCGGACGGCCTGCTCGGGGAGGCCTTCGCCCTCTTCTCGACCGACGAGCGGGCGATGCAGGCGGTGGCCGAGTCGATGGTCGAACTGGGCGAGGGCGAGGCGACGGAGCTGGTCGCCGAGCCGACCGACGAGGACGAGTACATGGAGCTGGCTCGCCGGAAGACGGGTGCGCTCTTTCGCGCCGCGGCGGAGCTGGGCGCCATCGCCGCCGACGCCGACCCCCACACGGTCGAGACAGTCGGCGAGTACGCCGAGCGGGTCGGCGTCGCCTTCCAGATGCGCGACGACGTGCTCGACGCGACCGCCGACGCCGAGAAACTGGGCAAGCCCGCCGGCCAGGACGCCGAGATGGACCGGCCCTCGTTCGTCGAGGTGACCGACCTCACCCCGGACGAGGCCAACGACCGGGCCCGCGCCGAGTCCGACGCCGCCCTCGAAGCGCTGGCGACGGTCGACGCCGCCGACTCCCAGGCCACGGAGTACCTCCGGGACCTCGCGGAGTTCGTCGTCGTCCGCGAGCGGTAGCGATTAGCCGTGGAACCGGTAGAGCGACGTCACGTACGGCAACCTGTTGAACATCCAGACGGCGATCGGAAGGGCGACGATCGTGACCGCGAGGCCGACCGCAGGGAGGGCTCGAACTGCGCGCGCGGGAGCCGAACGGAGTGAGGCGACACGCGAGCCGCGAGGCCGGCGGCGACGTTGGCCCACAGCCACGAGAGCCACCAGCCCACGAGCACGAACCACAGCGCGCGGACGAGCAGCGGTCGTCGCGACATGGGCGCGCTCGGCGACGGGGGCGTATACGCTCGCCGTCCCGCGGCGGGCGCGTTCGGCCACCAGCCCGGGCCAAACGCAGTTCTTATGCGGCGGTGTGGACAACCGCGAGGTAATGAGAGTCATCGCGACGGTCGGCCTGCCGGGCAGCGGCAAGGGCGAGGCGGCCAGCGTCGCCGAGGAGCTCGACGTCCCCGTCGTGACGATGGGCGACGTGATCCGCGCGGAGTGTCGCGACCGGGGGCTGGACCCGTCGACCCACCACGGCCAGGTGGCCCAGGCCCTCCGCGAGGAGAACGGTCCCGGGGCCGTCGCCGAGCGCTCGCTGCCGATGATCGAGGAGGCGCTCGACGGAGCGGGCGACGCCGTCCTCGTCGACGGCGTCCGCTCCGACGTCGAGGTCGATCGGTTCGAGGCGGCCTTCGACGACGAGTTCTCGCTGGTGAGCATCGAGGCCCCCTTCGAGGTCCGCCGGGAGCGCCTGAAAGAACGGGGCCGCGACGCCCTCGACGGCGACGGCGAGAGCCTGGAAGAGCGCGACGAGCGGGAACTCGGCTTCGGCATGGGCGAGGCCATGGAGCGGGCGGACGTGACCATCGACAACACCGACTCCCTCGACGCGTTCCGGGCGAAGGTCCGGACGCTGCTGACCGAGGGGATCGAGGCCTTCGGGGAGCAACACCGATGATCTACAGCGTCGACGTCCAGATCACGGCACCGGTCAACGACACGGAGGTCACCGACCGCGTGGCGGACGCGATCCGGAACCTCTTCCCGAACGCCGACCCGGAGTTCGAGCACGGCGAACTCCGTGCGGAGGTCCACGACGTCGAGCACTTCTCGGAGCTGCTCCACCGCTTCGAGATCCTCGACACCGCCCGCGGCGTCTTCTTCGACAACCGACGGGGCGACACCTTCTCGTTCGACCTGAAGAAGCAGGCGGCCTTCCAGGAGCGGGTGAACTTCGCCGTCGGCGACCCCTCCGAGCTCGGCGACATCCACGTCCGCGTGCGCGTGGATGAACCCGACGTGGAGTCCTTCGTCGACTACGTGGCCCCGCCCACCGAAGAGGGCGAGCCGATCGATCGCGCGTAGCGAGTGTCGTCAGGCATGTACCGGCCAACGGCGACGGAACTGGCATGACGACCGCGGTCTGTTTCGACCTCGACGGGACGCTCGTTCAGTACGAGCGACCGTTCCCGGAGTTCGCGCGCGCTGCCCTCTCGGAGCACCTGGAGACGGTGTCCGACGACGCTGCCGACGCGTACAGCGAGGCCTTCTTCGACGCGTTCGAGGCGCTGGAGTCCGATCCCTTCGAGGCCGGGATGCGGGCCGTCCTCGAAGCCGGCGGAACGGGCGGGGACGACGCAGACGTCGCGGCCATGGTCGAGGCGCTCCGCGAACGGGAGTTCGAGAGCGCGAGCGTCTCCGCGGCGGCGCGCGACTGCCTCGACGAGCTGGCGGCCGACGACGACATCCGGCTGGCCCTGGTCACCGACGGCGTCGGCGACTGGCAGCGGGCGAAACTGGAGCGGGTCGGCCTCGCGGACGCGTTCGACGAGGTAATCGTCTCCTACGACGTCGGCGGCCACAAGGCCGACGGGGCGCCCTACGACGCCGTCCGCGAGCGGATCGACGCCGACGAGTACGTCATGGTCGGCGACGACTACGAGGGGGACGTCGAGGCCGCCCGCGAGGCTGGGTTCGTCCCGATCCACTACGAGGACGACGAGAACGACCTGTTCGCGGTCCTGCGGGCGATGCTCTGAGAGGACGGCGAGGGCGGTTCCCTACTCCTCGAAGCCGCTCACGAAGATGGCGACCCACTCGCCGACCTCGCGGCGCCTCGTCACCCGGACCTCGGTGACCCACTTGACCCACTGGAAGCCGCGCCTGTCGGGGGCCACCAGTCGCAGCGGGTAGCCGTGCGCGTGCGAGAGGCGCTCGCCGTCGACGTGCGTCGCGAGCAGGGCGTCGCGGACCTCCTCGACCGGGAGCGACCAGCGATAGCCCGTGACGGAGCGGAACTGCACCCACTGCGCGGCGTCGTCGGGCCCGGCACGGTCGAGCAGGTCGCCCACCCGGAGGCCGCGCCAGTCGTGCTCGGAGTACCAGCCGCTCGTGCAGTCGAGGACGGCGCGCTCGGTGGCAGTCGCGGGGTCGTCGTCCGAGTCGTCGGTCTCCAGATCGTCGACGCCGAACGTCCCCGGGTCGGCCACGCGGCCGCGCACCCGGAGCGCCCACGCGTCGCCGTCAATCGGGTCGGGGTCGTCGGCGACCCAGCTGGTGACCGGGAAGTCGTTGCCCGCGTCGCTGCCGCGCTCGCGCGAGCCGGTGAACCGCCGCGCTGCGCCGGGCGTCGCGAAGAGGTCGTCGACGGCTTCCTGCCCACGCCACGCCAGCCCGGCCGCTCCCACGATGACCGCGTAGGACAGCGCCGAGCGGCGGTCTGGGTCCACTGCCCCCGGCGAGTGGAAGCGATGGCGCAGGTGCCAGACCAGAACCAGCGGCACGAGCGACCCCAGGATCATGTGGACCATCAGCAGTCCCCAGGGACCCCACGGACCGACGGCGAGCGACCCGCCCAGCGCCCACCAGATCCCCGTGCCGAGTGCGCCCAGCGCGAGGGCGGCGAGCAGGACCGAGAGGACTCGCGGCCCCGTCAGGCGGTCCGGCCGGACGCGTCCCGCGACGCGCCGGAGTTTGAGCGCGACGAGGACGAGGAGAGCGAGCCCGCCGACCGCGTGCAAATCGAACACCCACGCGCCGGCGGGGTCGCCGACTGCCAGGCTGTAGAGCCCCGTTCCTGCCACGAGCGCCACGGCCGCCGCCAGGCTCCAGTCGACGAGTCGCGGCGGCGGAATTAGCCTGGCGAGGTGGCTCACGGGCGGTCGTTGGGGCTCGACGCGCTTTGCTCCTCGGGGTTGATTTTCGATCTGTCGTAACTGCGGCTACAGCCACTACGAACAGCCAGAAAGCCCCCGAGCGTTCAATGGTCCGCGGCTCGCTGTGCTCCTCGTCGCTCACTGCGTTCGCTCCTGCGGTGCTTACTTCGCCGGGGACCAGTCGAGCGCTCGGCCCCTTTCAGTCCCGCCTGACGCTGACTGTCCAACCGGCTACGGGCGGGACTGAAAGGGGCGGCGGGCTACGCGAAGGCGGCTGACGCAAGCACCGCAGGGAACGAAGTGACCGAGGAGCGCAGGGAAGCCCCCGAGCGTAGCCCGCCGGGGCTTTCTGGCTGTTCACGTCCACGGTAGCAGAAACGCGACAGCGAGGAGCTAGTACGAGTGCTCCAGAACGAGATCCCCGTCCGCGTCACGGACGAAGGCGGTGTCGCCGTCGTTGTTCCAGACGGCGCCCTCGTCCCAGTAGAACTCGGTTGACGTGTCCTCGCCCGAACCGGAGTAGAGCCGTACGCTGCCGTTCGCGGGCACGGTGGTTCCCTCGGGGAACGTGAACTCGCGGCCGGCCTCGTCGGAGACGGTCCAGCCGCCGACGTCGACGGCGTCGTCGCCCGCGACGAGTGCGACGTACTCGCCGTTAGGGTTCTCGCGGTCGTCGCCGGGCGCGTCGACGCGGACGCGGAGCTGCAGGCCAGCGTGGCCGGTCGGCTCGTCGGCGCAACTCCAGAGTCCGCGCCGCTCGTCCTGGGCGGCGCGTTCGCTCTCGTAGAAGCGATCGGCGAGGGCGAACTCGGTGTCGTAGACGCGGGCGCGGCCGGTCTCGACGAGGCGGTGGTTGGCGTTGCTCCCGTCGACGACGACGTGGGCCAGCAGGCGGTCGTAGCGGTCGCGGCGGTCGGTCAGGGGGTCGACGGCGAGGGTCACGTCGCGGTCGGCGACCAGGTCGGCGAGCGCGGCGGTTGCGTTGTCGGCCGCACGAGCGAGGCACGCGCGGCCGGCGGCCGTGTCGGGGACGCCCTCGAACTCCGCAGAGTACGTCTCGCCCCGCGTCTCCGGCGCGTCGACGCCGACCAGACGGACGGTGTCGGTCTCGCCGCCGGCGCGGACCTCGACCGTGTCGCCGTCGACGACGCGGGTGACCGTGGCTGGCAGGGTGTCCGCGCCGTCGGGGATCGCTCCGTCGGCCGAGTCGCCGCCGTCGACGGCGGGCGTCGGCGTGACCGGTCCGACGGCGCTGCACCCGGCGAGGATCAGGGCGGCGGAGACGAGGGCGACCGCGGACGCCGACTGATGCATGGCCGGCGGTTAGGACCGGGGGGACACAAGCGTGGGGGCCGCGGCGGTCGACCCGGTCCGACCGCAGGCCGGCGGTCGACTCGGCGGGGACAGGTCTAACGTGCCCGCCTCCGTCGTGGCTGACATGATAGTCACCGTTACGGTCGACGACGTCATGCAGAGCCCGGTCGAGTCCGTCGCACCGGAGGCGACGCTTGGGGAGGCCGCGGCGCACATGGACGACCGTCCGATCGGTTCCGTCGTGGTGGTCGAGGACGGCGAGCCCGTGGGGATCCTCACCGAGGCGGACGTCGTCGACGCCTTCGTGTTGGACGCCGACCGCGGCGGCGCGGTCACCGGCCCGATGAGTTCGCCCGTGACCACCATTGAACTGGACACGACCGTCGACGACGCCGCGGCCCTGATGCGGGAGACGGGCGTGTCGAAGCTCCCGGTCGTCGACGACGGTGAACTGGTCGGCATCGTCACCGCAGTCGACCTGTCGTACTACATTCCAGCGCTGATCCACGCGACCGGTGCCGTCGAGCGGTCCGAGCGTCGGCGCGACGTCCGGCCCGACACCGCCTACGAGGACGACGACTGGGCGTTCGAGAGCTACGGGCCCGACGACGAGGTCGTCGAGGTCGGCGACAGCGTCGAGTTCTCGAAGACCATCGACGCCGCCGACGTGGAGGCGTTCGCCGAGGCCAGCGGCGACACGAACCGCCTGCACCTCGACGCCGACTACGCCGCAGAGACGCGGTTCGGCGAGCGCATCGCCCACGGGACGCTCGTGGCGGGGACCATCAGCGCCGCGCTGGCGCGCCTGCCCGGGCTGACCATCTACCTCTCGCAGGAGACGGCCTACCAGGGCCCGGTACCCATCGACGACCGGGTGACCGCCGACTGCGAGGTCGTCGAGGACCTCGGGAAGGACCGCTACCGGCTGACCACGCGGGTCGAGGACGGCGACGGCGAGACGGTCATCGACGGCGACGCGGTCGTGCTGAGCGACCCGGTCCCGGACGTGTAGCGGCCGCCGGTGCGCGGCGTATTTATCCGGTCGGGCCCGTAGCGTGAGACATGACACCGACGGACGAGACCGAGCGGGCGGCCGGGCGGGTGGTGCTGTCCCACCCCTCGAATCTGGGCGAGCACGGCCGGGAGCGCGTCCGACAGGACTACTACCGGCAGTGGCTCCGGACGTCGCGCGAGACGGCCGCGCCGGGCGACGAGTGGGACGAGTTCACCGACGTCGGCTGCTGTGGGAGCCAGATGCGCATCCCGTTCCGGGTGGAGGAAGTCGAGGGCGGCGACCGGATCACCGAGGCGACCGAGATCGAGTTCACCCAGCGGGAGGCCTGCGACCTCGGCCACGGCTGGGCGGTCCAGTACGACGAGTAGCGGGCGGTCTCGCTGGGTGGTAGCAGCGGCGCCCTCACGGCACCAGCAGGATCGCCACGGCCAGCGCGATGAAGACGACCTTCAGCGCCGTGTTGACGGCGATCACCTTCGAGCCGAACTCGGCGCCCCAGATCCCGTACTGGAAGGGGATCGACCGCTTGAACGTGGAGAAGGCGAAGGAGACGATGCCGCCGAGCAGCATCGTGGCGACGGCCTGACGTGGGGTGAACACGCCGTCCTCGATCAGCGGCGCGACGAAGAGCGCGCCGCTGGTGGTGTCGACGGCGAAGACGGCGACGACGGACGGGGCCGCGCCGGGCAGCCCCAGCGGGGCCGTCAGGGGGTCGGCGACGGCCGTCAGCTGCTGGACGTCGTACCGGGCGACGACCAGGGCGACCGCGGTGTAGACGACCGCCAGGCGCGGCAGGATCGAGCGGAGCTTCTCGGCCGTCGACTCGGCGGCCTCGCGGACCTTCTCCCGGGCCGTCGTCTCGCCCCCGTCGGGCGCGTGCGCGTCCACCTCGGCCGCGCGCCCGCGGTCGACGTTCCGGTCCGAGAGGAAGACGGCCCCGGCGAGGAGGCCCACCAGTGTGATCGAAAGCGAGATCGCGGCCCTGGCCCCGACGTACAGCAGCCCCACGCGCAGGCCGAGGATCGGGATCAGGACGGGCGCGTAGAAAGTGAAGATGTGCTGGGCGAAGCCGAAGAACGTGTTGATGGTCACCGCCACGAGCGTGGCGCGGTCGTCCAGCACGCCCGACTTCCGGAACTCGGCGAGCATCCCGTAGCCCGCAGTCGGCGAGGCCGTCGTCGCGAGGATTGCGGTGCCGACCTCCCGTGGCAGGTTGGCGGGGTCGGTCAGGTACCGCGAGAGGGCGGCGATCCGCTCGACGAGGCCGAACGCGACGGCCAGGTTCGCCAGGAACACCCCGGCCGCGACGAAGGCGGCGATGGAGGCGACGCGGGGGACGACGCTGTCGACGAGTACGTCGGTGATCGGTGCCGCGGCGGCCAGCGACTGCACGCGCCTCTCTCGGTCCGAACGGAACTTGGACCCGTCGGTTCGAGCGACGCTACACGAGCAGGCGGAAGGCGGCGAACAGGACGAGCACGCCGAGGACGTCGCAGACGTTGGTGACCACGGGAATGACGACGTCGTCCGGGTCGAGGCGGAACCGGTAGGCGGCGTACGTCGTCGCCACGGTCACCAGCACCGCCAGCACGGCCAGCACGAGGCCGCTGACCGAGGCGACGACGACGATGGTACCGAGGTCCAGCGTCGCCCCGCCGACGACGGACTGCAGCGCCCACGCGGCTGCTCCGACGAGCGGGAACACCGTCAGCGACAGGCCGACGGTGGCCACGGCGTTGCCGGCCATGCGGTCGTCGGTCGGTTCGAAGGAGAGCAGCCCCAGGTGGACCGCGGTGGACAGGCGGGCGGCGAGGACGCTCCCGAGGTTGCCGGCCATGCCGATGGTGACCGGCACGAGCACCAGCAGCGTGGGATAGGTCAGCAGCGTCTCCTCGAAGGTCTCCAGCACGAGGCCGCTGACCAGTTCGATGGCGGTCAGGACGACCAGGATCGGCAGCATGGTCCGCATGATCCCGCGGACCGACCAGGTCGAGAGGTCGCCGGCCACGCTAGCCACCTCCCAGGGCGAGCACGACGCGCGTGGCGGCCAGCAGCGTCGCGATGCCCACGACGTCCCCGGTAGTCGTGACCACCGGTCCGGCGAGCGTGTCCGGGTTCAGGCCGCGGCGGTAACCGACGAAGACGACGGAGACGACGGCGACGGTCAACAGGAGGCCGGAGACGAAGCCCGCCAGCAGCGCGATGCCGAGCAGCGTCCAGAAGCCCGCTGCCGGCCGGCCCAGCAGCCAGAGGACCGGAATCGCCAGCACGGCGGCGAAGCCGCTGATCAGGACGCCGTTGGCCAGCGCGGCCGCGACGGCGGCGTTCAGCCGGTCGTTTCCGGCGGTGAACGTCGGTTCGACCAGCCCCTGGTGGAGCGCCGATCCCAGCCGTGCGCCCAGCGATCCGTACACGTTGCCGCGGGTGGCCAAAAGCGCCGGGACGATCACCAGCAGGCCGGCGACGCGCTCCAGTTCCGCCTCCATCCCGCCCAGCATCAGGCCCGCGAAGAGGCCGCCGACCGCGCTGACCGCCAGCACGGGCAGCGTCTCGCGGTAGGCCTCGGCGGCGACCTCGCGGACCGTCATTGACGGGCGAAGGGTCGGCCGCCTCAAAAAAGGACCGTGCCGCGCTCCGACCGCGGCGCGCCGCTCGCAGTCCGGGCGCTCGCCCCTAGAGGACGTCGCCAGCGCTGCAGACGAACACCGGCCGGTCCGTCCCGAGGATTACGCTCTGGGTCACGCTGCCGAACAGGACCTTGCCCGCGGGCGTGCGCTTGCGCCCGGCCACGACGATCATGTCCGCGTCGACGTCGTCGGCTCGCTCCATGATCGCGTCGGCCGGGTCACCGGTCGCGCCCGCGCAGGTCGCCTCGATGCCCGCCTCGTCGAGGGCGTTCCGGGCCCGCTGCACGGAGGGCACTTCCTCGACGGGCACCTCCTCGCCGTCGTCGTCGAAAGCGTGGAGCAGCGTGACGCGGACCGAGTCGTCTTCCAGCGGCAGGTCGGTGATCGCGTCCGCGGCCGCCGCGGCCCGCTCTTCGCTCGTGTCTATCCCCGCGACGATCTGGTACATGTCCCCGGGTACGGCGACCGGGGCCTTAACTGTGGTTCGGCCGGGGCCGGCACTCGGCGTAGTCCAGCCGAACGCGCTGCCCTTCGCGGCAATTCCGGCCGCTTCCGGCAGCTTTCGCGGCTGTCGAAGTGTGAACATGCCCCGAACAAGCATCTTTCTACTACGTTATTGTGAAAACAAGAGGTAGTGTTTTGCCATTTCATGCCAAACCAAGCCGCCGTAGCATCATGAACGATAGTGATAGAGTCGAGGCAGAGAGCGAACCGCGTGAGTACCGCACTGACGGCGGGACAGCGACGGCCCGGGAACGATCGGTCAACTATCTCGACGCCGAGGTGAACATCTTCAAGCCGTCGACCCCGTTCATGCGGGACCACCTGCGGATCATCTGGACCGGATTCGTGGCGTGGGCGTTGATCGTCTTCGGTCCGGTGACGCTGACGGCCGTCGCGCCGGACGCGATGTCGACCCAGCTGCCCGTACTCGGGTTCCCGCTGCACTACTTCCTGATCGCGATCGGAGCGCCGGGGGGGTCGCTCGTACTCGCGTTCTGGTACGCCCGCCAGCGCGACCAGCTCGACGAGGAGTACGGTATCGATCACACCGTGACCGGGAGCACCGCCGACGAGGAGGCCGTAGCGGCCGACGGAGGGGCTGACGCATGATCGACACGCTACTCCAGGGAGGGCTCCTCCCCGAGGGGCTTGACGTCTCGTTCAAGCTCCTGCCGGCGATCCTGGTGCTGTCGATGCTGGCGCTGTTCCTGGTGATCGGGTACGTGTTCCGCGTGGCCGACACCGAGGGCATGTGGGTCGCCGGTCGCTCGATCGGCAACGTCGAGAACGGCATGGCGATCGGCGCCAACTGGATGTCGGCCGCCTCCTATCTGGGAATGGCAGCGCTGATCGCCCTCTCGGGGATCTACGGGCTGGCGTTTGTCGTCGGCTGGTCGACGGGCTACTTCATCCTGCTGATCTTCATGGCCGCGCAGATGCGGCGGTTCGGCAAGTACACGGCGCCCGACTTCGTCGGCGACCGGTTCAACTCGGACACCGCCCGCGCCATCGCCGCGGTCACCACGTTCCTGATCGGCTTCGTGTACGCCATCGGGCAGGCCCGCGGCATGGGCCTGGTGGGGCTGTACATCTTCGGCGACATCGGCATCCCCGGCCTGAGCGGCTACCAGTCGATGGTCGTCTTCATGATGGCGATCACCGTCGGCTACCTGACGCTCTCCGGGATGATGGGGGCGACGAAGAACATGGCCGTCCAGTACGTGATCCTCATCGTCGCGTTCCTCGTCGGCCTGTACGCGGTCGGCTGGACGCAGGGGTACTCGACGGTGCTCCCGCAGATCGAGTACGGACAACTGATCAGCGAACTCAGCCGCGAGTTCAGCGCGCCGTTCGTCAACCAGAGCTACTACCTGTGGATCGCGACGGCGTTCTCGCTCGTCGTCGGTACCTGCGGCCTCCCGCACGTGCTGGTCCGGTTCTACACGGTCGAGAACGAGCGGACCGCCCGCTGGTCGACCGTCTGGGGGCTCGGGTTCATCCTCCTGCTGTACCTCAGCGCTCCGGCGTTCGCCGCGTTCGGGACCGACCTCTTCGCCAACAACGTCGGTCCCGTCTACGGCGAGGGCGGGATGTCGAGCGCGGCCGGTGACGTGATCGTCGTGCTGGCGGCCCAGCTGTCCAATCTGCCCCAGTGGTTCGTCGGGTTCGTGGCCGCCGGCGGCATCGCCGCTGCGATCGCCACCACGGCGGGCCTGTTCATCACCGGTTCGTCGGCCATCGCCCACGACATCTACACGAACATCATCAACCCCGAGGCGACCCAGCGCGAGCAGGTGCTCGTCGGTCGCCTGAGCATCATCGCGCTCGGTGTCATCACGACGCTGGCAGCGCTGGACCCGGCGGCACCCATCGCCGCGCTGGTGTCCTACGCGTTCTCGCTCGCCGGCGCCGTCCTGTTCCCCATGTTCTTCCTCGGCCTGTGGTGGGAGAACACGAACCGCCAGGGCGCGCTGGCCGGCATGACCACCGGCCTCGTCATCTGGTTCATCCCGATGCTCAACGAGGTGGCCCCGAACTACGGGCTGTTCACCGGGATGGCCGGCGAAGCCGGCGTCATCTCGCCCGCGCTCGCCCAGTGGCTCCCGGCAGTCGGCTCGGCGCTGGTGGCCACTCCCATCGTCTTCCTCGTCACCATCGCCGTCTCGCTGATGACTGCCGAACCGGACCTGAAGACCAAGCGGATGGTCCGCCAGTGTCACAGCCCGGAGCCGATGGGTCAACAGCAGACCGCCGAAGACGTCGTGACCACCGACGGGGGCGAGACCCCCGCGGACGACTGAACCATGTACGACAACATTCTCGTTCCGACGGACGGCAGCGACACGGCCCGCGCGGCGGTCGACCACGCGGTCGACCTCGCGGGCAAGTACGACGCGACGGTCCACGCACTGTACGTCGTGGACGTCAACGCGACCAACTACTCGCTGGGCACGGAACAGGTCGACCGGATCCGGCAGGGCCGGCTCAACGAGATGACGGAGGTCCGCGAGGACGCCGACGAGGCGACCGGCTACGTCGCCGACGCCGCCGCCGACCACGGCGTCGACGTCGTCGAGCACGTCACCGCCGGCGAACCCGCCCGGGCGATCCGGAACTTCGTCAGGGACAACGACATCGACCTCGTCGTGATGGGGAGCCACGGCCGCTCGGGCCTCTCGCGGGTCGTCCTCGGCAGCGTCGCCGAGACGGTCCTCCGGCGGACCCACGTGCCCGTCCTCGTGGTCGACGTCCACGGCGAGACCGAATCGCCCGTCGTCGAGGACGAGGAGGGCGCGCAGTCGTGATCCCCGGCCGACGCTCCGCGGCGTCGGGGAGGGACCGACCGTGAGCGTCGCCGATACCGTCCTCGACCACGTCGAGGAACACCGCGGCGGCATCGTCGCCGACATGGTGTTCGCGGTCGCCTGGGTCGGCGCGGTGTCGCTCGTGTTCGGCCTGCTGGGCGCCCCGCAGTGGGCCCACTACCTGGCCATGGCGCTGGGCGTCGCGGCCTACTACGGGTTCTTCTGGTCACTGGCGATCGCCAGGGAACAGCAGTCCGCCGCCGAGTGACGGCGGCCAGCCCGTAGCCGTTCGAAGCCGATTCTCGCCGACGCCGCCGTCGCTGTTTCTGTCGCTCGCAGCTCTGTCGACTTCGTCGTCGCAGGAATCGAGAGCGGTCTCCGAGAGAACGCGCGATACCCGAACGCGTCGACGGTCAGTCGATCAGTCCCCGAAGGGACCGCCGCCACCGCCGCCGAGCCCGCCCATGCCGCCGCCACCGGGGCCGCCGCCACCGCCCTGCATCTGCTGCATCATCCGCTCCATGTCGCCGTCGCCCATGCCCTGGAACTGCTTGAGCATCTGCTCCATCTGGCGGTGCTGCTGGAGCAGTTCGCGGACGCGCTCCTCGGGCTTGCCCGACCCCTTCGCGATGCGCTCGGTGCGGCTCTGGCCGACGACGCGGGGGTTCTCCAGCTCCTCCTCGGTCATCGAGTCCATGACGACCTCGAAGTCGCGCATCCGCTCCTGGGTGACGTCCATGGCGTCGTCGGGCAGCTGGTCCATCAGCCCGCCGCCGAGTCCGGGGATCATGTCCAGCACCTGATCGAGCGGGCCCATGTTGTTCATCGCCTCCATCTGCTTGCGCATGTCGTTGAGGGTGAACTGCCCCTCCAGCATGTCCTCGGGGTCCCAGTCCTCCTCGACGTCCTCCTGGGTCTCCTGCATCGCCCGCTCGACCCGCTCGGTGAGCTGCTTGAGGTCGCCCATGCCGAGCAGGCGGGAGATGAACCCCGAGGGCTCGAAGCGCTCGATGTCCTTGACCGTCTCCCCGGTGCCCAGGAAGGCGATGGTAGAGTCGGTCTGGTCGACCGCCGCCAGCGCGCCGCCACCCTTCGCCGTCCCGTCGAGCTTGGTGATGGCGACGCCGTCGATGCCGATGGCCTCCTCGAACTCCTGGGCCTGGTCCTTCGCGGACTGGCCCATCGCCGCGTCGATCACTAGCAGGTTCCGGTCCGGGTTCACTGCCGCGCCGATGCGTTCGATCTGCTCGATCAGCTCCTCGTTGAGACCGTCCCGGCCCGCCGTGTCGACGATGCGGACGTCGGCGTCGCTCGTCTCCTCCAGGCCGCGCTCGGCGATGGCCACCGGGTCGTCCTCGTCGGGGTCGCCGTAGAAGTCCACCTCGGCGTTCTCGGCCATCTGCTTGGACTGGTCGTAGGCGCCCGGCCGGTCCGTGTCGGTCTGGATGATCGCCGGCCGCAGGCCTTTCGTGGAGAACCACCAGGCCATCTTCGCGGCCGTCGTCGTCTTCCCCGACCCGTACAGGCCGGCCAGCATGATCGTCTGGTCCTGGAGGGGGATCTCGGTGGACTCGCCCACCAGATCCACCAGCTCCTCGTAGACGATGCGCAGCACCCAGTCGCGGGGCGTCGTCCCCGCGGGCGGCTCCTCCTCGAGGGCGCGCGTCTCGATGTTGTCCGACAGCTCCTGGACGAGGCCGACGTCGACGTCGGCCTGGAGCAGCGACCGCTGGATCTCCCGGACGACGTCCTCGACGTCCTCCTCGGAGATGCGGGACTTCCCCCTGAGGTCGTCGAGCGTCCCCCGGAGAGAGCTCCCGAGATCGTCGAGTACCATTGTTACTGCCGGCTACGCGACCGGATCGGTAAAGCCTTGTCGTCGGTGGGCGCGCCTCGTACGCTCGTCTGGCTCCAATTAGCCGACTAATTTAATTGCGATCACCTCGTAGACACAGTCATGTCCAACAGCGTCGAAGACGAGACGACCGTCAACGACAGCTACTCGGTGACAGTCCCCGCGAGCGTGCGAAGCGAGGCTGACCTGGAGGCCGGCGACAGGCTCCGGTGGCGCGTCGACGAGGGCGGTGACCTCCACGTCGAGGTCGTGAAGCGGCGCCGCGGTGCGTTCTCGGAGCTCGATCCGGTCGAACTGGACGAGGAGACGAACGCGGCCGAGGACCACGACACCGTCGCCGGCGAGTACTGATGGCGACGGCACTGATCGACTCGAACGTCCTGATCGGCGCGCGGATCGCTACGGATCAGCACCACGAGACCGGCCACGCGATAGCGACCGGTATCGACGGGGGATCGCTCCCGACCGGCCGGATACCCGACGACGTCCTGTCGGAGGTTCTCAACTACCTCCACACGAGAGCCGGTAACGAGGTCGCCGTCGAAACGTTGGACGCGATCCAGGCGAGCGTGGACTTCGAGGTCGACGGGACGACCAAGACCGACTTCGACGCCGGACGATCGCTGTTCCGCCAGTACGACGGGCTATCGTTCACCGACGCCGTCATCGCGGCCTACATGCGCCGGACCGGAATCGACTACCTCTACAGCTTCGACGACGATTTCGACGCCGTGGACGGCATCACCCGGCTCGATACGGTGACGAATCCCTTCGTCTGAGTCACGACTGTGCTATCCCGTTCTGGGTGTGTTACCGCACCGCTACCACCCAGTACCGACAAGTGGGGCGTAGAACACGGACCTGACATGGGTTCGTTCGATTCGATCGACGCCGAAACGATGCTCGCGGGCCGGAGCGACTGAATCGACGCCGACCTCGCGGCGCGGCTCGCCGAACACCCGCCGGAGGGCGTCGAGACGGAGTTCCCACACTGGGTCGGCGGCGTCGAGTCGCCCGAGGCGTTCGACCGGCCGAGCGAGCAGCATCCTGTGTTCTACGGGTGTTACGACTGGCACTCCGCCGTGCACAGTCACTGGTGTCTGGTCAGGCTGTTCCGGCTATTTGACGACCACCCCGACGAGGCACGGATCCGAGACAGTATCGGCGAACGGCTGACGGCCGCCAACGTCGAGCGGGAACGCGAGCGCTTCGAGGAGAACTCGACCTTCGAGAAGCCGTACGGCTGGGCCTGGCTCCTGCGGCTGGCGGCGGAGCTACGCCTCTGGGACGACCCCGTGGCCGACGAGTGGCGGACGACGCTCCGACCGCTCGAGTCCCGGATCGTCGACCTCGTCGAGTCGGAGTTCCTCACCGACGAGCGGCCCTTCCGGGTCGGCACCCACGAGAACACCGCGTTCGCGCTCGCGGGCGTCCTCGACTACGCGCGGGTGGTGGGAGACGGCGACCTCACGGCCGCCGTCGGCGAGCGGGCGCGGGCGTTCTACCTGGACGACAGCGACTACCCCGTCGAGTACGAGCCGCTGGGCTGGGACTTCCTGTCGTCGGCGCTGTCGGAGGCCGACCTGCTGCGCCGGGTCCTCGACCGCGGAGAGTTCGCGGACTGACTCGACGGCTTCCTGCCCGACGTCCGCACCGCGCCGCATGACGCCGTCCTCGAGCCGGTGGCCGTCGAGCCCGATTCCGACGAGGGGGTCGCCCACCACCTGGTCGGACTGAACCTCTCGCGGGCGTGATGCCTGGCCGGCGTCGCGGACGCGCTGGGCGACCACCGGTACGCCGAAGCGCTGGAGCGCGGCGCCGAGCGCCACGCCCGCCGCGTCGTCCAACAGGCCTTCACCGACGACTACGCGGGCGCGCACTGGCTGTCCTCGTTCGCCGTCTACCTGCTGACCAGAAACGAGGGCGGCGTCGCGCCCGCAGAGAGTCGCGCGTAGCGGCGGTCGCGGCCCCGCCGCTCAGATCGCCTCGAACAGCGTCACGAGGTCGTCGTAGTCGATCTCGCCGTTGCCGTTGTAATCGTAGTACTGGGCGTTGCGCCCCATTCCGTCGCTGGCTAGCTCGTTGAAGTACCGGACGACGTCCTGGTAGTCGGCCTCGCCGTTGCCGTTGAGGTCCTCGTACAGGCCGTCGCCGTCGGGGTCCGTCGCGCCCTCCGGCCAGTCGGGCCCGGGCGAGACGACCGTCAGGGTCGCGCTCTGCGTCGAGACGGGGACCTCGTCGCCGGCGTTGCCGTCCAGGTTCGAGACGTCGACGCCGACGTCCGTCTCGCCGTCGGACTGTCCCGCCAGCGTCACCGTCGCCAGTTCGACCTCGGTCGCGCCCTCGGAGACGCTCTCGCCGAGGTCGGCACCGCTGATGACGGCCGTCGAACCGTCGTCGCTGGGCGCGGGCTCGCTGCCGATGGAACTCATGTCACCGCCCACGGCCGCGCTCTCGATGGTCGCCACCGACGTGTCCGACACGCCGACCGTCAGGTCGAACCCGGAGACGCCCCCGGGGGCCTCCGACAACAGCACCGACGCGGTCCTCTCGTGGCCCGGGACGAGATTCGCCGGCGGCATCACGACCGAGACGGTCGCCCCGGGTGCCGTCGTCCGTCGTCGCCGCGACGGTGGCCGGGCCGGACTCGTTGCCCGCGCCGTCGACCGCTACCACCGACACCTCGTACTCCGTGCCCGAATCGAGCCCGTCGACCGTCGCCTCGGTCGTGCCGGCGGCGACGGTCGTCTCGCTGCCGCCGGCGGAGGCGACGTACTCGGCCAGCCCCGAGCCACCGGCGTCGCTGGCGGCGTCCCACGAGACCGTCACCGACGACTCCGAGGTGGTCACCGACAGGTTCGACGGCGGAGAGGGCGCCGTCGCGTCCCCGGTGCTCCCGCCGCCGAGCTTCTCGTAGACGACGTCGAAGTAGTCGCTCTCGGTGTAGGACGAAGCACCGCAGTCGTCGCCCCAGTACGGGTCGGCCATGTTCATGGGGTCGTCGGAGCCGTCGCCGTTCCACGCCCAGCCGATCACCGGCCAGCCCAGTTCCTTAGCGTGGTCGACGATGGCCGACCAGTCGGCCTGCCCGTCCATGTTGCTGCCGAACTCCCCGACGATGCAGGGGTAGTCGGTCTCGTCCATGACGTCGAGGTGCTCGGGCTGGAGCCACTCGTTGGCCGCCTGGTTCCAGCCGCCGGAGTAGACGTGCGCCGAGAGGATCAGGTCGTCGTCGATCACGCCGGCGGCCTCGGCGAGCCGGTGGGTCTCCTGCCCCCAGCCCGGCGCGTCGCAGACGATCGGTCCGTCGTAGCTCGTGCCCTCACGGACCGCGCTGATCGCCTCGTCGTACGCCGAGGCGTACTCGTCGGCCGTGACGTCGTGGTTGCCCCACTCGTTCATCATGTTGACGACGATGTCGGTGTCCCGCGAGAGGGTCTCGTAGTGCTCGACCCAGAACTCCGCGGCGTTCTGCAGCGCCGACGCATCGGCCGAGCCGTTGTCCGGGTAGTGGTGGTACGTCGCGACGACGTTCTTGCCGTTCGCGCCGGCCTCGTCGATCCAGTGCTTGGCGTCCTTGACGGTCGTCGCCACCTCGCCGAAGGAGAACGGCTCGATCTCGATCCGGACCGTGTCGATGGCCGGGTACTGGTTCATCAGCTCCCAGCCAAGTTCCTGGTCGCCGCTGCAGAAGTACGACGGCTGCAGGTTCACGCCGTCGCCGAACGATGCGCCCGCCGCCGCCGCGGTCGCGCTGCTCGCGGCCACGCCGGCGCCGACGGTCGCCCCCACTGCGGTCGTCCGTAACAGGTCGCGTCGCGTGTACGTGTGTTCCATAGTACTCCCCCGGCGATAACATTACGATGTCTGTGTAATAAAATCTACTGTTTATTGTCGGCATCATTCGAAGGTGATCGGGTCTGCTCGAATCGTTCCGAACCCGGCGATCAGGCCCGTTCAGAACGGTTTTCGGCGGGGCGAGCGATGTCCGACCATGGGCTACCACCGCGTCGATCCGGACTCGCTCGCCCGCACCGACGACTACCCGTGCGACCGCCGCAGCGTCTCGGACGCCACCGACTGCTCGGTCCTGCACCTGGCGCGCTACGAGATGGCCCCCGGCGAGCAACTGCCGCGGACCTACCACTACCACGCCCAGCGGGAGGAGGCCTTCTACGTCCTGCGCGGGCGACTCCACGTCGAGACGCCGGACGGCGAGTACGAGGTGCCCGCGGGCGAGGTCTTCGTCGCCGAGCCGGAGAGCCCCCATCGCGCGTACAATCCCGAAGACGCCGACGAACCGGTCGCCGTGGTCGGCACCGGCGCCCCGCGGACGGACCCGGCCCTCGAGTACGACCTCGACGGGGACGAACAGGGCCAGCGCGGGGACTGAACCGCCGACGCGATCACAATCAGATACGGCCGACGCGGCGTGTTTCCGAACGGATCCGACGCAACGACGACGGAGCCTCGCCCATACATCACTCGTCGGTCGCCCGTTCGGCGTCGATGTCCGGAAGGCCCGCGTCCCAGTCGTCGTTCCGATCGTAGTGATCGCCCTCGAACTGTTCCGCGACAGTCTGTAGACCGATCTCGCTTGCGGTGTGGACGTCGTACGCTTCGATATTGATGGCCCAGTACTCGCCCTTGTAGCGGACGAATCCCCGCTGTTCGAGTCGACGGAGCGTTGTTCCGACACTCCCGCGAGGAACCTCCAGTTCCGTTGCGAGCTCACTCGGTCGGAACCCCAGTTCGGGGTTCTCGGCGAGGAATCGAGGATCCGACGGCCGTTCGTGTCCTCCTCCGGGAGATCAGTTGGATGGTAACTCCCGAAATCGACGGGCATCGTAACTCTATGTAATTCTACGTCACCAGACGTATTGACATCCCCCTCCGCCTGAAGGCGGAGGAATCCCGAGCGGTGGGAGTGTCAGGTCTGCAACCACGGACGCCACCACTTCACGGGAGTCCGCCGCTAACCCAGCCATCGTGATCGGTGGCTGTCTAGCCGTGCCAAGCGGCTGTTACTCCTATCCTCGGTGTCGTTGACTCTCACCTGTTGTGTTTTTGCCAGCAGAGAGCCTCCGACACGTCGCCAGACTCGGAGTTATCGTCGGACTTGCTCAGGCCGACGGGCACAAGGACGAACCCTTCGAGGATTCGCGTTCACCGCGTCGGCGTTTCGGATACTGCCTCGTTATGTGGGCGGGCTGGCCGCCTCCGAGGGTCGTTCGGAATCCGCTCCGTTCCGACCTGACCTTACTGCTGTATAGCAGTTCTTGACACTTGACAGTATAGAATGGAAACTCAGCAATGCAATTGGCGGTGGAATGTATCACTAGGTCACCGCGCGTATCCACGGCGTGAACGCCGTGGTATTGCGCCTGTTCAGCGTATAATGTATCTCTGTTCAAATATTTAGACAGCTGTGACGGCGGTGAGACGGAGCTAGACGAGTCGCCACCTGATGTTTCGGGCAACGTGTACTCCGCGTGGAGTTTCCTCCATAGTTCAAACGTTCGTATTCGTCGTTGTCCTGGTTCAGCGAGAGAACCGCGCCGTTCACGGCGCGGAAGATATCACAGGACATACGCAACGGAGGGATGGGATCAAGGGGTGTTCCCCGGTTGCCACAACAAGTGAAGCGGTGGTGTCTCTGATTGGAGCATTCAGGTCTGGCGGAATTCTTTTGTGACGATACGCCATCTATCCACACATGGACGAGGATGACGGGCATTCGCAGGAGCTCGCCGCTCTCGCGGATTCGATCTGTCATGACCCGGACGTCGAGTTCGTGGTGGCGTTTGGATCACGGATTAGTGGTGAGTCGACTCGTTCGTCCGACCTCGATTTCGCCGTCAAATTCGCGGACGATCTTTCTGCTCGCGGCCGCTTTCAGAAGCGGTGCTTCTTCTCGGGGAACCTCCAACAGGATAATGTTCAGTTTATTGACGCCTCCGGCATCGAATCCCTCCCGCTAGACGTTGCGCACGACGCCGTCAACGGCGAATTTGTGTGTGGTAATGAACGAGCGTTCGAGCAGTTCAAAGCTGATATTGAAGAACAGTTTGCCGAGCAACGCGACGTACTCCGCCGCCAGCAACGCGAGGTAATCGATCGAATCGCGGAGGAGGGATTGCGTGGCTGACGAACGAGTCGTCTCGGTCAAGCTTGAACAGATCGAGCAGTATCATGGCGAGTTAAAAGAGAAACAGGAAGCGCTGGCGCGAGACGAGTTTCTCGCGAACACGACCGAAACGCGCAGTCGAGCGGATGTTCGAGAACGTGATCCAGGCGTGTTCTGACCTCGCTCAGCACATCGCCACGGACGATTTCGGCTTTGACGGCAGTCCCTCGAAAGAAGCGATCCGAGTCCTGCATCGGGAGGGCGTCATCGACGATGACACGGCTGACACACTCGTTGCTGCGGTTGGGTTCAGAAACGTTCTCGCCCACGAATACGGCCATGTCGACTACGACGAAGTGTACGAAACGCTCCAGACTGGGTTAGCCGTCTACGACACGTACAGTCGACAGGTTGCCCAGTGGGTCAGAGAAAACGACTGATGGTATCCTTCGATCGGGGAACCAATGGGGGAAACCGCAGACCGAGAACGGCGATACTGATCCTTAGCTCCCGACGGCCGTCCCGTTCCTGATAGCGCCGGCGGGAACTTCGATTTGCTCGGTCCCGTTGCCCGTCGCGACGGTGTACGTGCCGGGGTTGGCGACGCGGACGGCGTAGGATCCCGAGGCGTCGGCGGTCGCCTGTCGCTCGTAGGTGAACTCGGCTCCAGGGGTCGCGACGTTCGTCCGCAACGTGACCGTGGCATTGGGTGCCGCCGAGCCCGTCACGTTCGCGCCGGGGACCACCGCGAACACGCGGCGCTCGCCGTCGGGCGAGGCCCACAGCGCTCGATAGTGCGCCGTCCCCGGTTGCTCGGCCGTCCGACTGCCGTAGTCTCGGGCGAGGAGGTCGTAGGCCGGCGTCTCGGCGTCGACGCCCAGCGAGTCCGGGACGACGACGTATCCGACCCGCCCCGAGAAGCGATCATAGAGATCGTCGGGGTGGTCGGCCGTCAGGAGCCTCGGGTAGTTGTTGCGAGCGTAGCCGTAGCTCCGTGACTCGCCGCTGACGAAGTAGTTGTACATCCGGTTCTCACCCCACCCGCTGAGGACGTAGTTCTCGGGGTACTGCTGGTCGAGCCGGTCGGCGCGCTCGTCGGCGGCCATCGCGGCGCCGTACTCGGCGTCGGTGACCAGCAGCTGGCTCGTCTTGACGGGCACCTGGATCGCGCCGAGGCTGGCCACCAGCAGGAAGAGGACGCCGACCGTGACCAGCGTCCTGCGGTCCGGGAATTCGAGCGCGGGTCCGGGCGCGTCGGGGTCGAACGGCCGGACGGCGTCGATCCAGTCAGCCGTCCAGACGAAGACGACGCCGGCGAAGACCGCGACGAAGGGCGCGAACTCGCCGACGAAGCGGACCGACAGGGCCGCCAGCCCCAGGAAGTACCAGGCGTAGGCCGTGGCAACCGTCCAGCGCCGGTCCGCGAGGCTCCGGCGGATCCCCCAGATTATCGCCGGCGCGGCGACGACGAGCGTGAGGCCCAGCAGGAGGAGGATGCCCAGCGAGTCGGGATCGAACAGGCCCGTCGTCTCGGCGATGTTGCGCTGGCTGGTGAGGCGCTCGACGCCCTGAGCGAGGTGCGCCCAGTCGTCTGGTCGGCCGAAGCGGAGGGCCGCGAGGCCGGCCGGTGTGAGGACGGCGTAGATCGCGGCGAGGTGTCTGGCGTCGCCGGTGGTGTGCCTGACAGCCTCTGCGGCCAGAAGGACGGCGACGACGCCGATGAGGACGAGGGCCGGCGAGAACGCGACCTGTGCAGTGTGCCAGCCGACGACGAGGTGGCCGACGGCCGTGAGTGCAGCTGCGAGTGCGAGTCCGGTGACGATGGGAAGTCCGGGGCCGGCAGCGAACGGCTCGTCTCGCGCCACGGCGGCCAGCGCGAGGCCGGCGACTGCGAGGCCGATAGCCGTGATCAGGAGCGGGCTCGCGTTCCAGGCCAGGACCTGGCCCGCGACGGCGATGCCGAGACCCAGACTGGCGAGCCAGGTCGTCGGTGCTCGTAAGGACTCGCGGTCGACGCCGGCGAGGTAGGTCAGCGCTAGCGCCGTCGCCGCGAGCCACGGGTAGTCGAAGGCGTGGTGGTCGGCGAAGCCCAGGCTCGTCCGCAGCGCGTGGCCGGGGACCAGCGCGAACAGGAGGACCGCCGCGAGGCCGACCCGGCGGTCGCGGGTGAGGGTCGTCGCGAGCAGGTAGACGACGGCCCCCATGAGGACCGCCGAGACGACGGGGTACCACGCGAGCACGTGGCCGACGACCTCCGGCCCCTCGCCAAGTAGTTCACTTGTCCACCATAATGCTGTGACCATCAGGGGCTCTCCGTGGACGATGTTCCCCGGTAGCTCCGAGAGCGCTCCGAGGTTGAACGGGGACGCGCTGCTCGAGAGGACCTGCTCGACCCAATACCGGTAGAAATACGGGTCGTTGCCCGACAGGACCACGTTCCCGTCGCGGTAGATCGAATTGATCGGATGGATGCGGACGAGAGCGACGAACGCCAGCGCTGCGGCGACGAAGCCCGTCACGGTCCAGTCGACGGTGCGGAGACGCTCGCTGATCGACGGGGCGGAGAAGTCCGCGCTGGGTCGGCTGGTCCCCGTACCGGCCCCGTTCGTGGCCGCCGCGGCGTCGCCCTCGAGGGCCGCCCTGACGGCGTCAGGGTCGGCCAGTCGGTACTCGTCGCTGGCGCTCTCGACGATGTTTCGGGAGACGAGTTCGCCGAACGCGCCCGAGTCAATCGGGACGTCGTCGAACGTCCAGGACTCGTCGGCCTCGTCGACGTCGAGGACGTCAGCGAGCGGGTCCGCGAGGTCGGGCCGGTCGTCGAGCAGGTCCCGGACCTCGCTTGCCTCAGTCATGAGCGGGTACTTGCCGCTCGTCGGAATAAAGTCACCGTCTGCGGTCGGTGTCCTCGTCTGGTGGTTCCGGCGGCTCCAGTGCTGCACGGACTAACTGTCCGACGCGGCTCTCAGCAAGTTCGGTCAACGTCCAGTCGACCGTGAGGCCGAGCAGTGCGAGGACCGCCAGGCCGGCGTAGACGCCCAGGACGATTCGGCTCTCGATCGGCCAGGCCAGTGCGAGTCGTGCGGCGAGGAGACCGAGAACGAGTGCGCTCGCGACGCGGACCGGTGCGTCGGCAATGGTTCGCGTCGTCTTCTTCGTCGCGCGACCGGTCGCGGAGTTACGCCACGCCCGTTCGACGTGGGGAACAGTCCAGTCTATGGCGCGGATGATCGGTCCGACCGTGTAGGTTTCACGGAGATCGATAACGATTACCTCCGGGTCGGGCTCGGCGGTCAGCCACTGGAACAGCCAGGAGTTTCTGATGGCCGTCTCGGTCGTGCCTCCGGCACTTCGGAGTCGCGAGGTCTGCATTGCGGTCTTGACCCGCTGGATCCCGCGCCGAAGGATCGACTCCCGGTAGGCGCTGCCCATCGTACGCCGAATGTCCCTGACGTTTTCCGCCAACCGCGAGCCGTCTGCAAGCCCGCTACTCATCTGGGTCGTATCGGAGCGATCCAGCACTACAACCGTTGCGGTGTCGGTCGATTCCTGTCGTCTCAGTCATCTCTCTCCCCGCCGTCGGCGCGCTGCGCCGTTCGGTCGTCTGCATTGGACGCTTCGGCCTCGGGATCGACATGCTCTACGCCGAGGAGCATGCCCGCGGCATCGATTACGACCTGGTAGACCTGCCGGGTGACGATCTTCAGGTCGTACCAGAACGACTGCTTGCGGATGTACTCGATGTCGTACCGGAGCTTCTGCCGGGGTTCGTGACCGGTTACGTCGTTGATCTGGGCCAGTCCGGTCAGGCCGGGCTTGACGAACCAGCGGCTGCGCCACTGGTCGACGGAACTCTCGATGTCGACGTCCAGCTCCGGCCGCTCCGGGCGCGGGCCGACGACGCTCATATCGCCGATGAGGACCGCCCACAGCTGGGGAATTTCGTCGAGGTGGGTCTTCCGGAGGACCTTACCAACGCGCGTGACGCGGGGGTCGACGCCGCCTGTATCTTCTTCACTGAGTTTCGCGCCCGTCTCTGCCTCTGCCTCAGGGATCATGCTGCGGAACTTGTAGACGGTGAACGTGTCGCCGAACTCCGCGGTGCGTTGCTGGGCGTAGAGGATCGGTCCCGGCGAGTCAAGTTTGATTCCGACGGCGATGACGCCGATGAGCGGCGACAGCGCGAGCAGGCCGGTCGCAGCAAACGCAACGTCGAAGACACGCTTGAGTACGTAGTCCTGGAAGTCCCACGGCTCGAGGTCAGTGTCGACGAGATCCCCACCTGCGCTCCGGGAGACAAGGACGCTGTCGGCCTGTTTTCGGTGGACCATCGCGCGCACACCGTGTTCGTAGCAGGTCGCCAAAGCGCCGAAGAACTCTTCACGATCGGGTTCACCGAAGCCCAGAAGGACCGTGTCGGCATCGTATCGGATCAGAGTTTCACCGAGTGTCGAGAGACCACCGAGGCGCGGGAGGTCGGCCAGCCGCTTCTCATTGCCGTCGGGTTCTGTAATCGGCTGCCCACCGTCAGGCTGTCTTACCGTTTGTCTGATGCCGGTGGTGCTGGCTCTGATTCCCGGTGTCTCCGATGGGATAACGTTCGACGGCGCAACGTACCCGAGTACGTCGACGTCGGCTGCGTCTTGGAGACGCTCCATCACGCCCAAGTCATCTCCGACGATGACTGCGCGTGTGGGTGACTGCGGCCGGCTGCGGATATACAGGAACCACGCGGGCACGAACATCGCCAGGAAGACAGTCACGGCAACGAGCGTGGTCCGGGGAAGTCGGGTGGACCAGTCGAAGTAGCCGATCGTGGCCAGCGTCGCCGACGCCGTGAAAACGCGCCTGTGCGACAGCGAGACGATATCGAGGATCCGCCTCGGACGGGGCTTGTACAGTGGCCAGAATGCGGCCAGGACGATGACCATTGTCGTCAGCGTCTCGTCGACGAGGTCACCGTTTGTGGCGGTGTGTGACTCGAGTCCGGTCAGGGGTGGTACTGCGGTCACGAGGGACTGCATAAGCGGATGGTTGGCGACGACGACCGCCAGCACAATTATGGCGGCCGTACCGCCGATGGCCAGTAGGCGGTACCGCCAGTTAGTCGCCATTGCCACCTAGGAGAGCGAAGGTAGGTAATAAGGACTGTGGAACGTGAACATCTGTACTGTCTGATTGTGAGTTATCCTTCAATGTATTGGAAACATTAGCATTGTTTGAGTATCTCTCTTCAAGTTCTTAAACAGTTTATCATGTTCGTCTTGATTAAATTTTGAATGAAAAACTAAAAACACCTGGGAGGATGCTTGGCTTCTATCGCTACCACTACAAGAACATCGATGACATTCGTCCAGCTGAAGATGCTATCAGAACAGGGTGGTCTGGTTTGACTGTAGGATTTAATGAACTATCGTCGAGAGAAGCGGTTGATTGCTTTCTCACTAACCTGCCTTGTTGAATCCGATATAGCGGTCACTGTGTGAGTGAGCGGTCGAGGTTGTAGACGGCGGCGGCGGTGAGCACCAGCTCACGGAATTCTCGGTACCAGACGCGTGGCCTGACAGCGGATCCGTATCGACGTTTGATGGCGAGAAGGCGGTCTCGGCCCTCCAGCGCTGCCTGTAGAGCCCGCTGTCCAACCGTGGTTGTGTGTGATCGTAGTGGGCGAACAACCGGTGTCTGATGACCGGCCGGACGCCTGCGGCATGGAGTACGTCCCGCAGCGATTGGTCATCGTAGCCTTTGTCGCCGACGAGACTCTCGATATCCGTCGTATTTTGCAGCGCACCCCGACGGCCCACCTGGGTATCGTGGGGCCAGTGTGCCGAGCAGTGGATGTTGAGGACGGCACACGACTCCGCATCGATCAGGGCCGTCGCTTTCAGCATCCGTATGTGGCGATCCGATCGCGCGATGTAGTGGCTGGATGCCGCCTGACGGTCGAAAAACGTGGCATCCAGCACGCCATGACCGCCGTGATCGCAGCGGGCTGTACTTCGTCGGGGCAGTTGGTGCCAGACTCGCATCGGCGGCCGCTCGAACGACCGCCACAGCGTCGAGAGCGCCGGAAACACGGATCGCGCTAGTTGCAACAAGCCACGGACGCGATCCATTTCACCTGCCAGTCGACGATCTCGCGGTAGATCCCATCCATGTGAATCCACAAGAAGTGCAGCATCACGTGCTTCCAAGCGGGAAATCCGTTACCAGTCGGGTTACTCACTGCCGACGTGGGGCTGGCGGTACAGTGCTTTTGAGTCAGCGACATTGCCTGTTTAACGAAGCGGAAAACGGGTGTGTCTGAACCCTTTTCCGCTTCGCTTCTCCCTTCACAGCGACGCTATCCGCTCGCTGTCTCTGGATCTAACAGAGCAGTATGGGGAGGATTCCTACCGGGGCTGGATCGACTGCAAGCCTGCTGGAGACGTGCATGTGGACGCTACACTCATCAACCCTGGCCGGAAGGCTTCAGGGAACATTGACGCCGGATTCGCTATCAGTGCCAGCTCAACGGGGAACTACTACGGAGAAGTTGAGGTATGACACCCCAACCATCACGCCGCCAATATCTCCGCCGGAGACAACGACCTTGACATTCAGGTGGTTGAGGAGATCGGAGCTCAGTCAGAATCGATGTCTGTTCAGATTGATGGAAGCACAACCGGCGAATATCATGTCGTGTCTGAGGGGGGTGGTCTGCCTAGGCACTGTCTAGTTCTGGACCGCCTCGATCGGTGGCTTTCCATCGAGGGCTTGGTGGGGTCTGTGGCGGTTGTAGTAATGCATAAATCGTTAAAGCCACTCGCGGACGCTCGCCCGTCTGACCACCCACGAGGTGTGAAAGCGGTCGATCCGCATTTTGAGGGTGTGAAACCATCTTTCGACGAGGTTTCGCTTGGTATAGTTGACTTGGCCGCTTAATCCTAATCGAGCAAGGGCAGTCCGGTAGCCGAATTGATCGACGAGAAACTCAGCCACTGAGAGATCGTGTTTCTCACGGAGTCCAGCGAGGAACGCCGCCGCCGGATATCAGTGCCGTGTCGACCAAATAACGCGACGTCGAGGAGCAGCTTTGTCTCAGTATCTATTGCAGCGTATAACCAAGGCCACTCGCCGTTTATCTTGACAGCGGTTTCGTCGACGACGACCCGCGACAACTGCGCCGTCGACAGGTCGCAATCGCTGTCAGCCAGCCGATGCACCCAGTTCCACACCGCTCCATGCAACCGTTCAATGCCTAATTCCGCGAGAATCGTTGTTGTATCTCTAAGTGAACAACCGGTTTCGTGGAGGCGGACAGCGTACGCCCTGACGGGCGTCGCCGTCCACTCGTTCTCCCAAGATTCTTCTAAATCCGCCTCACAGCTCTCGCTGAGCAGGTCTGCGAGCATCTAACCAATTCACTCAACGACCTGCTCGTTCCTCAAACTGACTCAACTAGACAGTGCCTCCAAGACATTTTCTCCAAACAACCAAAATACAAAACCCTCTTCTTATACATGTGTCTGTCAGTACTCTCAAGCATGGAATCAATCCCGACAATTAGCCATCTACTCCAGCAGGCTCGTAATCAACTATATAGAGGCTGGGTTCAGCGGGCGGTTCGATGGCTAGGACTCAATGAGTATTTATCTGACTCATACTGGTGGCTGGTATTCTTTCTTGCAGACGATGCCCAAACACACTCCATAGCAGAGGAGACTGTGACATTTCGCACGGAGACGTTTCCCGAGTTCATGAGGTTTCGAGATCTGGCAGGTGAGGAGACGGTTCTTGAAGACCTATTAAATAAGCTGGAACCTATGGATGTGTTTTACGATATCGGTGCTAATGTTGGAACGTACATGTGCTTCGTATCGTCTAAATTGAAGACGGGCAACGTGGTCGGTTTTGAGCCTGAACCCGAAAACGCAGTACGGCTTCGGGAAAATCTCGCTCAAAATGAGCTTGAGGCCCAGGTCTTCGAAGTCGCACTCTCGGATACAGACGGCACAATTGAGTTAGCGCTGACTGGCGAGAATGCAGGTGAAGGTGAACACGCCATAGCAACAGAGGAGCACCAAGAAACGAGAGAAGTGCAAACGGCAAAAGGAGATACATTTGTCCAAAGCCACGAGATACCAGTACCGAGTGTTGTCAAGATTGACGTTGAAGGTGCTGAACTTTCGGTTCTTGAAGGAATGCAGCAGACACTGCAGAATCACTGTCGCCTCGTGTATCTAGAAATACACCCAGACAAGATTGAGGATTACGGTGGGACACCGGCGGATGCATGTACACTACTTGAAGACATCGGATTCGAGATAGAAAAGTTAGAACAACGGGGTAGACAGTATTTTATACTGGCAGAGAATAACATAGATAGGCAGCATCCTATATAGAGAATGAAATCTCTAGTGAACCAAAGGAATTACAGTACTCATGTCTAGTATACTCCGGGGATTTCTATCTATTCTTGGCGCCAAAATCACCTCTCTTCTACTAAGTTTGTTAATAACTCCGATACTCGTTAGAATACTTGGTAGTAGTCGCTATGGAGACTATGCCTTCATCCTTTCAGTTCTCGGGATAACAATGATTCTTGTCAATACGGGTATCTTTGATGGGGTGCGGAAGTACATGGCAGAAGATCGGGGTGAAAAAGACTGGAAAGAACGCGTATTCGGCTTTTACTCCCGGATAGCAGTCATTTTAGCAGCCATAGCTTCAATTGGATACGGTCTACTTTCTCAGTCACCTTTGATCTCAACTATCTTCGGAGATGAGTTCAGAGTCTACCTGTACCTGCTTGCGGGATTAATTATCGCACGTCAGATGTACTCATTGGCGCGCGGAGGGTTGATGGGAATAGGACTAGAAAGCCGAAGCGAACCACTTGCAATTTTGAAAAAAGTATTATTTGGAGTATTTGGAATATCTTTAGCGTATCTCGGTTACGGCGTTACTGCCGTTCTTCTGGGACATATCATTGCGAGTTCCATAGTTGCATTTGTAGCTCTATTAATTCTATCAAAAAGATTAGATCTTAGTAAAGCATTCACCCACATTCCCTCAACATTTCCTCGAAGAGAGCTATTCGAATACAACGGGATGAGCGTCGTTTTGATTCTTCTAACTGCATCATTGTACCATACAGATATTCTCTTACTCCGGTCATTATCCGGCAGTCAACAGACCGGATACTACAAAGCGGCGCTTGTTGTTGCTGAATTTCTATGGTTCGCACCGAACGCACTTCAAACTGTGCTTCTCCACTCCTCTTCTGAACTGTGGTCTGCTGGCAGGACCGATCGGATATCAAAACTCGTATCCAGAACGGTGAGGTACAACTTTTCACTCTCACTGTTGCTCGGACTCGGACTTGCAGCACTTGCCCACGATTTTATTCCGATCTATTTCGGTTCAGAGTTTGAATCTGCAATCAAACCACTTCTAATCCTATTACCTGGGGCTTTTGGATTCGCCCTCTCTCGACCTATCTTTGCTGTTGGCCAAGGAAAAGGTGACCTTGGCCGCTTGATTGCCGCAACTGGGACAGCGGCGGTACTGAATTTGATATTGAATCTATTTTTGATCCCCCGCTATGGGATGATTGGAGCCGCAGCTGCTACCAGTACGAGTTATGGTTCGATGTTATTTTTACACATATTTGTAGCACGAAGAATAGGATTCAATCCAGTAAAAGATATTAGAATAATAAAGAGTATTGCTGTTGGCATTCTTGCTATGCCAGTCATCTTTGGAGCGGCCACAGTAATCGATTCAGCATTACTTTCGCTGTTGATCGTTCCGCCAATGGGATTTGCAATCTACGCTATGTTTACAGTTAAACTCGGCGTGGTTCCACCAGACGAGCTAATTCCTATAGTTAATCAATTACCGGATCCTATTTCATCGCGCGTGCATAAGATAATAGTGTATCTAGAATGATTTTGCGACCTACTCTGCTGTATTCCGTATAAATGAAGAATAATATGACTAAAATATTGCTAATGAATTTGGAAATCCATTCAATATTGGTTTTGGGTCAATTATCGGAGCTTGAGCGGCTACAAGAGATTATGATATAATTCATCAAACTGTCTAAGTATACTATCTGATGAGTAAACCTGTACTTGGTCACCGGTATTCTTACTAAGCTTGGGGAGTATATTTTTAGAAACAGCCGAATGCACCGCACTTGCGATCTCATTAGAATCTGGTTCTACTATAATGCCAGCTCCACCTACAATTTCTTTCGTTGCACCTACGTCTGTTGTAACTATGGGCGTCCCCGTCCCGAGTGCTTCCAGAAAAACCCTACCGAAAGGCTCGTCCCAAATGCCTGGGTAAATGAATAGATCATGGTTTGCATAGATTTCAGGAAGACATTCATTTAACACATCGCCCTCAAATGTTACATATGAGCTTAAGTTCTGTTTATTTAGATTCTTCTTAAGTGTTCCTTTGTAATCTCCGCTACCAATGATTGTGAGTTCAAAATCATACTCTCCCCATTCCTGAAGGCGTGAAATAATCCCTGGGAATTGATGAACGCCCTTATGTCTATCCAAATTCCCAACATAAATAAATTTATATGGTTCTGAGAAGTCACTTTCGTGGTCTATGCAAAATCTTTCATCAAGTATATTAGGTATTACTTGGACTCTTTCTTGAGGGAATCCAAAATCTGTATATTTCTCTTTGACGTGACTAGTTAGGGCATGGTATTTACCGATTTTATCAATGTAATCCTGCCCATTATTGATAATATTTAGTGAGAATAGCTGGCTGATTGTCTTATAAAGATATCTATGTTTGCTATTTGAGGTACCAGTGCGTGAGATGCAGTGTAAACATTTTGGATTAGATCTCTTCTTGCATTCGTTTTCCCCCATATAGAGTAAATCATTCTTTGGACATATACCACCGTATGCGTTTAGAGTTACAACTGTATTGACACCTAGTTTCTCACCAATCCGGCCAATCGATGGAATAAATGACATCGGATAGCTATGGACAATATCATATTCACGGAAATCATCAATTCGTGCGATCAATTCCCTATTTAGTTGCGTTTCTGTATGAGGATGGGAACTATATCCAGATAAATACTCTAATTTGACACCTTCTTGACTATAGCTTTCCTGTGGTTTCTCTTGACAATAGACATCAATATCGTACCCCATGCTGGCGAGACCCTGAACAATCTGTGTCGCAGAATACGCTGCCCCAGTTCCTTCACCTGACGGATACTGTGGGTGAATGAAAGCAAGTCGCATTGAGTACCCTCAATTGGGTACCTTTCTGTATGAGGCTTTCTGTCTGCTGTGCCCCTCTATAGTTGAGAATGTTATGCCCTAACCAACCCACGTCTTAGGTTTTGATATAACTCTCTACTAATCATAGATAATTCGCTTCTGTCCTTATCACGATATTCATATTACTGAAGCCTCGAATACCAATCCATGACCGATACGAATGTATTGCTTATAGTACTGGATGCTGTCCGCGCGGACCACCTATCTTGTTACGGCTATGAACATGAGACAACCCCGGCGATAGACCGCCTCGCGGCTAATGGCGTACGATTTGAGCATGCATTTTCAACGTCCAACTGGACTGGAGCTGCACATGGTTCATTATTCACTGGTTATCTACCATCCAAATCTGGAATCTATGGAGATTCTCAAAAATTACCAGAGGATATACCAACGCTCGCTGAATTACTTTCCGAGGCAGGATATCGTACCTTCGCAACGAGTGCAGGCGCCCACATTCGGAGCGACCGCGGCTATGACAGAGGATTCGATAAATTCCATGAAACATTCCGAATTCGCCCAAATCACCACTATCTCCGGCAGTTCATCAAGAATTCAGCGCTTCGTAAACAGACCTGGCAGACTCTCGTTCATGGACATGACAACTACACAACATTTAAGTTTGAAAATCTGAAAGAATGGATAAAGAGTAGTGAAGATCCATTTTTTGCTTTCATCAACTGCAAAACAGCACACCATCGGTATAATCCGCCCCGGCCATACAAATCAATGTTCGGCCCTGATGTTAATCGTCCCCGCTGGGAGTTTGCAGAGTTACTTCAAAGGCGGTTAGGGAAGGAACCGCAGTCGGTTGACGGATTCGACATGGATCGGCTTACAGCAATGTCACGCCAGTATCCAGTTATAGCTGATGAATTCAATCCAAGTGACAATGAATGGGAAATCATCAAGACTTGGTATGACGGTGCGATTCGGTACATGGACGATCAACTTGCCGACCTATTGTCGTTCTTACGTTCGGCAGGTAAAATGGACGATACACTCGTCATTGTCACGGCGGACCATGGCGACTTATTCGGTGAACACGATTTAGAAAAACACCAGTATTCCTTACTTGATAAACTCCTCCACATTCCCCTAGTCATGAGCCCCCCTAGTGATAGAAGGGAAACTATCTCAAATATGGTTTCATTCGTCGATCTCTTTCCGACAATTCTTGACATAACAAATGCGGAAGTACCCGACCGTCCCAATGCAACGACACTCACGCCGCTTACTGATCGGGTCTTTCATGACTATCTCTTCGCTGAAGTTGGTCGGAAGTCGCCAGAGCCGGTTCAGCGAGCTTATCCAAGCTTTACTGAGTCTGAGTATAACGGGCCAGTTCAATCTATTCGGGATAAACGGTATAAACTCGTTCGTAGCCCTAATAGTATTAGACGTCTCTGTGACTGGAGGCAGGATCCAAAAGAGACGTCTGATCTTTCTGACGAACTATCAACAGTCCGCGAGCGGCTCGAGCAAGAACTTGAAGAGTCGGTTAAATCTATGGATGATTCTATCCTTAATGATGACATAGATGATGATAGGCTCAAACAACATCTGAAAGATCTTGGGTACCGTTAAGAAACTGAATCATTTTTGTGGGTCCATAATACTCCCTGTCCTTAAAGTGACATTACAGCATAACTTCTTATTCGGTGACAAGTATGGAGATTATAACGCTGCTGAAGGGGAAACCATTGGATTCTACAAGGCTATAGTTATTTGCTCTTGTTTACACCTTATGTCATGATAGTAGAAATAAATCGCCCTATTTCTCATCTGGATAGAGCTGAGCGTACCCGAGTATTATCGCAGGAACAACGGAAGTAATGGCCAAACCAAAAATGCTAATGCCACTAAATGTGTGGATAACCATCCCTGCTATAACTAGGGCGTATTCAGTTGCATCTGAATTGTCTTTTATATTCGGAACTATACACGATATGGACCTAAGATGAATGTATAAATAAAGGACACCTCCAATGATTCCAGTAGCAGCGAACATTCGGATATAGCTGGTATGTGGCCCCATTCCTTTCAAAAATGAGGGGGCAAGATAAGGTCTCATGGCATCGGGTACGTTTCCGATTCCCCATCCGATAAGGGGTCGATCCAGAAACGCGTGATATGCTGCAGTCCAAAGTTCAACACGATTGTTGAAGTCAATACTCTGGATCAATTCTGGGCCAGGGATAATGCCGAATTTGATAAGGACAATAGTTGGCGCAGACACTAGGCCAAGGTAGGTTGTGATGTGCAAGGTCTCTTGACCCGCTATACAATAAATCCCTACGACTGTAACACCGGCTATTAGAGCAAGTATGGCTGCGCGACTCTGAGAAAAATAGACTCCTGAAGAATTTATAATAAAAAGCAACAAGGATAAGATGGATCTGTCGAAAAAGTACTCCCACATTGCTGCTAGTGCACCGAAGACAGCTATAGCTCCCATGGCATTCGGGTTGTCAAAAATTGACATGAGTCCGTAAAGCGGGATGGGAAAACCTGGGGGTTTTGAGTGGTGATATGCGTGAATTGGGCCAAACGGTCCGAGGACTATTGCTGGAAGTCCAATGAGAGTGGAAACTGCAGTTAGACGTGACAGAACCCCATAATAATTATACTTAGGTACTACTACAGGTATTAAAAATAAATTAATTACTGATATTGGTATAAAGACAAGAAGTCGAAGGATAGATGCAGTTGATGGTAACAAGAGAACTCCAAGTATAAAAATAAAACACAACGTAATTAGTGTAATCACGGCCAACCGATCGCCCTTGATTTCCGGTCTATTAAACAGAATGAAAGAAAGAGTGAGTACGACATATCCGATTATTGCCAGAATATAACTTGTCCATCGTCCAATACCTGATTCTGTGAGTAGTAGAAGTAAGACAAATGTCCAGAGCGCGAATTGATCAAAAGACCAGTGACCTAAAATATTGATCCGATTGAGATTGGGTTGACTATTTGTACTCAAGTCAGTCTGAATCGGGTATTATAGGGGCATAGTCTTTTCGGGTTCTGTACCTGTGGCAGATTCCCTTTAAGATGGTTTTATATACCCGGTAGCAAGCGCTACCGAAGTCGTTATATCATGTGTTTTGGTTATGACCAGTCGTGACTCGTGCAGCGATATTAGTGAATGAAATCACGTCTACTTCAATTCCAGTTGAGATAGCAACTAAAGTCCACTTAGACACCAGTATAGATGTTGTGCTAGTTTCATACTATGATAATTCAATTGATGACTTAGATCCCGATGTTAGGCAATTGGATGTGCCTATGGTGAAACTGGGCGCCAAATCACGTCTTGATTTTAAATCCTATTGGGATCTTCGCCAGCTCTGTTCAAAGAATGTGGATATATTACATACTCACCACAACTCAACTGGATCTCTTGGAAGGATGGCAATACTTGGCACTGGTACCAAAATAATCAACACCGAGCATAATGATCATAGATTCTTCTCCCATTTACAAAAGGCAACTAATTCAATTAGCTATCCCATTGTAGACACTATGGTTTATAACTCGCAAAATACAAAGACATCAACAGGACTATACGAAAAGATATTATCGGTGCAATCAAAGAGTGAAGTCATATACAACGGCATTGATATTGGTCGAATAGATGATGCTAGAAAATCGCCAGTTGAGGTCCCCGATGGTCCAGTAATAACTACCGTTGGAAGACTAGTTGAGCAAAAAAATCACAAAACGCTACTACAGGCTTTTAAACTGATTGTAAATCAATATCCTGAAACTACACTCCTCATTGTTGGAGATGGTCCCTTATATGACGAACTCCGATCGTTGTCAAACGAACTTGGAATACAGGACTCAGTAGTTTTCACGGGTTATCTCCCACGCCGTGAAGATGTCTATAATGTATTAAAGAATTCTACTATCGGAGTTTTTCCGTCTTGGTATGAAGGATTTTGTGTTGCAGCAGTTGAAGCGATGGCAACTGGTCTTCCCGTGGTAGTCAGCGATCTCGATGTACTCCATGAAGTCGTCGGAGATCCAGCTATATTTGCCGATCCAAGCGATCCAGTCTCTTTTGAAATAGCGATCAAAGATCTACTACAGAGTCCCGAAAGAAGAGAAAGATTAGGTAGAAAAGCTAAGGACAGAGCTCGCTCTACTTTCTCACTCGAGGACACCGTCCGTGAATATTATAGTGTCTATAGAGAGATGGCTGAAACGTCGAACCAATGACTAGCACTATTATCCTCGGACTCGACGGTGCTACATGGTCTATTCTTACTCCTCTTCTAAATAGTGGGGATTTACCAGAACTCCAATCACTCATCGATGACGGACAGGCGGATAGTCTCAAAAGTACGTTCCCACCGATAACAGCCCCAGCCTGGCTGTCAATGGCGACCGGACAGAATCCCGGGAAGACGGGGGTCTTCTATTTCCTCAACCGTGACGATCCGGATTCATTCGACTTCGAGTCGCTCGGTTCGGACTCGTTTCACGGACAGAGCTTCTGGGATGTCCTCACCGCCCGCAATCATAGCGTTGGTGTGTTCAACTTTCCGATGCTGTATCCGCCATACGACCTCGGTGAGGAAGGATTCATGGTGAGCGGGCTCGGATCACCCGGCGATGACACGATTTCCGATCCGGACGGTCTCAAACGCGAACTCGATGAGGTGACCGGCGGATACGAAGTAAAGGTGCCGTACGCCGACCCGAAGTACCAGAATAGGCCCGGCCAGCTGGCGTCCGACCTCCACGAGATGCTCGAAAAGCGAGAAGCAGCCATGACGTACCTTCTGGAAGAGAAACGTCCCGATGTGTTCTTCGGCGTCGTGAGCGTCACCGACTGGGCCCAGCACTACTTCTGGCGATACCATGACTCCGACCACGAGCTGCACGACCCCAGCGCCGACGAGGAACACAAAAAAGCACTCACACGCCTGTGGGAGCGCGTTGACGATACCGTTGGAGCAATCGCAGACTTCGCCGAACGAGAGGACGCTAACTTGCTGATCGTCTCCGATCACGGATTCGGTCCGGTCAATCAGACATTCTACTCCAATAGCTGGCTTGAACAGAAGGGCTTCCGGACACCCGCTGAAACGTCGTCCGTCCAAGCGCTTCGAACACGCTACTTCCCGTACCTCCGTCGGATCGCAGAGCCGATCGTCTCCGCAGTACCGCAACTCAACAACCTAGCAAAGTCAGTCGGGAAGTCTATTAGGGGGTCTCCGGGCGACGACATCGACTGGGATCGCAGTACCGTCTTCGCTCCGCGCCAGAATCTCACCTGCGGGATGCTCTACATGCTCTCGGAGGATCCGGACGATAGGGAAGCCGTAATCGACGCCCTCGAAGGCCTTACTGACGACGATGGACAGCCCCTCGAAGTAGATGTCTTCCGGCCTGAAGATCGCTATCACGGGCCGAAGACTGATCTAGCACCGGATATCCTGTTCACAGTCGAGGACTTCGAGTGTGCCGTCGATCCGCGTCACACCACCGACGACGGACATCTCGTTAGTGGCCCCCCATCGGCGGCCCGGAGCGGTGGCCACCGAATGGAAGGAATCTACGTCGCTGCCGGTCCCGATATCGAGTCAGGTGACGGTATACCGGCCAGCATATTCGACATCGCCCCGACGCTGCTATACGCTGCCGACGAGCCGATTCCCAATGTGATGGACGGTGAACCGCTGACCGACCTGTTCACCTCGAACTTCCGGGACGAGCGGTCGATCAGAAGGCAATCCCTCTCTCGCTTAGTGGGAAGCGGAGAGACGAGCGCTGAACGGGATACCGATGCAGTACAGGATCGGTTGGAAGACCTCGGATACATATGAACGTCGTCCTCGTCGTCATGGACACCGCACGAGCGGACGTCCTGGAATCCGTACTGTCGTCTCCTGCTACCTTCACCGGGACACAGACGAAGGGTGGCACTTACTTCAACCAGTCCTTCGCGTCTGCGCCGTGGACGCTCCCATCTCACGCTTCTCTGTTCACCGGAACGACACCTTCGAAACACGGTGCCCACGCAGGCCACAAACACCTCAGTAACCACCACGCAACGCTGGCGGAAATCCTCGCAAACGAGGGGTACGAGACCGTCGCCGTCTCGAACAACACCTGGATCAGCGAGGAGTTCGGCTTCGACCAGGGATTCAAGACGTTCTACAAGACGTGGCAGTACGTCCAGTCCGAGACTGACCTCGGGCGGGTCGCCCGCCAAGAAGAGGGGATCGACAAACTCAGGAAAGGGCTCAGAGCGCTGTTCGACGGCAATCCGGTTACGAACTTCGCGAACGCGGTTTACGGACAGTTCTTCAGGAAAACAGAAGACGACGGTGCCGCCCGTACGAACGAGTGGATCGAAGACTGGCTGGCGAGCAGGGACGATATGCGTCCGTTCTTCCTGTTCGTCAACTATCTCGAACCACACCTCGAGTACCGGCCCCCGAGGGACCGCGCGATCGAACACCTCCCCGACGATGTCACTTACGAGGAAGCGATGGACGTTCCACAGGACGCATGGGACTACATCGCCGGGACAGTCGAGATGACGGGGAAAGATTTCGAGATCCTCCGTTCACTCTACCGGGCAGAGATTTCGTACGTCCATGAGCGGGTTGAGGGCGTCGTCGAGATGCTCAAAGGCGCTGACGAATGGGAGGACACCCTGCTCGTCGTCACTGGAGATCATGGAGAGAACATCGGCGAGCACGGTCTAATGGATCACCAGTACGCTCTCTATGACACCCTCCTTCACGTTCCGTTGTTCGTCCACGGCGGCCCCTTCGGAGGCGGGGAAATCGACGACATCGTGCAACTCATCGACATCCCACCGACGATCCTCGACGTCCTCGACGTCGACGCGCCGGACGCTCGCGAGCAGTTTCAGGGGATTTCTTTCCACCCCGATGCCGGAGAGACACGTGAACACGCAATATCGGAGTATCTGGCCCCACAGCCGTCGATGGACGCGATCGAAGAACGGGTCGGGGAACTCCCAAACGACGTTCGCGAGTACGACCGTTCGCTCAGAGCGATCCGCACGGGGGAGTACAAGTACATCCGCGGGTCCGACGGTTCGGAGGAACTCTACGACGTCCGGAACGATCCGGACGAAACGGACGACGTCGCGGATACGCATGACGACATCGTCGACGAACTAGCCGCTCAACTAGATGAGTGGCTCACCTCATTCAATCACGCGGATACTGCCGACAATGTATCGATGAACGAGGATACGAAGGCTCGGCTCGAGGACCTCGGCTATCTACAGTAATTCCCGTAGGATTTCCGTCGTCTCTTCCGCTGTCTCTCGCCATTGGAATCGCTCCACGACCGTCCTACATCCGTTCTCCCCGAGGGTATCGGCCTCGTCGAGGACTCGCCGCAGTGCAGCCGCATATCTGTTGATGTCGCCGACCGGTACCGTCTCCCCGCCTTTCTGCACAATCGGCGCCGTATGTTTTAAGTAACTCGACACCACTGGAACCCCGGACGCGAACGCCTCCAGCACGGTCCGCGGTAACCCTTCAGCCCGACTGGGCAACACCAACGCATTGCCGGAACGATACACTGCGGGCATTTCGTCGTAGGGGACCTGTCCCAGAAACGTCACAGTGCTCTCGTCGGCCATCGATTCAAGTTCGCCTCGCAATGGACCGTCCCCGACGACGTAGAGGTGGACATCCATCTCCTCGGACAACTGCGACACTGCCTGTATCGCGTCCTGTGGTCGCTTTCCGTCCACCAACCGTCCTACGAACAGCACCACCGGCCCATCGTGCTTAATCAAGTCACTTTCCTCACCGTCGGGTGTGAACCGCTCCGTATCGACCCCATTCGGGACGACTTCGATGCGCGAGTTCACACCGAACTCCTGGACGCGTTCCCGGTCCTCGTCGGTATAACAGAACATTACGTCTGCTTGATTAAACGTCCACCGCCCTAGACTCCGAAGGTACAGATCAAACAACCATTCGGGGGCGTTTTGCGAGTACAACCCGTGGTTCGTAATTGCCAGTGGAACGTCGCCTAGCCGCCGCTTCAGTGCAGCCAGGTTCGTCGAGAAGTATAGGTGCGAGTGGGCGTGGATCATGTCGAACCCGGAGGCATCCCGGAGATGCCGCGCCACGCCGGCCGATATCTCGTTCCCAAGCAACTTGACTGTCGGCGACCGACGCACCACGGTGTATCCGTCCCGCTCCTCACGTCGGGGTAAGCTCTCGTCATCGGATACGGTCAGTACGGTCACGTCGTGGCCCATCGCAGCCTGGTCCCGGCTCATCGCGTGGACGTGATAGGTCCCGCCGCCGGGAACTTCGGGATAGAGGTTCTGTGCGACACGGAGAATGCGCATTCTTAGCGCTCCAGAGTCGAGGATATCGTCCGACTACGCTCGTGTCTCGACAATGCCCGGCCCTCGTTGGCGAGTACTCGCATCACGGAGTCCGAGTTTAGCGTCCGTAAAAAGTCTCCCGCGTTCGATCGGCTTTCAGACTTCCAGTTCGGCCAAACAACTTCTTCCTGGCGGACTGGAAAGGCGAGGTCAGTTTCAGTCCTGCGGCTCGCTGTGCACTTCCCCCGCTCTGCTCGGTCCAGTGCTTGTATCACTGGGGTTCCCGGAACTGGCTGATGCCTTTCATCACCTAAGTTCCCGTCAGTACCCCCTCTTAGACGGAGTCTTGATGTCGGAACATCTCACCCACACCACCGCCGCGTATGTAATAGAGTAAGAGAAAGCCGGTTGGTTGTAATCTTACCACCCCCGATTACATACGCGATGTAGGATTATCTATCGATAGAGGGAGTAACGGCGGTATCTGCATTCTAACTCTTGATACTGACCTATTTACATACGGGGCAATGGCCCGGATATTTTATTGCGTAGTAGAATGAGTTCGATATAATGCCAAGTGACGACAATCGCGATCCTCTCTTTCGGTACGACGATCCGATCTTCGTCGACGAGGACATGCTGAAGATATCACATATCCCGCAACCGGATCGCATCGTCGGTCGTGACGAGCAGATGCAAAAAGTAGTGCGTGCCCTCAACCCGGCGATTATGGGCAGCGAGCCGACGAATCTACTCATCTTCGGAAAGACTGGAACGGGGAAGTCACTCATCTCCAGAGCCGTCACCGAACGGATGCAAGCGGAGGCCGAGCGCAACGATACCACGGTCGAATCAGTCTTCATCGACTGCGGAGAGCACACAACCGAGGTGTCCGTCGTCAAGCAAATCGCAAGCGCCCTCAACAAACCTATCTCGGGCGTCTCCGTTCCCAAATCCGGCATCTCCCAATCGGACTACTACGAGCGGCTCTGGCGCATCCTCAACACGTGCTGTGACGTCGCGGTGATCATCCTCGACGAGATCGACATGCTGGCCGACGACGAGGTCCTCAGAAAGCTCTCGCGGGCCGGCGAAAACAAGCACGTCTCGACGCCGATCGGCATCATCGGCGTCTCAAACAAGATCGACTACCCCGACGAGCTCTCTGAGCGGGTGCAGTCGAGTTTCAACCGCGACGAACTCGTCTTTCCAGCCTACGACGCCGACCAGCTCATCGAGATTCTCGAACACCGCCGCGACGCCTTCAAGGAGGGCGTCCTCGACGACGGTGCGATACCACTCACCGCTGCGCTCGCCGCGCAAGATCACGGCGACGCCAGGAAGGCGATCGACATTCTCCGGAACGCCGGTCGAATCGCTCGCGACGAGGAGTCCACAACAGTCACGGAGGAACACGTCCGTGCGGCCCAGTCGAAGACGGAGGCGGATCGCTTCGACGAACTGGTGAATGGCGCCCCGCTCCAGGCGAAGTTGATCATCCTCACGCTCGCCCGGTTGCACCGCGAGAGCGAACAGAACGAGTTCGTTACGGAAACAATCTACAAGACGTATCGACAACTGGCCGAACAGATCGACGTGGAACCCCGATCCGAACGCCGGGTTCAGGAGATTCTTCAGGAACAGGACTTCCTGAACGTGATTCAATCCGATCGTCGCGGTAGAGGACGCGGCAAGGGCGTCGCCTCCTATCACCGCCTCCTCGAGGACGTGAATATCGTCGAGCACGTGCTAAATCGCGATGGTCGGCTTCGGGAGCTCGTCGATACGGAGTGACCGCCTTTTTGAAGAGGTGAGGAAAAAGCTCTATGCTGTACTGTAGCCTAAAAGAGAATCTATGGCAGTCACTTTGTGACCCCGCTTTAGCCCCCCGTTACATCCGCGACGGTGGTGTGTGGTCCGGATTTTCCAGTAACGAATACACGCTAGTGATCGCGGGTACACCTCTACTACAGAGTACATACGGGTTCACCAGTTTCTCTGTGTTCTCACAACGATGAAACTGATCTCGTTCAATTACATTCGCGACGGCAGTGTGTCTATCCCGAACCGTCCTAGAAGCATGCTGACAATACCATACCGCCGTCGCGAATGAAACTGACCGTTCCGAAGTTCGTCTGTGACTGCGGCGTTCCACGGTCATAGATTTCAGATCCCGAAGCTACTGACACGGGATTTCGCCTCGCTAGTTAGATACGCGACAGTGGTATGTACCTGCGCAACTCTTGATTCTAGTTTCTGGACAATCAATGGAGAGGCGCGCCAGAGCCAGGTAAATCGTGAACCGTTGCTCACAGACCGATTTCAGCTGCTGCGGGGACGTGGGGGTATTTCCCATTTAGTTGTACCGTCACTCTCTGGTCAATCTAGCCAAGTTAGGTAACGGGCCGATGGTTTTTTCGTCGGAGTTCGACAGCTACTAGGCAGCCATCGACGCGACTGGTGGTGGCACGGTCATTATCGACCACACCAAAGTGGAGAGTCTGATAACAATCGGCCAGAATGCCGATAATGCCGGCCTGACGGTCTGGCAGCCTGATTCAAGCAACTACATCGACCAGGACGGCGACAACGACATGTTCCGCGTGGTCAAGGACGGGAGCGAACCAGCAGAAATCCCCGGCGTGGCTTTCATCAACATCCACATCACGAACACCGACTACGCCGAGGCCGACATTCTCGACAACTCGGCCATCGGATTCGGGCCGGGACGAACGTCGCCAGCGAACGCCTGGCGCCTAAATCGCGACGGAGGCACGGCTTGGCTTCGAGGTTGGCGGTTCATCAACTGTGAAGCGTGGAACCTCCAGGGTGGCGGCATCCAGTTCCGAGGCCGTGAGAGCGGTACCATCGTCCGAGGCTTCTCCTCGATGAAGGGTCGACTGGCGTTCGACGGCATCAATATCAGCGACGGCCTCGGGGCTGCAGACGAGGATAACGCTGGCAAGGAATCACTGGTTGCCGACTGCACGCTCGGATGGAACGGACGACACAACTACTGTGTTGCTGGAGATGGGTACCAGGATGTTCGTTTCCAGAACGTCTACGGCGAGGGCGCATACCGCGGTGGCATCGACATCGAACCTGGCGGAGATGTGTATGTCGATGCGACCCTCGTGAACCCTGGCCGAGCAGCGAGCGGGAACATCGACGCGGGCCTCTCGGTCAGTTCCCGCTCGCAGGGCAACGTCAGCGGGCGGGTCGAGGTACGCAATCCCTGCTCTATTGAATCCGGAGACGGCGAGCGGATAGCGTCGCTGTGAAGGTCGAAGCGAAGCGGAGAGAGGAAATGTGCCTAAACTCCTCTTCCGCTTCGTTAAGCAAGCGGCGTCGCTAGCTCAAAAGCGCTGTGCTGCCAGCCCCACGGCGGTGGTGAGCGACCCGGCTGGCAACGGATTTGCTGGCTGGAAGCATCTCACGCTGCATTTTCTGCGGGTTCATATGAGCGCGAGCTACGCGGAAATCGTCGATTGGGCCAGTGAGATGGATCGGGTGCGCGCAGTCTTGCAGTTGGCCCGCTTCGAGTTCCCGGCACCCTCGACGCTGTGGCGGTCATTCGAGCGGGTGCCGACACGCATTTGGCGCCAACTGCTCGGCCGGTCGGCAACCCGCTGCGATCCAGGCGATCACGGCGCGCTGGATGCCACGTTTATCGACCGCCAGGCGGCATCCAGCCACTACGTTGCACGGTCGGATCGCGACATACAGACGCTGAAAACGACGGCGCTGGTCGATACAGAATCGTGTGCCGTCCTCGACGTCCACTGCTCGGCACACTGGCCCCACGATACCCAGGTGGGCCGTCAGGTAGCGCTACGCAACACTGAGAAAATCGAGAGTCTCGCCGGTGACAAAGGCTACGACGATCAGTCGCTGCGGGACGCACTCCGTTCAGATGGCGTCCGGCCAGTGATCAAACACCGGTTGTTCGCCCACTACGACCACGCACATAACGCACGGTTGGACAGCGACCTCTACGGGCAGCGTTGGATGGCCGAGAGTGCATTCTCGGCCATCAAGCGTCGATACGGCTCCGCTGTCAGGCCGGGCATCTGGTACAGAGAGTTTCGTGAACTCGTGCTCACCGCCGCAGTCTATAATCTCGAACAAGCAATCAAGGAGTGATCCCTACGCCGTCTGTGGATTCAATAGAGCACAATCCCAGTTACCACGCCGTGAATATCTCTACCGGGCACAACGATCTGACAGTGGTTTACTCTGCGCCCGTAGGAACTCAATCGGCCGCACACCCTGTGAACCTCAACGGGTCCGCATCCAATCATATCACATAGTGTCGGACGGTGGCGGTGCTACCAGCGGCGTTATCGATCTGGACTCTGTGGACGGGGTACAACTCACTGGAACCATCAAGGAGCCGGGACCCGGTGTGCGGGTGTTCTGCGGCGGGAACCACACTGTCGACGTGACAGTGGTTGACCCCGTCCAAGGTGGCACAGGCCTCTCGGACGAATTCCGTTCTTACATCTATATGAACGCTCAGACTGGTCCTGATTCGCTTGATGATATGCACATTAAGTTAACGGGAGCGACAGTCTGGGAACATCTACGACGGCGTGCAGTCCGTCTCCGGCGGGTACAGCAACATCCGAGTTGAGGGTAATTACTACTGGTCGAATAGCGCCTATTACGTTGCTCAAAGTGGCGAGCCGGTCGTGGCCGATGTGGCTGGGACCAGTCGAGTCATGAATGGATACACATAAGTAACCAACTTAGAAAACGCTCTCTGCCAGATGAAATTCAAACGGATCGTGACTATTCTCGGGCCTTCTTTTGCACTATTACCTTTGTTGGCTGCGCCAATGCCGACGATGAACAGCCATCCCGCCGTAGAGATTGCCGGATACTACCAATCACTCAGCTTGGTTCGTGACGGATTTGTTTCGTACACTTACCTGACGCCACTTGAAAGCTATAGTGCGCTCCACCTCCACAGCATTTTGAGTTCTCCACTTCTTGCCCTGGGATATACAGCAGCGGGCCGAGTGGTTAGCTTGGTTGCAGCTGTCATTGCTGCATTTCTGGTCTACCAGCTGGCTACTCGATTCATTGGAGAACAAATGGCTCTCCTCGCACCCGCATTCCTCTGGCTCAACCCGGTATATGTCCGGCTTTCAGGGCGTTGGTGGCCCGAAACTCTAGGAATTGCACTCACAGTGGGCGTTCTCTATACTGGATTACGATACCTCGAAACAAATGATAAGCAATGGTATGTGTGTTCTCTCATCCTACTTGTACTCGGTGTCACAAACCACATGTGGGAAGCATCGATTGCTCTCCCACTGTTTATCGCATTCCTCTGGAGCAACGAGTATATGGAAGCAACTGGAGTAGGGATAACGACACTTGTTGCTGTGGGTTTGACCTGGTGGATCACCCACTTACAACCCTCCGGGGCCAGTACACTGACGCATTTTGGTGTTCATAACGATCCCAGCATACTCCTGTCACTGGACTGGTGGAACTATATTACTAAATTCCCGATCCACCCGCTACCCATCGCCCGCACTTTCTTACTTCCGATAGCAATTTTACTACTGATCTACTGTGTCTGGCGTCTCACAACGGACCGTAATCTAGAGATGGCAATTCTTGTGGCATGGCTTTTCAGTGGTATTCTAATTCCAATTGGCCTTCCTCTTGGGGCTGATAACCATCTATACTATCTTTGGGCTATTCTCGCACCGTTCTCTATTGGGATCAGTCTCATCATCTCAGAGATCATGCCTGCGGACCACCCTGATCTCATCCCTACCTTTTCAATAACATTGGCCTCTATTTGTACTATCGCTGCCATGTATATCCTCGTTTTTGAGGCTGCAATGCTCGGCGGCACATCAGTTCCAATCGCTGGTTCCGTAGACAGTCCCCTAACTGGTTCAATCGACGGCATTGAGCAGGGAGAAGCAAAAACTGCTGGCATCGAACTGCGAGAATACGATATCGAACATGCTCAAGATATCGTCTTCGTGGGTGATTGGGGGCAGGAACAGGCTACGCAGTATCACCATACTCCTGCGGTGAGCCGGGTCTTGATATATAGTAACGTCCTCATCAGAGACCGAGGGTTGACAGAGAATCAAGGGCCACAGTTTGCAGAAAACGAGAATGGTCTTGTTGGATGTGAAGTGATGGTAATTCGGGACGGTACCAGAATTACTACCAAAGCCTGCTGAAATCTTCTGAACAGATAGCGTTCGCCCTACACGCCGTGTTCGTGGAAGCGGTGCAGGTCGAGTTCGACAGGCAGGTCGTCGAAGTCGTCGTCAGCTCCGGCGACGAGCGTCGCATCGCGTTCGCTGGCGAGCGCAACGGCGTACGCGTCCGCGAGCGAGATGGTCCCATCAGCCTTCACTTCGGCTGCCAGTCGCCAGTCGGCCGGCTCGATGCGCAGTCCTCGCCGTTCGAGCGCGCGGGTGTCCCGGTCAGCGACCCGCAGAGAGGATTCGGTCGGAGTGTCGTCGACGCCTTCGAACCGGGCGACGAGGTAGAACACTTCGCTGGCGTTCGTCTCAGCGAGGAATCCAGCAGACTCGCCCGCAAAGACCTCGTCGAGAAGCGTCGCGACGGTCTCGTGACCGGGTTCGTTGTAGAGGAAGGCGATGATGGCCTCAGTGTCGAAGACGTACCCGCTGCTCATTCGTCTTCTGACGGACGGAACCGTTCAGCTCGCTCCGCTTCCCGACGCCTCTCTTCGTCTTTCAGCTCACGAACCCGCTCCAACACCTCGCCGCGTTCGTGTTCTCCGGCGTGGATCCCGTGAAGGTCGTCCGGCGACGGAACCGGCTCGATGACGATGCGGCCCTGCTCTTCGTAGACGAACACCTCGCCCGGCGTCTCGATCCCGAACTTCTCCCGGAGCCCCTTCGGAATCGTGGCCTGCCCCCTCTGGGACACGCGTACCACTTTTGGTTCGTCTGTACTACTTGTCACTACTAGTAGTACCTGTTGATCTCTGTATTACTAAAGCTATTGCAGTCAACCGATTTGCGACATATACTGATCCACGATGGCACCATGTATTGGTGAATCGAAATCAAGTACACATCGAGGAGTACCCCGGCGTTCCTCGAACGCCGTTTCATTCGCGACGGCGGTGTGTCTCTGGGCGGCTCGAGACTCCGACCAGTGTATCGTGACGACACCGGCTCGACAAGTCTTATTGCATATCGCATACAACTCGCTACTAGAGATGGCGACGAAAGAAGCGAACTGGGCGACCCCGCTCGACACCGGCGGCGAGGCGTTCGAGCTGCTGGGGAACGCCCGCAAAGCGTGGATCTATACCTATCTTCGGCATCATCCGGGGGCGACGATTCAGGAGATCGTCGAGACGCTCGATCAGCCCGAACGAACGGTCTACGACTACGTCGAGGACCTCGAAGACGCGAGGTTCGTCGAGCAGTCGAACGACGGACGACCTGCGGAGTACGTCGCTCACGAGATCGAACTGCAACTAGTCGAAGGCGACGCCGAGCGACGGATCACGCCGGAGTTGATCGAGGCGATTGCGCGTCGGATCCGGGACGACGACGTGGACGCGTACATCGACCGTCACGGGCTTGACGGGCTCGCCGTCGCACTCGACTACGCTCGCGAATACGTCGACGGATCGGTGACGCATCAGATCATGGCGCGTGAGCGAGATATCTCGTCCGTGGAAGCGGGCGTCATTCTCGATGCGCTTCGGCCCGTCGTCGAGGGCTGATCCGGTATGGGGGGTGACAGAGACGTCATCTTCGTCGATTCTTCGGTACTCATCAGTTGTGGACGACGTGAGAGCACGCGATTTCAGGCGTTAGCCCGGGAAGCCCGACAGCGCGATGTCGTCTTCCGCCTCTCACCACAGGTGTACGCCGAGGTGAGTGGCGATCCTCTACCCGCGGAGTATTCGTCCGGCAGTTCCGCCGTCGACGAGGCTCTCCAGGAGGGCTGGATGAAGGTCACTGAAAGTCCATCGTATTCGCAGTCGGAGGTCTCGAGGGTGATGGACCAGGCACGCAGTTTCATTGCGACGACCAGCGATCGGTCGGAGGACGTCGTCGAGAAAACGGACACGGAGATCGTTGGTCTGGCTCTCGAAACGCTCGCCAATGGCACCGCTGACCGAGTCACAGTTGTGACAAACGACATCCCCCTCGGGAAAGCAGCGGCGTCATTAATTCCGCAGTACGGATTCGACGACGAGCAAATCACCTGGCTTACCGGTGGTGAACTCGCCGACGAACTCGCTTCGGATTTCGTTCCCGAATTCGATTGATACGGGAACACACCGGTAGAATATAGCTCCAGACCGGGACTATAGTAGACATTGAAACTATTTACACATCGAGAGGCACCCCGGGTGCCCCTCGAGTGTGTCAGTGCCTTCAATGTCTACTATAGGACGAATCGTTCCGGTCCACTCGAAATAGGATCTGCTCCTTCAGTCGGATTCATCCAGCGTTCACGGGCCACTGAAACGCCCGTCGACTCTCTGGAGAGAGCGCTCTCTGATCAACGATACGTTTCCAGGGAGAGACTGTCAGTGTTCTCGAAGTGTCGGACGCTACTTGCCCGTTTAGCCGCCAAGATTCAGACGGCTACCCAGCCGACCCCTGGCGGATGAAAGGGCGAGTGCAGTTGCGGGAACCCGGACCCCGCAAGCACCCACTGGAGCGCAGCGCGGGTCCCGGGACCGCAACTGCACGAGGGCTTTCAGTGCAACCGATCCTGATCGTGCAGTCGCTTTGCTGACCACTACCAGCCGATCCCCACGACAAGATATTTACCGCAGCCCGTTTACTCAGAAAGTGAGTAACCAATGACGATCCTCATCACGGGAGCAGACGGCTACATCGGCTGGCCGACCACGCTCCGCATCGCGAACCGCACGGACGACCGAGTGATCGCAGTCGACAACTTCGCCCGACGGGACTGGGTCGAGGAGGTCGGCTCCACGAGTGCCACGCCCATAGCAGACCCACAAGAACGCCTCGAAGCCGCCAAAGAGGTCCACGACGTCCACAACGTCTCCTTCGTCGAGGGCGACCTCGTCGAGAAGGACGTCGTCGAGGAGCTCCTCGACGTCCACGAACCGGACGCCGTCGTCCACGCCGCCGCCCAACCCTCCGCACCGTACTCCCAGATCAACGGCGAGCGCGCTAACTACACCCAGCACAACAACCTTCAGGCCACGCGGAACCTCCTGTGGGGCCTCGAAGAGAACGACCTCACGGACACGCACTTCATAGAAACCACGACGACGGGCGTCTACGGCGCGCCGGAGTTCCCCATTCCGGAAGGTGGCGCGACGATGGAGAACCAGGGTGAACAGGATAGTGTGCCATTCCCTGCCATGGCAGGGTCATGGTATCATCTGACGAAATCGCACGACGCGGCCAACATGCGCCTGGCCCATCAGCAGTTCGACGTCCCGGTCTCGGACGTCCGAACGGCGATCACCTACGGGACTGAAACCGAAGAAACCAGAGCGGACGACCGCCTCAAGACCCGCTTCGACTTCGACTACTACTTCGGTACGGTCGCGCACCGCTTCTGCGCGCAGGCCGTCGCGGGCTACCCGGTCACGGTCTACGGCAAGGGCGAACAGCGCAAGCCCTTCATCTCCCTCGAGGACGCCGTCGAGGGTCTCGCACAGCTCGCACTCACTGACCCCGACGAGCGCCCGGACGACCTGACCGTCTACAACCAGGTCACGCGGGCCATCTCCATCGTCGAGGCCGCGGAGACCATCGCCGACGTGGGCTCGGAGTTCGACCTCGACGTCGCGGTCGAGCACTTCGAGAACCCCCGCGACGAGGACGAGACCCACAAGATGGAGATCGAGAACGACCGCTACGACGACCTCATCGGCGGCCAGGACCAGTCCTTCGAGGCGGGCGTCCGGGACGTCTTCGAGACGCTGACGCGCTACGACGACACCATCGCGGCCCACGAGGACCGCTTCCTGCCGGGCGTGCTCGACGACTGGGAGGCCGAGGAGTAGCACCCGATGACCAAGGACGTCCTGGTCACGGGCGCCTGCGGGTACATCGGGAGCGCGCTGCTCCCCCGGCTGCGCGACGACGACCGCGTCGACCGCGTGGTCGTCCTCGACAGCCTCGACTCCGGGTCCCCGCGAGCCCTCCTCGGGACGCTCGGCGACGCCCTGGCGTTCCGGAACGGCGACGTCCGCGAGTACGGCGACGTCGAGAGCGCCGCGCGGGACGTCGACGCGGTGATCCACCTCGCGGCTATCACGGGCGCGGCCAGCACGCACGACCGCCGCGAGGAGACCTTCGCGGTCAACCTGGACGGCACGGAGAATGTCCTGAAGGCCGCGGGCAAGTTCGGCGTCGACGACGTCGTGCTGGCCTCCTCGTGCAACGTCTACGGCCGCGCCACGAGCCGGGACATCGACGAGACCGTCGAGCCGGACCCGATCAACCCCTACGCGGAGACCAAGCTACGGGCCGAGTCCCTGCTGGCGGAGTACTGCGAGGACCACGACATGCGCGGGACGGCCCTGCGGATGAGCACCAACTACGGCTTCTCGCCGGGCGTCCGGTTCAACCTCGTGGTGAACTACTTCGTCTTCCGCGCACTCACCGGCCGCGCGCTGACCGTCTATGGCGACGGCTCGAACTGGCGGCCGTTCGTCCACGTCGAGGACGCCGCCCGCGCCTACCAGCAGGCCGCCCTCGCGCCCGAGGACTGGCCGCAGCTGGTCTACAACGTCGGCAGCAACGACGCCAACTACCGCATCGAGGAGATCGCAAATATCGTCCGCGAGGAGGTCGGCCCCGTCGACCTCACCTACCTGGAGGACGAACACCCCGGCCCCTCCTACCACGTCAACTTCGACCGCCTGGACGACACCGGCTTCGAGACCGAGTGGACGCTCGAGGAGGGCGTCCGCGACCTCGCGGAGCAGTTCACCGACCCGCAGCGACACCGGAGACAGCGGGAGGTTCACGAATGACAGCAACGACAGACACCACGAACGCGCGCGTCGCCGTCACCGGCGCAGCAGGCTACATCGGGAGTCGCGTCGTGCGCGAACTGCAGGAGGCCCATCCCGACTGGGAGATCACGGCTCTGGACAACTTCTACCGGGGCAAGGTCCGGTCGATCGGGGACCTCGACATCGACCACGTCGACATCCGCAACCGCGACCGGCTCGAAGAGGCCCTCGACGGCGCGGATGTCGTCATGCACCTGGCCGCGATCAGCGGCGTCGACGACTGCGAGGAGAACTCGGACCTCGCCTACGAGGTCAACGTCGAGGGGACGAACAACGTCGCCTGGTTCTGTCGGAAGACCGGTGCCGCCCTCGTCTTCCCCTTCTCGATGGCCGTCCTCGGCGACCCGCAGGAGTTCCCCATCACGGTCGACCAGCCGCGCGACCCCATGAACTGGTACGGCCGGACGAAGCTCCTCTCCGAGCGAGCCATCGAGGACTTCGCCGACGGGGCCTTCCCCGCGCACCTCTACATGATCTCCAACCTCTACGGCTCCCACGCGGTCGACGGCACCGCGGTCTCGAAGGGGACGGTCATCAACTTCTTCGTCGACCGGGCCCGCGCCGGCGAGGACCTGACCGTCTACGAGCCCGGCACGCAGTCGCGCAACTTCGTCCACGTGATCGACGTGGCCCGGGCCTACGTCCGTAGCGCCGAACGGCTCGTCGAGCAACTCGAGGCCGGCGAGACCGGCGTCGAGAAGTACGAGGTCGCCAGCGACGAAGACCCGAGCGTCCACACGGTCGCCGAACTCGTGCGCGACGTCGCGGCCGAACAGACTGGCGTCGACGTGGACGTCACCCTGGTCGAGAACCCCCGCGGCGACGACGAGACGCTCGTCGAGTCCTTCACGGTGGACACGACCGAGGCGCGGGAGAAACTGGGCTGGCAACCGGAGCGGAGCGTCGAGGAAACCGTGCGACGGCTACTGTCAGAGTGACATCCTCCGCGCCGTAAACGGCGCGGCTTCCCTTCACAGAGGGAACCCGGCCTGCAACCGGTCGGTTTCAGGACTGACTCTCCTGAGGTCGGCGGGGCGGGTTTCGACCCTCGCTCGGGAGCGTCCTGTGGCCCTGTCACGGGGGCACCCATCCGCCACCGAGTCATTGCCCCGCGGTTTCTCGACAGGGCTCTCTCCGTGGCGGTCGTGCCTTGCGGCACATCCACCGGCCCTGGTCACACCTTCTCGGGGGCAACCCATCACCCGGGCTTGCAGGGCACCGCAGACATGGGTGGAATGCGACCCGGTTCCCGCCGCGTGCCGACGGCGGGAACCGGCGGAACCCGTGTGTGAACTGACGTCGGGGGAAATACTAAACGGTGGGGTTCCAGCCGGCCATAGTCCGGTGGTTTGCGGCATCGAGTGTACGCGATGCACGCCCGCCGTGAACGGCGGGATTCTCTCGCTGTGTCAAGATAGACCGACTGCGCCGGGACGCCTTTCCAATCCGGAACCGTTAAAACTCACCCTCCCATTCGACTATTTGCTACCGCCGCGGGCCGGTGGGGTAGCTTGGTATCCTTCGGCCTTCGGGTGGCCGTAACCGCAGTTCGAATCTGCGCCGGCCCACTTTTCCACACCTTCTGACGACGAGCCGTTGCTGTGCGTCGTAGCACAGCGACGGTCTGAACCGATCTACATAAAAAGCAGGCCGAGGCGGTTCACAGCCGGGGTCAGCGGTTGCAGGGATCGTAATTACAGAATCGAGCAGGAGCACTCCCTGAAGAACTGACCACCGGCCACGATTTCCCCAGTCAATCTAGCGGCGGATCAGCAGTAGAAACCCTAATTCAGTTTCGTACTCTACTCGCAAGCACGGCCACTGCCGTCAAGATGGACGAGGAGACGAAGTCCCACCTCGAAGAGCTACAAGCGGAAATCCGGCTTCGGACCGGTACGAACGTCACTCAGCAGGAGATACTCGAACGACTGGTCGAGGACGCCTACGAGTCCAAATCGGGGTTCGTCGATTCGTTCCGTTCGTCGACCGTTCCGCTGACCGAGGAGGAGAAGGCGGCCATGCGGGACGGCCAGTTCAAGTCAGGCGTCGAGACGGAAGAAGACGACGTGGACGGCGTCCTGTACGGATGACCGTTCTCGTGGACACCGGCGTGCTGTACGCGTATCACGACGAAGATGCGAACCGCCACGAGACGGCCGACGCGGCGCTCGACATCGTATTTGATCGCGAACTCGGACAGCCGTTTATCAGCGACTACGTCTACGACGAGACGGTGACACGAACGCTCAAGCGGACGGGATCGACGACGAACGCTCTCGACGTCGGTCGACGGTTACGGGGTGCCGGATCGTTGCCGGACGTGTACGAGACGCTGTTCGTGACTCCGTCCGTCTTCGATGACACAGTGGATGCCTTCGAGACGTACGACGACCAGCAAATTAGCTTCACTGACGCGACGACAGTCGTCCTCGCTGAGCGTCACGACGTCGATACCGTCCTGAGCTTCGACGACGATTTCGATGGCGTCGTCGATAGGACGGACCCGAAATCGCTCTAGACTGTCGTCCGTACGTCACGGTTTCCTCTCCGATCACGGCTGCTCGACGAACGCCTCGACGACGTCGCCGGGCACGTGGGTCGCGTAGCTCGCGTCGGCGAAGGAGGTCCGGATGTCGGCGGGGCCGACCGACGGGGCCTCGCCGCGGTCGTGGGACTGCTCGCGCGGGGCCTCGCCCGTCGTCAGGCCGACGGCGGTCCCGTCCAGCGTCACCAGCGGGGAGCCGCTGTTCCCCGAGAGGGTCGGGACGGTCGAACGCAGGCCGTAGAAGTCGTGGGTGTCGACGAAGCGCCCGAGCGAGGGGATCCAGTTGCCGACGAAGTTGGGGTGTCCGACCTGCAACAGCGGCTGGTCGCGGGACAGCGACGAGGCGGATCCGGTCGGGAGCGGCCGGCCGTCGGCGTCGGCCGCGAGGACGCTCAGGTCGACGTGCGGGTGTCCGTGGAACTCGCCGTGGATCGAGTCGACGGGGCGGGCCTCGAAGGAGGTGCCGTCGGGACGCCAGCAGGTGAGCCGGTCGGCCTCGCTTGCGCCGTGACCGGTGCTCACTAGCGTCCGGTCGTCGACGAACCACGCCGTCCCGGTCGAGCGGCCGCGGTCGCGGTCGACGACGCTCACCACGACGCTCTTCCTGACCCGGTCGACCAGTCCCTCGGCCCGCTCCAGCGTCGACGCGTCGAATCCAGCGGCGCCGGCGTCGCCTCCCCCTCCGTCCGCTTCTTCCCCCTCCCCGTCCTCCAGTCGCGACTCCAGTTCGTCGATCCTGGTCGCGCGCTCGTCGAGGCGCGCCTCGAGGGCCGCGATGCGCTCGCGCTGCTGCTGAATCTTCTCTCGGAGTTCCTCCCGCGACGCCTCGGCGTCCGGCGTCGCGTCAGTCTCGGCGTCCGACATCGCCTCTCCAGCGTCGTCCAGCGCGGTACACCCGGCGACGCTGACGAGGAGCCCCCGACGAACCGACCGAGAGCACGTCCCGTCTGGTGGGTCTGTCCATGGGAGCGGCAAAACGCGTCCCCCGATAAATAGCTGCGGGCGCGACTATCAGGAACTGAAGCGGGAGAACGGATCGCCACCGCGGGAACGGGAGAGCGACGGTGTGCGTCGATCGGGACGGCAGCGTCGTCCCCGGGTGGCCTACGTCCGGTCGTCGGTGTGGGCCTCGTCGAGTTCCTCGTGGCCCTTCAGCCGGATCCGGTCGTCGTCGACGTCCTCGACCTGGCTGGCGTAGATGGCGTAGTCCTCGTCGTCCTGGCTGCCCCAGTTGAGCGCGGACTTGATGCGGTCGCCGATGCCGTGGTGGGCGTCGACGAACATCTCGTTGCCGTCGGCGGTGACCCGCGTCACCTCGCCGACGGTCGCGCCGGTGGCGTCCACGACTTCCTTTCCGACGTCGCCCTCCGAGAGGGTCATGGCGCCGGCCGTCCGGCCGGTCGACTCCGTGCCCATCGACTCGACGTCGCTGTCGGCCGTGTCGTCCATCTCGACGTCGTCCGGGTCGGAGCCGACCTCGTCGACGGATTCCGTCTCCGTCTCCGTCTCGGTCGTCATGGCAGTGTCCTCCGTGGTGTCGGTCACGCGCTCCTCCTCGAAGGCGACGTCCATGGCCTGAAGGTCGGCGGCCGTCGCGTCGGCGTAGACGCGCATCTCGTCGGCGACCTCGTCCTCGACGAGCCGCGTGCGCTCGAACTGCGTGTGGACCGTGTCGCCCTCGCGGTACTCCGACCGGATCTGGCACTGCGAGAGGATCTCGTCGGGGTCGCGCTCCTCGGCCTGGCCGATGAGGCCCTGCTCGACGATGGAGCGCTGGAGCCCCTCGATGTCGATGTCGTGGTCCTCGATGGTGTCGGCCTCGGAGACGTGCGTGTCCGCGATGCGGCTCTCGACGGTGTAGCGCTCGGTGATCTCCCGCTGGACCGCCCAGGACTCCTGCACGTCCAGCTCGACGTCGTAGGGGAACTCGCGCTCGACCCGGGACTCCTCCAGGTCGGTCGCGGTGGTCCCGGTCGTGGTGGTCTCGTCGGTCTCCACCACGTCGTCGTCCGTCGTTTCGTCGGTCGCCATCGCCTCGTCGTCCATTGTATCGGACGTCCGCATCGTGTCGTCGTCCATCGTACCGGACGTCCCCATCGCCTCGTCGTCCGTCGTACCGGACGTCCGCATCGTGTCGTCGTCCACGAGAGTCCGGGACTCGTAGTCGCGCGAGTCGCGGAGCGACGTGAGGAACCGGTCTCGATCGAACCAGTCCTCGTTCTCCATCCGGCCGGATTCGACCACGTCACAGCCGGTGCAGGTACGTTCGAGCAGTTCGACGTCGGCGATCTGGTCGTCGACGATCTCCGTGTCGATCAGTTCGCTCTCGAGGCTGGCCTCCTCGACGACGACCGTCTCGACGACGGTGGTCTCCTCGATCTGCGTCGTCACGACCTCGCCCTCGAGAAGCCGATTCTGGAGCTCCTCGCGCTCGATCCCGACCTGGTCGGCCGCCGTGGTGTGGTCCGTCACTTCGAGCGGCTCGTCGGCCGCCTCGTCGTGGGTGACGACGCGCTCCTCCTCGTCGAGGTGACTGTGGAAGTCGTCCCAGTCGAGGCGCTCGTGGTCCTCCTCCATCCTGTCTTCGGAGACGAGTGTGACGTCGTCCCGGTCTCGGTGTCGCACCGGTACGTAACCGTGTTGGTCGGACCAGTCCCTGATCGTGTTCCTGTCCCGCGAGATACGCCGCTCTTCCGCGTAATCGTCGTCAGCCATAGGCGTTGACATTTACGGCCGTCTATCGCATAAACACGGCCATCGTTTTGCCGGTAATCTGGCGTTTCGAGGCCTGAGACTTCGTTAGCCGGGGGCTGTGTTCGCGTAAGGTCACCGAACTGCGCCGGAGGACCTCGCTCGGGGACGCTCCAGCGCGTTCCCGGCGTCCGGGGGGATGTCCCTCGGCGGGAAGGTGTGACACCGGGGCCGGCGTCGGGAGCGACGAAGCGCCGGCAGAGGGCGCGCGTCACGCGGGACGAGTCGCTCGGTGGAGACGACATTCGCTTAAGTGCCCCCGCCCGTAGTCGGTGGCATGCGACAGTTCGTCGTCGTCGGGCACGACGTCCCGACGACCCCGGAGTTCTCGCTGGGCGACCTGACCGGTGCCGGTCGACTGGACCTGCTCGCCCGCTGCGTCACCGCGGGGTTCGTCCTCTCGCACGGCATCCGGGAGGACGTCCGCGTCCACCTCGTGCTCGACGGCGAGTACGCGGTCCACTTCGAGGGGAGCGAGCTCCAGGGGCTGAACCCGGACGAGCGCTCGACGGCGGCGCTGGTCCGGACCGCCCTGGAGGACCGCGAGGAGGCCATCGGACACGTCGCGGCGGAGACGACGCCGGGCGTGTCTATCTCCCGGCGCGACCTCGCGGCCGTCCTCGACGACGCCGGCGGGACCGTCTTGCGTCTCCACGAGAACGGCGACGGCGTCGCCGGGATCGACCCGCCCGACGACCCCGTCTTCGTGCTCTCTGACGAACGCGACCTGACCGACGAGGAGGCCGCCCTCGTCGACGAGCGCGCCGATCGGTGCGTCTCGCTGGGGCCGCGGGCCATCCACGCCGACCACGCGATCACGGTCGCGCACAACTACCTCGACACGGACGGGTTCTCCGAGTACTGACAGCACAGCCGCTCGCCCCGCTCGGCTCGCGCTCCGCACCGGGACACCACCTAATTCAGCGAGGGAGTCCCGCGGTTCACGGCGGGCGGGAATCGCGTAAGACTGTCTCCGCAAGCAATCAATTTCATTCGACTAACCTCTGAATATTTATATAGATAGCTCCACACGTGGCATATAGATGGAGTTGCGACGTACCGCCGTCGTGAAACTTGCCGTTCCCGAAGACCGTAGTGACGACCTAAAACGGACCATGAACACGTTTCGGGACGCCGCACAGCGGTTCGTGGACCGAGGGTGGGACGGTGACGACGACGACTACGTGATTACGTCGCGCTCCCATCTTCAACCCCTCGTCTACGACGAGATACGCGCTGACACCGACTTACATTCGGACCTGTGCGTGGGTGCGGTCAACCACGCCGCAGATGCCCTCTCGACGTGCGTCGAGAAGATGAAAGACGGCGAGCGAACGTCCAAACCCGTCTTCACATCGAACACCACCGTTTACAACACCAACGCCATCAGTTACTTCGACGGGTACTGTTCGCTGGCCGCCTATGGGGGGCGCGTCCACGCTGAGTACGTCTACCCTGAGGACTCGATTCAGGCGGAGTACATGGACGGCGACGAGTGGGAGAAGAAAGGCGCGAAACTCCGCTACGACCACCCCGAGGATACCTACTACCTCCACGTCACCGTCGTTCAAGAGCGTGATGACCCGCAGGGAGAGGCCGAGAACCGAACAGTTCTCGGCGTCGATACGAACGTGGATGGGTATCTTGCAGTCACGAGTACCGGTGCATTCATCGGCAACACCGACTGGCTCAACCACGAGCGCCGTGAGTACGAGCGCCGCCGCGCCCACCTCCAACAGCGGGGCACGCGAAGCGCCCATCTCACCATCCAGTCCATTGGAGATAGGTTCGCCCGGTGGTCTGAAGACTTCTTACACCGGGCGTCAAAGCGACTGGTTCGAGAGGCCGTCGCACACGGTTGTACGACCATCGTGTTTGAGGACTTAGCTGGCATCCGCGACCGGATTTCGGACGCTTCAAAGTTCCAGCAATGGGCGTTCCGCGAGTTGCGACGCCAGACTAACTACAAAGCCCGAGCCGAGGGAATCACCGTCGAAACGGTGAATCCAGCGTACACGAGTCAGCGGTGTAGTCACTCGGCGTGCGGGTTCACTCACGGGGACAACCGCAACGGCGATGCGTTTTGCTGTCAGAAGTGCGGCAAAGAACTCCACGCAGACTACAACGCGGCACGCAACATCGCATACAAGTATCTCCAGAACCGGCGTAAGTCTGGTTCTGGAGGGGCGACCCATCACCTCGCCCTGAAGTCGGGAACGCTGAGCGGGAACGGCGACTACTCGCCTTCCACGGTATAGTGGATAGACCGGGAGTTCACTGACAAACCCCGGCGTGAACGCCGGGGTAGGTGATTGAAGTGCCGCCGGGGCGTGCGGCCCGCATGGACCAGACGCGACGCGGGTTTCTGGGGGCCATGGGCGTGGCCGCGACACCCTCGCTGACCGGCTGCGTCGGCGACCTCCGGACGCTCGGTGGAGCGCCGGACGACCCGCCGGCGGAGACGGCCGACTGGCAGTTCCGGGGGAGCCCGAAGCGGCGGGGCGTGTACGTCGACCGGAGCGCGCCGGACGCCGTGGCGGTCGACTGGCGGCTCGCGGACGTCAACACGGGCGAGCACACGGCGGCGAAGGCCAGTCCCGTCCCGACGCCCGACGGTGACGTGATCGTTCCCGGCGACGACGGCGCAGTGACTCGCGTGACGCCTGCGGGCGAGGAGGTCTGGACGGCGTCGACGGAGGCCAGGGACGGCCGCGGGATCCACGGCACGCCAGCGATCGCCAACGGCGCGGTGTACGTCGGCGCCTACGACGGCGCGACGTACGCCTTCGACCTGGCGAGCGGCGACCGCTACTGGCGCACGCAGGTCGGCGACGCCATCGGCTCCAGCCCGGGCTACCTCGACGGGACGGTGTACGTCGCGGTCGAGTACTACGACCCCAGCGGCGCGATGTTCGCGCTGGACGCGGTCACCGGCGAGGTCGAGTGGGACGACCAGCGGGTCACCGACCATCCCCACTCGACGGCCGCTATCGATCCCGAGGCCGACCGGATCGTCGTGGGGGCCAACGACGGCGACCTCTACGCGTGGTCGCGCTCCGACCGCGCGTTCCAGTGGCGCTTCGAGACCGCTGACCCGATCAAGGGGCCCGTGGCGACGTACGACGGCGGCGCCTTCTTCGGCTCGTGGGACGACCGGATCTACCGGGTCGCCCTCGACGACGGCAGCGAGGAGTGGTCGTTCGAGGCCGACCGCTCGGTGATGTCCGGTCCGAGCGTCGACCCGGACTCGGGGACCGTCTACGTCGGCGCCCACGACTCGCGCCTGTACGCGCTGGACGCCGACAGCGGCGAGGAGCAGTGGTCGTTCGGCACCGGCGGGTCGATCATCGGGTGTCCCACGGTCACTGCGGACCACGTCCTCGTCGGGTCCTACGACGAGCACCTCTACGCGATCGACCGCGAGAGGGGCGCAGAGGCGTGGTCCGTCGCGGCCGACGGCATCGTCACGAGCACGCCCCTCGTCACCGACGACGCCGTCTACTTCGCCACGCGGGCGACGGAGGACTACCTCGAGGACGGTTCCGGCCCCAGCGGCGGGCTCTACCGCGTCGTCGCCGACGAGTGAGCCGCGCCGCGGCGGCCCGGCTCCGGTGCCGGGGCGTCGGCGCGTGCCAGAAGAGATATCCCCCGTGATCGGTTGGAGCGGGACGTGACCGACGACGGACCCGACCGACGGTCGACCCCAGCAGACGCGCCGGTACGCCGGCGGCCGCGCAGAGGTGTCTGCGCGTGAGCGGATCGGATCCCGCTACGCTCGGACGGCGCGCGCTCCTGAGCGCTGTCGCCGGCGCGGGCGCCGGGCTGGCCGGCTGTTCGGTCCCCGGCGGCGACGCCGCGGCCGGCGACGCGACGACCGGCGACCTCGACGACGAGTGGGCGCGGGACCTGGCGGAGCGATTCGCGCCCGTGCTGTACTTCGACGCGGACGAGCGGTGGTTTCCGACTGATCCCCGCCCCTTCGAGCACGACCGGGACGGGGAGACGGTCGTCGACGGGTTCGCTGCCCTGAACGACTACGCCGCGGCGTTCGACCCCGAGTCGCCGCCGGAGCCCACGGCGTTCTACAACGCCGTCCGCTACGAGGACTCGCCGCTCGCCGTCGTCCAGTACTGGTTCTACTCCGCGTTCGACCAGTTCACGGCCAACTTCCACTGGCACGACTGGGAGGTGCTGCACGTCTTCGTCGACCTCGAGAGCGACGCGCCCCGGCTGTTCGTCGCCAGCTCGCACTCGCGGTCGGTACCGAACAACGAGTACCTCGACCCGGAGCGGTCGGTCCCGCGGGTCCTCCCGGAACTGGGCTCGCACTCCAGTGCGCTGTCGCTGAACGAGCAGCCGGACCGCTTCCGGCGACTTCCCGGCGAGGACGTGCTGGCGGACATCACCAACAGCGCCCTCGAGGGCGTCCCCTCCGTCGAGGACTTCCCGGCCGCCTACGGGCTCCCCCGAGACGAAGGGGCGCACCTCCCCTACGTCGTGCCCGAGCTCGACGGCGCGCCGCTGTACGAGCACGACCGGCTCCCCGACGTCGACCGCAGCGACCTGGTCCCCTCGGCGCTGACCGTCCGGTCGTTCGACGCGCTCTCTCGACCGCCGACCGACCTCCCCCGGCGTTCCACGGGGCTGGTCTTCGGCCGCGCCGACCGCGACGACGGCGCCGACGTCGCCTACGACCTCGTCCCGACGGCCGAACTGGAGCACCTCTCGGCCTTCACCGGGCCGCAGCTGAGCTTCGAGTTCGCCGTGCCGGAGTTCGTCGAGGACGCGGTCGCCGGCCACATCACGACCGCCGGGGAGCCCTGGAACCAGGCCCGCTACGAGAACCCCGCCGCCGATATCACCGACCCGCTCCACCGCCGGGAGCTCGCCGACCGCTACGACGCGATCGCGGACGTCGGCGGCGGCAGCGCCGTCGTCGCGTCGATCAGGCAGGCCGTCGAGAGCGACGACGCCCCGGACGGCGAGGGGCTGACGACGCAGTCGACGCCCGTCGAGACCGTCGCGCTCCTGGAGAGCGACCCGGAGGCGATCCCGACGTTCCGCGGCGTGGCCCTCGCGCAGGGCGTCTCCGAGGGCGAGCACCGACTGACGATCAACGGTGCGGGCCTGGCACCCCACAGCGAGTCGGTGACCGTCGCCGACGGCGCCACCGCGGCCGGCGTCGACGGCGAAGTCCCGCTGGTCGCCCGCGAGGCGGCCATGAAACTGGAGGTCGACGCCGACGGCGCCGAGGCCGACCTCGACCGCCTGGCCGTCGAGGACGACTTCGCCGGGCGGCTGTACGACGCGCCGATCGACGGCCCCGACGCGGTGTACGTCCACCGCGGCGGCGCCTACACCGCCGAGGTGCGCGACGCCGACGACGAGGTGGGCGCGTTCCGGGTCACACCCGACGCGTCCGGCCCCGGCGACGGCGGCGACGGCGAGGACGACGACGCGGGAGAGAGCGACGGCGGCGACCAGCGCGGGGTCGAGCGAGCGGAGACCGTTCGGATCGACCGCCCCGAGACGGGGACGGCCTCGCTGTCCTCGTACGTCGCGGCCGTCAGCGCAGAGACCCGCGACGAAATCGAGGCGCTGCTGGACGACGCCGACGTCGAGGGCCGCGGGAACGCGGTGCGTGGACTGGTCCGCGCGCTCGACGCCGTCGGGCAGCGGGCCGACCGGGCCACACAGCGCGCACGGGACGGCGACCGCGCCGGTGCCGAAGCGTCCCTGGAGCGGGCCCGCGAAGGGCTCGACCGGGTCGCGGAGAACCTGGAGCGGGCCGCCACGGCCCTCCCGGACCCCATTGCGGCTGCGGTCGACCGGCGGTTGCAGCAGGTCGACCGGCGGACCGAGCAGGCGACCGCCGCCGAGAAGCTGTCGTAATCGCTCGCTTTTTTCCGCTACCGCGACTCCTCTCGCGCATGACCGACGACTTGGCCTGGGAGACGCTGGCGGCGCGGACGGCCTACACCTGCGAGGGATTCGACATCGTCAACCAGGACGTCCGGCTGCCCGACGGCACCGAGGCGGCGTTCGACTACCTCGCCGAGGGCGAGAGCGTCGTAATCTTGCCGCTGACGCCCGACGACGACGTGGTGGTCATCGAGGAGTGGCGGCAAGCCGTCGAGCGGGTCAACCGCGCCCTGCCCGCCGGGAGCATCGAGGGCGAGGAGGACCCCGAGGCGGCGGCTCACCGCGAGCTCGCCGAGGAGACGGGCTACGAGGCCGACGCGGTCGAGCACCTCACCACGATCGAGCCGGCCAACGGGTTCGCCGACGCCGTCTTCCACTACTACGTCGCCCGCGGCTGCGCGCCCACGGCCGAGCAGGACCTCGACGACGACGAGTCGATCCGGACCGACGAGACGACGCTGGACGAGCTACTGGCCGCCGCCCGCGACGGCGACCTCCGCGACGGCCGGACGATGATCGGGGTGCTGTACTACGAGCTGTTCGGACGCCGGGAGTAGCGGGAACCGGCCGCCAGTCCGCCGGAAAGCACTTGCCGTGCGGCCCGGGTGCGCTTCGGAGCTGCCTGACCGGCACGGAGCGGAACGGGAGACCTCGGTCCGCTGACCCGAAACCAGCTTAACGGATCGCTTCGTCGTGAGGGGCGTGACCTACGATCTGTTCGACACGGAGTCCGGTAACGCCGTCGTCGTGGCGCTGGACCACGGCCTCGGGATGGGCGCGGTCGAGGGGTTCGAGGACCCCGACGAGACGCTCGACGCGGTGCTCGCGGGCGAGCCCGACGGGGTGCTCGTGGGACCCCACTTCGCGCGCCACTACGAGGAGCGCCTGAGCGACGTGGACGTGCTGGTGACGGGCGACGTCGTGTCCTTCTCGACGCGGCCGGGCCACGACGAGGGGATGGACGTCTGGACCCAGTCGTTCGATGTCGACGAACTGCTGGCGGTGGACCCGGTCGGCGTGAAGGTCGTGCTCGTGTTCGGCCGGGAGGACGAGCGCCTGTTCGAGCGCAACCTCGAGGCGGTCGCCCGGCTGTCACGCGAACTGCGCGGCACGGGCGTCCCGCTGATCGTCGAGCCCGTCCAGTGGGGCAGTCGGGTCCCGGACGAGCTGGCGACCGACCACGACTACGCCGCGAACGCGTGCCGGATCGCCTGGGAGTCCGGCGCCGACGTGCTGAAAGCGCCCTACACGGGCGAGCCGGACGCGTTCGCCGACCTCGTCGACAATTCGCCGGTGCCGGTGACCGTCCTCGGCGGCCCGGCCTCGGGATCGACGCGGGCGATGCTCGAGGACGTGAGCGAGGCCGTCGCCGCCGGCGCCCGCGGACCGATCATCGGCCGCTCCGTCTGGCAGTCCGACGACCCCGCTGCGACGACCGCCGCGCTCCGGGAGGTCGTCCACGAGGGCGCCAACGTCGACGCGGCCTGGGACTGACGGCGCTTTCGTCCCGGCGGAAATCCCTGGTTATAACGAAAAATGATAAGGTAATCGGCGTGGGAGCATCTCACGTGGAGGGCTGCCGCTCACCGTGGGCCTCGGCGAACTGGCCGCCCTCCGCCCGCCGTTTTCCGGTGCGACGCGACCCGGGGAGCGACAGCGCCGTCAGTCGCCGGACTCCGGCTCCTCGGCGGCGCGGCCGTCCACGCCGAGGACCGACTCGACGAGGTCGAGGCCGGGGCGACCGTCCCGCAGCCACAGGGCGGCCGCGAGGGCGACCAGCACCAGCTCGAGCGCGAAGTGCCAGTTGAACTCCAGCAGCACGACGTGGGCGAGGAAGCTCTTTTCGACCTCGGAGACGGGCGCCGGCAGGACCGGCCACGCGAGGTAGGAGAGGTCGGCGTACTGGCCGGTGACGGTAGCGTAGAGCCCGTCCGCAAAGGTGTGCGAGACGGCGCCGACGCCGAAGGCGACGCCGAGTTCGGGCCGCCCGTACCGGCGAGCGAGCCCGACGGCGACGGCGCTGACTGCGAGGAGGGCGAACAGCGAGTGCGCGAGCGATCGGCCCGCGGGGAGGAGGCCGAACGTCCAGCCCAGCGGTTTGTCGATCAGGTCCGGGAACTGCGTGCCCAGCGCGAGCGCGACGACCGACGCAGACGACGGAACGCGCCCGCTAGACCGGGCCAGCAGCGAGTACAGCAGGTACCCGACGGCGGCGTGTCCCCACGGCCACATACCCGTTGCGGGGCGGGGCACGGCCTTGACCCTTTCGCGTCGGTGATACTACCTCGACGGTCGGCTCGGCGTCACTCGGCGAGGTGCAGCCCGTCGACGGCCGGGAGTTCGGGGTGGCCGCGGTAGACGGCGGTTCCCTCGTCCGGGTCGTAGTCGATCAGGCCGGCGTCGTCGAGCTTCGGGAGGTGGACGTGGTGGAGCTGCAGGGCCAGGTCGTCCTGGTCGCGCGCGGCGAGCACCTCGGCGAGGCGGTCGCGGGAGAGCTCCTCCTCGGACGCCAGGACGACGAGGGCGTCGCGGCGGCGCTGGTCCGCGAGGCCGGCGACGACGTCGTCCCAGCCGTCGACGTCCGTCTCGACGATGCTGCGGAACTGCGGATCCGACAGCAGCGGGTGATCGGTGGCCGCGACGGTGCCGTCGTCCGCGTCCCAGTCGACCAGCCCGGCGTCGTCGAGCTTCGGGAGGTGGACGTGGCGCAGGCTCGTGCGGACGGTCGTGATGGCATCGTCGTCGACGGACTGGGGCGTCGTGTCCCGCTCGGCGGCGGCCAGGCGGCGCGCCAGCGCCCGCTCGCTGGTGACGCCGACCTCGTCGAGGAGGACGGTGAGCGCTCCACGGCGGCGACCGTCGGTAAGGCAGTCGAAATATCCGGTATCGAACTCTTTCTCGCGGCTGGGTCGGAGTGTGCTCATCTAATTCTTCCTTAGATACCCCGGGGGAAGTGCCCATCTCCAAAAATGTTAGATCGGCTCTGAAACGTAGACAAACTGTCCGAGCCTGGTAAACAGGTGGCCACCACGACGCAACTATTCGCCGGGGGCCGCGCCGACCGGGCGCCCGTGATCACCCGGGCTAACGCGGTCCGCGGCGCGCGTAACGTTCTGCTACGCGGGGCGTGCGGCGGCGACGAGCCGATCGAGCGACGCCGCGCGCGCCCGGGGCACGACGCGGTCGCCGCGGGGGAGCGCGTCGCCGTGAGGGCCGTAGTGTCGGATTTCACGGGCGCTATAGTCGGCCTACGGACCGTATCCGAGGGTTAGACCGGGTTCGGTTCGTCGTCCTCGCTGTCCTCGAAGACGGCGTCGAAGAACTTCTGTTCGGCCGCCCGGAGGTGCTGGGTGAACGTCGGCGCCGTGACCCCGAGGCGGTCGGCGACCTCCTGACCGGTGGACTTGCGCGGCCAGTCGAACAGGCCGGCGAAGTAGGCGGCCTCCAGAGCGGTGCGCTGCTTCTCGGTGAGCCGCTCCTCGAGGACGGCGTTGGACCCGACCACGTCGCGGTCGGGCTGTTCGACGGTCTGCTGGGCGGTGTTCGTCGCCGCGGGGCAGTGCTCCTCGACGAGCTCGATCAGCTGGCGCTTGTCCCGGCCCGGCGGGAACTGGACGATGAAGCTGAGCTCGCCGTCGTCGATGGACGCGGTCGTGAGCCGGCCGCCGTGCGTACTGACCGCCTGTACCAGCGACCCGGCGACGTCAGTGAGTATCTCGATCTCGTAGGCCTCCCCTTCGGGGGTGAGGATCCGGAGGTCGTCGACCATGTCGGCCCGCTCGGCGGCGTCCTGTAGCGCCTCTCTGTCGACGTCCTCGACCCGGCCGTAGGCGATGAGCGCGTCGTCGCTGCGGATCAGGTTGTCGAACGCGATCGACCCGGTGCCGTCCGCGGTGAGCGAGACCAGTTCCCGGCCCAGCCCCTCGGCCTGGAACGTCAGTTCGAGGACGGTGTCGCTCACCAGGGCGTCCTTGCGCTCGATGGCGGTGATGGCGTGGCCGATGACGTCGCCGAGCCGCGAGAGGGTCTCCGTCTCCGGTTCGGTGAACGCGGCGGGCGACTCCGCGTAGATGTTCAACACGCCGTAGCGGATGTCCTCGTAGACGATCGGGACCGCAGCGGACGACCGGTAGCCCCGCTCGATCGCCTGCTCGCGCCAGGGCTCGTACTCGGGGTCGGCCTGGACGTTCTGCATGACCTGCACCTCGTCGGTCTGGATCGCCCTGGCCGTCGGCCCCGTGGCGATCCCGCCGTCGAGAGAGATCGTGACGTCCTCGAGGTACCCTGCGTCGACGCCGGCGGCGACGCGGGGCTCGACGCGGTCGCTCGTCCGGTCGACCTCGCCGATCCAGGCGAAGCGGTAGGCGTCGGACTCGACGAGGCGATCGCAGACGGCCTGCTCTAACTCCTCCCGGGTGGAGGTCGTGATGACTGCGTGGGCGACGTCCTGCGCGATCCGGTTGAGGCGGTTCAGCGCCTCGAGCTGCTCGCGGCGGCGGGCCCGCTCGCGCTCCTGTCGGTTCCGGACGATGGCGTGGTACACCGACCGGACCAGCAGGTCGCTGGTGACCTCGTCCTTCACGAGATAGTCCTGCGCGCCGCGCTGGACCGCCTCGACGCCGACCTGCTCGTCGCGCAGGCCCGTCAGCACGACGGTCGGCATCCACTCTGTCGCCTCGACCACGGACGCCAGCGTCTCGAGACCGGCGCTGTCTGGCAGGTTCAGGTCGAGCAGGATCACGTCGATGCCGGTCTCGTCCAGCCGATCCAGGCCGTCCGAGAGTCGGTCCTCGTGGTGGATCCGCGCGCCGTCGGCGGTCGAGGCCCCGACGTCGACCCCCTCGAGGAACGCCTCGGCCTCACGGAACATCTCTTCGATCAACCGCGCGTCGCCGGGGTTGTCCTCGATCAGGAGGACGTCGAGTTCCTCACTCGTCATCGCGATCCTCGCAGGGCGGCAGTCGGACGACCGAGAGCCAGAACGCCTGGAACGACTGGACGACGTCGATGAACTCGTCGGGGTCGACCGGCTTCGTGAGGAAGGCGTTGGCCTGCAGTTCGTAGGACTGGACCACGTCCTCCTCGGCCCGCGAACTCGTCAGGACGATCACGGGGATACAGGCCAGGTCCGGGTCGTCGTTGATCTCCTCGAGGACCTCCTCGCCGTTCTTCCGGGGGAGGTTCAGGTCCAGCAGGATGATGTCGGGTCGCGGGGCGTCCGCGTGGTCGCCCCGCCGGTAGAGGAAGTCGAGCGCCTCGACCCCGTCGGTGGCGACGTGCAGGGTGTTGGAGATGCCTCCCTCCTCGAAGGCCTCCTGTGTCAGTCGGACGTCGCCGGGGTTGTCCTCGACCAGGAGGATGTCGGCCGTGGCCGTATCGTCGTTACGCACGGACATCACCTGCGGTGGGCAGCGTCAAAGTTATCGTGGTCCCTCCGCCGAGTTCGGAGCCGATACTGCTCTCGCCGCCGCGGCGCTCGCCCCGCGTCTCGACGCGGGCACGCTCGGGCGGGCCCTCGATCCCCTCGCGCATCCGGCCGGAGCCGTCGACCGCGAATTCGATGCACTCCCTGCCGCTCTCTTCCAGTTCGTCGGTGTATCGCTGTTCGATGAGGCGTAGATAGCTCGATACCATTCGTAACGGTTCCTGCAGGTCGTGGGAGCCGGCGTACGCGAACTGCGCCAGTCGCTCGTCGGACCACTCGAGTCGCCGCCAGTGCTCCGTGCGTTCGGTGACGTCCTGAATCATTATCATGCCTGCGAATATGTTCCCCTCGTCGTCCTCGACCGGGAGCACGTACGCGAGCGGCGGCCGTGAAGGTAGACGTCGGAGCGATGCTCCCTGCCGTCGAGGGCCGCACGAAACGTCTCGGCCGTCGTCTCCGCGAGGGTCCCGGTGCGGCCGCGGGGCCGCGACGCCGTCGACGTCCCCCGCCGAGCGCCCGGTTCCGAAGCGATCTGTCACCGGCGGAGCGCCGACCGGCGTCCGCTCGCGAGGACGAACCCGTCCTCTGTCCGGAAGACGCCGAGTGGGGTAAGCGTTCTGAATGGTGTTGGTGAGTGACGAGTCCGCCCGGCGCTCGCCGCACCCGAGAGCGACAGTCGACACGAACGTCGCGTCGCTCGCCCACCGAACGGCCCGCTTCACTCGCCGTTCGAGCCCGCGCTCGCTGACGCTCCCGAGGACGCCGGAAGACTCGCCTCACTCGTCTTCCGAGCCTCTGCTCACTGCGTTCGCAGAGACGCCGGTGAACTCGAAGCGCGCGCCGCCCGCGTCGCTCTCGGTGACGGTCACGTCCCACCCGTGGGCCTCGGCGACGTCGCACACGATGGCCAGCCCTAAGCCCGTCCCGCCCTCGTTGGTGGTGTATCCGGGTTCGAAGATCCGTTCGCGCTCGTCCGGGTCGATTCCGGGCCCGTCGTCCGCGACGAAGAAGCCGTCCTCGAGGGCGCCGACGCGGATGGACGCGGACTCGCCGGCGTGTTCAGATGCGTTCCGGAAGAGGTTCTCGAGCAACTGGCGCAGCCGACTCTCGTTGGCCTCGATCTCCCCGTCGTCGGTGACGTCGACGGTCGCGTCGGGAGCCTCGACGGAGTCCTGGGCGTCCGCGACGGCGTCGGATAGCCGCACCGACCGCGTCTGGTCGATGCTCTGGCCCTGCCGCGCGAGGGCGAGCAGGTCCTCGATCAGTGTCTCCATCCGCTCGAGCGCCTCGCCGGTCCTGTCCAGGCGCTCGTCGTCGTGCTCGGCGCGGTAGTGGTCGAGCTGGCCGAGCGCGACCGTCAGCGGGTTCCGGAGGTCGTGGCTGATGACGCTCGCGAACTCCTCGAGTCGCTCGTTCTTCCGCTTGAGCTCTCGCTCGTACTCCTTCTTTTCCGTGATGAGCCGGGAGACGCCGATCAGCCCCTTGATCTCGCCGTCCTCGCCGTAGTAGGGGACCTTCGAGGTGAGCGTCCACTCGCCGTTCTCCGGGTTGTACTCCTCCCTGTTGTGGATCCGCTCGCCCTCCTCGATGACCCGCATGTCGTCGGCGTAGGCCTCCTGCGCGAACTCGGTGTCGCCGTAGATCTCGGGGTCGGTCTTGCCGATCGCGTCCGTCGGATCGGTGTCGTAATCGCTCATCCGGACGTGCCGGCCCTCGGTGTCCTTGACGTACAGCGCCGTCGGGATCTGGCCGAAGATGTGATCCAGCAGGTTCGCCCGCTCCCGGAGCGCCGCCTCCAGTTCCCTGCGCTCGGTGACGTCCGTGTACCAGACGTAGGCGCCGTCCCCGTCCCCGTTCGAGACCGGACAGGCCGTCAGCAGGAAGTCCCGCACGTCGTCGGCCGTCCGGCGCCTGACTTCCCGGACCACGCTCTCGCCGTCGGTCAGCGCCGCGACGACCGCCTCGTGTCCCTCGCGCTCCCCCTCCGGGACCACGTGGTCGACGACCGCGTCCGCCTCGATGTCGTCCGCGCCGAACCCGAACGTCTCCACGAAGGCGGCGTTGACGTCCGTGATGGCGACGCCGTCCTCGCGGTAGTGCGCCTCCGCGACGGGGACCGGCGCGTTCTCGAAGAGCGCGGCCCGCCGGTCCCGCTCCGCGCGGAGCGCCTGCCGCGTCTCGACGGCGCCGAGCGCGTGGGTCACGTCGTCGGCCAGTTCGGCGAGGAGGTCCCGCTCGGCGGCGGTGACGGTCTGCTGACCCGAGTAGACCGTCAGCAGGCCACGGCACTCGTCGCCGGTCGAGAGCGGTACCGTCGCGACGGAGCGCACGTCGCCGTCGGAGCGGCGCTCCGACGTGGATCGGCTCGCTTCGCTCGCCGCACCACCGTCAGAACTCCGTTCTGACGAGGCTCGGCTCACTTCGTTCGCCTCACCGCCCTCGAACGGGGCCTCGCGGACCGCGACGCGCCCGTCGCCCAGCGCGGCCCCGGCCGTCCCGTCGCCGGTGCGGTCCGCGATCCACTCTCCGGCCGCGACGAACCGATCGGGGCCGGCGTCGACCCCCGCGGAGCACCGGGGCTCGACCGCGCCCGACTCCGGATCGACCGTCCCGATCCAGGCGCCCAGATAGACGGTCGAGTCGGCGAGGACGTCGCAGACCGCCCGCTCGATCTCCGGCCCGGTCGAGGCGCGCAGGAGCGCCCGGTTGACCTCACGCGCGACGGCGCGGGCCCGCTCGAGCGTTCGCGCCCGGCGGCGAGCCCGGTAGCTCTCGACGGCGTTCTCGATGCGGTTGGCCAGCAGTTCGTACTGCTTCGTCTCCGGCCGCTTCCGGAGGTAGTCGGTGGCCCCGGCCGCGATGGCGTCGCTGGCTACCGCCTCGCTTCCCTCGCCGGTGTAGAGGATACAGGGGAGGTCCGGGTACTCCTCGCGGACGGCCTCGATGAACTCGATGCCGTCCATTCGGGGCATCTGGTAGTCGGTGACGACGCAGTCGACGTCGGTCGACTCCAGCCGCGAGAGCGCGTCCGGCGCGGTCGACTCGCTGATCGTCGTGATCCGGCCGTTGATACGCTCGAGGAACTCCGCGACCGTCGACGCCAGCGCCTCGTCGTCGTCCACCTGCAGTACCCGTATTGTCGTCGGTCGCGCCGAGCGATCGCACTCCGCCTCGGCCGTGTCTGCCATGTCGTTGTCGGTAGGATGGGGTGTCAGACTGAAATGGCTGTCTGTCAGACCGCCGCCACGAAGGGACGCCGGGTGGTCAGCGTCGGCCCGCAGCGGTTATCGAGGGACTGTCGGCGGACGTCGTTGTCGATCCGATCGGTCGAGGCGACGGGCCGCCGTCGACGGGCCGATCCACCCGCGTCCGGGCGGACACGCAGCCGATAGTGTCACACCTAGCGAAAGTACTAATCCATTGGCGAACCGACAGGGTGATGAACGCAGATGTCACAGGCCGTCCGCTCCTATGAGCTCCCGTCGCCGCTGCTGGAGGCCCCCCACGTCCTCGTCGAGTCGCCTCCCATCGGTCCCTACCGATACGACGTCTGTGCGGATCTGTGTCGGGCACACGGCCCGCCCTCCGACGCCCTGATCGTCACCTACCGGGGACTGCGGCCGGAGCGACTCGTCCCCGCGCGCGACGCGTGCGGCGGGGCCCCGTCCGTAGACGTGATCGCCGTCCGGCCCGACGACCCCTCGGACGCCGTCCGCGAACGGCTCGCTGACCTCCCTGTCGACGTCTCGGTCGACGCCGTCGATCCGTCGGCGTCGCTCACGAAACTCGGCGTGGTCGTCGACGAGCACCTCCAGCGGTACGGCGACGACGCCGACCCGGTGGTCTGTTTCGACTCGATCACGCCGCTGATCCTCTACAGCGACGTCGACCGTGCCCATCGCTTCCTGGACTCGCTGCGGGACCTCGTCGACGAGGCCGGCGGTCACGCCCACTACCACTTCGACCCCGGCGCTCACGACGAGACCGTCCGGCAGCGGCTCCGGACGCTCTTCGACGCCGCCGTCACCGTCGACGGCGACGGCGACATCACGTCGGTCGACCGGCGGCCGGACTGGCCTGTCTGATCCGGCGCGTCGCTCGACGACCGGCGCGGACTCGTCTACTCGGCGACCAGCAGCAGCTTCCCGAGGACGCCGCCCTCCTCGCCCCGGCGGTGGGCCGCGGCCGCCTCGTCGAACCCAAACCGTTCGTCGATTCGCGGTTCGACGGCTCCCTCGTCGACGAGCCGCGCGATCTCGGTGAGTTCCTCGCCGATCCGCTCCTCGCCCTCGCCGAGCAGCACCGGCAGGATGACCAGGACCACGCCCAGCGACAGCGAGCTGGCGTGCATCGGCGAGAGGTCCTGGGTCGAACTGGACTCCGTGGTCACCACGGACCCGTACGGCCGGACCGCCTCGAACGCCGTCTCGAGGTGGTCGTCGCCGACCGGGTCGAAGACGACGTCGAACCCGTCGCCGCCGGCGTGCTCGTCGATGTACGTCGCCACGTCCGTCTCGGTGTAGTCGACGGTCGCGTTGGCCCCCAGTTCGGCCGCGAGTGACCGCTTTGCCTCGGTCGACCCCGTCGCGGTCACGTCCGCGCCGAAGTGGTCCGCCATCTGCACGCCGACGTGACCGACGCCACCGGCGGCCCCGTAGACGATCACGTCGTCGCCCTCGTCGACGGTGGTCTTGTCCGCGAGCATCTCCCAGGCGGTCAGCGCGACGACCGGCAGCGCCGCGGCCTCCTCGAGGGACAGCGACTCCGGCGCCTGCGCGAAGGTCCCGGCGTTGCCCACGACGTACTCCGCCAGCGCGCCCTGTCGCCCCGCGCCGCCGGGCATCCCGTACACCTCGTCGCCCTCATCGAATCGGTCGACCTCCTCGCCGACGGCGTCGACGACCCCCGACACGTCGCAGTGGAGAACGGCGGGGAACTCCGGCGCGAAGTCCGGTATGTCGCCCCGGCGAATCTTGTAGTCGACGGGGTTGAGGCTCGTCGCCGCGACGTCGACCCGGACCTCCTCGGGCCCCGGATCCGGTACCTCGACGGTCTGGCGCTGGAAAACGTCGGGGTCGCCGTACTCCTCGATGACGTAGGCAGCCATCTCTTCGGCCATAATCGTGTCCGGCTACGGTCGCGCGCCGGGAATACCCGGCGGTGGTCGACGGCGTTGCCGTCAGGGACCGTATCGGCCGGTTAGCCGGCACCTTCTGTAGAGAAAAGACCGCGTGCTCGGCCACGAGCCTCGCTGGCCTAATCGTCCGCCTCTGCGAGACGGACGATCACGGCTCGGACGCGCGCTGCGCGCAGTCCTGGCTGTTAATCGTCCGCCTCTGTGAACCGGCTGACTACGTGTGCGGCCATGAGCGGCCGCACTGGTCTAGTCATCCGCTTCAGCCTCCGGCTCGCTCTCCTGCTCCGCCACGAAGTCCCCGAGCCCGTCGATGGGGCGGTCGGGATTGATATCGTCGAGTTCCCCGGGCGCGCCGAGCTGGACCTCGCTCTCGTCGACGTCGCGCAGTTCCGTCCGGCCGCGGTGGACGGCGACGTTGTCGTTGAGGTGGAGGTCGATGGCCTCCAGCAGGGCCTCGGCTTCGAGCGGCTGGCCGATCTGCTGGAGCTCCTCCTCGGTGGCGTCGTCGGGGACGTTGAACGCCCGCTGGGTGATGATCGGACCCTGGTCGAGGTCCGTCGTCACGTAGTGAGCGGTGACGCCGGCGATGCGGACGCCCTCCTCGATGGCCTGCATGTACGCGGAGGCGCCGGGGAAGGAGGGCAACAGCGATGGGTGGACGTTGATGATCCTGTTCTCGTAGCGGAAGACGACGTCCGGCGAGAGGATCCGCATGTACCGCGCGAGGACGACCAGGTCGGTGTCGTACTCGGCCAGCACGTCCAGTAGCTCGTCCTCGTCGGGGGTGCCCTTCTCGTCGCCGATGTCGTGGAAGGGGACGTCGTAGGCCTCCGCCAGCGGCTGGAGGTCCGAGTGGTTGCCGATGACCACCTCGACGTCCGCGCCCAGGTCGCCGCTGGCCCAGGCCTCGAAGATGGCCTCCAGGCAGTGGCTCTCCTTGGTCACGAGGACCGCGATGGACTGGGTCTCCCGGTCGGCCGGGAAGCGCACCTGCACGTCGACGCCCAGTTCCTCGCCCAGTTCCTTGAGGTCCTCCCGGAGCTTCGCCTGCGTGCAGACCATGTCGTCGGTGTCGACGTGCATGGTCATCCGGAAGACCCCTTCCCGGACGGCCTGATCGAGGTCCTCGATGTTGATACTACGCTCGAACAGCAGCGAGGTGACCTCGGCGATGAGGCCGGTGTCGTCCTCGCCGACGACTGTTATCTCGGTCAGGTGTCTGGTCACGGACACCACCACCGTTCGATCGACGTCGTCATTGTAAGGTAGGAGCTACGCCGGTAGCAAAAGCCTTCGTGTCTCCGACCGGGTCGCCGCCGGGTCGGCCCGTCGTCGGGTGACTGGGTCCGCAGTCCGGCGTCGCCTCCGCCCGGCGACGGCCGCTTCCTGGCAGGCAGAACACAAGCGTTTTCTCCGGCCGTGACCGTCGCTTCACCAATGACCGCGTACACCGCGACCGTGACGGTCCGGCTGAAGCGGGGCGTGCTGGACCCCGAGGCCGAGACGACCAAGCGCGCGCTCGAACGGCTCGGCTTCGAGCTGGAGGCGCTGCGTTCGGCGGACCGCTTCGAGATCGACCTCGAAGCGGCGGACGCCGACGAGGCCGCCGAGCGGGCCGACGAGATGGCCGAGCGGCTCCTTGCCAACCCCACCATCCACGACTACGACGTGGAGGTCGCCGAAGCCGAGCGATGACCGTCGCCGTAATCCGCTTCGGCGGTTCCAACTGCGACCGCGACGCCGTCCGCGCCCTGGAGCACCTGGGATTCGACGCCGAACTCGTCTGGCACGAGGACGGCCTGTCGGACGACGTCGACGGCATCGTGCTCCCCGGCGGGTTCTCCTACGGCGACTACCTCCGGGCCGGCGCGATGGCCGCTCGGTCGCCCATCATGGCCGAAGTCCGTGAGGCCGCCGAGGACGGGACGCCCGTGCTGGGCGTCTGCAACGGGGCACAGATCGGCTGCGAGGCGTCGCTCACGCCCGGCGCGTTCACCACCAACGAGAGCGCCCGCTTCCAGTGCGAGCACGTCCACCTTCGCGTCGAGAACGCGGACACCCCCTGGACCAGCGCCTACGACGAGGGCGACGTGATCGAGGTGCCCATCGCCCACGGCGAGGGCCGCTTCGAGGTCGACGAGGACCGCCTGGCCGAACTCGAAGACGAGGACCGGATCCTCTTCAGGTACTGCGACGAGGACGGCGAGGTCACCCCGGAGGCCAACCCCAACGGGTCGAAGCACGCCGTCGCCGGCGTCACCGGCGAGCGCGACACCGTGGCCGTCATGATGCCCCACCCCGAGCGCGCGACGCTCCCCGACGTCGGCCCGACCGACGGGCAGGGCGTGCTCGAGGGCTTCGCCGAGTAGGGCACTCAGGTTTTCGTCACTGGAGTCGGATCCGCGAGCGAATCGACGGACGGCGAGCCGGCGGCTCGCGATGTACGGGTACGAGGATGGGAACGAGGGGCCATGGAGCGTGTGACGGAACCCTGACCCCTATCGTCGCCAACGTACCCGATGAACAAAAACCCACTGCTACCGTGGTGAAAGTGAAATCAGCGCCGAAATTCGGGAATAATATCAAGTTAGTATTCGGTTAATTTACTGTAGACATGTTGTGTAACAGTCCGCGGCTCGGCGGCTGGCCGCCGGTGCAGCGGGCCCCGGCCGCCGTGTTACCGTGCCAGCGGCAGGGAGTAGCTCTGCTCGCGCTCCATCACGGCCTCCCACGTGGCCTCGCACTCGCAGGAGACCTGGTCGAAGACGGCGGGATCCTGCCGGAGGTCGAAGTCCTTGATCGCCCGCTGGGCGCGGTCGTCGCAGTCGCCGCAGTTGTGCGGCCCGCGGTCGCTCCCGTGGCCCACGGGGTCAGAGACGACGATGACGTCCTCGTCTGCTGTGTCCTCCAGCACCTCGCAGACCGACCAGAGCCACGGCGGCCGGTAGCCGCCGCCGTGGTACAGCTCCTCGACCATGGTGTAGTTCTGGACGTTCGTCGGGTTCATCGAGACGGTGTGACAGCCCTCGACGGCGGCGCACTTCCGGACGGACCGCTTCATGTCTTCGACGGCCTCGGACTCGCTGAGGAAGGGCGGCTTCATCAGGAGGTAGGCCTTGACGCCGGCCTCGGCGTCGTCGGTCGCGGCGGCCATCGCTTCTCTGCAGGCGTCCTCGAAGTCGGCGAAGTCGAAGTACTTGTTCACGCAGTCGTGGCGCACGCGGTCCGTCGCCGTCTCCAGTCCCACGGCGACGTCCGTCGCCAGCCCCTGCTCGGTGAAGTCCGCCACCTTCTCGCGGTCGACGAAGTCCGGCAGCGACTCGACGACGATGCGGTCGCGGTCCGCGAACGTCTCGGCGATGGCCTCGCGGGTCTCGGCCCCCACTTCGCGCTCGTCGAGGAAGCTCCCGGACGTGTAGATCTTGATCAGCCCCGATTTCTCGTCCGCGTTCTCCGCCTCGTGGTCCAGGCAGTGCTGGATCTGGGCCATCAGGTCCTCGTGGGCGACGCTGCCGCCCTCGACGGACTCGGCGACGTAACCGCACATCGTGCACCCGCCGGCGCGGGCCCACCGACACCCGCCGGTGTTGAGGATGATCGTCAGCGACTGGTAGACGCCGTCCGGCGTGTTGTCCTCGTCCAGCCACACCCGCGTGGGTTCGCGCGGGTCGTGGGAGGCGTCGTTGCGCGACCGCACCTCCCGCATCACCTTGTTGTGGGCGTCCATGCCCTTGCCCTGCTCGTAGACCTCGGGACTGGGCTTGCTCATTACCGTCTGCTGGGCACCGCACGCGTAAAACCGGCGCGGTCGCCGGGCCGTTTCAGGCGGTGAGTCACTCCGTGACGGCGGTGCTGACGGGTCCGAACGCCGGACGGCGAACCGGCCGCCTCAGCGGCCGTAACGGCCGGGTCATTTATCATCGGATACCGGATGGTATCGGGGTAGCTATGGACCGGTGCCCGACTCCCGACGTGGACGAGTACGCTGGCGTGCTGGATCGGCGGCTGGAAGCGCTGTTTCTCGACGGCTTCGTCGTCGGCCTCGCGGTGCTGGCGCTGGGGTACGTCGCGGGGATGCTGTTCGCGGACAGCGGTCTCGGCGGAGCGATCCTGGCCTCGTGGTTCGGCGTGCCCCTCGGCCTGTTCGCCTACCAGGTCGGCATGGAGGGCTACTACGGACAGACGCTCGGGAAGTACCTCCGCGGCATCGTCGTCGTCTCCAGTGACGGCTCGGACCTGACGTGGGGGAAGGCTCTCATCAGGAACCTACTCCGCGTCGTCGACGCCTTCCCGGCCTTCTACCTCGTGGGCATCGTCTCGGCGTACCTGACCGACGACCACCAGCGCGTCGGCGACCTCGCCGGCCAGACCGTGGTCGTCTACACCGCCGATTGACGGGACGACGCGTTCTCGCTCCCGGTTACCAGGTGAGACCTTCGTAGGTGATCCCGTCGCGGCGCTCGATCACGTTCCGGCCGTCGACGACGACGGGATCGGCCATCTCGTCGAACGCCTCGTCAAGCGCGGCGAACTCGTCCCAGCCGGTGACTGCGACGGCCGCGTGGGCGTCTTTGAGCGCCGCGGCCGCCGAGCCGGCCGCCTCGAAGTCCAGTTCCGGGGCGTACTCGCGGAACGCCTCGACCGCGACGGGGTCGTAGGCGACGACGTCGGCACCCCGGTCGATCAGCCCCTCGACGACCGGCTTCGCGCGCGTGTTGCGGCAGTCGTCGGTCCCGGGCTTGAACGCCAGCCCCAGCACCGCGACGCGCTTCCCGTCGACGTCGACGCGGTCGTCCAGCAGCGAGAGCAGGCGCTCGGGCTGACGGTCGTTGATATCCAGGGCCGCCTGGAGGACCGCCGGCTCGTAGCCCTCCTCGCGGGCGGCGGCGACGATGGCCGAGACGTCTTTCGGTAGACAACTACCCCCGAAACCCACCCCGGAGCGGAGGAAGCGCTCGGAGATGCGGTGGTCGAGCCCGACGGCGTCGGCCACCTCGTAGGCGTCGACGCCGAACTCCTTGCAGACGTTGCCGAGGTCGTTGATCGCCGATATCTTCGACGCGAGGAAGGCGTTGTTGGCGTACTTGATCATCTCCGCCTCGGCGATCCCGGTCTCGACGACGGGGACGTCGCCGTCGGCGGCCTCACGGAGCGGTTCGTAGAGCGCGTGGAGCAACTCCAGTGCCCGCTCGTCGTCGGTCCCGAACACGAGCTTGTCCGGGTTCAGGAAGTCCTCGACGGCCGTCCCCTCGCGCTGGAACTCGGGGTTCGAGGCGACCAGAAAGTCCTCGCCGCGCTCCGGGCCCGCCTCGGCGATGCGCTCGGCCAGGACGTCCTCGGTGGTGGTCGGGACGACCGTCGACTTGGTCACGACGAGGTGGGGCTCGTCGGCGTCTGCGCCGGCCAGCGCCTCGCCGACGGAACTCGCGCCGGCCTCCATGTACTGGAGGTCGATGCTCCCGTCGTCCCGGGAGGGCGTCGGCAGGGCCAGCATCGTCAGGTCCGTCTCGCGGACGGCGTCGTAGTCGGTCGTCGCCCGCAGGCGGTCCCCGCCGTGCTCGGCGACCAGTTCGTCCAGTCCCGGCTCGTGGATCGGTGCCTCGCCGGCGTTGACCGCGTCGACGACGTCCTGATCGACGTCGATGGTCGTCACCTCGTGCCCCAGGTCCGCGAGACAGGCCGCTACCGTCGTGCCCACGTACCCGCTCCCCACGATGCTGACGTTCATGAGGAGCCGTAGCCCCGCATGGAATTTCAGCGTTCTGGTAGGACGCCGGCGAGACGGTCGGAACCGCCGCTCCCGCCCGCGGTCCCGAAAGGTTTTGTCGGGGGACGCAAAACGTGTCGCTTATGCAAGCTGTCGTCCTCGCCGCCGGCGAAGGCACGCGGCTCCGCCCCCTGACGGAGGACAAGCCCAAGGGGATGGTGGAAGTCGACGGGAAGCCGATCCTGACGCACTGCTTCGAGCAACTGGTCGAGCTCGGCGCCGACGAACTGCTCGTCGTCGTGGGCTACAAGAAGCAGGTGATCATCAACCACTACGAGGACGAGTTCGAGGGCGTCCCGATCACCTACGCCCATCAGCGCGAGCAGAAGGGCCTGGCCGACGCCCTGCTGACCGTCGAGGAACACATCGACGACGACTTCATGCTGATGCTGGGGGACAACGTCTTCGACGCCAACCTGCAGGACGTCGTCAACCGCCAGCGGGAGCAGCGCGCCGACGCCGCCTTCCTCGTCGAGGAGGTCCCCTGGGAGGAGGCCTCCCGCTACGGCGTCTGTGACACCAACAAGTACGGCGAGATCGTCGACGTCGTCGAGAAGCCCGACGATCCGCCGTCGAACCTCGTGATGACCGGCTTCTACACGTTCACGCCGGCGATCCTCCACGCCTGTCACCTCACCCAGCCCTCCGATCGCGGCGAGTACGAGATCTCCGACGCCGTCGACCTGCTGATCAAGAGCGGCCGCACCATCGACGCCATCCGGATGGACGGCTGGCGCGTCGACGTCGGCTACCCCGAGGACCGGGACAAGGCCGAGCGCCTGCTCTCGGAGGGCGTCGAGGTCGAGGTCGAGGACGAGGAGAACGGCGACGCCGAGGCAGAGACCGCCGAGACGTCCGAGTGACGTCGTCGCCGGCGTGCGGTCCACGACTCACCGCCTCCGGTGCGCTTTTATTCCGTGCCGACGCCGTGCCGATAATGACGGTACTTGTCACCGGCGGTGCCGGGTTCATCGGCGGCCACCTCGCCGAGCGGTTCGTCGCCGACGGCCACGACGTGATCGTCCTGGACAACCTCGATCCCTTCTACCACCTCGACATCAAGCGCCACACGATCGATGTCCACCGCGAGACGGCCGCGGACGGCGGCGGCTCCTACGAGTTCGTCGAGGGCGACGTCCGCGACGCCGACCTCGTCGACGACCTCGTCGGGCGAGCGGACTACATCTACCACCAGGCCGCGCAGGCGGGCGTCCGCCCCAGCGTCGAGGACCCGCGCAAGTACGACGAGGTCAACGTCGACGGCACGCTGAACCTGCTGGACGCCGCCCGCGACACCGGCGTCGAACGGTTCGTGATGGCCTCCTCCTCGTCGGTCTACGGCAAGCCCCGGTACCTCCCCTACGACGAGGAGCATCCGACGACCCCCGTCTCGCCCTACGGCGCTTCCAAGCTGGCCGCCGAGCGCTACGCCTGCGCCTACAGCGAGGTGTACGACCTCCCCGCCGTCGCGCTGCGGTACTTTACCGTCTACGGCCCGCGGATGCGCCCGAACATGGCCATCTCCAACTTCGTCTCGCGGTGCATGAACGACGAGCCCCCGGTCATCTACGGCGACGGCACCCAGACCCGGGACTTCACCTTCATCGACGACGTCGTCGAGGCCAACGTGGAGCTGCTGACCAACGACGCGGCCGACGGCGAGGCCATGAACGTCGGCTCCACGGACAACATCGAGATCAAGACCCTCGCCGAGGAGATCCGCGACCAGCTGGCCCCCGACCTCGAGCTGGTCTACGAGGAGCGCCACGACGCCGACGCCGAGCACACCCACGCCGGCACGGACAAGGCCGAGGAGCTGATCGGCTACGAACCCACCCACACCATCCGGGAGGGCGTCTCCGAGTTCATCGACTGGTATCGCGACAACCGCGAGTGGTACGAGCCGCTCGTCCGCGAGTCGTAGGACGCACCGTCTTTTCTACCGCGGCCTGAACGACTGTCGCAGGTGTGAACAGCCAGAAAGCCCCGGTCGTCTGAACTCCCGCGGCTCGCTGCGCGCGCTCGCTTCGCTCGCGTGCTTACGTCGCCGGGGTTCGTTCAGACGACCGCCCCTTTCAGTCCCGCCCAGCGCTGATTGGTCAACCGGCATTGGGCGGGACTGAAAGGAGCGGCGAGCTACGGGAACCCCGGCGTTCGCGGCGCTTCGCGCCGCGTGCTCGGGAGACCTTCGGTCTCCCGGTGAAGGAAGCACCGCAGTCGAACGCAGTGAGACGCGGAGCGCAACGAGCCGCGGGAGTCTCGTGAGCGGAGCGAACGAGACCTCGGAAGACGAGCGAAGCGAATCTTCCGGTGGCGTAGCTAGCCGGGGCTTTCTGGCTGTTCTCAACTGAGGCAGCACACGTCGTACCTATTCAGTCGTCGTCTGCTAGGACCCATTCTTAAGCGCCCACGCAGTCACGTCACAACGACATGAGAGCCGTACGACTCCAGGAACACGGCGGAACGGAGGTACTGCAGGTCGAGGAGGTCGACCGGCCCGAACCCGGCGCGGACGAACTGCTCGTCGAGGTCGCCGCGGCGGGCGTGAACCCGGTGGACACGTACTTCCGGGACGGATCCTACGAGCCCGTCGACGTGCCGTTCACGCCGGGCGTGGACGTCGCGGGCACCGTCGCCGCCGTCGGTGACGCGGTCGAGGGCTTCGACGAGGGCGACCGCGTGTTCGGCACCGGCATCGGCAACGGCGGCCACCAGGGCGCCTACGCCGAGTACGCGACGATCCCGGACGACCGCGTGGTCCACCTGTCCGACGAGGCCGACCTGACCGAGGCGGGCGCGGCGGGCGTCGTCGCGGGCACGGCCTGGCGGTCGCTGATCGACCACGCCGACCTCGACCCGGCGGAGTACTGCCTCGTCCACGGCGGCTCCGGCGGCGTCGGCCACGCGGCCGTCCAGATCGCGGACGCCGTCAGCGCGCGGACGGTCACGACGGCGAGCGAGCAGTACCGGGACGAGGTGGCCGATCTCGGCGCCAAGACGGTGCTAGACTACGCTCGCGACGACCTCGCCGACGCCGTCGTCGAGGCCTCCGAAGGCGGCGTCGACGCGATCCTGGACCACCGGCTGGACGACTACCTCCAGTTCGACGCCGACGTCGCCGCGCAGGGGGCGACCGTCGTGGGGATCGGCGAGAACAGCCCCGACCCCGGGTTCACGAACGACGGCGCGGCGCGCTCGAAGGACGTGGAGTACCAGTTCATGAGCATGTTCAACACGCCCGACCTGCGCGTCCCGCTGCGGGGCGTGGCCTACCTCATGGAGCGCGGCGACCTCTCGATCGAGATCGCCCGGAGCTACGACCTCGCGGAGGCCGGCGAAGCCCAGCGCGCGGTGATGGAGGACAGCTTCCTCGGGAAGCTCGTCGTCGAGCCCTGAGGGACGGGATCGGATCGGGCCGATCCGGAGTGGTCTGATGGCTTGCGGGCTTCACGGCGGGGTCAAGGGACCCGATCGCCCACCTGGAAGGTTCGATGTTCGGCCAGCGAGTCGTAGCCCCCGCCGAGGACGAAGCCGTACACGAGGTACGCGACCATCGTCGCGATCAGCAGCGGGAGGCGATCGGCGAAGGCGCCGCCCTCGAGGCCGGCGCTCCCGAGCGCGACGACGAGGTGGCCGGACCACAGCACGAGCGCGAACACCATCCCGTGGACCGTGCCCGAGTCGCCCGGCAGTGCCCAGGTGACCGCGCCGAACACGAGCGGCCACGCCACGGCGAACAGGAGGCCGAACCAGACGTACGTCAGCAGCGTCGCCGTGGTCGACTCCAGTTCGCAGTACGGCGGTCCACCGACTGCACAGAGGCTCCTGAAGGTCGCGAACAGGAGGAGGTCGGTCCCGGCCAGCAAGACGTCGGCGACGAGCAGGAAGAGCAACAGGACGACCGTGGCCGCGATACCCCCGCCGAGACTGCTCCTGACTGGATCCATGAGGCCCCGTGCGCACGGATCGAGAAAAATGTCATGATCCATACAATGGCGAACTAGCACCGGAATCCTGCCGGATGATCGGTGACTACTTGCCACTCGGCGCGACGCCGGAGCGCCCCGACAACGTGGGCCGCGCCTACCTCTCCGCGACGTGGCGCACCTTGCAGGCGACGCCCCGCGTCGACTCGGCCATCTCCGGGCCGGACATCTGCGCGCGGCCGACGCCGAACGCGGCGGGGCCCTCGATCACGACCTCGTCGCCGACCCGAATGTCGTCGCTGGCGTCGACGACGCCGGGGGCGAGGACGGAGCCGTGGGGAACGAAGGGGTCGATTTCCACGGTCCGCGTGGGCACGTCCGCGTCGACCCAGCGGCGAGCACCGTCCAGGGTGAGGCCGAGCAGGCCGTACTCCTGGGTGAGCGCGGCCAGTTGCTCGCCGTCCGCATCGTGGGCCCGCAGCTGGGGGTAGAGGCCCTCCGCGGTCAGGTCGCCCTCGGGGAACAGCGCGTCGCCGGCGCCGTCGCCGAACTGGTAATCCGCGACCGCCCGGAGCGTGTTGTGCTGGCGCTCGCGCTTGCGGTACTTCGGATAGCCCTCAAGCGCGCCGGCGAGGTTCGCCAGCGAGTCGCCCGTCGTCGGGTGGTCCTCGACGGTGAACGTGAACTCGAGGTCGAGGGCCTCGGCGGCGCGCTCGCAGATGTCGCGGTAGCCCTCGTCCGGGACGTGGGCGATCACCTCGGGGTAGTCGGTCCGTTCGAGGTACCGCCGGAGGACGTCGCTGACGAACTCGACCTCGTTGGCCGTCCAGCGGCCGGTCACGACCGAGTCGTAGTGCTGGGCGGGGTACGTGAGTTCGAGTTCCTGCGGGACGACGCCGATGGGCGAGGTCATCGACAGCATGTGCCCGCGGAACTGGACGGCGCTGTGGTACTGCTCGTGGCTCTGGGAGTCGCTGTAGGGCTTGCGGGCGGAGCAGGGGACGATCACCAGCGGCTGGTCGTCGAAGCGCTTGCGATACCGTTCCGTCACGCGCTGGGCGAACCGCTGGATCTCGACGCGGCGCATGGTGTCCTCCGTCGCGGCGGTGATCTCCGCGCGGCGGTGGACCGGCGTGCGCTGTTCCAGATACGCGTACTGCTGGTCCAGGCGGCGCATCGTCGCCGTGAGCCACTGGTCCTGGCGGGCCTGACCCTCGACGTAGTCCCGGAGGCGGCCGTCGCGGATGCGCCGGCGGACGCGACGGAGTTCCGCTTCCAGCGCGTTGACGTTGTGTTCGACGCAGTCCTCGCGGTCGAACTCCTCGCGCGGGACCTGGCAGGCCGGACACGAGCAGGGCAGTTCGTCGAGGTCCTCGAGGAAGTACGCCTCGTCGGTGGTGAGATAGCGGCCCTCGGTCCCGCGGACGACGGCCTTGTCCGCGTCCACGAGGTCGACGCCGGCGTAGACCAGCGTGGCGACGTTGCGCGGCGTGGCGACGCCCGGGAGATAGAGGGCGGCGTCGGCCGGGATCGCCTCGCGCGTCCGGAGCACGGCGTCGACGAACGCCTCGGCGTGGCCGGCGATGCCGGGGCCGCCTGCGAGGACGTAGGCGTCGGCGCCGTGGTCCTCGGCGGTGTCGGGCGAGACGACCGCCGCGCTGGGGTAGTCGACGTCGGGGTAGTCGACGGCGAAGGCCTCCTCGACCTCGTCGGGCGTCCCGCCGGGGAACCCGCGGTGGGGGAGGACGGTGAGCGCGCTCTCGTCGCCCTCGGGGACCTCGCGGTCCTCGGGCCAGAGGCTGCCGGCGTCCTCCAGAACGTCGTCCACGAGCGCGGGCGTGGTGACGGGGTCGGCCAGCCGGAGCTCGGCCAGCCTGGCCGCGCCGTCGCGCTCGTGGACCTCGAAGTAGTCGGTCATGACGACGATTCGGCGGCGGGCGACCAACTATCTTACTAAAGCAAGAGAATCCCGCCGTTGACGGCAGGCGTGAATCGTGTCACCTCTCTACACAACAGATGTGGTGGGTGCTACTTGGATATTCGATATCGAATCGCGGCCATTAAGTCATCGCACTGTCATAGGCTATGTATAGTGAACCTGGTCACAACACGCACCATCACGGCATCACTCACCAACGACCGTGAGGGTGTCGTGCGTGACCTCAATTCACTCGCTCGTTCTGGTAGCAAAATCTGGAACGTTGCTCGGTGGACCATCAGCCGCATCTGGGACCACACTGGTGAAATTCCCGACGAAGGGCCGCTCAAGTCCTACATGAAAACCCAAGAATGCTGGAAAGATTTGAACTCGCAGTCAAGTCAGGCAATCGTCGAAGAATTGTCTGGCGCTTTCCAGTCGTGGTTCGAACAAGACAACCCAGACGCAAACCCACCGGGCTACCGCAAAGATGGAGATGAACGGCCACGCAGTACAATCACGTTCAAAGAAGACGGCTTCAAACTGGATACGAAACACCAGCAGGTCCGTCTGTCCAAAGGTGCAAACCTGAAAGACAGGTGGGCCGACTTCATCCTCTGTGAATACGAAACCGGGCCGGACGTGGACCTCACCGACGTAGAAGATGTGCAACAGGTCCGTACCGTCTGGACCGGTGAGCAGTGGGAACTGCACTTCGTCTGTAAGGTTGCCGTTGATGCGGACGACTCATCCGGTGAGAAGACGGCAGGTGTTGACCTTGGTATCTGCAATACGGCGGCTGTCTCTGTCGGTGACGAGACGCTGCTGTATCCGGGTAATGCCCTGAAAGAAGACGCCCACTACTTCCGGCAGGTAGAATACGACACGGAGGGTGAAGATGGCCCCAGCAATCACGCTGCGTGGGCACGACAGAAGAAATCACGCCGACAAACGCACTTCCTGCACGCCGTGTCGAAAGATATTGTCGAGCAGTGTGCCGAACGAGGTGTTGGCACGATAGCGGTCGGCTACCCGAATACCATTCGTGACGAGACAGACTGGGGTCGGCATGGCAACAAACGCCTCCACAACTGGGCGTTTGAAACACTCATTCAGCATATCGAGTACAAGGCTGAAGAACGTGGGATTGACGTCGAGCGGGTCGACGAGTATTCGCTGGCGACATCGATCACCTGCTGTGAGTGCGGGATGCAAGCCGACTCGAACCGTATCGAACGTGGCCTGTACGTCTGCGAACACTGTGAGTTGGTCGCGAACAGCGACCTGAACGCGGCTGAGAACATGCGTGCGACGGTAACTCCGAATCCTGCACAGGATAGGAGTAACGGCTGTCTGGCCCAGCCTTCGGTCCGCCTGTTCGACAAGCAAACGGGGCGAGTAGCCCCACAAGGACAGGTCCGGCCGTAAACCAGTAAATATCCCAACGCTGTGGTGCGGTTTGGGACGCCCCGTCATTTACGACGGGGAGGTGGTCACCTTGCGTGTTCAGGCCGGCTCGGCGGCTGCCGACAGTTCTTGCGGCGGTCACAGCGAGACGTCCATCTCGACGGGCGACATGTCCAGGAACGCCGTCTCGTAGCCCTCGTGGCGGGAGACGCCCGGCGGCGAGTCGGCGGTGATCGTCAGCCGGTCGCCGTCCTCGACGCCGTCGACGGCGGCCCCGTAGTGGTACTTCAGGTCCGGATCGAGTGTCGACGTGAGGTTGCCCTCGAAGGCAGTACCGCCGTCGTGCTCCAGCGTCGCCGACAGCGCCATCATGGGAATCGGGAAGCGGTTGTACGGCGTCCGCGGCGAGACGGCGAGGTACGGGCCGTCGCCGTCGATCCCTTCGGGGCGCTCGTCGAGCAGCGTCGCGACGAACTTCGCGTCGCCGCTCGTGCCCTCGCCCAGGACGGTCCCGGGCAGCTCCGCTGCGGGCGGCAGCTGCGGCGTCGGCACCCGATCCATCGACATCGGCTCGACGGCGTCGCGCTCGCCCTGGCGATCCGGGAGGCGCTCGAAGGAGACCTGTCCCTCCAGGGTGTCCTGACGGAACTCGAAGCGGAACATGGGGGACAGCTGCTCCTGGAACGCGCCGGCGAACTCGCCCGTCGTTCGCACGCTGACCGGCCCGAAGTTGACGGTGGTCTCGTAGACGCCGTCGCCGGAGAGGGGCACGTTGTCCCCGTAGTGAAAGCCCATGTTCTGCGAGAGCATCGGCCACATGCGACGGTCGGCGACCACGTCGCCGCTGTCGTTGTCCGCGACGACCATCCGGGCGTTGGAACTGGGGATCGTCGTCTCCGTCTCCGCGTCCCAGACGCTGGCCATCAGGTGCAGCGAGTCGTCGGACTGGATCTCGACCTTGTTCGTCCGGTCGCCGTCCATCGTCCAGAAGCGGTGGGGGAAGCTGTAGAACAGCGCCAGGCTGTACCGCCCGCTCGACTCGACGCCGACCATCTCCATCCCCTCGACGTGGGTGGGAACGTACACCGCGCCGGGGCGGTCCTCGACCAGCGGCGGCGCCCGCGTCGACTGCCGCTGGAGGAGGTCCGTGCACCCAGCGAGCGTCCCGAGCGTCCCCGCGGCTGTACCGGCGAGAAACTGCCGTCTCTTCATCGGCCGAGGGTCGGTGCCTCACCGGAAAAGGGGTTCTGGTGCGATTCTCGAACGAGGTACGGTCGGATGTCGGACGGCGGCCGATCTATAGTAGACCGAACCCCTCCCGCCAGTCAGCCGTCGATTCGTCGACCAGCCGATCGAGGAGTTCGGCAAAGCTCTCGTCGTCCCGTTTGCGGGCCTTGAGCTTCTCGTACACCTCTTCGGTGATGCCGATCGTCTTCGTTCCCATCTACTTTGTGTTTATGGACACAAGCACAAGAAATGTCGAGTGCAGGTCTCAGGAGACCCTTATCGAGGGCGCGACGCCTATGAAATCTCACGCGGGCAGTTCGACCGTGAACGTCGACCCCTCGCCGGGCTCGGAGTCGACCAGAATCTCGCCGCCATGTCCGTCGACGATGCGCTCGCACAGCGCCAGCCCGATCCCCGACCCGTCCGGGTTCTCGGTCCCGTCCAGCCGCTCGAAGACGCCGAAGACGCGCTCGGCGTCGTCGGGGCCGATGCCGACGCCTTCGTCGCTGACCGAGATCGACCATCGGTCCGCGTCGCGGTCCACTGACACGTGGATCCGCGGCGGGGCGTCGCCGCTGTACTCGACGGCGTTGGCCAGGAGGTTCTGGAACACCTGCCGGAGCTGGCGCTCGTCGCCCTCGACGGCCGGCAGCGGCTCCCGCGTGATCTCGGCGTCGCTCTCCTCGATCCGCATCTGGAGGTCCGTGAGCACGTCGTCGAGGACGCCGTCGAGGTCCACTCGGTCGGACTGATCGCTCTCCGCGTCGACGCGCGCGTACTCCAGCAGGCCGCCCATCGTCTCGTCCATCCGCTCGGCGCCGTCGAGGGCGAATGCGAGGAACTCCCGGCCGTCCTCGTCCAAGTCGTCGGCGTACCGCCCCTCGACGAGTTCGAGGTACTTCCGCACCATCCGAAGGGGCTCCTGGAGGTCGTGGGAGGCCGCGTAGGCGAACTGCTCTAGCTGTTCGTTCGACGCCTCTAGCTCCGTCACCGCCTCCTCGAGCTTCCGCTCGGTCCGCTTGAGCTCGTCGTTCTGCTCCTCGAGGCGTCTCGCCTGGTCGAGCGCCCGGGCCTCGTGGACGCCGATGCCGAGACCGGAGAGCGAGCCGATGGCCAGGAACACCGCCTGCGTCCCGAACGCGAACTGGACAGTGACTCCCGGATGGAGGACCCGCAGCGCGAGGACGACCGCCATCACGGTGACGCCGCCGGCGACCCACAGCACGATCCGCGGGTAGTACGCTGGTCGGACCTCGGTGGTCGGGAGCCGGAGGCCGATGTACAGCATCACGGCCCCCAGCGTCCCGACCAGCAGCAGGTCGAGCACCGCCTCGAGCAGGATCCCGCTGTCGGCCAGCGTGACCGCCGACCTGGCGACCGCCGTGATCAGGACCAGCACCCCGAGCGCGGGAACGACCTGGCGCCAGTGGCTCGCAAGCTGCGTATCGCCGCCGGGGGGACCGTCGGTTCCGAGAAGACGACTGCTCATACCCGACCCTATCGCCGGTCCCCCGGTTCAGGTCGGCTTTTGGCTATCCAACTCGTTTAAGTACCCTCCTCTGCCGCCACCGGTAGCTCGGAGACAGTGCTCCCCAGGACCCGATCGATGCCGCGCCGGAGCCGCGACGCGACGGCCTGCTGGGAGATGCCGAGCTCCTCGCCCAGCTCCGTCATCGTCACGTCCCGCGGCGAGTTGAAGTACCCCTGGTCGTAGGCGAGCACCAGCGCCTCTCGCTGGGCGTCGGTCAGCGCCGTCTCGGCCGCCGTCTCGATGGGCGTGAGCGCGTGGAGCTTCGTGAGCGTGACCGGGATGTCCAGTTCACGGCAGCGCTGCTGGAAGGCCGCGATGTCGCTCCGGTCGTCCCCGCGGACGTCGAAGGTCCACTGCTTGCTCGTCCCGACGGCCTTGACCAGCGGGACCTGTGTCTCGGTCAGCGCGCTCAGCACGCCGGCGTACTCGAGCGTCCACTCTACGCGCAGCAGGTACTCGTCCGAGACGGAGTCGACGAGGCGGATGTCCACCACGCCAGGGTGGTCGGCGAAGGCCCCCTCGATGTCGTCGACGACCGCTCCGCGGACCCAGAAGTACGGCACCACCACGTCCTGCGCCGGGATGATGCGCTCCAGTTCGACCGTCACGTCCGGCAGTCGGTCGAAGACGGTCCCTAGCGGGAACTCGTCCGACGGAATCGTGAACGTCGCCTCGGTAGCCATTGGACAAGCCTGGGTCTCGAGCCGTAAAGGCTCGTCACACGAGGCGGTGACGACGGCGCCTCACGCCGGCCGCGCCGGCGGCAGCGCCCGCAGCGAGCGCGGCGGCAGGAGGTAGTTGCCGCGGCGCTCGACCGTCATGTACTGGAGGATGCCGTTGTTCGTCCGCTGGCCGACGCCGCTCTCGCCGGCGACGTCGGTGCCGTTCATCGCCTCGCGCGTCTCGGCGAAGTCGCCGATGGTCTCCTGCAGCGAGACGAAGTGCAGCGACGCGCGGCCGTCGTCGGTGGCGTCGAAGTCCCGGCGGATCATCAGGGGGGACCCGTCCTCGCGTGCGCGGGCGGACTTCTGGGAGTGGCCGACCTTGCCGTACTCTCGGGCGTGCTCCTCCGTGTGGGCGGGGCAACTGTGCTCCTCCATCCCCGTCGAGTCGCCCATGTTCTCGCCGGTGCCCTCCACGAGGCCCTCCTCGGCGTGGACGGGGCAGAACATCGTCGCCTCGCGGTGGTAGCGGCTGTCCTGCTCGTACCACTGGTCGAGGTGCAGGCGGATCTTCGAGACGTGCTGGGTGGTGCCGCCGGCGAAGGGGCCCTCGCCGATAGTGACGAAGTCCTCGCTGGCCTGGCTCTTCGAGAAGTCCGACTTGAAGCCCATGTACAGCGGTGCGTCCTCGGACACCTCGCCCTCGGGGACGCCGGCCGCGTCGTCGTTCTCGGCGGGGAGGCCCTCGCCGACGAAGCCGGTCCGCCGGTCGGCCACGGAGAAGACGCCGGAAAGCGAGGCCGGCATCTCGACGCCGTTGAGCGTCGACACCTCGCCTTTCAGCGCCTCCTCGGCGGCCACGACGACCTGCCCGTGGTCGCTGGCCAGGTGGACGGCGGCGTCGGGCGTGTCGAACTCGGGCTCCTCGAAGGGAGCCATCGCTTCGGGTTCGGGCAGGTCGACGCTCCCGGGCAGGTCGGCCTCGAATCGGTCGAAGTAGGACGGCGTGTACCCGACGGTGAAGAGGAGGCCGTCGTTCGAGCGGCGGTAGGCCCGTTCCAGTCCGCGGAAGGACTGCTCGACCTGCTCGCGGTCGGCCTCGGTCGGCGCGCCGTCGCCCTCGTAGTCGAGCAGCAGGAGGGCGTGGTGGCGGGCCGCGGTCACGTTGCCGTGGTCGTCGGTCGAGAGAGACCCGTCCCAGGCGTGCTGGCGGTCCGGCAGCGTCGAGAGGTCTTCGGGCCCCTGCTCGACGTCCGGCTCGCCGAACCGGTCCACGCACGCCGAGAGGGCGGCGGTCCCCCCGATGGCGACCGCGGACTTCAGGAAGCTACGGCGCGGAATGCCACGCTGATCGCTCATCGGGCGTGGTTAGGACCTGACTCGAAAAGCCGTTCTGGTACGGGCGTCGAAAGGGAGGCGCGCCCGGAGGGCGGGCCTCCGAGCGAGCGGGAGTGAGTGGAGCGAACGACACGCGAGCCGCGTGGATTGAGCGGAGCGAGCCGGTTCGAACCCGGTCGGTGCCACCGGTCACCGACGCGTTCAGGTGGCCCGAACCCGTTCGGTCGATGTATGCACGGTGGACAGGCGCCCGCGGTGTACGAGCCGGGGTCGCTCGCGATGGTGGGCGTGATCACGCTCGCGGGACTCGGGGCGGCGGTTCTCCTGGGGCTGGCGCTGGCCGCGTTCGTCCGTCGGCGTTCCCAGCCGTACGTGCTGATCGTCGGCGCCATCGCCGCGCTCCTCGGGCGGTCGGCCGTCGCCGGCCTGTCGCTGGCCGGCCTCCTGCGGCCGGGCCCGCACCACTTCCTCGAACACGGGCTGGACGTCGTCATGGTCGCGCTCATCGTGGCGGCGGTGTACTACGCGCGGACGGTCGACGGCCACAGGGGGGCGAAGACGTGAGCGAGCAGCGCGACCGCATCCGCGAACACCTCGCCGAGTACCCCGGAGAGCACTTCAGCGGGCTGGCGCGGGCACTCGACCTCGCCCCCGGGCAGGTCCAGTACCACCTCAAGCGACTGACCCGAGCCGATCGCGTGGTCGCAGAGCAGCGCTACGGCCGGACCCACTACTACCCGCCCGAGTACGACGAGTGGGAGCGGGCGGCGCTGGCGCTCGTCCGGCGGGAGACGACCCGAGACGTCCTCATCTACCTCCTCGAACGCGGTCCCTCCGCGCCCGCGACGGTGGCCGACGATCTGGAGATCGCCCGGAGCACGCTGGAGTGGCACCTCGACCGCCTCGTCGCCGAGGATGTCGTCGAGAAGGCGCGGGACGATCGGAACCGCGTGACGCTGGTGCTCTCGCGCCCGACGGAGACGGCCCGGCTCCTGCGAGAGGTCGAGCCCGCGCTGCCGGAGCGGCTGGTCGACCGGTTCGCCAGGCTCGTCGACAACCTGCTCTCGGAGTGACCGCGGCGACGCGCGGGACCGGGGCAGTCACTCGTCGGCGCCGACGTCACGCAGCGTCACGGAGTCCGGCACGATCGCGAGCGCGCTCGCCGGCCACTCGTAGTGCGCGAGCGTGAACCCCGCGTCGGGGTTGGCCTCGACCAGGCGCGCGACGCCGCGGGCCGCTGCCTCGTAGGCCTGGGGTGCCAGCCGCTCCGGCGTCTCGGCGTTGAGCGGGTAGGTCTCGGCGAGTGCCCGCGGATAGGGGCCGAAGGGCGCTGCGACCGACCAGCACTCGTCGTAGTCGTCGTCGCGATCGCCCTCGGTGAGCAACACGTCGCCCGACAGGTCGAACCGGTCGAGGCGCTGTCGATGGCGCAGGACCTCCGGTCGGCGGGCGCTCTCGGCCGAGAGGTGGAAGAACGTGTCCTTCGAGACGTGGTCGGTCTCCTCCAGTTGCGCGGCGTGGTCCAGCAGGGCGCGGTAGCCGTCCAGCATGGCCGGGTGAGCGCGTGCGCGCCGATCCACGAGTTCCAGCAGGTCGCCGTCCCGTATGGCCTGCCGGATCGTCCGGATCTCGCCGTAGGTGACGTGGAGGTTATGCCGGGCCAGCAGCTCCTCGCGGCGTTCCTCGGGCGCCTCGCGGAGGTCGTCTGGCGTGTGCTCGACGCAGACGGGACAGTTGCAGGGGAACTGGTGGAGGTCCTCGAAGTGCTCGGTCCCGCCGACGGTGAGGTAGCGGCCGTCGCGGGCGTACAGCGCGTACGCGGCCGAGTCGAACAGGTCACACCCCAGCGCGACCGCCAGCGCGAACATCATGGGATGGCCCGCGCCGAACAGGTGAACTGGCGCGTCCTCGCCCAGTCCGCGTTTACTCGCTGCCACGACGTCTACGAGGTCGTCGTAGCGGTACTCGTTCATCAGCGGGACGACCGCGCCGATCGGGAACACGTCGAGGCCGGTGTCGTGGGCGTGCGCGGCGGCCTCCTCGCGCAGGTCGGGGTAGGTCGATCCCTGGATCGGCGCCGTGACGAGCATGTCGCCCGCGTCGGCGTCTTCGGCGAGCGCGAGGCGCTCCTGCGTGGTGGCGAGCTCCGCCGCTGCCTGCTCGCGGTCGACGTCCGGCGGCGTCGGCACGTCCACCGGCGTCCCGATGTCGCTCCCAATCGCCCGCTGGAACTGGAGGATCTCCTCCGTCGTCACGTCTATCTCGCCGTACTCGGCCAGCTGGAACGAGCCGGAGTCGGTCATGATCGCGCCGTCGAAGTCGAGCAGGTCGTGCAGCCCCCGCTCCAGGGCCGGTTCCCGGAGCTCGTCGCTCCCGTGGAGGATGTAGCTGTTCGTGATCAGGATCTCCGCGCCGAACTCCGCCTCGAGGGTCGCCGGGGAGATCGTCTGGACGTGCGGGTTGACGACCGGCATCAGCGCGGGCGTTCGCACCGTGACGTCCGCCCGCGGGACCTCGAGTTCGCCCAGCCGCCCCGCCGCGTCGTACCGGCGGACCTCGAACGTGTCTCGCATTGGCGGTACTCGGCCCAGCGCCCGCCTAAGGGTTGCGCTTGACCGTTCGCGGGCGGCCGGCTCGCTCTCGCCGCCGATCAGGCGCTTGACTCTCGGTCCGCCGCCCCGTCTGAGGACTGCGCCCCGGCGAACAGTCCAGTCGGATCGTACTCGTCCCGCAGCGCCGCGAGTCGCTCGTAGGACGGCCCGAACGCCCCAGACGCGCCCTCCTCGAAGAAGCCGGGGAAGTTCAGGTACACCGTCCCGTCGGAGAACCGGCACATGTCGGCGACGCAGTCGCGGACCCACTGCACGTTGGCGTCGTCGGTCGCGGGGGCCTCCCAGTTGGCCTCGACGCCCAGGAGGAACGGGGCGCCCCGGCCGGCGAAGGCGCCGGCAGCGGGGTCGGTGCGGTCGATCGCTCCGCCGAGGTGCCAGACGTCGACCGTCGACAGCGGCGAGGGCGCGGCTTCGGCCCAGTCGACGATTCGATCGATCGCTCCGTCGCTCAGGTCCGCCAGGAACAGTGACTTCCAGTAGTAGCGCAGGCCGTCCGGGTAGTCACCGTCGAGGACCTGCTGGAACTCGACGTAGGGCACCGTCCCGCTGACGTCGGCCATGGGCTCAGCGAGCTCTCGGAGGGGCGCCAACGCCCGCTTGCCCTCGTCGACGGGACCGGCGTAACAGGCCATGACGGCAAACTTCTGTCGGTGGAGATCAGTCCCCCGGAACAGGTCTTCCTCCGGCAGTTCGCCGGCGAAGACCAGCGTGCTGACCTCGTCGGGCGCGTCGACGGCGAACGACCGGAGCTTCCGGAGCGCCGACCGGAGCTCGGTCGCCGAGTAGAAGACCAGGCAGGTGGCGACGTCGGGGCCGACGGGGTGGCACTCGAACTCGAAGGCGGTCGCCACGCCGAGGCCCCCACCGCCGCCGCGCAGGCCCCAGAACAGGTCCGGGTGCTCGTCGGCGCTCGCCGTGACGACGTCGCCGCCGGCTGTCACGAGGTCGACCGACAGGAGGTTGTCACAGCTGAGGCCGTGCGTCCGGCGCAGGTGGCCGATGCCCCCGCCGAGCGTGAGGCCGCCGACGCCGGTGTCGGAGACGACGCCGCCGGGAACCGCGAGGCCGAACGCCTGTGTCTCGCGGTCCACGTCGGCCCAGGTGGCGCCGCCCTCGACCCGCGCCGTCGGCCCGCCGGGGTCCACGGTCACGGCGTCCATCCGCGACAGGTCGACCACCAGGCCGCCGTCGCAGACCGCTGTGCCGGCGACGTTGTGCCCGCCGCCGCGGACCGTAGCGGTGAGGTCGTGCGCCCATGCGAACGCCAGCGCCGCGCGGACGTCGGCGACGCCACGACACCGGGCGATCACCGCGGGCCGCCTGTCGATCAGGCCGTTCCAGACGGCGCGCGCGTCGTCGTAGGCCGCGTCGTCCGGTCCGATCACGTCGCCGCGCAGGTCGGTCGCGAACTGTGCGAGTCGCTCGTCGTCGATCGTTCGGGTCGTCATATCCTACCAGACGTCGGCGCGGGTGATGGCCTCACTCACGGCTCGATCATCCGGCGTGTGAACGAGCGTTCGCGGCGCGAGACGGTGGTCACGGTCCGGACGCTAGAGTTACGACCACCGGCCACTTCTACTATGATAGTGATAACCATGCAAGGTCCGGACGACAGATGGCGGAGCGACGATGGCCGTGAGCCGGGAGAACCGGAGCCGGACGGGCGCGAGGCGGACGCAGAGCGAGCGCGAGACGACGACCGCCCGCCGCCGAGTTCGCCGGTCCTCGAGGCGCTCCTCGAGAACGCGCGGAGCCGCCGGCACCTCGGGCGGCGCCTAGAAGCGGCGGGCGCGCGCGTCGACGCGGACCTGCTGGGCGACGTGGTCCGCCACGGGCCAGCACTGGAGGCCCTCCGTGCGGGCCCGCTGGACCGCAGGGAGATCGAGGACCGCCTCGACGTCTCTCGGGCGACGAGCCACCGCCTCACCCGCTGGCTCTGCGAACGCGGGTACGCGGAGAAGGCCGACGGCCGGTTCCGGCTGACCGGGACCGGGGAAGCAGTGGCCGACGAGGTGCTCCGCTTCGAGGCGAACGTCGGGACGGTCGAGCGCCTCGGCCCCCTCCTCGACGCGGTCTGCGAGGACCACCAGGAGTTCGTCGTGGAACCGTTCGTCGACGCGACGGTCACGCTGGCCGGGCCCGACGACCCCTACCGTCCGGTCGACCGGTTCCTCGCGCTCGCCGCGGAGTCCGAGACGGTCCGCGGGTTCAACACCGCCCCCATGGCACCCACGGGCGCGGGCGAGTTCCACGAGCGGGTGTTCGACGGGGGCGACGTCGAGGTGATCTACCACCCGGCAGCGGCCGAGCGCCTCGTCGAGGCCTACCCGGAGCGAGCGGCGGCGGCCGCCGAGCGGGGCGTCCTCGCCTTGCGGGCCCGAGCGGACCTACCCTACGGGCTTGCGATCTTCGACGACCGCGTCGGGATCGGGGGATACGACGAGGCGACGGGACTGCCTCACGTGTTCGTCGATACGGACTCGCCCATCGCCCGCGAGTGGGCCGAGCGGGTCTACGCCTCGGTCAGGGACGACTCGGTGCTTCTGGGTGTAGACCGCCCGGTCGACCGGGAGTGACCGGACCCCCGACAGGGGACGAGTCGAACCTCGCGGCGGGACTCTCGCGTGCGGCGTCCCGACACCTTATTGCGCCCGTGCCTCCCTCTGTCACGCGTGATCCACGACGAGTTCCCGTCCGTCGCGCTGCACAACGTCGCCGAGACGGAGGCGCCGGAGTGGACGAGCGGCGGTCGCGCGCTCCGACGCGTCCCGAGGTCGGTCGGCGAGGAGCTAAACGTCGCGGCGCGGGACCGGATGCGACACCCCGCGGGCAGCGAGATCAGGTTCGTCCCGCGGGAGCCGATCGAAGTGACGCTCTCGGCGGCGGACCCCGTCGACGTCTGGCCCTTCTGGGGCCCGTTCCAGGGTCAGGAGGTCGTCGAGATCGGACCGGAGCCGCGGACGATCGAACTGCCGGTTCCGGAGCGCGTGGCGAACCTGCGCGACGACGTCGACGCCGGCAGACTCGCTTCGCTCGACTCCCGGGCCCGGCCTCATTCAATTCGGCCGGACGCCGGCCCGTTCGATCCGCGGGTCTGTCGCCTGCGGTTCGAGATGGGGACGCCGGTGGCGATCCACGGCGTCAGCGGCGACTGCCGACCGCCGCGGGACGAGGAGCTACCGGACCGGCGCTACCTCGCGCACGGCACGTCGATCACGGAGGGCGCGGACGCGTCGGGCCCGCACCTGACCTACGTCTCGCAGGCGGCGCGGGCGGCGAGCGTCGACCCGATCAACCTCGGGGCGTCGGGGTCGGCCTTCTGCGAACCGGCGATGGCCGAACACGTCGCGGAACGGGACGACTGGGACGTCGCGACGCTGTCGCTGTCGGTGAACATGGCCAACCGCGGGTTCACGCTGGCACAGTTCGAAGAGCACGTCGAGCGGTTCGTCGCGACGGTCGCCGAAGCGAACCCGGAGAAGCCGGTCGTTTGCGTGACGCTGTTCCCCTACCACGCGGACGCCGTCGCGGGGGACGACGCCGACCGGGCGCGGGCGTTCCGGCGGGCGCTGCGCGAGGCGGCCGACGGGCACGCGAACGCGAGCGTCGTCGAGGGGCCGGACCTGACGGACGCGACTGGGCTGACGACGGACCTCCTGCACCCCGGCGACGCGGGCATGACGGCCATCGCTGACGGCCTCGCCAGCGAGATCGAGGCGGCGCTGGCGTGATCGACCGCTCGGCGGCGGCGCGCTCGTCTGGTAACCGTTATAGTCCGGGCGGTGTGGGCTTGACGTACCGAAACACGTCGCCATGAACGACAATGACAGGTCAATCGTCGCCTTCGCGAGCCTCTCGCACGCCATCGTCCACACCTACGAGCTCTCGATTCCCATCTTCGTGGTCGTCTGGCTCACGGAGTTCCCGGTGACCAGGGCGGTGCTGGGGACGGTCGTGGCCGTCGGCTACGCGCTGTTCGGCATCGGCGCGCTCCCCGGCGGAGTCCTGGCCGACCGCTACGGCTCCCGACGGGTGGTGACCGCGTGTCTGGTCGGGATGGGCGGCTCCTTCCTCCTGTTGAGCCTCACCCAAGGCGTCGCGTCCGTCGCGCTCGCGCTGAGCGCGTGGGGGCTGGCGGCCAGCGTCTACCACCCGGCCGGCCTCGCGCTGCTGTCGACCGGCGTCGAGGAGCGCGGCACCGGCTTCGCCTATCACGGGATGGCCGGCAACGCCGGCATCGCGCTGGGCCCGCTCCTCACGGCGCTGCTCCTGCTCGCTTTCGACTGGCGCCTCGTCGCCGGCCTGCTGGCCGCGCCGGCGCTGCTGGCCGTCGGTTACGCGGCGGTCGCCGAGTTCGACGAGACGGCGGCCGTCGAGGCCACTGCGGAGGCCGACGGCGGATCGCCCGACGGCGACTCCGGAGACGGGACGGGCGAGAGCGGCGCGCCGGCCTCGATCGGGGGGTTCGTCGCGGACACCCGGGCGCTGTTCACCGTCGGGTTCACGCTCGCCCTGGCGGTCGTGCTGTTCAACGGGCTGTTCTACCGCGGGACGCTGACCTTCCTCCCGGACGTGCTGGGGGACTACCTCCCGAACGTGGCCGACTCGCTCGGCCTCTTCGAGCCCGGTAGCCCGATGGCCGAGGAGTTCGACCTCGCGTCGTACGTGTACGCCGGGCTGCTGACGGTCGGCATCGGCGGCCAGTACGTCGGCGGACGGCTGACAGACCGGATCCCCGTGACGACGGGCATCGCCGTGGTCTTCGGGACCCTCGCCGTCCTCGCCGTCCTGTTCGTCCCCGCCGCGGAGGCCGGCCTGCTCCCGCTGCTGGTCGTCAGCGCGCTGCTGGGGTTCGTCCTGTTCGCGATCCAGCCGCTCTACCAGGCCGCCATCGCCGAGTACAGCCCGCCGGGCGACCGCGGGCTCTCCTACGGGTTCACGTACCTGGCCAACTTCGGCGTCGGGGCCGCGGGCGCGGCCCTCGCCGGCGTCCTGCTGTCGGCGCTCGACGTCGGCGGCACCTTCCTCGCGCTCGCGGCCATCCCCGCGCTCGGCGTGGTCGCCGCGCTGGCGCTGTCGCGGGCGGGCGGGCGGCGATAGTGGCGGCCCGAGACGTTTTGTCCCCGTGACGTGCCCATAGGGGCATGGACGAGCAGCCGAACCTCGACCGGTTCACGTCGCGACGCGCCACCGCGTACGGCAGCCGCGGGACGGTGGCGACGAGCCAGCCCCTCGCCGCCGAAGCCGGGCTGGAGACGCTCAGAGACGGCGGCAACGCCTTCGACGCGGCCGTGGCGACCGCGGCCGTGCTGAACGTCGTCGAGCCGATGAGCACCGGGCTCGGCGGGGACGCCTTCGCGCTCTACCGGACCGCCGACGGCGACGTCGGGGCGATGCGGGCATGCGGCGGCGCGCCGGCGGACGCGACCCTGGAACGGACCCGCGAGGCCGTCGCCGAACAGACGGGCGTCGACCCGGCCGACGCGACGATGCCGGATCGCGGTCCGCTGGCGGTCACCGTCCCGGGGGCCCCGAGGGGGTGGGAGGCGACCGTGGCGGAGTTCGGTCGCCGCTCGCTCGCCGACGTCCTCGCGCCCGCCGTCCGCTACGCGCGCGAGGGGTTCCCCGTGACCGAGGTCATCGCGTCTCACTGGGCCGACCTGGAGCCGGAACTGCGCAACGACGCCGCGCGCGAGACGTACCTCGTCGACGGCGAGCGAGCCCCGCAGGTCGGCGAGGTGGTGACGAACGAGCCGATGGCGCGCACCCTGGAGACGCTGGCGGCGGAGGGCGCCGACCCCTTCTACGAGGGGGCCATCGCCGAGGCGATCGCGGACGCGGTGCGGTCCCGCGGCGGGCTCCTGCGGCAGTCCGACCTCGCGGGATTCAGCCCCGAGTTCCCCGAGCCCGTCTCGACCACGTACCGGGGCGCGGAGGTGTTCGAGCTCCCGCCGAACAACCAGGGGCTGATCGCGCTGGAGGCGCTCAACGTCGCCGAGGAGTTGGGCGTCCCCGACGCGACGGACCCGGTCGAGCGGACGCACCTGCTGGTCGAGGCGACGAAGCTGGCGTTCCACGACGGCCACCACTACGTCACGGACCCGGAGTACGAGGAGGTCCCGCCGCTGGGATCGGAGTCGTGGGCCGCCGAGCGCGCGACGGCGGTCGGCGACGAGGCCCTGTCGCCGGACGAGGTCGGCGTGATGAACTCGCCGGCCGAGGACGCCGACACGGTCCTCCTGACCGTCGCCGACGACGATGGGAACGTCGTCTCGTTCATCAACTCCGTCTTCCAGGGGTTCGGGAGCGGCATCGTGGCCGGCGACACGGGGATCACGCTCCAGAACCGCGGGGCGTCGTTCTCGCTGGACCCGGACCACCCCAACGTCGTCGAACCGGGCAAGCGGCCGTTCCACACGCTGCTGCCCGCGCTGGCCCGCTTCGACGACGAGGACTGGGCTGCCTTCGGCGTCATGGGCGGGTACATGCAGCCACAGGGCCACGTCCAGGTGCTCTCGAACCTGCTCGACCGCGACATGCCGCTGCAGGCCGCGCTCGACGAACCGCGGTGGCGCTACGGGGCGGACGGCTCGCTGGCGGTCGAGGCGCGGTTCGACGACGATCTGGCGTCGAAACTGGCCCGGCGCGGCCACGACGTCACGGTCGAACTGCCGATCCAGTTCGGCGGAGCGCAGGTCGCGCGGAACCGCGACGGCGTCCTCTCGGGCGCGACCGAACCCCGGAAGGACGGAACCGTGAGTACGTTCTGACGACCGGCCGCGCCGGGTTCCGGACGCCGTGGACCACGCTGCCCTCCACCGGTTCCTCCTGACTACCAGTTAGCCACGTGAGGTTTATCCATGACTGTGACTGCCTTTCACACGGTATGTCAGAACAGGTAGAACGCGAACTTGAGGTCGACCAGTACACGCTCGGTCTCGTCGGGCCGGACCAGGAGTGGGCGGGCACGGTCGCGGACGGCGGGACGGTCAGGACGCACACGCCGGCGGGCTGCTGGGGGCCGATGATCACGCCGGAGTTCCGCGGCGGCCACGAGGTCACGCGGCCCATCGCCGTCGAGGGCGCGGAGGTCGGCGACGCCGTCGCCATCAAGATCAGAGATATCCAGGTGACGAGCATCGCGACCAGCACGGGGTCGATGAAGGAGCGCGACCGGGCCTTCGGCGACGACCCGTTCGTCGACCACAGGTGCCCCGACTGTGGCACGGAGTGGCCGGAGACGGTCGTCGAGGGCACCGGCGAGGACGCGGTCAAGTGCGCCGACTGCGGCGCGAACGCCTCCTCGTTCGGCTTCGAGTACGGCATCACGGCGGTGTTCGACGACGACTACGAGGTCGGCCTGACGGTCGACGCGGCGGCGGCCGACGACCTCGCCGAGCGGGCCGACGAGGCGATGGCGCTGCCGGAGAACTCCCGCCAGCACGCACCCCTGCTGTACGCGCCCTCGGAGATGCCCGGCACGATGGGCCACCTCCGGCCGTTCCTCGGGAACGTCGGGACGACGCCGCCGACGGAGCTACCCGACTCGCACAACGCGGGCGACTTCGGCCAGTTCCTGATCGGCGCCGAGCACGACCAGGGCATGGAAGACGAGGACGAGCTCGAGGTCCGCACCGACGTCACATGGACGTCAACGAGGTCCGCGCGGGTGCGACGCTGCTCTGCCCCGTCAACCGCCTCGGGGTCAAGCCCGAGGCTTGTCAGTGGACTCCCGTTCTAACCGAGTAACTCGGCAGGCGTGTACTCGCCGTTTACGTTCAACGCCCCTGACTTGAGGGCCAGTTGACTAGTGGCCCATCCACCGCGAGACTTCTGCCCGCGATGGATATACCCACAGTATCGGTTGGCGACGTTCTTTGCCGCGTTGTAATCCGCGTTCACCTCATACCCACACGACTGGCACGCGAACTGCTTGTCGTCCCGGTTATCCTCGTGGGTAAACCCACAGTGTGAACACCGCTGGCTCGTGTATGCAGGATTCACGGAGTCCACGAACAACTCCGTTGATTCGACCTTGTACTCGACGAGTTCCACGAACTTGGCGTAGGCCCACTGTTGGAACTTCGACCCATTAGCGATGTTCTCACGGATGTGGTCAAGGTTCTCAAAAATGATGCCGTCCACATCTGCATCGTGCGCTTCGGCGATAAGGTCGTTGGCGTGGTTGTGCAACCAGTCCAGCGACCAATCACTGAACGTACTACCGATGGACTGAATCGTGAGGTGAGCCGACCGTGTACCTGTCTGTTGCAGACGGGCACGGCGTTGCTCGTACTGGTTACGCTTGTGAGTGAGATAGTCCGCACTGCCGATGAATGCGCCAGTGGAGGTGACGGCGAACGCGCCAGTCACGTTCAAGTCCACGCCGAGAACCACTCCGTTCTCGCGGGCGTCATCACGTGACTCGGCTTCTTGTCGTCCACTTGCGTCACCTTCGTAATCGGGGTTCTTCAAGGTGACGTGCAGGTAGAACGTGTCATCCTGCTCGTCGTATTGGAGCGTGGCGCTCGACGCGTCCCAGTCATCGCTCTCGTAGTATCTACCGAACGGCGTCTCCTCTCGCTCACATTTAGGCGGGAAGACGTATTCGGCGGTGACTCTGCCGTTCGGCGTGGAGAGCGTGGCGTGATCGTCGTTGAACGTTGCGGAGCGTTTGTCGTACACGACGCTCCACGAGTCAAACTCAGGTTGACTCGTCTTCTTGCCCTGCTTCAACTTCTCGACGCCTGCATCGACGGCGTCGATGGCGCGGTGGATGCCTTTCTGGACGAGGTTGGCGGTGAGGTCGGTTTCCTCCCGCAACCCGCTGTAGAGGGCGTCTTCGGCCTTGCTCTTGCTGGTGATGCAGAGGTCGTCGTAGCGCCACGCCCACTCGCTCGTGTGGTTGGCGCAGTGCAGAAATTGTTGTTTGGTTTGATGGAGGTCGCTACGACGCTCCTCGGGTACGTCGAGTTTGATGGGTACGGTGCGCCGCGGCGCGTCGTCCATCTGATATTCACATTTATCGCCAGTGCCTAATAAAGATTTAGGTGTGTGGGGAGTCGGCCTTGCTATCGAGCCTGGTTTGTCGATGGAGTGTCGGCTTCCTTCACGGGGGCAAGTCCCGTGGCATCCGCCTCGTACCACCTGTGAAGGTCGAGGGCGGCGGCATCTACGTCGGCGACATGCACGCCAACCAGGGCGACGGCGAACTCGCGCTGCACACGACCGACGTCAGCGGCCACACCGAGTTCGACGTGGAGGTCGTGAAGGACCTCGACCTGGACGGGCCGCTGCTCCTGCCCAACGAGGCGGACCTGCCCGACATCAGCGCGCCGTTCGACGACGAGGACGTCGAGAAAGCGGAGGCGCTCGGCGAGGAGTACGGCGTCGACGTCGAGACCGACGTGGGTCCGATCCAGGTGATCGGCTCCGGCGCGACGATCAACGACGCGACGCAGAACGCCTTCGACCGCGCCGGCGAGTTGCTGGACATGAGCGAGGGCGAGGTCCGGACGCGCAGCACCTTCACCGGCGGCGTCGAGGTCGGCCGCCTGCCGGGGGTCGTCCAGCTCAACATGCTCGTGCCGATGGACAAACTGGAGGAGCTAGGGATGGCCCACCTCGTTCGCGAGCAGTACGACCTCTGAGGCGAGGCCGGGATCTGGCCTTCTGAGAGGCGAGTCCCGGCTCAGACCCGGACGGAGACGAACAGGCCCTCGCCGACGGGGACGGTCGTCGTCTCGAAGTCGGGGTCGTCGTGGACGCGGCGGTAGTAGTCGATGATCGACGCCAGCGAGGACTCGTCGTCCTCCGGCGGCCCGTCCTCCAGCGCCCGCTCGAGGTCCTCGGGCTCGAAGCCCGGGTCCCCCGAGGAGTGGAGGACGTTGTCCGCGACGACGACGCCGCCCGGCGCGACCTTCTCGCGGACCGCCTCGAACCCCTCGACGTAGCGCTCGTTCTGGTGGTCCACGAGCACCAGGTCGAAGGGACCGTCGTACTCGGCCACGACGTCCAGCGCGTCGCCGTGCTCGAAGACGGCGCGGTCGGCGTAGCCGCCGCGCTCGAAGTACGCCCGCGCCTGGTCGAGTTCGTCCTCGTCGACCTCCGTGAGGACGATCTCACCGTCCGGGCCGACCGCGGGCGCCATCCAGTACGCGGAGTAGCCGAAGCCCGATCCGAGCTCGAACACCGAATCCGCGTCGGTGAGGCGGGCGCACAGCCGGAGGGCGGCTCCGACCTCGTGACCGATCGTCGGGAACCCCTCGCGGTCCGCCTGTGCTTCCATCTCGTCGAGGACCTCGTCCGTCTCGGGACTGGTCGTCGAGAGCAGGCGATCGACGGCGTCGGTGTGCAGGAGAGACACGCGTGATCACTGTGGCCGAATCACAATGACGGTAGCGGAAGCGGCGGCGTTGTCCCCTGTCAGACAGCGGACGGCGTCCTCCCGGTCCGGACGGCCGCTCACCCGCGCGCGTCGTGGCTGATCTGGTCCGTCTGCGGGTTGACGGTGCCGGTCTTGGCGTAGACGCCGCCCAGCAGGAGGACGCCGGCCAGCAGCGGGATCAGCGCGCAGGCGGCGTACACCGGCTCGAACCCGACTGTCTCGATCAGCGGGAGCGAGACCATCGGCCCGAGGCCGCCGCCGACGTCGCCGAGGACGTTGTTGGTCGCCGTCGCCCGACCCATCCGGTCCTCGGGCGTCAGGTCGGCCAGCAGGGCCATGAGCGGGCCGCTGGTGCCGCCCTGTCCGGCGCCGATGAGGACGCAGGCACCGATCAGGACCGGGAGCGAGTCGGCCAGGGCGAGCCCGACGAAGCCGCCGAAGGAGACCACTAGGAACGTCAGCAGGATCGGCACGCGGCCGCCCCGGAGGTCGCTGATCTTCCCGCCGCCGAGCATGAACACCGACGCCGAGAGGACGGTGACCGCCATCAGCAGGCCGGAGGTGCCCTGCGGTCCGTAGCCGAACGCGGTGAGCGATCGGGCCTCCAGGAAGAGCACGAGCGTCGAGAACAGGGCACCCAGGTAGGCGAAGAAGAGGCCGAAGTTGACCAGCCCGACGGTCACCGCGGGGAGGCTCCGGTCGACGTGCCAGGGCTTGATCGACGACTGGACCTCGCTGACGTGGGTCTCCGGGATGGTGGCGTACGCGACGACGCCCGCCAGCATCGCGAAGCCGGCGGCGACGACGAACGCCGCGGTCACGCCGTAGACGTCGCTGACGACGCCGCCGAGCACGAGCCCGGCCGGGAAGCCCAGCGTGATGCCGCCGCGGACGACGCCCATGTTCGTGCCGCGGGAGCCGCCGTCGCTGACGTCGGCGGCGATGGTGTAGGCCGTCGCGAAGACGAACGCGCTGCCGAGGCCCCAGAGGACCCGGGCGGCGAGGAACCACGCCTCCGGGGCGGGCGCGCGGACGGCGACGACGTACCCCAGCGTCGCGAACCCCTCGACGAACAGGCCGGCGACGAACGGCGTCCGCGTCCCGAAGCGGTCGACCAGCGCGCCGGCCGGCGCGTTCGCCACGATGCGGGTGAAGCGGTTGGCGCTGAGGATCAGGCCGACCACGAACGGGGTGATCCCCAGGATGGCCCCGAGGTTCGGGAGGATGGGGAAGATCACCCCGCCGCCGAATCCGACGAAGAACGTGCTGGCGATGACGGCCAGCACGACCGTCCGCGGGCGGTGCATCCGGTCGATCACCTCCGGGGAGACGCCAGTGTCTGCATATCCGATAGAGGACAGTCAACCGGAAAAAAAGTGTACGAAGCGGCAGAAGTGACAGTATAAGTTAATATACTCGGCGTCGTAGCAGCGGGCAAAAGAGCGGGGGACCGCTGCCGATCGGGTGGCCGTCCTGTAGTAGAACTGAAACTATTCACACGCCGAACGGCATCCGAGTTCCCCTCGAGTGTGTCGGTGCGTTCAATTCCCACTAGAGACGTATTCAGCTCCAGCGTTGTACGCGAGGGGGTATGCGACGTCCATCGAGAGCCGGCGGAACTCCTCGGACAGGATCTCGAGTCCCCACGGCCCCTCGAACCCGGCCTCGCGGACGGCGTTGACCCAGTCCGAGATGGGGAACTCGCCCTCGCCGGGGACCTTCCGGAGGTTGATCGTCTCCTCGAGGAAGGACATCTCCGTCTCGATGTACCCGTCCTGGAACTCGACGGCGGTGATGTCGTCGGCTGACAGGGCCCGGATGTTGTCGAAGTCGACCCCGAGCTTCACGAGGTGCCAGAGGTCCAGATAGAGGCCGCCGGTGCCCTCCTCGCGGGCGATCCGGGTGGCCTCCATCGCCTGCGAGATGTCCCGTACGTTGGGGTCGACGGGGAAGAACTCCATCCCGACCTGCGTGTCGACCTCCGAGAACTGCCGGCTGATGTCGGCGAAGCGCTGCTGGAGCTGCTCCATCGATACCGGGTAGCCGTTGATGTTCCCGACCTTGACGTGGTTCGCGCCGAGGACGTCGGCGGCTTCTAGCAGGAGCTGTCGGTTCTCCTCGTTGTTCTGATACCGGTAGTCGTCCTCCCCCAGGGGCCACTCCGTGAGGAACTCGACCTCGACGAAGTCGATCCCGTTCTGCTGGAGAACGTTGTTCATCTGCTGGAGGCGCGCCCGCAGGTTGCCGTCCGTGAACTCGTGTTCGACCCGGTACCGGATGTCTTCGTGGTAGAGGCCGATGGCGTTGAACCCGACCTCGCCGAGGCCCTCGGCCCGCCGCTCGAGGCTCCAGGGACTCCACTCGCGGTGACCGTGCGCGCCCTTGAACGGCGTGGTGCCGCCCGAGTGCATCCAGCAGTTGGCCAGCAAGTCCGCCGACTGGTCGCCGCCGCCCTCCGTTTCAGTTCCCTGCTGGGAGTCGCTGCCGTCTTCCTGAGCCGCCGCCTGTCCGATAGCGCCGGTCCCAATCGCGAATGCGCCGCCCGCCTTGAGTACGTCGCGTCGGTTGTGTTCCATAGGATGTGTTTCGGTGTCGATGTCGTTGGAACCGCTCTGTACACAGTCGTGTGCCGGCCCGATCTCGCCCGGCGCGTCCCGTCCCGTCGTCGCTGGGCACGTAGGAACCGACTAACCCCATGATTTAATATGTACTTTTTAGTTGCTATCCAGATCGGACCGATGCTAACGAGAGGAATATCGCTGAGTGCGAACGGTTATATGCGGAGCAGGCGCAATACCACGCCGTTGACGGCGTGGATACGCGCCGTCACTCCTCGAAAGAGACCACCGTTCGAACGCCTCCCCGAGTTCCCCACAGTGATGTTTAAGTGACAGACCGCCTTCCAGTGCTGTAGGAATCGGTCGGAACGGAGCGGATTCTGAACCGTCCTTCGGAGGCGGCCTGTCCGCCCACGTAACGAGGTAGTATCCGAAAGAACAGTCGGTGAACGCCACATCCTCGACGGGTGTGCCAACGTGCCGACTGCTCAAAGCGAGCAAGACGATACCCCCAACTCTGCTGACGCTTGCTGGCATCCCCGTGGCAAAAACAACACTGGAACGCCGTACACGGTCGAGGAGAGGGGTAACGGCCAGTTGGCATGGCCAGCAGTCCGCCAGTCCGACGCTGTGGGACGACCCGCGCCCGAAAGGGCTGGTAGTCCGATGATTGGACTGCACACCTGAAACTCCCACCGCTCGGGATTCCTCCGCGTGAACGCGGAGGAGGATGTCAACAGCGTAAATACTCTCGTACAGCGAGCGACGCGTCCAGAACAGTGCTCTCGCGGCACCACTCCCGTCGCCGGAACGAACCCGTTACTTGGGCGTGATCTTCGCGGCCAGCGTCTGGGCGACGATCTCCCCGTCGCGGATCACGAAGGTGTCGGTGGCGTACTCGTACTCGTTCTCGGGCGTCTCCGCGTGCCAGACGATGTACGCCACGTCGTCGACCGTCTTCTGCTCGTCCAGCGAGAACGTCACGACGTCGTCGTCGAACTCCGGGAGCAGCTGCTCGTACATCGCCCTGATCTCGTCGCGGCCCTCGAAGGTGTCCGTCTCCGTCATCAGGACGGCGTCCGCCGCGTAGTCCTCCATGATCCCGTCGAGGTCCCCCTCTCCGAACATCGCGAGGTGGTGATCCAGAACGGATTCCGTCGCGCTCATGCAATATAGTTAACTATATTACATTATAGTTCTACCGGTGGTGATCGCTGTACCCGGAACGCCCGCTGACGTTCACGACTGGAACGTAACCGGCCGGACCTGGCACTCAGGATTAATAGGCGACGATTCGGGCACTCAAAGGTGATGGGTGCTAGCACGAATCAGCTACAGGAGATGTACGACGACATGGTAACGGCCAGGTACTACGAGGAGCGGTTGCAGGAGGAGTACCTGGAGGGGAAACAGCCCGCCTTCGACATCTCGGCGGGCCCGATTCCCGGCGAGCTCCACCTCGCTGCCGGGCAGGAGGCGGCCGCCGCGGGGGTCTGTCAGCACCTGCGCGACGACGACGTCGTGACGGCGCCCCACCGCCCGCACCACATCGCCATCGCGAAGGGCGTCGACCTGAAGCGCATGACGGCGGAGATATTCGGTCGCGAGACGGGCCTCAGCGGGGGCAAGGGCGGTCACATGCACCTGTTCGATCCGGACGTCCACTTCGCCTGCAGCGGGATCATCGCGGAGGGCGTCCCGCCGGCCGTCGGCGCGGGCCTGGCCGCGAAGAAGCGAAACGAGGACAGCGTCGCGGTCGCCTTCCTCGGCGAGGGCGCCGTCGACCAGGGCGCCTTCCTCGAGTCGCTGAACCTCGCCGCCGTCCGCGACCTCCCGGTCGCGTTCGTCGTTGAGGACAACGACTGGGCGATCAGCATGCCCAAGGACCGCGTGACCGACGTCGAGGACGCCTCCCAGCGGGCCGACGGGTTCGACCTGCCCGGCAGGCGCGTCGACCACGACGACGCCCTGGCCGTCTACGACGCGGCGGACGAGGCGATCGGCCGCGCCCGCCACAGGAACGGGCCGACGCTCCTGGAGGTACAGACCCATCGCCGGATGGGCCACTTCATGGGCGACCCGGAGGGCTACCGCCCGGAGGAGGATCAGGAGGCGGCGGCCCAGCGGGACTCGATCGAGAGCCTCTCCGAGGACCTGCGGGACCGCGACATAGACCGGGAGACGCTCGGTGAGATCGAGTCCGAGGCCCAGGAGCGCGTCGACGAGGCCATCGAGTGGGCCAAGGAGCAGCCCGAACCGGAGCCCGAGGACGCATACGACGACGTGTTCGTCAACCCGCCCTCGGGCGTGACCGACAGCGAACCCGACCACACGCTCGCGGGAGGTGACGACTGATGGCACAACAGGAACGCGACCAGGCGGTCGACCGGGAACTGACAATGAGCAGGGCGATGGTCGAGGCCATCGCCCACGAGATGCGCGAGGACGAGGAGGTCTTCTACATGGGCGAGGACGTCGCCGACTACGGCGGCATCTTCGACTCCACGGAGGGCCTGCTCGACGAGTTCGGCCACGACCGGATCATGGACGTCCCGATCAGCGAGACGGCCTACGTCGGGGCCGCCGTCGGCGCCGCTCAGGAGGGGATGCGTCCGATTGCCGAGCTGATGTTCGTCGACTTCTTCGGCGTCGGCATGGACCAGATCTACAACCAGATGGCGAAGAACACGTACATGAGCGGCGGCAACGTGTCGGTTCCGATGGTGTTGACCGCCGCCGTGGGCGGCACCTACAACGACGCCGCCCAGCACTCCCAGACCCTGTACGGCACCTTCGCCCACCTGCCCGGCATGAAGGTCGTCGTCCCCTCGACGGCCTACGAAGCCAAGGGCCTGATGCACAACGCGATCCGCGACGACGACCCCGTCGTCTACCTGTTCCACAAGCGCCTGATGGGCATCGGCTGGCTGCCCGCCCCGGACGGCCCGAAGACGCCCGTCCCCGAGGAGGACTACACCATCCCCTTCGGCAGCGCCGACGTCAAGCGCGAAGGGTCGGACGTGACCATCGTCACGCTCGGCCTCCACGTCCACCGGGCGCTGGACGCCGCCGAGGACCTGGACGACGACGGCGTCGACGCGGAGGTCATCGACCTCCGGACGCTCGTGCCCCTCGACACGGAGACGGTCGTCGAGTCGGTCCGGAAGACCGGCCGCCTCGTGGTCGTCGACGAGGACTACCGCTCGTTCGGCGTCACCGGCGAGGTCGTCTCCCGCGTGGCCGACGAGGCGCTCGACGACCTCGAGGCCGTCGAGCGGGTCGCCGTCCCCGACGTGCCCATCCCGTACTCCCGGCCCATGGAGAACGAGGTCATCCCGGACGGCGAGGACATCAAAGCGGCCGTCGAAGCCACCGAATAGATGAGCGGAGACGACGACCGCGTCGCGGTGACCGCCGACGGCGCGTGGACCGACGACGTCGACAGCGAGGAGGGCGTCGTCGTCAACTGGTTCGCCGGCGAGGGCGGCGCCGTCGACGAGGGCGAGAGCCTCTGCGAGGTCCAGGTCGAGAAGGTCAGCGTCGACGTCGAGGCGCCCGTCGCCGGGACGCTGGACGAGATCGTCCTCGGCGAGGACGACGAGTTCACGATCGGCGACACGGTCGCCTGGATCGACCCGGAGTGAGACCATGAGCGACGACAACCAGGACGACGACACCAGCTCCGACGGGCCCGCGCCCCGCACCGTCGCCGAGGAGCGGACGCTGAGCCCGATGCGGCGGACCATCGCGGACCGCCTCCAGGAGAGTTCGCGCAACGCCGTCCAGTTCACGCTCAGTCGCGAGGTCGACGCCGAGGCGCTCGCCGCGGCTGCCGACGCCGCAGGCGGGGTCGTCACCGTCACGGACGTCCTCCTCTGTGCGCTCTCCGACGCGCTCGACGAGCACCCCGCGTTCAACGCGACGTTCGAGGACGGAACCCACCTGATCTACGAGGAGCACAACGTCAGCGTCGCCGTCGCCGTCGAGGCCGGCCTCGTGACGCCCGTGCTCGCCGACGCCGCCTCGCTGTCGCTCGCCGAGGTGGCCGACGAGCGTCGGCGCCTCACCGAGGCCGTCCGGTCGGGCGACTACGCCATGAGCGACCTGAAGGGCGGCACGTTCACGCTGTCGAACCTCGGCCCGCTGGGCGTGGACTCATTCTCCCCCGTGATCAACCCGCCGCAGATCGCTATCCTCGGCGTCAACCGGATCCGCGAGCGGGCCGTCCCCCGCGACGGCGAGGTCGAGGGACGCCGGCGACTGAACCTCGACCTGACGCTCGACCACCGCGTCGTCGACGGCGCCGACGGCGCCCGGTTCCTGCGGACGCTCGACGAGCGCCTGCAGGACGCCGAGTCGTACGTCGAGGGGTGAGACGAGCGGGCAACGCGCGCTCAGGAGAGCGTCACGAGCACGGTACCGAGGACCACGACCACCGCGGCGGCGACGAGCCGCGGCGTGACCCGTTCGAGACGCCGCGGCAGGAACGCGGCTGAGAGCCCGAGGACGAGCAGCGGTCCGGTCTGGAGGATCGGCATCACGATCGATACCGGCGCCGCTTCGAGCGCGGCGAAGTAGAGCCCGATACCGGCCGTATTGGCCAGTCCCGCTCCCAGGTAGTACCGGAGCCCCGGGCGTCCGAAGACGTCCGCCATCGGGTCAGCCCGGGTGGCCCACCGGTACCCGGCGAACCCGACGAGGCCCGCGACGACCTTGATCGCGATCCCGGACGCGACGGAGGTCCCCTCGGCGTAGCCCACGGCCACGACGATCGGTTCCAGTGCGATGAAGAGCGCCGCCGACAGCGGGACGACCAGTGCGAGTCCCGCCTCGCGAAACGATCGAGTCGCGGCGTCGGCGGCGGCCATCTCCCAGGAGAGCGCCGCGACGCCGGCGACGACCAGAACGATTCCGGCGAGGTGGAGCGACGAGATGGACTCGTCGAGGAACACCACCGCGAACACCGTCGCGAACAGGACGTTCGCCGCCAGGACCGGCGACGTCCGGCTCGCTCCGAGTTCCTCGACGCTCTTGAACTCCAGGACCCGCGCCAGCAGCGAGCCGACGACCCCGGCGGCGACGAACGACAGGAGCGACACGGACGTGATCCGGCCGAACCCGAGATAGACGGCCGCCGGGACGACGATCGCGACGTTACAGACCAGCGAAACGAGCATCACGTCCGAGACGCTGCCGTCGGTCGTGCCGACCCGGACGAACAGGTACTGGATCGCGAACGCCAGCGCGGCTCCCGTAGCCAGGCTGACACCCACTAGCGGCACCGTACCGATCATCACTGGGCTATCAGCCGGCGGCCGCATAAAAGGTCGCGGGCACGACCAGACCGGTCGGTACCGTGGCCGAGGTGGGGCAATCGAGCGCGAGAGCCGAGGGCGGACGTCCGAACCTGCTAGTCGTCGCTCCGCTCCCGACCGTGGTCCTCGCAGAGGATCTCGCCGGCGTCGGTGTCGAAGCAGAACCCCTCTCCGGGCGCGATGCGGTGGCCGTCGACGCCGCAGCCGTCGGCGTGCTGCAGGAAGTACTTACCCTCCTCGCGGCCGGTCTCTAACCGGCCCGCCTGCGCGGCGAAGCGGACGATGCCCTCTCCGATCTGGGTGCGCTCCGTCGAGTCGGCCGACTCGAAGTGGATGAGCGGCATGGGAATCACTCGCACGGACCTTCGGCCGTCGATCCGATAAACCCTCCTCCGGCTACCGACCGGGGTCCATCAGCACCCGGCGACCGCCGCGACGACGTCGGCGGCCGACGACACCTCGTCCGCGTCCTCGACGAACGCGAGCGTCCGGGGCGGCCGCACCGCCTTCGGCCGGACGCGGAGGCCGGCGTCCGTCGCGGCCTCGGCGACGACGTCGGGAACGGCTGTGAACTCCAGACGGACCCGGTCAGGCTGGACATAGCCCTCGGCGACGAGTGCGTCTCCGTCCTCTCCCGGTCGCACCACGGTGAGTGCGAGGGTCCCATCGGCGGTGGGGTCCGGATCCCCGTCGATCCGCTCCACGGTGAGGCCGCCGCGCTCGTCGAGCCTCGCCGCCAGGCCCCGGGCGATTTCTGGTCCCCGTCGATTCGGCGAAGTCACGTCCGCTGCTTCGACCGGCACCGACAAGGAGTCGACGGTCGCGTCCGTCGGCCGACCACCCGCCGAGGACCGTCCCTCGCCCCTCTATCGCTGACCGACAACTATTGTGGCCGCGCGCCCTACGGCGTGGCATGCGAGACGTCACCTCGCTCTACGAGGAGTTCGGCGAGGAGCGCCTGCCGCCGGGCCAGCGGAAGACCGAGCGCTTCCCCGTCCTCTCGAAGAGCGGCGTCCCCCGGCCGGACGTGGACGAGTGGGAGTTCACCGTCACCGGCGCGGTCGAGGAGGAACTGTCCCTCTCGTGGGAGGAGTTCAGAGAGCTGCCCAGCGAGACCCAGCGCCAGGACTTCCACTGCGTGACGGGTTGGAGCCGGTTCGACAACGAGTTCGCGGGCGTCACGTTCCCCGAGATCGCCGAACGCGCAGGCGTGCGAGACGACGCCGAGCACGTCATGTTCGGCGCGTTAGACGACTACACGACGAACCTGCCGCTCGACGAGTGCGACCGGCCGGAGGTCCTGTTCGCCTACGAGCTGGACGGCGAGCCGCTGCCATCGGATCACGGCGGCCCGCTGCGCGTGGTGACGCCCCACAAGTACGCATACAAGGGGGCGAAGTGGGTCGACAGCGTCGCGTTCCTCACTGAACCCGAGCGCGGGTATTGGGAGAAGCGCGGGTACTCGAACGCGGCGAACCCCTGGAACGAGGAGCGATACAGCTCGATGTGACCGCCCGGTGTCCTACCGCGCCCGCGGAGCGGTTCACGAACACCGGGCCGCGCAGGGCTCGCCCTCGGGACAGGAAAGCGGCGTTCGAACGCGGTCCTCGGCGACGAAGGCCCACTCGTCGCGGCCGACCGCGTCGTCGCCCGTGGAGTACGATAGCTGCTCGTAGAGGCCGTTGTAGTTCATGACGCTGTCGTACTCCGCGGCCGTGTAGCGCTCCTCGTCGATTCCCTTCTGGCCGGCGTCCAGTCCGAGCGCGTGGCCGAACTCGTGCATGAACAGCGAGGCGTCGGTCATCCCGCGGTGGAACGTCTCCATCGCGGCGACGCCGGGTCGCCCGGCGCCGACGTAGCGGGCCTCGCCGTCGTAGGCGACCTCCTCGGTCAGGAGCAGGTAGTAGTAGCCGTCACCGCGGTGGTCGAAGAAGCGGTCGCGGTAGTCGTAGACGTCCGCCGCGTCGCTGCGGTTGGCCGAGTAGACGGTCTCGGCGTCCGGCAGGTCGGCGTCGTCGAAGCGGAGGTGGAGGTCGATTCCCCGGTCCCCGTCGGGGTTCTCGACGGGCGCGTCGGCGTAGGTCGCCCGGATCGCGTCGACGGTGTCCTCGCTGACGTTCGTCCCGGCCGTCCCGTCGACCTCGACGTAGATGTCCTGGTGGAGCGGGTCGGCGCCGGGGAAGGTCCCGTCGCACTCGACCTCGACGCCGTCGGGGATGCCGTCGCCGTCCGTGTCGGGATCGGTCGGATCGGTCCCGTGGAGCCGCTCCTCGCGGTCCGTGAGGCCGTCGCCGTCCCGGTCCGGATCGTTCGCCGCCGCGTCGGTCAGCGTCGCCGGCGCGGGCGCTCCCGCCGACCCGTTCGCGACGGTCTCGGCCCCGACGGGCGCGCGCTGGATCGAGGTCGCGCCGGCGGCGGCCGTGACGACGGTGACGACCGCCAGTGCGGCGGCCGCGACGGCGAGCACACTGGCCACGCGGGGCGTGGTCGGGGGCCGTCCGATCGTCCGCCCGCCGGTCCGGTCTCCCGGATTGCTATCAGAATCAGTATCTAAAATGGTAGCCGAAATGACAGCGGAGGCGGACCACAGACGGGGCGGTTCGACGCGCATCAATCGCCATATCGTCTCAAATTGTGACGCATATAGCTACCCATCCAAATCTCATTCTCGAAAATAAGACTCAGGATACGATAGACCGCGATCGAACGTCGCTCCGCGCGCGGCGGCGGCGAGAATCGACGGCGGGCGCGCCCGCCGCGGAGCGCGGTAACCCCGGGCACGTCGACGTCGCGTCGCTGTCGGAGCGGCGAGCGGTGACGCCCGGACCAGTCGGTGACGACGGTCGGGGTCACTCGCAGTGGCGTCGCGACGGCCGACCTACCGGCAGCTCCCGGACGCGTTCCGTGGAATCGTCAGCGCCAGCGGGTCGCGACCGGAGGCGGCGTAGACGAGGTGTCGCTCCGCTTGCCAGCGGTCGTAGGCGTTCTGGGAGATCGTCGCCGGCGCGGCCGGGAACAGGTGGGCGCCGGTCGTCGTCCACGAGCGCTCGGAGAGGACGGGACAGTCGGGCGTGGGACCGCCGTCGCCGCGGAGCCACGTCACCGTCGACCGGTACGTGGCGTTCCCGCCGAAGTAGAACCCGCCGACGCGGTGCAGCGTGTGCGAGCTCGTCCACGGCCCGTCGACGTGGGTCGCGGCGAATCCAGAGCCGGCGAACTCTGCCGCCGTCGTCGTGCTCGGGTGCGCGCCCGTGTCGAGGTCGACGTAGGCGACGGGGAGCGTGGCGGCCACGCTGACGACCAGCGCGACGGCCAGCGCGGGGCCCGCGTAGCGGGCGAGAGCGATCCGGGGCCGCCCGGCGCCGGCGACGCGGCCGGCGACGACGCCCGCGGCCAGCACCAGCACGGGGACGTGGAGGTGCGTCTGCGCCCGCATCGCCGTCGCCCAGAACTCCGGCGTCAGCGACGCCGTCAGCGAGAACAGCACCTGCGCGATCGGCGCGGCGAGCAGCGCCAGCAGGACCGTCGCGGCCGAGCGCCGGCCGGCCAGCAGCGGACTCCCCCAGGCCCCCAGGAGGGCGGCCACCGAAAGCGGCGCCACCAGCAGGAGCAGGAGCCGCGGCGTCCGGGCCGTCCCCGGGAAGACGGTGACCCGCGCGTTCGCCGCGACGACGGCGAAGAACAGGGCCAGCGGCGCGAGGACCGCCAGCCGCTGGGCGGGCGTCGACCAGCGACGGAACCACAGCGCCAGCGCGACCACGAGGACGACCCACGCGACGAACAGCCCCGGATGACTCGCGACCCGGCCGACGTAGGGCACCGTCAGGCCGAGCCGCTCGGCCCACTCGTAATAGGCCGCGGCGTACCCCCAGAACCCGACCACCAGCGCGCCGGCCGGCAGCGTCCCGCCGCGCTCGCCCGGTTCGAGCAGGCGAACGGCCAGCAGCGCCGCCAGCGCCAGCGCGAGCACGAGCGTGCTGAACGTGTGGGTCAGCGGGACGACGAAAAGCAGCGCGGCCAGCGGGACGGCCCACCGGAGCCGCCCGGTCCGGGTGAGCCGGTGGGCGACCAGCACCGTCAGCGGAATCAGCAGTAGCGTGAGCGCGTCGTCGTCGGGCACGCCCGTCCGGCGGACGTAGAGTCCCTCGACGGCGACGGCGAGGGCGGCGAGGACGCCCGCGGTGTGGATCCGCGACGGCGTCCAGCCCCAGGCCCGGCCCAGCCGCCGGGCGAAGACGAACCTGAGCAGGACCGTCGCGCCCCCGGCCAGCGCGTACAGCGGCTGGACCAGCCGGACGGGCGCCGTGGCCGTGACCTCCGCGGCCGTCGAGACCAGCAGTGTGGATGCGATCGAGTCGGCCCGTAACTGGCCGAGCGGGAGGCGACCCAGCGCGAGCGCGCTCCCGGCCCGGCGCGCGTACTCGAACCCGTCCAGCGTCGCCGGGTACGGGCTCCACCCGAGCGGGGCCAGCCGCGTCAGTAGGCCCAGCGCCAGCGTCGCGACGACCGCGACGGGCCGACCGCCGCGAGTCACGGCTCCCCTCCCCCCGGGCGCTCGTCGCTGACGTCGGGCCCGGTCGCGAACAGCCGGTAGGGATCGACCCGGAGCAGCGCCGCGGTCGCCAGCCCGCCCCCCAGCGCGGTCACGACGAGCGCGCCGAGGACGACGCCCGCCAGCAGGGCCGGCGAGGGCGTCGTCGACAGGCGCACGCCGAAGACGGTGAGGTAGTCGGCGCGCGCGAGTCCCCGCAGCGCGAGCAGTCCGGCCGGGACGGCGAGAGCGGTCCCCAGAGCGCCGACGACGAGCGCGTCGCGGAACACGATCGCCGCCACCCGGACCGGCGAGGCCCCGGTCGCCCGGTAGACGCCGATCGTCCGCCGCCGGGCGTGGACCGCGCGGGCGAACGACGCCGTCGTCCCGCCGACAGTCATCAGCGTCGCCAGGCCGAGCACGACGGCAACCACCAGCCGGAGGTTGCCGAAGGCCGCCTCGACGGCCTGTCCGATGCCCGACTGGCCGCTCGCGCCGCCGCTGGCCAGCGCCGACGCGAGGCGGTCGTCGCCGGTCACTGTGTAAGATAGCTCCCGCGTCGTCCCCGCCGACGATCGGACGGTCACGTCGTAGCTCCCCGGCGGCTGGCGGGCCAGCGGGACCTCGACCGTCCGGTTCGTCCCGGGCGCGACGCGTACGGTCCGCTCCGACGAGTCGCCCGGTCCGGAGACCTCGTAGCGCCGTTCGACCGTCCGGTTCCAGGGGTTCGTCGCGCGCAGGCGGACGGTCGGGCGGGTCAGCGCGTCCGGGCGGTCCGGTCGGACCTCGGCCGTCAGGGGGAGCCGACGCGTCGCATCAGGCGCGACGGCAATCGGCCGCGACGCCGCCCGGTCGCCCGCCCGGACTTCGATCCGGCGCTCGCCCGGTCCGCCCGGTTCGATCCACGCGGCTCCGTCGGCACCCGTCCGGACTGACCGGTCCCCGACGGCGACCGTGGCGTTCCGGACGGGATCACCGTACGGCGTCCGGGCGCGGACCCGCAGCGTCGCGTTCGGCGGGGTGCGCTCCGGGAGCGGTCCCAGGCGAACGGCGTCGCGCGGCGCGACGGTCACAGTCCGGCTCAAATCGCCGACTCGGACCGCGTGCCGGCCCGGCGGCGGCGCTGAGAACTCGACGGTAACCGTCCGCTCGTCGCCGGCGGGCACGGTCACCGACTCCTCGGCAGACTGGTTTCCGAGCGTGACGGCGACCGGAATCGATCGCTCCGCGTCCTCGGCGTTGCGCACGGTCACCTCGACGGGGACGCTCCCGTTCGGCGGGACCGGCGACGGGGCCGAAAGTGTGACGACCGCACCCTGCCGGTCGAACGGGTCGCCCTCGGGGAGCCGGTCGGCCCGGACGAAGTGGACCTGTCCGGAAGCGCGGTTCGCGAGGTGGCGCGCGACGGGCAGGGGGACGAGCACCTAGTCGTCGTACGGCCCCGGCGCGGCGAAGACGCCGACGATCCGCACGCGGTGGAGGCCGGCGTCGGTGCTCCCGCCCATCGTGACCGAGTCGCCCGGGCCGACGTCGAGCGTCGCCGCGAGGTCACGCCCGACGACGGCCTCGCCGGTCCCGTTCGGCGGTCGGCCGGCGACCAGCTCGGCGTCGGTGACCGACGCGAACGCCGAGTAGTTGGCCCCCCGCGCGGCGTACGGCTGGCCGTCGCTGGCCTCGAACAGCAGAACCTCCGGGCTGGCGTCGATCCCGCGGTCCCGCAGTGCGGCCGCGTAGGTCGCAGGCACCGAACTGGCGATGGGGTGGACCGCCCCGGGCTCTGAGACGGTCGCGCCGCCGGCCGTCAGCGGGCCGACCACGCCGGCGACGCCCGCCACGAGCACGACGAAGGCCACGAAGACCGTCAGCGTCGCCGCCGTCGGGACCAGCGCGCGGGCGTCGAGAATCGAGAGGCGAGCGGCGAGGCGGCCGTCCCGTCGGCGCTCGGTTCCGACGTCGGCCGGGTCGCAGCGGGCGGCCGGCCACGCCGCGAGCCCGCCGCTGACCGCGCCGATCAGGGCCGCAGCGCCCCCGCCGGCCGCGACGACGGCGGCCACGGTCGGCGTGACCCGCGGCGCGAGGCTCGTCGGCAGGCCCGCGAACACCGCGACGTTCACCGCGGCGTTGACGGCGACGACGCCGACGGCGTAGCCCAGCGCGACCCCGGCGACTACCAGCAGGCCGGCCCGGGCGGCGAACAGCCCTAACACTACCTGCGGCGGCGCGCCCGTCGACCGGACGATCCGGATCGCCGCCCGCCGGTCCCGCACGGTCATCCGTGTGACGCTGTAGACCACGACCGCGACCAGCAGCGCGCTCCCCCCGGCGACGACGGCCAGCGCCCCGAGCGCCTCCTCGGTCCCGAACGCGAAGAAGGCCAGCGCCGCCCGCAGCGGGACGCCGTCCCGCGGGACCGTCCCCTCGGGCGCGTCTCTGACGACGAACGCCCCCGTCGTCCCCAGTTGCTCGACGGTGTCGGACGGCGCGACGTACCACTCCGGCGGCACCGGACCGCGGCCGCCCCTGGGGGCCACCGTCGCCTCGACGGCCCCGTCCGACCCGCGAAGTTCGACCGTCGCGCGCTCGTCCGCCGCTCCGAGCGTGACGACCGCCTCGCTGCCCCCGTCGCCGCCGTCGCTGCCGCCGCCGTCAGCGGGCAGCAGTCCGGCCGCGCGGGCGTCCCCTCCGTCGAGGGCGTACCGTCGCTCCCCGTCGGCTCCGTCGACGACGGCGAAGGGCACGACGGCCGCGCCGTCGCCGGTCGCCGCCGCCGCGGCGACAGAGCCGTGAGTCGCGACCGTCGACCCGGCGTCGTAGCCGGCGGCGACGGCGGTGGTCCGGTCGCCGGCCGTGACCACCAGCAGGACCGTCCCGGTGAGGAAGGCGATGGCCAGGGCGACGACGACCACCGCGCCAGGAGCGCGCGTCGGTAGCTCATCGATCGAAGTGGTCGGTCGGGTTCATCGAGGCCACGCGGTAGCCGGCCACGGTCGCGCCGAGCAGGCCGATGACGAGTCCGACGGCCACGCCGGCCGCGTACACGTCGGGCGGTAGCTTCACCAGGTCCGGGAACCCGACGAGGTCCTCGACGACGCCGTTGATGGCGTCCGCGGCGACGGGCGTGAGCGCGATCCCGACGGCGACGCCGCCGAGCGCCAGCGAGAGCCCCTGGAGGCCGACCAGCGACAGCAGCGTCCGCGCCCGGAGGCCGATGGCGCGCAGGGCCGCAAGCTCCCGGCGCTGCTGGTAGACGACGAGCCCGAGCGTGTTGGCCACCAGCCCGGTCCCGACGACGACCGCCAGCGTCACGAGCGTCACCGCGCTGGCCAAGACGGCGCCCTGGTTCTCGAAGACCGACCGGAACTGCTGGCGCTGGGTCCTGATCGAGAGGTCGGGATGCTCGGCCGACAGCGACTCGGCCGTCGCGTCGTGGTCGGCGTCCCGCTCGACCCGGATGCCGATCATCGACGCCCGGTCGGAGCCCGCCGTCCCCGTCACCGTCTGGAGCTCGGAGAGGTGGACGACCGCCGTGGGCGCGCCGAGGAACGTCGAGAACCGCCCGGTCGTGCCGACCACGGTGAACTCGTTCGCCCGGGCGTCCGCGAGCGTCCCGCCCACGTACACCGAATCCCCGCGCGAGACGTTCAGCTGCTCCGCGAGGTCCCGGTCGAGGACCACCTCGTGGGTCATCGGCCCGCCGTAGCTGCCGCTGTCGTAGTGGACGTCCGATCTGTTGAAGCGCTCGCCCTCCCCGAGGCCGACGCCGCTGCCGTTGCCGGTGACGCCGACGCCGACGACGGTGTCGAACTCCGTGGTGGTGGGGCTGAGGTAGACAGACTGGAAGGTGAGCGCGTCGGCCCCCTGCACGTCCGGGTGGGTGGCGATGTCGTCGGAGCGCTCGTGGGCGTCGAGCAGCGAGTTCTCGATGCCGCCGACCCGGCCGGGCGCCAGCTGGAGCGGGCCGGCCGTCGCCCACAGGTCCTGGTCGATGTAGGTCAGCGCCTCCGTCCCGGCCTCGGTCATGCCGTGGCCGAGGCCGGCCATCAGCGTGATCAGCAGGACGGCCGTCGCGACGCCGGCGACCGCGAGAACGATCCGCCCGCGCGCGGCGGCCAGCTGGCGCACCGCGACGCCGACCGCGCCCGCGGACCGCGCCAGTACGCGTCTCGGTTTGCTCGCTCCCGTCATCTCGGTAGTGCCTCCACGAGCGACGATCTCCGGGCGAACAGCAGCAGGAACGGCAGCGACAGCAGTCCCACGAGGACGGCCAGGACGAGCCCGTAGGCCGCCAGTTCCGGCCGTGCGACCGCAGTCGGGACGGCGGCGCCGCTTTCACCGGCCGCGGCGACGACGCCGACGACCGCCAGCCACCCGGCGATGCCGACGAGGCCGCCCAGCGCGGCCGTCGCGACCGTCTCCGTGACGATCAGTCCGAGCCTCGTCGATCGGGAGACGCCCATCGCCGCCAGCACGGCCCGGGACTCGCCGTCGTCGGCCACCTCGAACCCGGTCGTCGTGACGATGGTGAGCACGCCGGCGACGACGGCGATCAGCCCGGCGGCGACGCTCATCGCCAGCGGGAGGTCCGACGTCTGGAGGTTGTGTGCCATCAGCCCGCGCTGGGAGACGACCTCGGACTCGGGGTAGAGCCCGGTCAGCGCCTCGCGGACCGCGGGGTCCGTCGAGTCGACGAGGAACCGGTCGGCGTTGTCGCTGCCGGCGGCCCCGGTCAGCCGCTGGGCCTCCGAGAGGTGGACGACGGCGACGGGGAACTGCGCGAGCCCCGGCGCCTGCGCGGGGTGGCTCTCCTCGACCCGCAGCTGGTAGGTCCGCTCGTCGCTCCCCACGGCCCGCAGGCGGTCGCCGTCGCTGACGTTCAGCGTCGTCGCCGCGCTCTTCGAGAGGACCGCCTGCCCCGTCCAGCGGCCGTCGTAGCTCCCGTTCGCGTAGTAGGGGTCGCCCGGCGAGAGGGCGTCGGTCGGCAGGCCGACGACGCTGCCGCCCTCCGCCGCCGGGACGACCCCGACGACGAACACCTGCGTCGGCTCGCCGCCGTCGCCGGCCCGGACGCGCGCGATGTCCGAGAGCACCGGCGTCGCGTGGGCCACGTCGTCGCGGGCGTTCAGCCGCTCGGCGACCGGGTGGACCCGCCCGAAGCGCGTCCCCTCGACGCCGACGATGGCGCTGCCCTGGTTCTCCGCGGGGACGACCCAGAAGTCGGCCGCCTCGGTCCGCACCTCGCCCTGCGAGGCCAGCCCGAGGCTCACGCTGGTCACGGACAGCACCAGCGTGACGGCCAGCGCGACGCCGAGTACGGACAGCAGCGTCTGCCGGGTCCCGCCGGCCAGCAGGCGGTAGCGGACGCGCGCGACTCCGAGCCGGACGAGGCCCGCGGTCCGGGCGCGTCGCGTCCCGTCGGCGCTCATCCGGAATCACTGACGACGGAGCCGTCCCGTAGTTCGATCACCCTGTCGGCCGCCGCGATGACCCGCTCGTCGTGGCTGGCGACGACTACCGAGCGGTACTCGGCGACCTCGCCCAGCAGTTCGATGATGCGGGCCCCGGTGGTCGTGTCGAGTTCGCCCGTGGGCTCGTCGGCGATCAGCACGTCCGGGTCGGTGACCAGCGCGCGGGCCACGGCGACCCGCTGCTGCTCGCCGCCGCTCAGTTCCCCGGGCCGGTGGGAGACGCGGTCGCCCATCCCGACCGCTTCAAGCCGCCCCTCGGCGCGGGAGCGGCGCTCGCTCCGCGGCACGCCCTGCTCCAGTAGCGGCAGGGCGACGTTTGACCGCGCCGTCAGCGCGGGCAGCAGGTGGAACCGCTGGAAGACGATGCCGACCCGACGGAGCCGCAGCGCCGCCCGCTCGCTCTCCGAGAGGTCGGCCGTGTCGACACGCCGTCGACGAGCACGCGTCCCTCGCTGGGGACGTCCAGCGCCCCGAGCAGGTGCAACAGCGTGGACTTGCCGCTGCCGCTGGCGCCGGCGACGACCGTCAGCTCGCCCGGATAGACGCCGAGGCTCACGTCGTCCAGCGCCCGGACGTCCAGCCGGTCGGCGTCGCCGCCGAAGAGCCCGCCGCCGCGGCGATAGACGCGGCTGACGCCCTCACAGACGACCGTCCGGTCGGCGGCGGCAGCCGCCGCGTCCCCCTCGACAGTAGTCACGTTGCCGGAGTCGACGACGGCATCGGTATAATATCTTGCCACTTGTCGCGCAAACAACCAGTCGTCGCGGTGTGGCGTCCGAGAGCGGCTCGCACCGCCGCCGTCAGGCCCGGTCGATCCGCCCGTCGGCCAGTTCGTAGACGTCCGCGAACCGCCCGGTCAGGCCCCGGTCGTGGCTGATGACGGCCAGAGCCGCGTCCGCCTCGGCCTGCACGGACAGCAGCAGGTCGAGCACCTGCTCGGCCGTGTCCGGGTCCAGTTGCCCAGTCGGCTCGTCGGCCAGGACGACCGACGGCCGGTTGGCCAGCGCGCGGGCGATGGCGACCCGCTGGCGCTCGCCGCCGGAGAGCGCGCCCGGGTACTGCTCCCGCCGGTCGTCGATGTCGAGCGCCGCGAAGAGGTCGGCCAGCCAGTCCTCGTCGACGTCGCCGGCGTGCTCCTGTGGCAGGCGGGCGTTCTCCCACGCGGTCAGGTCCTCGACGAGCTGGAAGTCCTGGAAGACGAGGCCGACGCGGTTCCGTCGCAGCGCGGCCCGACGCCGCTCGGAGAGGTCGCCCGCGGCCCGCCCGTCGACGTACAGGTCGCCGCCGTCGGGCGTCGCCAGCAGGCCCAGCACCTGAAACAGCGTCGTCTTTCCCGCGCCGCTCGGGCCGCGAACGAGGGTGCGGTCCCCCGCGCTGATCGACAGCGAGAGGCCGTCGAGGATGCGCTCGCCGCCGCGCTCGACGACCAGATCGGCCGCGCGGAGGACCGGCTCGTCGGTCATCGCCGGGTGCCGGGAGTCGCGTTCATCCGCGCCGGCGGAGGCGCAGCGCGGCCAGCGCGGTGGCCAGCGCGCTCAGCATCCCCGGGAGGCCGACCGGACCGTCGCCGGACGTTGTCTCCGTGTCTGCGGGCTCGTCCGGCTCGGTCGTGTCCGCGGGCGTAACGACGCCGCCGTCGTCGGTCTCCGTGTCGTCGGGCTCGGCCCCGCCGCCCTCGCCCCCGGTGGTCGTCTCGGTGGCCGTGGCGTCGCCGTCGGCCGCTTCGGTGGCGGTGGCGTTGCCGTCCACCGCCTCGGTGGCCGTGGCGGTGGCGTTGTCGTCGCTCTCGTCGCCGTCGCCGGCGGAGGCACCGGAGTCTCCGCCGCCGGAGTCCCCGTCGTCGGAGTCGTCCTCGGCGGCGTCGACGCTCACCCCGTGGCGCTCGCTGAGCGCGAGCAGTTCGTTCTCGCCGTCGATGGTCTGCTCGCCGCGGACGGCCGCGTGCGCGGCGAAGTCACCGGGTTCGTCGACGGTCACCGTGGCGTTGTACCGGCCCTCGCCGTCCCCGTCGAGCGTGACGGTCTGGTTGTAGCCGTCGTCCCACAGCACGACCTCGACGGACTCGACGTCTTTCTCGGTGTCCTCGCGGCGTTCGACGTCGACCGTCGCGTTCACGGGCTCGCCCTCGGTCGCGTTCTCCGGCATCGACAGGGAGACGTCGTATCCCTCGACGACGACGGGCTGGAGGCGCTCGCGCTCGCCGTCGACGTTCAGCACGAGGTAGTACGTTCCCGGCGCGTAGCTCACGTCGTAGTCGACGGTCGCGTCGCCGGAGATGGACGTCGAATTGACGATCTGCTCGTCGCTGTTGTAGAGGTAGAGGTCGTACCCGTCGCTCGGGCCGGAGCTGTGCGCCTGCAGGGTTCCGCCGGGATCGACCACGCCGTCGGTCGAGATCTCGAAGGTGCCGTTCCCGAGTTCGACGGTCTGGGTCGGGACCTCGACCGCGTCCGCGACCGTCAGGGAGTAGTCCGCTTGCGCCACCACCGGGCTCGCGGTCGCGGCCGCGCCGACCGCGAGCAGACAGAGCGTCACACCCACCAGAAGGCGTTTAATACGGACCGGCACCCCTCGAATCCTAATAAATGACTGGGATCCAGCATGTATCGTGTGAGTATCCGAGGGCCCTGCCGGCGTGCGATTCGGTGGGGCAAGCACAACGCTTGTGTACCCGGCGGGAGCAGCGTAAATTACCATGGCGACGCGACGCCGACAGCAGTTCATCGCGGGGCAGGTAGCGTGGATGCTCGCCGCAGTCGTGGGCCTCGCGGCCCTGGGCGCGCTCTCGCTGGAGCTGTTTTTCGTCGTGTCGCTGATCGGCTTCCTGATTGTGGTCGAACTGACCGCGCCGTTCGCGGTGACGCCGCGGTGGCGCCGTCGACTGGTCTGGCTCGTCGCGCTCGGGCTAGTGGGCTTCGGGTACGTCGTGATCCGGCGCATCCTCGAGATCCTCCCGCCGGGGGTGATCTGAGTGGCGCTGTCCGACCGGGCCAGCCCGCGGCTGGCGCTGTACGCCTTCGCCGCGGTGGTGGCCGTCGCGCTGTTCGTCGCCGGCACCACGTCGGGCGCCGCCTTCGGCACGTTCAACCCGGGCTGGGACGGCGCCTCGTCGCTCCAGTCGCTGGCCGAGGATACGGCGGCCGACGGCGAGGTCCTCCGGAACGCCTCGCGCTACGACGGGTTCGACGCCGAGGGGACGGTCGCGTTCGCCCTCTCGCCCGACGAGCCCTACGGCGATCGAGAGGCGGCGTCGGTCCGCCGGTTCGTCGAGGGCGGCGGGACGCTGCTGGTCGCGGCCGACTTCGGGGCCGGGGGTAACCGCCTGCTCGACGCGGTGGGCGCCGACGCGCGCGTCGACGGCCGGCTCGTCCGCGACGAGCGCCACTACGCGGACGGTCCGGCGCTGCCGGTCGCGACTAACGTCAGCGACCACCGCTACACCGACGGAGTCGACCGGCTGACGCTGAACCACGGGAGCGTCGTCCGGGCCGGGGGCAACGCGACGCCGCTGGTCACTACCTCCTCGTTCGCCTACCTCGACGAGGACCGGGACGGCGAACTCGACGACGACGAGGTGCTCGCGAGCCGGCCGGTGGCGACCGTCGAACCGGTCGGCGAGGGCCGCGTGGTCGTCGTCAGCGACCCCAGCCTCTTCATCAACGCGATGCTGGAGAAACCGGACAACGAGCGGTTCGCCCGGGCGCTGCTTTCGGACCACGAGCGCGCCGTCTTCGACGTCTCGCACGCCGGCGGCGTCCCGCCGCTGACCGGCGCGGTGCTCGCGATCCGGGGCTCGGCGGCCGTACAGGCCCTGGTCGGGCTCTCCGGCCTGCTGCTGATCGCCGGCTGGCCGCGGCTCCGGGCGGGCGTCGCCGCGGTCCGGTCGCGCCGCCGGTCCGCTCCGGCCGCCGACCCGGAGGTCCGTCCCGACGCCGTCGTCGACCGGCTTCGCGAGCGCCACCCCGAGTGGGACGAGGGACGACTCGAACGCGTAACGCAAGGCATTATGACAACGGAGGAGAAAACGAATGGCGATGACTGATCCAGCCGGCCTCCACGAGGCGATCGACGAGGAGGTCTCGACCGTCCTCGTCGGTACCGATGACCTGGTCGAGCACCTCTCGATCGCCCTGCTGACCCACGGACACGTCCTCCTCGAGGGCGTCCCGGGCGTCGCCAAGACGACTCTGGCCAACGTCTTCGCCCGCGCGACGGGCCTGGAGTACACCCGCATCCAGATGACGCCGGACATCCTCCCGGCGGACATCACCGGCAGCGCCGTCTACCGCGAGGGGACCGGCGAGTTCGAGCTGCGGAAGGGCCCGGTGTTCGCGAACGTCGTCGTCGCCGACGAGATCAACCGCGCGACGCCGAAGGCCCAGTCGGCCCTGCTGGAGGCCATGGCCGAGTCCCAGGTCTCCATCGAGGGGGAGACGCTCGCCCTGCCCGTGCCGTTCATGGTCGTCGCCACGCAGAACCCCATCGAGATGGAGGGCACCTTCGAGCTCCCGGAGGCCCAGCGCGACCGCTTCCAGCAGAAGCTGACCGTCGACCTGCCCGACCGGGCGGCCGAGCGGGAGATCGTCGACCGCTTCGACGACGCACCGTCGCTGGGCGCGGACGACGTCGAGCAGGTCGTCACCCCGGCGGAGATCCGCGAGGCGCGCGAGGCCGTCGCGGACGTCCACGTCGACGACGCCGTCCGGGAGTACCTCCTCGACGTGGTGGCCGCGACGCGGGACCACCCGGACGTGGTCCACGGGGCGTCCCCGCGCGCGTCGATCGCCTTCCTCAACACGGCCAAGGCCCGGGCCGCCATCGACGGCCGCGACTACGTCATTCCGGACGACGTCAAGGCGCTGGCCGAACCGGTCCTGATCCACCGGCTGGTGCTGGGCACCGACGCCGACCTCAGCGACGTGACGCCCGCGGCGGTCGTCCGATCGGTCCTCGAGTCCGTGACGCCGCCCGGCGGCGACCCCGACCGCTCGACCACCTCGGCCGACCGGGCGGCGAGCGACGGCGGCGTGACCGACGACGGCGCGTAGAGCGGGACGGCGCGTCGGGCGGCGAGTCCTTCGTAGCTGTGATGCGTTCTACACCCGCCGTCACTCTGTTCTCCGCCTCGATTCGCGGATCCGTCGATGCTGCTCCCCGTATCTGACGCCACGTATCAAGCCTGATAATTAAATCAGTGATACCGTATGACTGTTTTCGCGTGATGAAAACGCTCGAATGACGTTTATTATCTGGGGTTGAGGTGCTAGGTATGGAAGATGGAACGAAGTCGGTCTCTATTCTTGTTATCGATGATGACTCCGACGTCGCGGAACTGACGGCACGGTCCCTCGAGCGTCGTCGGGACCGGTTCTCAGCCGATGTAACTACCGACGCACGCGACGGGCTAGATCTGCTGGACGACGGGGACTTTGACTGCGTCGTCTCCGACTACAAGATGCCGGACATGGACGGCCTCGCTCTGCTTGCGTCTGTGCGAAAGGAGTACGGTGACCTCCCGTTCGTCCTCTTTACCGGCCACGGTGGAACAGACATAGCGAGCGAGGCAATCGCACGCGGCGCCACCGACTACCTCCGGAAGGAGCCCGGGCCGGAGCGCCTTGAACTGCTCGCCGAACGCGTCGAAGACGCCGTCCGGAAACACCGAGCTACTGAGCGGATCGACGGGCTCGAGCGTGCCCTGTCCGTCAGTCAGGCAGTCCATCGGACGCTGATGGAGTCGGGGACACGAAGTGAGATCGAACGGGAGATCTGTGAGGCTCTCGTCGACGCCGGACCGTATGCCAGTGCGTGGATCGACGACCGCGATCCAGAATCCAGCGACGACGAACCACGGGCGAAGTCCGGTATCGACCGCGGAGGGCCCGGCCTGAGGGGACCATCGACCGACGGGCCTGACGTCGGTGGCACCGGCGCTCGAGCGGCAATTCAGACCCGAGATACAGACGTCGGGGAGGGCGTCCAGGACGCTGACGAACCGGCGCAGACGGTAGCCCCCGATCTGGACGGTGGTTCAGTCGTGGCCGTTCCCCTCGACCACGACGGGACGCGGTACGGTGACCTGTACGTGTACGCGGACGGGCCTGCTGCCTTCGATCTGTCTGAACGTGATCTGCTGACGGAACTCGGCAGTGACATCGCTCGCGCGCTCGACCGCGCCGAAACGAAGACGGAGCGAGCGCAGTACGAGCGGGTCGTGGAGGCCCTCCCGATCGGGGTATTTCGAACGGTGTCCGAGCCCGACGGCGAGATTGTCGATGCAGACCAGACCCTCGCTGAAACCTTCGGCCGCGATTCGGCCGAGGCTCTGCTCGGATGCGAGCTCGGGGACCTCTTTCGCCAGGACGGGGACGGGGACTCATTCGGGGAGCGATTCGACGGCGAAGGTGTCGTCGGCGAAGTAGAGCGCTGCCACGAGACGGCGGACGGCGACGAGGTCCAGTTGTCAGTCACCGCAGTGCGTACCGAGGTCGACGGCCAGGCGTACTTCGACGGGGCTGTCCGCGACGTCACCCACCACAGAGAGCGGCAGTCGAAACTCCGTCAGTTCCGGAGTGCAGTCGAGCACGCCGGGCACGTCGTCTTGATCACGGACGCCGACGGGCAGATCGAATACGTCAACGACGCGTTCGAGGACGTGACGGGATACGACGCCGCCGAAGCGGTCGGCGAGACGCCGCGGCTGCTCAACTCCGGAGAGCACGACGAGGGGTTCTACGAGGATCTGTGGTCGACGATCAGCGACGGCGACGTCTGGCAGGGTGAGATCGTCAACGAGCGCAAGGACGGCAGCCAGTACGTGATCGACCAGACCATTGCACCGATCAAGCACGGCGACGAGGTCGACGGATACGTCGCTATCAACCGCGACGTGACGACGCTCAAGGAGTACGAGCGCGAACTCGAGGCGCAAAACGAGCGGCTCAAGCGGTACGGCCACAACGTCGCGCACGATCTCAGGAACCCGCTGACGCGGTTGAACGGAGAGATCGACAGGATCCAGGCGGCGCTGGGCGGCGAAGTCGATCCCGACGCCGCGCGAGCGGGCAGTCGGCGGATCTCCGACATCGTCGGCGAGATGGAGACGCTGATCGACGACCTGCTGGCGATGGCCGAGCTGGGGCAACTGGTGATCGACCCCGAGCGGATCTCCCTCGAGGGCGTCGCGCGAGAGGCGTGGCGGCAAGTCGATACCGAGGCCGCCGAGCTGACGGTTCAGGACGCTGCCGTTCGGGCGGACCACGACCGGCTTCGGGAACTCCTCTCGAACCTGTTCCGGAACGCCGTCGAACACGCCGGTCCCGACGTCCGAGTCCGGGTGGCTCCGCTCGACCGCGACGAGGGATTCCTCGTCGAAGACGACGGGCCGGGCATCTCTCCGGACGAGCGTGACCGAGTGTTCGATCGCGGGTTCACGACCAGCGACGACGGGACCGGGTTCGGACTGGCGATCGTCGAGCAGATCGCGGAGGCCCACGGCTGGACGACGGTCGTGGTCGACGGCTCCGACGGCGGGGCGCGCTTCGAGTTCCGCGACGTCGATCAGCCCTGATCCCGCGGACCGGGACTCGCTCTACCCGCTCGGCCGCGAGGCCACCGGACTCGGCAGGCGCCTGCGGCCGGCATGGCCCGGTGCGGGCCAGTACGCCTGTCACCGTCGCTCAAAGCCGGTTTTGATCGAAGCGAGTCTTGACTATCGCTCCCGCGGAACCGGTCTCGTATGCAACGACGCGAACTGCTCGCTGCGACGGCCGGTGCCGCTGCGGCTGCGGTGTCCGGCTGCCTCGGAATGGACGGCGGAAGCGCCGCCGCACAGACGGGAACGCCGACGGTCGAACGCCATACCTCGCGATCGATCGTCGTCAGCAACACCGGCGAGGCGCGGGGCGACCCCGACCTCGCGGTCCTGAACGTGGCCGTGGAGGCCAGCGGCGACGCCGCGAGCGACGTGCGCGACGAACTGGCCACCCGGGCGGACGAGCTGCGCCAGGCGCTGCTCGACTTCGGCCTCGAGGAGGACGCCGTGACGACTGAGGACTTCTACATCCGCGAGCGGCACGACCGCCGGGCGATGGAGGAGGAGGGCGTCCGCCCGGGTTCCGAGGAGGCCGAGGAGTACGTCACCTACCAGGGAACCCACGCCTTCAGGGCCGAGGTTTCGACGATCGACGACGTCGGAGCGGTGATCGACGCGGCCGTCGACGGCGGGGCCGACCGGGTCGGCCGGGTGACGTTCACGCTCTCGGACGAGAAGCGGGCGACCCTCAGGGAGGAGGCGATCCGGGCGGCGATCCAGGGGGCGCGCGCCGAGGCCGAGACGGTCGCGGACGAGATCGGCGCGTCGATCGACGAGGCGACCGTCGTCGACACCGCCGGCGGCGGGGTCACGCCCGTCCAGCGCGAGGTGTCCTACGCCGCTGACGCGGCCGCGACGGCGACGGAGGCCGCGTCGACCGGCGTGGAACCCGGCGAGGTGACCGTCACCGCCAGCGTCGAGGTCCGGTACGCCATCGAGTGAGGCCGGGTTGTTAATTCAGGAATCTACCGCAGTTGAGTCACGCCGGATCCGGAATCTCGGCCAGATCGACGAACATGAGTCTCGGATACCCCTCCGTACTTTCACTCGCCACGAATCCATGTCGCTCGTAGAAATCGACCACGTCCTCCTGGGCGTGCAGCAGGAGAACGCGAAACGGGATGTCGGCCTGTTTGCTCCGCGCGATAGCGCGAAAGAGTAGAAATCGTCCCAGTCCCCGATCCTGATACTCTTCTGCGACGGCCAGATGTCCGAGAAGATACGCCGGCACGTCGTACGGATAGCTGGACAGTTCGTCGACGCTGTCCATCTCGCTTCCCTGATAGTCGGCATCGCGAAGTGCGTTAGCGGAGAGCGAGAAGAATGCCGCCAGCTCACCCTCAAAGTACACTAGTCTCGTTACGCCAAACTGCTCCTCGTGGTACTCGTCGACCTCATCAGTGTTGATGAACTCGTGAAACCAGTCTTTCCCACAGTCGAATTCGGGTAGCTCCCCGTCTATGTCCGGATACGGAACTATCTCCGTACGCGATGCGATGTCCTCTGTCTCGTCAGCCACAGCGCAGTATTGCCCCGCATACGAACAAAAATACTAGTCTTCTTCTTCGATTAGCTCCATGTGCCTGAGGACGCCGTTCTCAACGTCCTCGGGGAGCTCGAATTCGTCTAGCTCCTCGCGGAACCGGGCGAATTCCTCCTCGTCGAGCGAGGGGACTGGTTTCGGGAACGCCATTCGTATCGCATTCTTTCGTCTGATACCACTTAACTATTCGCGACACGAGGCCTCACGACGGCAGAGCCCGAAGCATTCGTTCTGCTGAGCGTTGCGCAGTTTTCTCGACCGGCGTCGTTCCGTCAGTTTCGGCCGTAAAACCCCCCAGGAGTGGCTCTCTCCCGGCGTATCACTCGACTCCGGCCGTCTCGAGTGCCCGGTCCAGCGACATAGACCGAGCGCTTAAGGCCCCCGCGAAACGACGCTCTCCGGACTCCCGTGCCAGCAATTCACATCGAGGGACTACAGAAGGCGTACGGCGACGTCAGGGCGGTCGACGGGCTCTCGCTGGAGATCGGCGAGGGCGAGCTGTTCGGCCTGCTCGGGCCCAACGGGGCCGGGAAGACCACGACGATGGAGGTCCTGACCGGCCAGCTCGTGCCGGACGGCGGCACCGTTTCGGTGCTGGGCGTCGACCCGGCCGAGCGGCCGACGGCGGTCCGCGAGCGGGTCGGGATCCTGCCCGAGAAGGAGTCGCCGCCGAGCTTCGTGACGCCGCGCGAGTACTTCGCCTTCGTCGGCGCGATTCGCGGGCTCGACGAGGAGCGGGTCGACGAGCGGACGGCGACGTGGGCCGATCGGCTCGGCTTCGCCGAGCAGCTGGACACGCTCTCCTCGGACCTCTCGCGTGGCCAGCAGCAGAAGGTCATGATCGTCGGCGCGTTCCTCCACGAGCCGGACCTGGTGTTCATCGACGAGCCGCTGGCCAACCTCGACCCGATCGTCCAGGAGCGGGTCAAGCGGTTCCTCCGCGAGTACCGGGCCGCCGGCAACACGCTCGTCCTCACGACGCACGACGTGGACGTGGCGGCCGAGCTGTGCTCGCGCGTGGGCGTCGTCTACGGCGGCGAGCTCGTGGCCGACGTCCGGCCGTCGGAGCTGGCCGACGGCGAGCGCCTGCTGGACGTCTTCCTCGACCGCGTGGACGCGAGCGTCGAGGCGGACGGTCCCGCGCGCCGGGTGAGCCATGACTGACGGGCGGACGCGTCGCCTCTTCGTCGAGATGCTCCGGGAGGAGTGGCGGCTCCACGACCGCCTGTTCCGCGGGCGGCGGTTCGAGCTGTTCCCGCTGGTCGTCGCCGCCCTCGTCGCCGGCGCGGGGGCGCTGCTGGTCGCCACCGGCACGACGCCCGACGCCGTCGTCGCCGGCCTCCACGCGCTGGCGTTCGTCTTCGGGCTCCACACCGGCTCCATCGGCTTCGTCGGGCGGGACGCGCTCCGGAACCTGCTGGGCGACGTGACGCTGCTGGTCTTCTCCGCCCGGACGCTGCCGCTCTCGCGGCCGCGGGTCCTGGCCGTCTTCGTCGTCAAGGACGTCGTCTACTACGCCGTGCTCTTCCTGCTCCCGATCGCAGCCGGCGCCACGCCGACGCTCGTCGGCGGCGGCGGTGCCGTCGAGGGCATCGGAGCGGCGGTCGGGACCGCCCTCCTGCTGTGGGCGACCCTGACGCTGACGTTCGTCCTCGGTCTGGGCACGACGATCGCGGCCATCGGGCTCGCCCGGCGAGGGGTTCACGGGCTGGCGCTGGCGGCCGCCGTCACCGCGGGGGTCGGCGCCGCGTGGGCCGGCGGCGTCAACCTGGCCGCCTACACCCCGTACGGCGCGTTCCGCTCGCCGACGTTGCTCCGCGCCGGGACGTCGCTGGCCGTTCTCGGAGCGGTGTTCGCCCTCGCGGCGGCGACGTTCGACGCGACCGGCCGCGAACGCGCCCGCACCGCGGGGCCCGCCTTCCGCCGCTGGCTCGACCGGGTCGGCGAGCCGCTGGCGACCCGGACGCTGCTGGACGTCCACCGCAGCTCCGGCGGCTTCGGGAAGGTGCTGTTCTCGGCGGCGGTCCTCTTCGGCGTCACCGCCGGCCTGGTCGACCTGGCCGGCCGGATCACGGGCGTCGCGCCGTCGGTCGGCGTCTCGTTCGGGGCCGTCCTCGGGCTCTCGGGGTTCACCACGTACAACTGGCTCACGCAGGCGGACGGCGTCGACGCCTCCCTGGTCCACCCGGTGACGACCGCCGACGTCCTCGACGCGAAGTTCAGGGCCTTCCTGCTGCTGGGCCCGCTCGTCGGACTGGGGTTCTACGCGGCCGCGCTCGCCTGGCGCGGCGGTCCGCTCGCCGAGGCGGTCGTCGGCGCCGCGCTGCTCGTCGGCGTCGCCTGCTACGTCTTCGGGACGACCGTCTACCTCGCCGGGCTCTCGCCGGACGAGCTCCTCTTCGACGGCGCGCTGTTCGCCGTCTTCGGCGCCGCCACGGCCGTCCCGCTGGTCCCGGTCCTCGTCGCCGGGTTCGCGCTCGCGCCGCTCTCCGCGGGGCTGCTCGCCGCGCTCGGCGCCGGCGGCGTCTGCCTCGGCCTCGCCGGCGTCGGGCTCTACCGGCGCGCGCGGCCGAAGTGGACGGCCCGCTATCGGAACGGTGCCTGATCGGGCCGGAGGGGTGCTCGTCGCGGTGCCGCCCGGGTCCGTCAGCGCCCGTCCAGCGTCAGTTCCCCGCGCGCGGACAGCGTTCCCTCCGAATCGACGTCGACGGTGAGCGCGAAGACCGCGCCCTGCCACTCGTCTAGTCGCACCCCGCCCACGTCCTCGAAGCGGTAGGATCCCTCCGGGAGACAGGGGCGTTCGGTCCCGCGCGTGTACACGTCGTACGCCACGCCCCGGCTCTCTCCGGGGGAGAGCGTCCGTTTCTGCAGTACGTTCTAGACGGGCGTCCGGCCGTCGGCCGGGAACCGCCAGCACCCGTCGCCGCTCAGGACCGGTTCGTCCCACGGGCCGACGTGCGTCACGGGGTCGAGCACCAGCGCCTCGGGCCAGGCGGGGGCCCGTGATCCTCGTGGTTCCCGCGGTCGTCGTGGTCCGAGTGGTCCGTGAACAGCAGCGTCGCCCCGTACCGGAGTTCGACGCTCTCGGAGCGGGGGTTCCGTACGGTGGCCCGCACCCGCGCGGGCTCGTCGCGCGCGGCCTGCCGGACGACGCTGGCGGCCATCGACGGCGACCGGTTCGGCGTCGGCGACGCCCCCGCGACCGGCGAGCGACCCCCCGCTCCCGGACCGGTCGTGTCGGGCGACGCCTCGTCGTCATGCGCCGGCCCGGAACACCCCGGGAGACCGACCGCGAACGCGCCTCCCGCCGTCCGGAGGAGGTCCCGGCGAGTGACCATCGCGTTGCCCTGTCCGCTCCGCGGATAAATACTTTCTCAAGAATAGTGGAAATGTCAACTCGCTCGAAGTTGAAACAGAAGCGCCACCGCTCGGTCGGTGAGAGCGGATTTTGAGCGACCAGCGCCGTTATACCCGTACCGCCGGAACGACGGGGTATGAACGGACGACACGTCGCCGCGGTCCTGGCCGCTGTCGCGCTCGTCGCGACCGCCGGCGTCGGGAGCGCGCTCGCCGGCGTCGGTCCGGCAGCGAGCGTGTTCGGCGGGGAGGAACACCCGCCGGCGCTGCTGGGCTTCGAATCGACCGGAGCGCACTGCACCGACGACGTCACGACGAACAGCTCGACCGCGGTCGCCGGGGACGGCGCGAACACGGAGATCACTCACTCGCAGAACATCTCGCTACCGGACCCCTCCTACGCCGTCGGCGGACCGACCTTCGAGCGGCTGAACGAGACGACCTACGTCCTCTCGGTGCCGACGGAGGCGACCGACACGGAGGCGCGGGACTGCCCCGCGTACGCCCGATACGAGGCGCGGATGCGGATCCCGGCCGGCGACGATCCGTGGCAGGTGATCGTCGAGCACGACGACGAAACCGCGATGACGCTGTTCGGCGATTCGGACAGCTCGGGGGCCTCGGGGTCGGCCAGCGGCGGCGCCCGGGTCTCCGAGTGAGTCGATCGGAACGGCTAACTGCCGCGTTTTCCCACCGGAGTACGTGCATCCGAGGGCCGAGGAGTTCTGCGAGCGGGCGAGCGACGAGTTCGGGTTCGAGCCGACCGTCCGGGAGTTCGGCGAGGGCACCAGAACGGCCCGGCGGCTGCCGCCGACTGCGACGTCGCCCGAATCGTCGAGAGCGTCGTGCTGCGGGTCGGCGACCGGACCGTCCTCGCGCTCACGAGCGGCGACCACCGCGTCGACGAGGAGGCGCTGGCCGCGGCGTTCGACGTCGACCCCGGCGCGGTCCGGACCGCGAACCCAGACGAGGTGACGGAAGCGACCGGGTGGAGCATCGGCGGGGTGCCGCCGTTCTGCCACGAGGAGGACCTCCCCGTCCTGGTCCATCCGGCGTTCCGCTCGTTCGACGAGCTGTGGGCCGCCGCCGGGACGCCGGAGGCGGTGTTCCCGCTGACGCCGGCGCGGCTCGAGGCGGTCGCCGACCCCGAGTATGTCGACGGCTACGAGTAGGGCGGCGAGACGCGATGGTATCTGATGGCATCTAATGGCACTCATAACCACCTTGTCACGCTTAATACCACTAAATACCATTCCCCGGCGAGGCCAAAGCGTCGCCGACGGCGAGTCGGTCCCGATCCCGGTCCGCCGTGATCAGCGTCGCGTCGCCGACCCGCTCTCGACGTGGCCGTCCGCACCCGCCCTCGCGTCCCCGCCGCCGGTCGCGCCGTCGCCGTCGAGGTCCTCCTCGTCCTCGGTGCCCTCCCCGTCCTCGGTGTCCCAGCGGAACGCGGCCACCGGATCGCCGCCGGTCCGGGGCGTCGCGACCCGTATCGGCCGGTCGAGCCCGCGCGCGAGGCCGACGGCGACGAAGGAGACGACGGGGTGGTCGAACCGGTCGAGCGGGCCGTAGGCGTTGTCCGGCGCGGCCAGTTCGAGCCGGCCGGCCTCGGCGTCGAAGTCGACCGCCAGGCGGTCGGCGACCTCGAACTGCTCGACGAGGCTCTCCCGGAGCGCCGCCACGAGCGGGCCGGCCTCGTCCGGCAGCGGCCCCTGACTGGCGTCCGCGAACGCCTCGAAGAGGGACTCGCCGCTGGGCTCCAGCGCGACGCCGCGCTCGCGCTCGTCGTCGGTGACGACGAACGTGTCTGCAAGGGCGTCCGGACCGGGGACGGCGAAGTCGGCCCGCTGGGGGACGAACAGGCGCACGCCGGTGGCGGTCCGGCCGGTCGGGACGTAGCACCGCTCTTCGCGCAGGCCGAGCTCGGCGACCAGCGCCTCGTAGTTGGCGGCCAGCGCGTCGTACACGCCCCGGCCGACCGTGGCCGCGACGAACCGCTCGGGCGTGACGAACCACGCCAGGAGCCCGGCGAACGCGCCCGTCCCGCCGAGCGCGAGCAGGACGGTCCGGACCTCGGGGAAGAGGACGGCGCCGGCGGTCGCCACGGCGCCCAGGAGGACGAACCCGCGCGCAGTCCGGCGGTACCGGGCGGTCCTGGCCCGCGCGTACGAGCGCCGCAGCCGGGCGTTCTCCGCCCGGAGGCGCTCGACCTCGACGGCGAGCTCGTCGGGGTCGCTGTCCGCGAGCGGTTCGTCCTCCGCGAGTGGTGACTGATCAGTACTCATGGGTGAGCTCGAAGCGAACGACGGTGTAGCGGTGCGCGGCGTAGCCCGCGAGCGCCAGGAGGGCGGCCACGACCAGGGTCGCGAGCCACAGGGCGTCGAGCAGGCCAGTCGCGGCGAGCGCGACGGCGGCGGCGCCCCCGACGCCCCCCAGGGCGAGTGCGACCGACGGCGCGTCGCGACGGTGATCGACCAGATCGCCGACCAGCACGGCCAGCAGGAGTCCCTCGAGGGCGAGCAGCCATCCGGGACCGGGATTCGGTCCCGCCACCGCCGCGACGACGACCTGGCCGGCTGCGACGGCGTAGACGGGCCCGGCGACGAGTCGAACCGCGAGGACGACCAGGCCGACCAGCGCGCCGGGGAGGCCGGCGACGGCCGCGCCGCCGGCCAGCAGCGCGAGGGCGGCCGCCGCGGTGGCCGGCGACGAGCGCAGCGGGGCGGCGATTCCGTTCACGCCGCATCCCTCCGTCTGGCGCGACCGGCCTCGAGGACCGCCGTCAGGCGGTCGCCCGGACCGACCTCGTAGGCCTCGACGCCGTCCATGGCGGCCAGCTCGCGGCGGAACTCCTCGAAGGAGACGTAGCGGTCGTAGGTGGCCTCGACGTCGGCCAGGTCGCCGTCGAACAGGGCCGTCGGCGTCAGGAAGACGGCGACCCGGCCCTCGCCGCGGCTCGCCACCCGGACCGCCTCGCGGAGCTCGGCCCGGTGGGCGTCGTCGGTGACGACGACCGTCCGGACGGCCGACCCGGCCGCGGCGTGCGTCCGGACCGCCCGGAACAGCGGCCGCTCGTCGAACCGCCTGACGTAGGACCGGCGGGCGCCCAGGAAGGGGGTGAGCGTCTCGGCGAAGGCCGAGTCCTCGTCCGCGAGGGCGTCGGCGCGGCGCTGCGCCGTCGCCACCTCCATGCCCCGGCCGGTGACGGTCCGGTCGGCGCTCGTCGCCGCGGCGCCGACCCCGTCGCCGCCCGCCGTGGGCGTCGCCCCGGTCACCGTCGTCCGGACCGCCCCCAGCGTGGCGTCGCTGGCCCCGGGTTCGCTGGTCGTCAGGATGCCCCCGTCGCCGACCGCACAGATCCCGAGCGGGTCGCGTAGCTCCTGGGCGCTGCGGACGAACGCGAGCGCGACCGCGCGGGCGTAGTCGAGCTTTCGCTCGCCGTCCGGCCCGTCGGCCATGCCGGCCCGCTGGTCGAGGAAGAGCATCGTCTCCCGGTCCGTTGCGGCCTCGAACTCCCGGACGTGGGGCTCGCCGAGGCGGGCCGTCGCCTTCCAGTCGATCTGCCGAACGGAGTCCCCGGGGACGTACTGCCGGACCTCGACGGGCTCGACGCCCGACCCGAACCGGCCGGCGTCGTGCTCGCCGAACCCGGGCGCCATGGGCTCGCCGCCCTCGCCGACGTGGACGTTCCGGGGCGCGCGCGGCTCGACGCGAACGGTCGGCCCGACACCCCGATCGATCGACTGCTCGAACAGCTCCGCGTCGTCGGCGACGGTCACCGTCACGTCCCCGAGGGCGTACTCGCCCGCGACGGGCCAGGAGGGCCTCGCCACGTCGGAGGCCCACGTCTCCCCCGGCGCCAGTTCGACGGTGACCGGGTCGTTGGTCGGTCGGCCGTCGACCGTCACCGCGAGCGCCACCGGCGAGGGGCGCTCCACCTCGGCGGCGACCGTCACCGAGACCGACTCGCCGTCGGCGACGCGCCGACGCACCGGCCGCAGCGTCAGCGTCAGTTCGTCGTCGACCGCTGCGGCCGCGCGCGCGAACCGGACCTGGCGGGCGACGAGCCAGCCGCCGATTCCCGCGCCCCCGACGAGGTACAGCGGCTCCGCGGCGACGACTCCCAGCAGCGCGAGGAAGCCGCCGACCGCCGTCACCGCCCGACTTCGCCGGGTCAGCTGCATGCTTCGAGTCTCCCCCCGCCGCCAATTTAAAGTACTGGTTCTGACAGTCGAGCGATAGCTCTGGGGCGTCGACGAGCGCGACTGAGACCCCCGTCGGTCGGAACGGAGTACCCCGTGGCCGCTTTCGCTCTCGTTCTCCGGGGTCGTCGAACGCAAACCGTCGATGCGGGCCTGCCGTCCTCCCACGGCTAAAGCCGTGCTTTACAGGCTGTCGAGGCGAATGCCCCGGGGCTTTACCCCGCCGTGAGACGCCTGGAGCGGCCACTGCCCCGCGGTCTTACATCATCTATAATAATGTTCATAATTCACCGGTAATTATTTGTACCGGACAACACAAAGACTCGATGGCGGAATTCCCGCCATCCCAAGTACCTGTCGGAGGGTGCCATGGTCCACATGGCGGAGGGGCTCGCTAGATGCCAACTCTCCCCCCGACGTGCCCCTCTTATCGCGCCTCTGATCCGTCCACCGTCGAGCAGCTGCGGCCGTCGCGGAACCGGCGAGTCGCTCGCGGGACGGCCACCGACGACCGAACGATCTGTAGATCGTCGCGTGACTGCGATCGCATCCGGCGGACGGCACCCGGTCCGGTCGTCTCGATCACCTCCGGTCACGGGACTTATCCCCTCTGGTGGCTATCGTGGACGTGTATGAGCGACGGACTGGCCGCCCCTGGGTTCTGGGGGGACGCCGACGGTGCCGAAGCGCTCCAGCGCTATCAGGCCCTCGTGACGGCGGTGGACGACGGGATCTATCAGCTCGACGCCGGCGGCAGATTCGTCGCTGTCAACGAGGCGATCGTCGAGGCGACCGGATACAGTCGCGACGAACTCCTGGGCGAGCACGTCTCGCGACTCCTCGCCCCGGAGGACGTCGAGCGCATCGAACGTGCGATCGGCGACCGGCTGTCCGCAGACGGGACCGACGTCGGCACGTTCGAGGTGACTATCGAGGCGGCCGACGGCGAGCGCGTCCCGTTCGAGGTCCGGGTGACCCTCCTCGTCGAGGACGGGACGTTCAGCGGGACGGTCGGCGTCGCGCGCGAACTCCCCGACGGAACGGGACGCCGGGAGGCGCCGGTGTTCAACGACACGATCACCACGCTGCTCGACGAGGCCGACGTCGGGGTCTTCGTCCTCGACGAGGCGTTCGACGTCGTCTGGGCCGACGCGACCGTCGCGCGCTACTTCGGATTCGATCGAGCGGACGCCGTCGGACGCGACAAGCGCGAACTGATCGAGGAGTCCATCGCGGACCGCGTGGCGGACGGCGAGGCGTTCGCCGACATCGTCCTGGGGACCTACGAGGACAACAGCTCCGTCGAGCGCTTCCAGTGCCGGGTCACGCACGGCGACGGGGAGCGCTGGCTCGAACACCGGAGCAGACCGATCGAGTCGGGACGCTACGCGGGCGGCCGGATCGAACTGTACTACGACGTCACCGATCGCCATCGGCACGTCTCCCAGCTCAAGCGGCTGAACGAGGCCGTCAACGACTGGCTCGAGGAGTCCTCGCACGACGCCGTCGCCCGGCAGGCGTCGGGCCACCTCCGCACCATCCTCGACATGGAGATCAACGGGATCTACCGCTACGACCCCGAGACGGACGCGCTCCGGCCGGCGAGCTGGACCGAGCGGGCCGAGGCCCTGTTCGGTGACCTCCCGGTCTTCGAGCGGGGCGAGGGCATCGCCTGGCGCGTCTTCGAGTCCGGACAGCCCGAGGTGTACGACGACGTCAGCGAGGTGCCGGGCGCGTACGACCCCGACACGCCGGCTCGGAGCGAGATCGTTCTACCGATCGGCGACCACGGCGTCGCCATCATCGGGTCCGAGCAGCCGGGCGAGTTCGACGACGGCGACCTGACGCTGGCGAAGGTCGTCGCGTCGAGCCTCGAGGCGACGTTCGATCGCCTCGACCGCGAGCGGGACCTCAGGCGCGAGCGGGACCTGATCGACGAGATCATCGAGGCGACGCCCGTCGGGACGCTGGTCCGGGACGCGGACGGCAAGCTCACCCGGATGAACGAGCGCGCCGCGGCGCTGTTCGACGTCGACGATCCGGCCGAGTACTCCCCGCCGGACAGACCGATGTACGACGAGTCCGACGAGCGGATCCCGACCGAGGAGTACCCGTTCGCGCGGGCGCTCGCGACGGGCGAACCGGTCTCCGACCGGGTGGTACAGGTGGAGCGGTCGGACGGCGACCGCCGGTGGCTGTCGATCGACGCCGTCCCGCTCACTGACGAGTCGGGCGACGTCGACCGCATCGTCACGACCGGCGAGGACGTCACGGACCTCAAGGAGCGCGAGCGGACGCTCGAGAGCGAACTGAGCGAGGTGTTCGGCCGGGTGTCCGACGCGTTCTACGCGGTCGACGAGGAGTACCGCTTCACGCACCTCAACGAGCGCGCGGCGTCGTTCCTCGGGTACGACGGGGACGAGGTTCTGGGACGACGCCTCGAGGACGTGTTCTCCGAGATGGAGGAGGTCGAACGGATCCGGGCGGCCGTCGACGAGGCGATGGACACCCAGGAGCCGGTGACCCTGGATCACTACTCGCCGCCGGTCGAGTCGTGGTTCGAGGCGCGGATCTACCCGTCCGAGAGCGGCGTGTCGGTGTACTTCCGCGACGTCACGGAGCGCAAGGAGCGCGAGCGGGAGCTCGAGCAGTACGAGCGCATCCTGGAGACCATCGACGACGGCGTCTACGTGCTCGACGCCGACAGCCGGTTCCTCACGGTGAACGGCGCCTTCGCGGACATGCTGGGCCGCGACCGGGACGACCTGCTCGGCGAACCCGCGTCGACCGCCTTTGCCGACGAGAAGGTCGACCGGGCCGAGCGGCTCCAGCGGGAGCTGATCGAGGGCGAGACCGACATCGCCGAGCTGGAGGAACACGTCGAGGCCGCGGACGGGCCAGTCCCGGTCGTCACCCGGTTCGCCCTCTTCGAGATCGACGGCGAGTTCGGCCGCGTCGGGGTGGTGCGCGACGTGACCGAGCGGCGCGAGCGGGAGCGCGAACTCGAGCAGTCCGAGCGGCGCTACCGGACGCTGGCGGAGCACTTCCCCGGCGTCGTCACGCTGTTCGACCGCGACCTCAGGTACGAACTGGCCGCCGGGCGGGGCTTCGAGGACGTCTCGGTCGACCCCGACGACGTCGAGGGGCACCACGTCCGGGACGCCTGGAACGAGGCGACTGCGGACGCGCTCGAACCGCGGCTCGAGGCCGCGCTGTCTGGCGAAGACTGCACGTTCGACCTCGAACACGAGGGGCGCGAGTGGATCCTCCGCGTAGTGCCGGTCACCGACGAACGCGGGGACGTCTTCGCCGGCATGACGGTCGCGCAGGACATCAGCGAACGTAAGGAGTACGAGCGCCAGCTCGAGGCGTCCAACGAGCGACTCGAACAGTTCGCCTACGCGGCCTCCCACGACCTCCAGGAGCCCCTTCGGATGGTATCCAGCTACCTCCGGTTGATCGAGTCGCGCTACGCCGACGAACTGGACCAGGACGGTCGGGAGTTCCTCGAATTCGCCGTCGACGGCGCTGACCGCATGCGCGACATGATCGAGGGACTGCTCGAGTACTCCCGCGTCGAGACGCGGGGCGAGCCGTTCGAGCCCGTCGACCTCGACGACGTCCTCGCCGACGCTCGCCGTGACCTCCAGATGAAGGTCGCCGAGAGCGACGCCGAGATCAGCGCCGAGTCGCTGCCGACGGTCGAGGGCGACGGGGATCAGCTCCGACAGGTGTTCCAGAACCTGCTGGACAACGCCATCGAGTACAGTGGCGACGCGCCGCCGCGCGTCCGCGTCGACGCGGAGCGGGCGGGCGATCAGTGGGTGATCTCCGTCAGCGACGAGGGGATCGGCATCGACGCCGACGACGCCGACCGCGTCTTCGAGGTGTTCCAGCGGTTGCACACTCGCGACGAACACGAGGGCACGGGCATCGGGCTGGCGCTGTGTCGACGCATCGTCGAGCGCCACGGCGGCGCCATCCGCGTCGAGTCCGACGCCAGCGACGGGACCACGTTCTCGTTCACGCTGCCGGCTACCGAGGGCCAGTAGCGGCGAATCCACCGCCACCCCGTCAGACGACGGTTCTCACCGCCGCGTCAGTCCCCGACCACGTTTCCGACGGTCGCCGACAGATCGGCCGGCCGGACGGCCTCGTACACCTCGATCGAACCGTCGCCGTGGATGTGGACGTTCCACTCGTCGATCCCGAAGGTGAGGGTCATCGGCCCGGCGATGTCGTCGTCCCGCTGGAACAGTCGCTCCACCGCGTCGAAGTCGATGACGTCGTAGAGCGGTTCGATCTCCCACGGGTCGGTCCCCTCCACCGTCGCGAGCGCCTCCGAGATAGTCACCGCGAGGGACTGCTCGGTGCCGGCCTCGTACTCCGTCTCGTACGCCGGCGCACACCCGGTTGGTTGTCGGCTTGCGGTCATCATGTACCCAAAAGATGTTGATGTACTTAAAATAATGTCAGACAAACATCTAAATGCGTATGAATTTAGGGCGGTATCGGTGGCATGGTTACTCCCCACCTGGAAGACCGCTGCTATTCCCGCTTCTCAGGGTATCAGACGCTCATTGCGGTCGGTGCGACGGCACGTAGGTTCCGGCACGTCGTCGCGATCCGCCGTCGGGTCCCCGACGGACCGGTACGCCGAACGTCGTGTTCCGGCAGCTCGGCCGGGCCGGCGGAACCATATAACAGAATACAATTATAATAAGATATATTATTCATCCGGCCGAGAAACTCGTTTCGGCCGCTGTGAGTGACGACAGTGTTCGCGCTGCCGGTCGTCGCCGTGGTCCGACGACTCCGCCCGCAAGAAGCGCCGATATCCGGCCGGAGGACCGTGTACTCCCGCTTCCAGGACGTTCTCGCCTGACGACGACGGTCGCCGCCGGGCTATTTCGGAATGATCGGTTCCGATAGTCCGGTCACCGAACGGTTCGACGCAAATCGGCCACGAGGCCGCGTATCACGACGTTACGCGGGCTTTTCCTGGCTATCGGGCCGCCGTCTCGAACGACAAGTCGTTCACCCCTTCGATCCCGGTCCCGGACTGGCCGCTCGCCGTAGCCGGAGCGCCAGATATCCACAATATTTCTTATACTTATATCGTCTAGTAAGACTTCTTACCTATACGGCCTGGGCGGATGGTCCGAGAGAGTCCGTGTCGGACCGCCGACTCGCGGCGCCCGGGCGAGGACCGCGGCGGCCGCCACCACCGCCGAGGCCGCTACCGACCGCCGGCGACGCCTCTCTCGGTCCGGCGCGACGGGCGTCGCGGACCAGCGTGTGCGTCGAGGGATTCGTCCTCCGGTCAGTCGAGCGTGACGACGCCCTTGACGACGTCCGGCTCCATCGCGCGCTGGAAGGCGTCCTCGACGTCCGCCAGCGGGGCCTCGAAGTCGACGATGCCTTCCACGTCGACGCCCTCGGCGAGGAGGTCGACGGCGGCGTCGTAGGTGTTCGCGTAGCGGAACGAGCCGTGGACGTCGAGTTCGTTGTCGATGACCTCGAGGACGTCGAACGGGACCTCGGCCTCGTCGGCGAGTCCGACGAGGACGACGGTGCCGCCCCGGCGGACGACGTCGATGGTCGATCGGATCGACGGCTCGGCGCCCGACGCCTCGATGACGACGTCGACCCCCTCGCCGTCGGTGTACTCGTCGACCGCGGCTTCGAGGTCGCGCTCGGCGGCGTCGACCGCAAGGTCGGCCCCGCGCTCCGCGGCGAACTCGATCTTCTCGTCGACCACGTCGGAGACGACGACGTCCGTCGCCCCCGCGGCCCTGGCGGCCTCCATCGCCAGCAGCCCGATCGGTCCCGCCCCGGTGATCAGCACCGAGTCGCCCGTCCCGACGTCGCCCCGGCGGCAGGCGTGGATGCCGACGGAGAGCGGTTCGCACAGAGCGCCCTCGACCGTCGAGACGTCGTCGGGGAGCTCGTAGGCGAAGTCTGCCGGCCAGGCGACGTACTCGGCGAAGGCGCCGTCGTGGGGCGGCGTCGCCATGAAGCGGACGTCCTCGCAGAGGTGGTAGTCGCCCCGCTTGCAGTGCGCGCAGCGCCGGCAGGGGACGCCCGGTTCGAGCGCGACGCGGTCGCCCGGTTCGAGCCCGGTGACCCGCTCCCCGACCTCGACGACCTCGCCCGCGCTCTCGTGGCCCAGTATCAGCGGGTCCTCGACGACGTAGTCGCCGATGCGGCCGTGCTCGTAGTAGTGGACGTCGGAGCCGCAGATCCCCACGTCGCTGATCGCCACGAGGACGTCGTCCGGACCGGGAGCCGGTCGGTCGCGCTCCTCGAGTTCGAACTGCCCGGGTTCAGCTAACACAGCGGATCGCATGGGAGAGACCACGGCAGGGGACCACAAAAGCGTACGGGACGGGCCGGCGTCGCGAGCGAGCGCCGGGCCGTCACCACTCGGCGACGCTGCCGTCCTCGTGGTGCCAGACCGGGTTGTGCCAGTTGACCTGCGCCCGGGCCTTCTCGCGGACGGTGTCCTCGTCGATCTCGACGCCGAGCCCCGGCCCGGTCGGCCGCTCGACGTACCCGTCCGCGAAGGTGAACTGGTCGGGGTCCTCCAGCAGGGCGAGGCGCGGGCTGGCGTCGGGGTCGTGTAGTTCGAGGTCCTGCTCCTGCATGACGACGTTCTGCGAGCAGAAGCCCACCTGGAGGCTGGCCGCGAACGCGACCGGGCCCAGCGGGCAGTGGGGCACGACGGCGACGTCGAACGCCTCCGCCATCGCGGCCAGCTTGTGCATCTCGCTGATGCCGCCGACGTGGGTGACGTCGGGCTGGACGACGGAGACGACGTCGTCGACGAACAGCCGCTTGAAGTCGTACCGGGAGTAGAGCCGCTCGCCCGTGGCGATCGGGATGGTCGTGTCGTCGGCGATCCGCGCGAAGCCGTCGGCCTGCTCCGGCAGCAGCGGCTGGTCGACGAACATCAGGCCGTACGGTTCGAGCCGCCGGGCGATCTCCGCGGCCATCGCCTTCGAGACGCGCCCGTGGAAGTCCACGCCGATGAAGGCGTCGTCGCCGACGGCGTCCCGGATCGCGGCGACGCGCTCGACGGCCCGGTCGACGGCGCCGGTGGTCTCGATCGGGCGGAACTCCTGGGTGAAGTTGAGCTTGAACGCCTGGTAGTCGCGGTCGGCGTACTGCTGGGCCGTATCGGCGACGTCCGCCGGGTCGTCGCCGCCGATCCACTGGTAGACGAGCATCCGGTCGCGGACGTGCCCGCCGAGCAGCTCGTGGACCGGCGCGTCGTGGTGCCGCCCCTTGATGTCCCACAGCGCGTGGTCGATGCCCGCCAGCGCGCTCATCAGGACCGGGCCGCCGCGGAAGTAGCCGCTCTGGTAGAGCTTCCGCCAGTGGTACTCCGTCCGGAGCGGGTCCGCCCCCAGCAGGTACCCCTCGATGAGCTCGGTGACGGCCGCACGGACTGTCTCCAGGCGCCCCTGGATGATCGGCTCCCCCCAGCCGACGATCCCCTCGCTGGTCTCCAGCCTGAGCAGCAGCCACCGGGGCGGAACGGCGAACAGTTCGTAGTCCGTGATTTTCATAGATACGGTATCCAGTCACGCACACTTGAATGACCGGCCTCGTGCGCGGCTGGCACGACGGGGGACGCCCGCGACGTGGGAGCCGCGTGTGCTGTCGCCGCGATTCCGGAGAGAGGGCGGATTCGGTTACTCCGCGGCGCCGTTGACCGTCTCGACCCGGTCGTCGAGGGCCACTCTGGCCTCCTCGTCGAGCTGGCGCTGGTGGACGGTCTCGCCGGTCCCGACGTCGAAGAGGTGGACGTCCCGGCCGGGGATCTCGACGTAGACGTGCTCGCCCTCGGTGATGGGGCGCTGGCCGTCCGTCTCGACCACGAACGTCCGGTCGCTCTCCTGGGACCGTGCCCGCAGGTAGACGTAGGAGACGCTCCCCATCGGCTCGACGACGTCGACGACGGCCTCGAACTCGTGGCCGGAGTTGGCCCTGTCATGGAGCCTGACGTCCTCGGGGCGGACGCCCAGCGTGAGTTCGTTGCGCCCGTCCGCGGAGACCTGCATCTCCTCGGACAGGTCGTAGTCGAACCCGTCGACGCGGAGCGTCCCGCCCTCGACGTGGCCCTCGAAGAAGTTCATCGAGGGCGAGCCGAGGAAGCCCGCGACGAACCGGTTGGCCGGACGGTAGAAACACTCCAGGGGCGTGCCGACCTGCTGGAGCTCGCCGTGGTTGAGGACGACCAGCCGGTCGCCCATCGTCATCGCCTCCGTCTGGTCGTGGGTGACGTACAGCGTCGTCACGTCCAGGTCGCTCTGGAGGCGGTTGATCTCGGTGCGCATCTCCGTCCGGAGCTTCGCGTCCAGGTTCGACAGCGGCTCGTCCATCAGGAACACGTTGGGGTCCCTGACGATGGCCCGGCCGAGCGCGACGCGCTGCTGCTGACCGCCGGACATCTCGCCGGGCGTGTTGTCCAGCAGGTCGTCGATGCCCATCATCTCCGCCGCGTCGGTGACGCGCTCGTCGATCTCGCCGTCCGAGAGGTCGGTCGACATCTTCAGGCCGAAGGACATGTTCTCTCGGACGGTCATGTTCGGGTACAGTGCGTAGTTCTGGAACACCATCGCGATGTCCCGGGCGCGGGGCCCGAGCTCGTTGACGATGGTGTCGCCGATGACGACGTCGCCCTCGGTCTGTTCCTCGAGGCCGGCGACCATCCGCAGCAGCGTCGACTTGCCGCTGCCGGACGGGCCGACGAAGACGACGAACTCGCCGTCCTCGATGTCGAGCGAGACGTCGTCGACCGCGACGATCCCGCTGTCTCCCTCTCCGAACTGCTTCGTGACGTCGTCGATGGTGATTCGTGCCATTAGCGTGCCTCCGTGGTCCGCGTGTCGACCCTCGCCGCGGGGATCCCGTCCGGGTACCCCGGCGAAGGGCCGTGGTCGGTGAACGATGCCCGTCGCGCGGTGACTGGGGCGATCATTCTTTCAGCACCACCCCGAAGCTGAGGCCGGCGGCGAGGTACTTGTTGACCGCGATGAGGAACACCAGCACCGGCACGATGACGGCCGTCGAGGCCGCCGCGAGCATGCCCCACTCGATCTGTCGGACACCGATGAACTGGTAGACCTGCACCGCCACCGTGGCCGCCTGCTGGTTCGTCAGCACGAGGCTGAACAGGAGTTCGATCCACGCGAAGATGAAGCTGATGATGGCGACCGAGATGATCCCCGGTTTGGCCGACGGGAGTATGACCTTCCGGAACGCCTGGAACCGGGTCGCGCCGTCGACGTTCGCGGCCTCCTCCAGCGTCTCCGGGATGCCGTCGAAGAAGGCCTTCATCACCCAGACGACCAGCGAGATGTTGATCGTCACGTACATGAAGATCATCGCGATCCGGGTGTCGAAGAGGTTCAGCTCCCGGAAGATGACGAAGAAGGGGATGACGACCGCGATCGGCGGCAGCATCCGCGAGGAGAGGATCCACACGAGGACGTCCCGCTGGTGGGGCACGTCGTACCGCGAGAGGACGTACGCCGCGGGCACCCCGATGAGGAGGACCAGGATCACCGACGCGGACACCATCAACACGGTGTTGAAGAACGCGTAGACGAACTCGCCGTTCTGAGCCAGTTCGATGTAGTGGATGACGGTCGGCAGGAAGATCCACTTCGGCGGCAGGGAGATGGCCTCCCGCGCCGGCTTCAGCGACATCGACACGATCCAGTAGAACGGGAACAGGACGACGACGCTCCACGCGAGCAACACGGCGTGGCGACCGATCGCGGTCAGGCGTTCCCGCGTGTCCTTCGAGAGGCGGGTGTCGGGGCGTTCGGCGTCGAGGTCCCGCTCGGCGTCGGTCGCCGCCATTACTCCCACACCCCCTCGAAGCCGACTTTGGCGATCAGGACGTTAGCCACGGCGATGACGAAGAGCAGGTAGACGACAGCGATCGCCGCGGCGGCACCGAGGTCGACGAACCGGAACCCCTGTTCGTAGACGTTGAGGCTCACGAGCTGCGTTGCCGTGCCGGGGCCACCGCCGGTGAGGGTGAACGCGAGTCCGAAGTGGCGGAACAGGTCGATCATCCGGATGAGGACGGCCACGAACAGGACCGGCTTCATGTACGGGAGGATGACGTGCACGTAGCGGCGCCACAGCGGCGCGCCGTCGACGCGCGAGGCCTCGACGAGCGTGTCGGGGATCGACGAGAGCCCGGCGTAGAAGATGATGAACATGAACGGCGTCCAGTGCCACGTGTCGACGAGCATGAGCGTGAGCAGCGGGAAGTCGCTGAGGAAGGTCGGCGCGGCGAACGGCGTGAGCTCCCGGACGAGGTACGGGATGATGCCGACCTCGGTGTTGAGCATGACGCGGGAAATCGTGGCCAGCGACACCGGGGCGACGGCCATCGGCAGGATGAACACGACGCGGTAGAAGGCCTCCGCCCGGTCGGACTTCACGCCGTGGAGCAGTGCCGCCATCGCGAATCCCAGCACCGTCTGCATCGCCAGTGCGCCGCCGACGAACGTGAGGGTGACGCCGAAGGACTTCAGTGCGCCCGCCTCGGTGAACGCCGTCCGGTAGTTACTCAGACCGGCGAACTCGCCGATCGAGCCCGGACTCGACATCTTGTACTCGACGAGACTCAGGTACAGGTCGTAAGCGCCGGGGAACAGCGTAATGACCAGCATCACCAGGACCATCGGCGTCGCGAGCCAGTACGGGAGATACTGGTCCCACAGCTCCCGGAGGCGGGCGAGCCCGGACTCGTTCGATTGTTCCGCCGTGATCGTACTCATCTCTGTCCCTCAGAAGGTGTCCTCGGCGGCCTTCGCCGCCGCCTCCATCGCTTCCTGGGGGCTCTTGTCCCCGCTGATCGCGAGCTGGACCTCCTCGGAGTACAGCTGACCCCACTCGGGGTAGTGGCGGTCGAACGAGATGGGGTCGGCGGCCTGCTGGGATTTGATCGTGGCGTCGGCGAACGTCTCGCCGACGCGCGAGCGGAAGTCGTCGTTCTCCCAGATCCCCTGGCGGACCGAGAACCCGGCGCCCTGGTCCAGGTGCATCCAGTTGTTCGTGGGCTTCGACGTCGCCCAGATCATGAACAGGAACGCCTCCGCCGAGTTGTCGGCGAACTTCGACGTGTTCATCTGCCAGGTGGACTGGTTGGGGCCCAGCGAACCGCCTTCGGGGTACGGCACCGGAGCGACTCCGACCGTATCGGCGACGTCCGACGCCTCCGGGTCGGTGAGGCCGGGCCAGAACAGGTTCGCGTCGGAGACGATGTGTCCGGCCCGCCCCGACTGCATCGTCGACAGGACGTCGTTCCAGGTCTGCGATCCGGCGCCGTCGGGACCGTACTCCTGCAGGACGTCGACGTAGAACTGGGCCGCCTCGACGGCCTCGGCCGAGTCGAGGCCGGAGTCGTCCGGCTTGCTGTCCCAGATGTCCGCGCCGAACTCCTGGACGAAGGTGTTGAGGACGTAGACGTTCATGCCGTAGCCCTTCTGTCCGCGGCCGACGGCGCCGACGACGTCCGACTCGTTCTCGTGGATGGTCCGCGCGTTCTCGACGAACTGCTCGGTGGTCTCGGCCACCTCGAGACCGTACTCGTCGTACAGGTCCGTCCGGTAGAACTGCACCTGCACCTCGGTGTTGAGCGGCAGTCCGCTCCACTTGTCCCACTGGCCGTCGGCGTGACAGCGCCACCGGACCGTCTCGAAGATGTCCTCGCGGTCGTACCAGTCCCCGTCGTAGAGGCTGTCGTCCTCGAAGAACTGGTCAAGCGGTTCGAGCCAGCCGGCCTCGCGGTACTGGTTGACGGTCCGGACGTTCCAGAAGGCGTCGTACTCGCCGGCCCCGGTGTTGAGGTCCGTGAGCCGCTTCGTCCGGAACTGCTGTTCCGGGAACGTGTTTATGTTGACCGACATCCCCGTCAGTTCCTCGAAGACGGGGATGGCGGGCTCGACCATGTCGACCCACGTGTGCTGGGGCGCCAGGACGTTGACTTCCGACCCCTCGAACTGCCGCCACTCGATGTCGGCGTCCTCGTACTCGCTCAGCGGGACGACGAGCTCGTCGCCGCTGCTCCCGTCGGTGCTGGTGCTGCCGGTCCCGTCGCTTCCGTTACCGCCGTCGCCGCTGGCGCCGTCCCCGCTGCCGCCTCGCGTACAGCCCGCGAGGCCGCCGAGGAGGCCCACGCCAGATGCTTTGAGGAACGACCGCCGGTACCGGTTGCGCGGAGTGCGCTCTTCGCTCATAGTAACTGGCCTCAACGTACATCAATTCCCCCACCAACAATAAAGGTAATGATAGGCCATGTGATACCCTTTTGACCTGGCCGCCGACTGGTACCTATCTATGGGCAAGGGTTTAATAGGGCGTCTGAATAGTCGCTCACGTACGATCGTGACGGGCGCCACCGGCGTCTCGACCATCGGTCGAGACCGGTCGAGACGCGAGAGACAGCGTCCACCACGAGCGGCCAGCGAGAGATCCATGACGTACGATACCGCCACACACGAGGCGACACGAACCGTGCCGACGACCGACTGCAGACGGGGGGCGGCCTGACGATGCGCGCGACGACCCTGACCGACGTCGGCGAAGTGACCGTCCGGGACCGCGACCGGCCGACGCCCGGCGACGACGAGGTGCTGGTCCGCGTCGGCGCCTGCGGCGTGTGCATGACCGACTACCACATGTACCACGGCACCTTCGACGTGGAGATGCCGCTGGTACTGGGCCACGAGAGCGCCGGCAAGGTCGTCGAGGTCGGCGAGTCGGTGACCGCCGTCGAGTCCGGCGATCGCGTGGCCATCAACCCGACCGTCCCCTGCAACGCCTGCTCGTACTGCAAGCGCGGGGAGACGCACCTCTGTGAGAACAACACGAGCATCGGCGGGGCCGCCGACACCGTCATCGACGGCGCGTTCGCCGAGTACGTGCGCGTCCCCGAGACCAACGTCGAGGACATCGGCGAGCTGTCCTTCGAGCAGGCCGCGCTCGCCGAGCCGCTGGCCTGCTGCGTCCACGGCGTCGACCAGGTCGACCTCCGGCAGGGCGACAGCGTCGCCATCGTCGGTGCCGGACCGATCGGTCTGCTGCTGCTGCAGGCGTTCCGCAGCGCCGGCGCGGCCCCCATCGTCGTCTCCGAGCCAGACGACGAGCGCCGCGAACTCGCCGCCGAGCTGGGCGCGGACGCCGTCGTCGACCCGGACGAGACCGACCCCGTCGAGGCCGTCCCCGCGGCCGCGGGCGGGCCGGTCGACGTCGGCGTTGAGGCCATCGGCCTCGTGCCCACCGTCGAGCAGGCCAACGCGGTGACCGCGAAGGGCGGCGCGACGCTCGTCTTCGGCGTCCCGGCGGAGGACGCGACGATGGAGATCAGCCCCTTCGACGTCTTCTTCGACGAGGTGGGGTACCGCGGCTCGTACTCGCTGACCACCGAGGACTTCGAGCGGGCGGTGACGCTGCTGCAGCACGGACGCATCGACGCCGATCGCCTGATCTCCCACCGCATCGGCCTCGACGACCTGCCGTCCGCGTTCGACCGGATGGAGCGGACCGACGGCCTGAAGAACGTCGTCGTCCCCGACTCGGAGTAGCCCTTCTCTCCGGAACCCCTCTCGGCGCCCCCAGTCTGCGTCTGGGGCCGCTTGCTCTACGCGGCCCGTCGACAGCCGCCGGTAGCGGATCCCGCCGCCCCGTTCACCTCTGCAGAACGAGATGATTGCCGAAACGGGAGCCGGAAATGATCCGGCTCGATCAAAGACCGTGACGTATGCGGTCCGGCCGCGACGCCGCCATACGCCCCCGGTCCGTTCTGCTGTAGAGAACAGCGTTTTACCGGCCGCCCCCGTAGCCGCTGGTACGAATGACCGAAAGCGGCCGATACGAGGTCGAGGCGACCGGGACGTCCATCGCGATATTCGAGGCGCTGGTGGCCGCGGAGGACGGGCTCGGCGTGACGGCCCTCGCGCGGGAGACCGACCTCTCGAAGAGCGTCGTCCACAACCACCTGTCGACGCTCCAGGCGCACGGCTACGTGGTCAAGCGAGACGGGACGTACGAACCGTCGCTTCGGCCGCTCGCACAGGGAGATCAGACTCGGGAGAACCTGGCCGTCTACGGCGCCGCCAGGGGCGAAATCGACAACCTCGCGTCGGCGACCGGAGAGACGACGGCCCTGTTCGTCAGGGAGGCGGACAGCGCCGTCCCGGTCTACGTCGCCCGGGGGGGCGAGAACTGGTCCCCGCCGTTCCGGGAGGGCGAGCGGTTCCCCCTCCACGCGACAGCGCCCGGCAAGTCGCTCATGACGTCAGTCCCGGCGGAGCGGCTCACCGAACTGATCGACGGGATGGATCTGTCGGCGGCCGACGACGCCTCCGACCCGGAGGAGTTCCGGGAGCAACTCCGGCAGGTCCGCGACGACGGCATCGCGTTCAGCAGAGCAGAACACCTCGACGGGGTCGTCGGCGTCGCGGCGCCGATCCCGTCGACGAACGGCAGCCGGCCCGCCGCCCTCGCCGTCTGCGGCCCGATCGAGCGCCTGAACGGCCGCTACCTGGAGGAGGACATCGCGGGCCAGGTCCTGAGCACGTCGACGTCGATCCAGGTCGCGCTGACCAGCGAGTGAACCGGATCGGTTCCGGATAACGCCTGTACTCACGTTACGTGGAGACGGACCCGCTGACCAGTCGACGGTTTTAGTATAACAGAGGTACTGTCGTTACAATACAACCTATTTCGGTGACCGACGTCGGAGCGACCGTCGGTCGAGTTCTGGTCCGAAGGAACACCGGCACTGTACGTTCCCGGGAAGCACGTCCGTCGATATCCCCTTCGTCAGCAGATCGAGTCCGCATCGCCGCATCGGAACCGCCGCGGATACTGCGGCCGATCCTCCTCCCGAAAGCCGGGAAAGAACAGATCGCGTATGTGAATAACGTTCTGATATTTGCTCGTCTCTTTCTCTGGATCACCAGTCCAGCGGGAGGTCGACGCTACGGTCGGGCACTGGAACCTGAACACGGCGTAGAGACGGTGATAGCCGTCAGTATAGCCGTGCGTGATGATGGAGACGAGTCGAAATCGTCCTCCCACGACGATCTGTGTCATCCGTCGCACGATGAAGTTGCAAGCCCTGACGAACGTACGTCGTGCCGACTCCGGTCTGGATCGGTCTGCGCGCTGTGATCGGCTATCGCCGCGTGGTCGTGAGGAGTTCTGTATGACAATATTCATATACTATGCCAGAAGCATAAATATTATTATATACGAGTTAGCCGACCGTGCCGACGAGACAGACCGCCGAGGCCGCAGGCACGTCGAGACGCACGCCGTCGGGGGCGGTCCCGCCACTGCCGACGTAGCGACGAGGCGTGAGTGAGGAACCGACAGCGGCGGACCCGGTTTGACCTATTCGAACGTTACTCATCGACTCCTTTTCCCGTACGTGGAAATTGGGTCCGGGCACATGCGCTGGCGCTACCAGGAGACTGTCTTGACGCTGTCCTCTCTCGCCTTTTTCGTGACGATGGTCGGGCGACTGGCGATCAGCCCGGTGATCCCGGACATCGCCGCCGACCTCGATATTTCCACCACTGCGATCGGCGCCGCGCTGACCGGCATGTGGATCACGTACGCGCTCGTCCAGTTTCCGAGCGGTGTGCTCGCCGATCGGTACGGGGAGCGGATCGTCATCCTGGTCGCGGTCGCCGGGACCGGCCTCACGGCGGTCGTCATCGCCGCGGCCCCGGCCTTCGGGCTCTTCGTCGTCGGGACGCTCCTGCTCGGCGCCGCCGCCGGCCTCCACTACAGCGTCGCGACGGCGCTGATCACGCGCACCTACGACGACATCGGGACGGCGATCGGCCTCCTCAACGCGGGCGGGCCGATGGCCGGCCTGATCACGCCCGTCGTCGTCGCCTGGGTCGCCGTCACTTACGACTGGCGACTGGCGATCGGACTCACCGCGGTCATCGCCGTCCCGGTCGCCGCCCTCTTCTGGTACGGCGTCCGCCCGACGGAGCCACAGCGGCCCAATCAGTCGCTTCGAGACAGGCTGGACCCGGACGAGATCGGGGCGCTGCTGTCCCGTCGGACGATCGTCTTCACCGGCGTCGTCGCGGTCCTCTTCGACTTCACGTGGCAGGCGCTGTCCTCGTTCCTGCCGACGTTTTTCGTCCAGCACCACGGGTACTCCCAGACGCTCGCAGGGACGCTGTTCGCGGTATACTTCGCCGGCCACGGGGTGCTGCAGATCGGCGTCGGCGCGCTCGCCGATCGATACGGCCGCGACGCCGCCGCGGTGGCCTGCGCCGTGACCGGCATCGCTGGCCTCGCGGTTCTCGTCGTCGGGTCTCGGCTGTGGGTGCTGGTCGGCGCGCTCCTGCTCCTCGGGTTCGGCATGGGATGGGCGGCCGCGGTGTTCCCCCGGTTCATGGACAACCTCGCGGCGAGCGAGCAGAACTTCGGGTTCGGCCTGATCCGGACGAGTTACATGGTGGTCGCCGCGACCGGGTCCGTCGTCGTCGGCGCGCTCGCCGACCGCCTCGACTGGACTGCCGCCTTCGGCGCACTGATCGCCCTGCTCGCAGTCGCCGGCGGGATGCTCGTCGTCAACCGCTCCCTCGATCTGGGATACTGACGCCGTCGGTCCGCGTTCGGCGTCGGTACGGCCGCTATCGAAGCGACTGGGAGAAAGCGAGGTCAGTCCCGTCCGACCGATCGGCGGTCAACCGGCGAGGCGTCTCGCCACTCGCTCAGAGCACGCGACGGCGAGTGGTCTGGGTCTCCACGCCGTCGTCCCACTCGATCGTGGCGTTGATGGCGATGCGTCCGTCGTTGCGCTGGATCCGATAGAGTCCGCGGGGACCGACGTCGATCGTCGAAGTCCGCCCGACCGTCTCGTTCGGGCGGAGGTCGCCGAGTTTGCCCGACTGGCGCCAGAGTGTCCGGCCGCTCGTCTTGACGCGCACAGTCATCGTGACGTTCTCTGCCGTCTCGTTACCGACGTTGGTCACGTTCGCCGCGACCAGGCGACAGTCCAGTCCGCACCGGCCAAGCACCTCGGCGTCGACGTCGAAGCGGTCGGTCTCGTCCGAGACCTGGGCGGCGCTACCGGCGTCGCCGGTCTGCAGGCCGGCGACTGGCGCGACGGCCGCGACCGGCGAGACGACGAGGGACAGTACCGCGAGGCCGACGAGCGCGCCCCGGGCGATTCGCTCTGCGGTCCGCGATCGTGTCTGATCGGATCGGCTCACCTCTGAAGTTACGTCCCGCCGGCCACGTCGCTTCTGCCGGCATTTGCCGGCACAACTTAGGGGCCGACGCTCCGTGAGCAACGCGCAAGAACCGACGGAACGAGAAGCGGGAACCGAGTCCGCTCGCTCGGCCCCTCGACGTCGGAAGTGCCGGTCTCGACAGCGGGGTCGCGCTGGGCGGGGGTTCGGAGCCCCGAGCGAGCCGTCGAGAGCCGGAACGTTCATTTACTCGCTCGCCGACAGGAATCAACAGTGCAACCGACACGCGCCGGATGCAGGACGTTCGTGGTCGCGCTCATGGTCGGCCTCGTCGCCGGCCCGGGAGCGGCCGCTGCGGGTGCGGTCGGGGCCAGCGACGTCGCCGCCCAGCAGGCGACGCCGACGACCAACGGGACGGACGTCGACGTCCAGCACGAGCGCCCGGAGAACGTGAGCCGGGAGGGCGACACGGAGGAACTGGCCCGGTGGCTCGAGGGACGCCTCGCCGGTCGGCTCGGAGAGAGCGCGATCAACGTCTCGGAGGGGCAGTACGAGCGCGCGGACGACATTCTGGGCGAGGAGTACCAGGCCCAGCTCGATCAGTACGTCGAGGTCGCCGGCGAGACGGACGGCGAAGGCGACGACCAGACGGCCGAGCAGCTGTCGGAGACCCGCGAGACCCAGCGGGCGTACGTCGACGCGGTGCAGACCTCGCAGTCGGAGTACGCGGCGTACGAGGAGGCGCGGGCGGCCGGGAACACGACCGCGGCGCGGCGCCACGCGCGGGAAGTGCTGCGGCAGAGCGAGCGCGCGGACCGGCTCGGCGAGTCGCTCCGGACGGACTTCGAGCAAATCGAGGACCGGACGGGGCGCTCGCTCGACGAGAGCCAGGCGGCCATCGGGAACACGACCGAGGACGTCACGGAGCTGCGCAGCGAGGTCGCCGCCACGTTCCGCGAGACCGACCTGACGGTCGCCACCAACGGCACGACCGTCGCGTTCGACGACCCGCTCCTCGTCGAGGGACGGGTCACCGACGAGAACGGCAGCGCCGTGGCGAACCAGCGCGGGCGCGTGCGGGTCCACGACCGGACCTACGCGGTCGAGACCGACGACGACGGGCGGTTCGCGGTGACCTACAGGCCCGTGACGCTGCCCGCGAACGCCAGCGCCGCCGCCGTCGAGTTCACCCCGCCGAACGCCTCGGCGTACCTCGCGGCGACGGCCAACGCCAGCGTCGCCGTCGAACCGGCCACGCCGACCCTGGACCTGCGGGTCTCGCCCGGGGAGGTCGAGTACGGCCAGCGGTTCGACGCGACGGTCCGGGCGACGGTCGACGGCCGGCCGGTCCCGGGCCTGGTCGTGGGGACCACCGTCGCCGGCGCGCTCCCAGACGACGCCCGCACCGGCGACGGCGGGTACGCCCGCATCCAGCGCGAGTTACCGGCGTCGGTCCGGCCGGGCGACGCCACCGTCCGCGCCGCCGCGGGCGATGCGGACCGCGCGCTCCAGCCAGCGAACGCCTCGTCGTCGGTGACCGTCCTCGAGACGGCGACGACCCTCACGGTCGAGGCCGACCGGAGCGGATCGACCGTGGTCGTCGCAGGTCGCCTGGTGACCGGTGAGTCCGGGCCGGCCGACGACGCGGAGGGGAGCGACACAGCAACGGAAGGCGACGCGGCGCCGGACGCGGGCGGCGGGGCCGCACCGGGGCCGAGCGGCGGACCCGCACCCGGACCGCGATCGAACGCCGCTCTCGGGGCCGGTCTCGCCGCCGTTCCGGGTGCAGATGCCGAACGGTCACCGGGGCTGGCGAGCGGCGCGGACTCCGGGTCCGGGGACGGCGTCGCCCTGCAGGCCGGGAGCGGCGACCAGTCCCAGGCGGCGGACGGCGACCCCGTGGACGGGCAGACGGTGACCGTCGTGGTCGGCGGCGAGCAGGTCGGGACGGCGGAGACCAACGGGTCCGGCGCGTACCGTCTGGCAGTCGACCGGGAGGACCTGCCGGACAACGCGTCGGGCCAGGTCGCCGTCGTCGCCCGCTTCGACGGGGGCGGGACGAACCTCGGCTCCGCGCGGGCTCGGACGACGCTGGCCGCCGGCGATGCTGACCTCGATACGGGTGCGTCGTCCCTGCTCGCCGACTTGATCGGCGTGGCCGTCTCAGACCGCTTCCTGGCGCTGGGCGGCGGCGCCGTCGCCGTCGCGCTCGTGGCGCTGGCCGCCGCGCTCCGCTGGCGCCGGTCGTCGCGGTCGAGCGACGCGGAGAGCACGTCCGTCGCCGAGGGCGGCGACGCGGTGCCGGCGGTAGCAGCAGAATCGACCGATCCGGTGGATCCCGAGCGGCCGCTCGGCCGGGCGCGGGAGGCGCTGTCCGGCGGCGACGGCGAGACGGCCGTGGTCTCGGCCTACGCGGCGAGCCGGCGGCACCTGGAGGGGCACGCGGGCCTGCCGGAGCACCTCACGCACCGGGAGTTCATGGCGGCCTGCGGCTCGCGCCTCGATTCGACGGAACGGGCCGCGCTCGCCACCGTCACGGACGCCTACGAGCTCGTTACCTTCGCGGGGGAAGGAGCGGTCGACGCCGAGGACGCCGTCGACGCCGCGGCCGTGCTCCTCGCCGTGGAGTCGGACGCGTCCGGGGACGACAGTGGAAATTGAAACTATCGCAGTTCGTTTCAGGACCTGATATCGGAGCGATAGCCGTCCGACGACGGAGCGACGCGAGAACGGATCGTCGGTCGGCGTGGTGCCGTCGCCAGTCGCTACCTGTCCTCGATGGTCCCGAACCCTCGTCACCGCGCGGGCGGGTCGCCGGCGCCGCGCGGGGCTTCCGTCGCCGGTTCGGACGGGCCGGCAACACGGCGCCTGATCCGACCGGGGACCGCGACGATCGGGCGGAGTCGGCGATAGACGGCCCGCCCGATCGTCCCGACCGTCAGCAGGACGACGTACGCCAGCCCCATCGCGAGCAGTACCCCCACGTCCCACGCGTGGCGAACGACCGCAGAGCCCTTCGTCATGCGACCCACTTGGCGCTCCGGACAGTAAAGCTACCCCCCGCAATTATCGATAGTGATATCTGAGGAGGAGGTCGGCCGCTACTATCAGCTCCCAGTCACTATCTGCGCCACGGCGGGGTCGGCGAGTCGGCGGACGCGACCACGCCTTTTTTGACGGGGTGTCGCGTTCCTTCGACTCGATGTCACGACGACGGACGTTCTGGCTGCTGGTCCCCCGGCCGGTCCGTCGGCTGCCCGCCGACCTCGCCGCCGCCGTCGCGGTGACGCTGGTCGTCAACGCGGCCGTGTTTCTGCCCGGGATCGCCGAGACGCCCCTGCGGCTCGTCGTCGGCCTCCCGTTCGTGCTGTTCGTCCCCGGCTACGTGTTCGTCGCCGCGCTGTTCCCCGAGGACGGCAGCCCCGCGGTGCGGGAGGACGTCGACCTCACCGGGGACGGCGAGGCGGACGCGACCGCGTGGGAGGACCGCAGCGGCGGCGTCGACGGCATCGAGCGCGTGGCGCTGTCCTTCGGCCTGATCATCGCCGTCGTCCCGCTGATCGGCCTCGCGCTGAACTTCACGCCGTGGGGCATCCGCCTGGTCCCGATCATGGCCTCGCTGAGTGCGTTCGCCCTCGCAGGGGCCAGGCTGGCGGCCGCGCGCCGCTGGCAGCTTCCCCCCGAGGAACGCTTCCGCGTCCCCTACGGCCGGTGGTACGCCGACGCCCGCGCCGAACTGTTCGAGCCCGCCACGCGGACCGACGCCGCCCTGAACGCCCTGCTCGTGGTCAGCGTGCTGGTCGCGACCGCCAGCGTCGGCTACGCCGTCGCCGTTCCCCAACAGGGCGAGCAGTTCTCCGAGTTCTACCTCCTGACCGAGTCGGAGAGCGGCGACCTCGTCGCCGACGGCTACCCGACGAACTTCACCGCCGGCGAGCCACGCGAGTTGATCGTCGGCATCGGCAACCACGAGCACGAGCGGACCGACTACACCGTCGTGGCCGAGATCCAGCGCGTCGAGGTGGTCGACAACGAGACCCGGGTACGCGAGGCGACCGAGGTGCGGCGCTTCGAGGCGACCGTCGCCCACAACGAGACCTGGCACCGCAGCCACGAGGTCGCACCGTCGACGACCGGCGAGCGTCTCCGCCTGCAGTACCTGCTGTACCGCGGCGATCCGCCCTCGCCGCTGAACCGGTCCGCGGCGTATCGGGACCTCCACCTCTGGGTGAACGTGTCGCGATAGGCCGTTTCAGGGTACCTCGTGTTCTCCTCCACGGACACGGTGTCCCAACAGCACGCGGACCGCGCTGTCGTACACGATATAGAATGACATTTCAGTGATTGATATCGCCCCAGCGTACTTTACAACTGGGAGAGTGGTTTCGCGTGCCGGAATCCCCCCGGATGCCGGCACCCCCATCAACCCCCACCATCGATAGCGATCCCGGTACACGGGGCTCCACCATCCCCGTGTGTCGTTTTCCTAGCTATTTAGGGGCCAATTTCTCATGGCTGGCTACCAATCGTAGCTATGCCGGGACTACGACGCTGCCCCGGCCCACCCACCCAAAGCAGGTCACCGCCGAGAGGGCGTTGCACCCCTTTTGGCCGGTGACCTGACTCTCCCACGTCCCCTGGGGAGATGACAGCTGGCGAAGTCGGTGCGAACCGGGGGGTTCGTCCTCCCCACTTCGGACAACTGAGCGGTGTGCTTCGCTTTTAGCAGTGGACGTCGGGCAAGTATACCATACAATCGAACCCTCCATTTCGCCCGCCGGAATCCCCCGGACGTACTCTCCAGTAATCGTCTATCTCTGGGCCAGGGACGATATGCGCAAGTAGTGGAAAGCCCGATCCGATCCGGTGGAGGTATCGCGTCTCCGGTCGTGATCGGTGCAGCCTCCTTGCTCAGCGATTGATCGAACGGTTCCCGAGAACATCGTCCCGCTCGTCCACTGATGTCATCGACAGAGGACCGACGACAACCGGCTTCAGAGGCGGAGCGACCTTGCCGACGGCTCACTCCCGTACGTAGACAGAAAGCTTCGTGATCGCTGATTCGTCCGCATTGAATTCGTAGACGTCACAGAACTGGACGTCGACCGGTTCGCCCTCGACAGTTCCGACCTTGCGTCCCTGGACCACAGACGCCTCCGGAACGTGAATACGGCGGCTCACCTCGTGTTCGGATTCCTGCGGCGGCTGCTCGTCGACTTTGAACGTCAGGAACTCGTCGATCCCCTCGATATCACGCTCGGGGTGCTCGTGGACGACGTCCGGTGTGAAAGCGTCGCGTAGCAGGTCTTTGTCTCCCTGGTCTATTCCATCCAGGTAGCGATCGATCAGCCGATCACGCTCGTCTTCGTTCATACGTGTCGGGGTCTGAAGGCTGGCGGTTAACCGTTGTGGGCTCGTCGGTGGCTACGGGTTTCAGAAGGGCGCGTCTCCTCTATCGTTCGCCATCGCCGGCCTCTCGCGTCTCTACCGGACGATCGTCGTCCGCTCAGGCCCGGATCAGTACGTGGATTTGTTTGTCGGGCTGCTCGTCGGCGGCGCCGCGATGGATTCTCGCGGAGCGGCGTCTTCCTCGCCTCTTGTCGGGTCGCCGGTAGAACGACGAACTGTGTAATGCGGTCGCATGCGACGACCGGTCGGCTGGCCGGAACGACTCCAGTCACGTCTCGTCGTCGGGACTGCAGACGATAACAGGTCGATCAGTGCCCAGGATGACTTCCTGGGAAACGCTTCCGAAGAGGGCCTTTCCGGCCGGTGAGCGCTTCCGGCCAGCGAGGCAGATCGCGTCGACGTCGAGGTCGTCGGCGGTCTCGATGACGGTTTCAGCGGGGTCGCCACTCGTTTCGTGGTACGCTACGTCGCTACCGGCGTCCTCGAGGACCTCGGCAGCGCGTCTCACGGAGCCGACCTGGGTTACCGATCCGCCCTCCGGGTTGTCAGTGAAATCGTGGAACAGGTGCGCCGTCAGGTTCTCGCTGTCGAACAGCTCACTGACCGTCTCCGCCTGGACGATGGCGCGCTCGTCGTCTGTACCGATGGGCAACAGGATGTGGACCATCACGTGAGAAAATGCCGTCACTGAGCAAATAAGTATGGGTGACTACATATTACCGCGCAGTAGTGTGGCCGAATTGACCGTCGACACCGACCACTCGCCCTCGATGGCGCGCTCGTAGGCGTCTTCGGCCTGGTCGGCCACGGCGTCCCAGTCGAACTGCTCGGCGCGCGTTTGCGGCTCCTCGTCGGGTCGCGCTCCGTCCAGCGCCTCCTCGAGCGTCGCCGCGAGCGCGTCCGCGGTGGGGTCGATCAGGTAGCCGGCGTCGCCGATCACCTCGTCGGCCGCCGAATCGGGGTGGTCGGCGGCGATCACCGCGCAGTCGGCCGCCATCGCCTCGGCGAAGGTCAGCCCGAAGCCCTCGCGGGTCCACGGCGACGCGAACACGTCCGTCGCGCGCATGTGTCCGAGGACGTCCTCGTACTCCTCCAGGAAGCCCAGGAACTCGACGCGGTCGGCGTGGGTCATGTCGTCGCGCTGCGCCTCGAGTCGCTCGCGCTCCGGACCGTCGCCGACGACCCCCAGCGTCGCGGTCGTCGGCCACCCGATCGAACGCTTCCAGCAGGAGGTCGACGTTCTTGTGTTCGACCAGTCGCCCGGCGAAGAGGACGTCGTAGCCCGATTCCGGGCGCGACGCCGTCCGTATCTGCTCGACGTCGATGCCGTTCGGGACGACGGCCACGCCCTCGCGATCGGGCCCGACGCCGGCCAGCCGATCGGCCGTGATCCCCGAGACGGCGACGGGGTACTGCGGGACGTTCGCCGTGAGTCGCTCGGCGACCTTCCCGCCCGACGCGAGCGCGCCCAGGTACTCCTCCCAGTAGTCCCCCCACACCTTGTGCCACGTCGTCACCAGCGGCACGCCGGTTCCGACGCACGCGACCTTCGCCGAGAGCACCGGGAAGTACGGGAACACCGAGGCGACGACGAGGTCGTGCTCGCTCCGCCGCAGGCGCTTGCGCAGCGGCCACGCCGCCCGGGCCGCGAAGTCGATCGCCTCCGTGATCGAGCGACGGTCGTCGACGTACAGCTCCGCCTCCGGCGCGACCGCCCGCAGCGTCATCCCCTCGTGTTCCGTCTCCTCGGGCCCGTCCCAGAAGTGCCGCCCGTAGATCGTGACGTCGTGGCCCGCCGCGACCAGGCGAGTCCCGATCTCGTGGATGCGCTTCTGCGCACCTCCGGTGATGAAGGGGTGGACAACGTTAGAGAGAAACGCCACACGCATGTGTCGTAGCGATCAAATCGTCACCACAATATTATTTCGGAAGCCACGAATCGGGAACAGAGGACAACGGCGTCCCCGCCAATCGCAGGTCCCGTTCCGCTGGGTCACCGCTCCGTCTTCCCCTCGTCAGCCCGGACAGTCCACGGGCGAGCCAGCGGACCGCTGGCGACGGCTCCCTCGACGTACTGCGTTCCGAGGTCGGTGATGCGGTACTTGCCGCGCTCGACCCGCTCGACGAACCCGTGGTCTTCCAGCTCGGCGAGGCGGCGGTTGACCTCCTCGCGGCTGTAGTCGATGTTGTAGGCGATGATCGCGGGCGTGAGCACCAGGTCCTTCGAGTGGAACAGCCGGAGGACGTCGTCGTCCATCGGCGTCATCCACGCCGCGCGCTGGCGGACCTGGACGGGCTCTTCGAGGAGCACGTCCGCCCACGCGTCGCGGCGCAGGTCGTTCTCCAGCGGGTCGTACAGCCCGAGGACGACCATGAGCGCGGCGAGGCCGTGGACCCAGTGGACCAGCGACGGGGCCGCGAGCTCCGTGACGGGCCCACCGATGAGGAACAGCACCAGGCCGGCGACCGTCAGCAGGAGGAATCGGTCGTAGTCGACGACGGTAGGCCTGACGAGGACGGAGGCGATGCCCAGGCCGGTCAGGAGGCCGACGGCCAGGTTGTAGGCGGCGAAGGGGAAGCCCTCGAGCATCGCTATCCCTCCGCGGCCCGGCGTTCGATCCGGCGGTGGGTCGCGATAACGAGCCAGATGACGACGGCCACGACGGTGTAGAGCGCGCTGCGGAGCGTCTCGAGCAGTACTGTGTCGGGTTCGGCGACGAACAGGACGACGTGGTAGCCGATCGTCGCCGACATCGTCACCGAGAGCAGCGCGACCACCGTCCCGAACGGCGACTCGCGGAGGACGTTCCAGAACAGGACCGCGAGGAGCACGGCTCCAGTCCCGCTCGCGATGGCGAAGAGCGCGCCCAGCGTGTGGACGGTCGTGTCCATGCACGACCCTTGGGGCCGGAGTTCCTTCAGTCCGGTTCCGAGCGGGAGTGGCTATGTAGGGCGGCCTTACGCCGCCCTCACTCGTTGTGCGTTCGGGATAACTGGAGCGTACAGACCCCTCACCGATTCCCTGTGCGCGTCGGTCGGTCGATAACAAAGGGCGTCCGGGCCCCAGCTAGCGACGCTATGGCTCTGACAGAGATCCCCCACGTCGGCGAGAACGACGAGATGGCAGAGTGCATCGACGACTGCCTCGAGGCCGCACAGGCCTGCGAGTGGTGCGCGGACGAGTGCGCCCAGCTGGGCGACGAGGACATGGCGCGCTGCATCCAGCTGTGCCGAGACGTCGCCGACCTGGCCGTGCTGCACGCCCAGTTCATGGCGCGAGACTCGGGATACCGCAAGCAGATCGCCAGGGTCTGCGCCGGCGTCTGCGAGGAGTGCGCCGAAGAGTGCGAGCGTCACGACCACGAGCACTGTCAGGTCTGCGCGGACGTGGTCAGCGACTGCGCGGAGACCTGCCGCGAGATGGCCGACTGAGGCGGTCCCCAGCCGAGAACTCGTTCCCGCGTCCGTTCACCAGCCGTCCCGGCCCTGCCCGCCTCGACTGGTGACCGACGCGCTGACGCGCGACCCCGACCGCTCACGACGACCCTCTTTCGACGTGACGACGCGAACACGCTGATGCAACCCGAGACTCCATCCACGATCGACAGTCGAGCGCTCGACCGGACGGGAGCGCCCGGTACAGCCAGCGGTGCCGGACCGAGGCCAGGTGAGCCACCGTGAAGCCCTGGAAGGCGCTCGCGGTGGGCGTCGCCGCCCTCGCGGCCGTACTCGTCGCCACCCAGCCGCTCTACGTCGTCGGGCTGACGCTGTTCGACTACGGCGAGACCCCAGAAGAGTCGTACGCGACGGTCCAGACGAAGGACGTCAGCCGGTTCCCCGCGGACGACCCGCAGCGACAGAGCGAACTGACGGCCAGGGCGGCGCGGCCGCCCGGGTCCGGCCTGAACTACTCGACTGTGGTCCGGGTTCCCGAGGGCGACTGGCAGGCGGCGCTCGCGGCCTCTCGCCTGCGCGCGAGCGCGGACGCTCTGCTGCTGTACGGGAACGCCACCCCGCCCGAGACCGGGACCGCGTCCGACGTCTCGACGGTGACCGTCTCCGGGGGCAGTCCCGCGGAGACGGCCGCCGCGCTCGCCACCCGCGGGAACGGGACCGGCGGCGCGAGCACGGATACCGTCGTCGTCGTCAACGGCGAGAAACCGCAGTGGGCGCTGCCGGCCGCCGCCTGGAGCGCCTACTCCGGCGACCCGATCCTGTACGCGACCGAGGACGAGGTGCCCGAGGCGACGCGGCGGGCGATCGACGAGCTGAACGCCAGCCACGCCTACGTCCTCGCGCCGCCCGGGCTCGTGAGCGACGACGCGCTCGGATCGCTGGACGTGGAGTGGACGCGCGTCGCGGGCGACACGCCCCAGGCCCACGCGGTCGAGATCGCGGAGTTCCGCGACGAGTCACGGGACTTCGGCTGGGGCATCCACGAGCGCGACAAGGTCGGGTATTATAACTTCATGCTGGTCAACCCCTCGGAGCCGGCCCACGCCGTCTCGGCGGCGAACCTCCAGTGGGGCAAGGCCGGGCCGATCCTCCTGGTCGACGAGGACGGCACCCTGCCGCCGGTCACGGAGGGGTACGCCTGGCAGACCCAGCCGGCGTGGTTCACGTCGCCGATGGAGGGGCCGTTCAACCACCTGTTCGCGATGGGGACCACCGACCAGGTCTCGTGGGTGACGCAGGGCCGGCTCGACTACGCGGTCGAGATCACGCCCTACCGCCACCAGGGAGCCGGGCTGAGCCCGCTCGAGGCGGTCGCCGGCGTGTGGGCGGCCGTCTGCCTCCTCGGTGCGTCGTTCGCCTTCGTCCACTCGCGCCACCGGCTGACGGCGCTGAACGACTGGACCAAGATGGTCTGGCCGCTGCTGACGCTCCTGATCGGGCCGGTCGGGCTCGCGCTCTACTGGGCGAGCTACCGGGGCCGGCAGGTCGTCGACACCGAGCAGGGACCCCGGGTGTTGCGACCGTACTGGCTCCGCGCGGCGACGGCGACCGCGATGGGGGTCGGCTTCGCCGCGAGCACGATGATCGCGACCGCCTTCCTGCTGACGTATTTCGGAATCCCGATGGTCGTCTTCGACGGGCCGCTGTTCTGGCTCGGGAACGCGATGACGCTGCTGATCGTGATCGTCTACGCCGTCGCCTTCCTCGTCTCGTGGCTCGTCTTCCACGTACCCATGCTCAGGGACTCTCAGGGAATGGACACGCGCTCCGCGGCGCGGCGAGGCGCACAGCTGGTCGCCGTGAGCATGACGAGCGTCTCCGTCGGCATGATGGGCGGGATGTGGATCCTCATGATGATGGAGCTGCCGATGATGCCCGGCGACGACAACCTGCTGTGGTTCGGCGTGATGAGCTTCGCCACGCTGGTCGGGTTCGTCATCGCCTGGCCGGTCAACGGGCTGCTCGTCCGGAAAGGGCTCAAGCCGGGTGGTGCGCTGTGACCGACCGCAGCCGCCGGAAGTTCCTGCGGGATCTGGCCGCCCTCCCGGCCGGGGCCGGGGTCGCCGGCGCGGCCGTGGCCGCGTCCGAGGGCGAGCGAGCGTCCCAGGGCGCGGACGAGGAGACCGGACCGGAGTCGGTCGAGTACGACCCGTCGACGGTCACGACGATGACGACCCGGCTGGCCGGCGAGAGCGACTACGAGACGGCGGCGGCGATCACCCAGAACGTCTACACGGCGATCAACGAGCACACGCGCCCGGGCGCGGTGATCCTCGTCAGCGACAGCGACCTCGGCGCAGCGCTGCCGGGGGTCACCTTCATCCACCACCCGATCGACGGCGCCGTCCTGCTGACGGAGCGGGACTCGCTGCCCGCGGCGACCCGCGAGGAGATCCAGCGGCTCCACCCTGAGGGCGTCCACGTCGACGGCGACACGCAGGCCTACGTCGTCGGCGGCGAGCGCTACGTCAGCGCCGACGTCGAGCGGGAACTGCAGGCGATGGGCCTGAAGACCAGCCGGATCGAGGGCCAGACGCCCGTGGAGGTCGCGGCCAATGCGGACCAGTACCTCAGCACGATCCACGCTAACCACCGGGACACCGCGTACGTCGCGAGTCTCGACGACCTCCGGACGGCGATGCCGGCCCAGTCCTGGAACGCCCACGGCGGCGACGGCTTCCTCTACGTCGGCGACGACCGCATTCCCGGGCCGACGCGCCGCCAGCTCGAGGCCCGCTTCGACGAGGCGTACATGTACCTCCTCGGCGACGAGAGCAAGATCAGCGCCACCGTCGCGCGGGACCTCGCGCAGTTCGGACACGTCCAGCGCATCCCGCAGGGCTCGGACCCCTACGGACTGAGCGTCGGCCTCGCGGGGTACAAGGACATCGGACGGAACCAGGGCTGGGTGTTCGGCGAGTGGGGACGGTCGATCGGCTGGGGCATCGCGGAGAGCGGGCACAACTTCGTCTTCGTCAATCCCGAAGACTGGCAGGTCGCCCTGCCGGCCTGCGTCGAGAGCCACCGCGGCAAGCACGGCCCGATGCTCTGCGTCGAGCAGGACGGCGTCCCGGAGACGGTCGCGAACTACCTGACGAACCTCACTCGACCCCACGAGGCCGCGCCCTACGACCGGAAGTACAACCACGGCTGGGTCGTCGGCGGCCCGGACCAGATCAGCCGGCGGGTGCAGGGACAGCTACACGCCATGCTACAGGAACCGGGTGACGCCCGATGAGACGGCTGGTAGCGGCCTTCGACGACGGCGAGGACGCCGAGGCCGCCAGGGACGCCCTCCGCGGGGCGGGTCTGGACCCGTCCGAGCCCGACGTCGACGACCCATTCTTCGACCCGACCGTCGCGATGCCGGAGGAGCGCGGGCTCGCCTGGGGCGGCCTGCTCGGCGGGCTTCTGGGCGCCGTCCTGCTGCTCGCCGTGAGCCGGCACCTCGTGCCCGCGTGGCGATTCGCGCCGATCATGGCCTCCGGGCCGTACGCGCTCACCTTCCTCGGGTTCGGGCTCGGCGCGGCCAGCGGCGGCTTCCTCGGCGGACTGCTCGGTACGTACCGGCGCGTCCCCGAGCGGGAGCGCCCGCGCGTCGCCGTCGTGGTCTCGGAGCGTCGCGCCCGGGAGGCGACGTCGCTGCTCCGGGACCACGGCGCGGCGGCCGTCGACGACGTAGTGTCGCATCACGAGCACCCGCAGGCGTCGGAGGTCGGTAGCGGGCGGACGGGCGGCGGTGGAAATACGGACGGCGACGGACGATAACGGGGACGAGAACGACGTGACCGATGGCGGTTCTGGTCGTGATGCTGCCCGGGGTGATCGACTTCCCCACCCCTACAGGTCCGGGATTCCCCGGTGGAGGTATCACGGCTTCGCGTCAGTCGGCCCGGTCTCGCCATCGGAAGAACCGGATTCGTCGCTCTAGTAGAGATTGAACGCGATGACACACTCGAAGGGCGCTCCGGGTGCCCCTCGATGTGGAAATATTTTCGACTTCTACAGGCGGAGCAGGCCGAGTGCCTCGGGGCTTGACCCCGAGGCGGTTCACTGTAGTGTCGAACCCCGGATCGATCTATTCGACCAACAGCGATGAGATCGGCAATACCTTGAACAATATTTATACGTAATCGATAACAACTTCCAGTTAATGGACATTCCCGATATCAACCGCCGGACAGTACTCACGTTCGCTAGTGGAGCAATCACTGGTGGAGCAATCACTGGTGGATATCTCACCTCGCTATCTGAACTCGATACCCGTTCCGCTCGACCGCAGACGGAAAACCCAACGCCGACTGAGGGGGAAGACACGGAGGAGACCTCGCCTCCGGTACAGCTCTCGAATCGACCGCGTCTCGGCTCTGACGAAGCGCCCGTGACGATGTTGTACTATTCAGACTTCCAGTGCCCGTTCTGTGCGAAGTTCGAAGCAGAGGCGCTTCCAGAGATCCAGGACAACCATATCTCGTCTGCAGAAGAGGTTCGTCTGATCGTCAAACCGCTCGGCGTGTTTGGCGATGACTCGCTCCGGGCGGCCCAGGCTGCACATTCCGTCTGGCGTCAGGTTGACGGGGATCAGGACATCTTCTGGTCGTGGTACGAGACGGTCACGGACGCGTATGACGGGGAGCAGAACTCCGGGTGGGCGTCTGTCGACAACCTCGTTTCCCTTTCGGATTCGTTTAACGGCGTTAGCGGCGATTCAATCCGCACCCATCTCGAAAACAGCAAGTACGAATCAGCCGTAGCGGCTGATTTCGAAGAAGGGCGTGAACAGGGTCTACAGGGGACGCCCTATTTCATCGTCTACGGTGACGACTTCGATGAGTCTCGAACGATATCTGGAGCCCAGCCGTACTCACGGTTCGAGACGGTCATCGACAGTTATCTCGAGTAATGACACACATCCACCAGCGTTTACACGAGACGGGTTCGGGCGCGTGGGAAGCTACCAGATTCACACTTGGTAATCCACGTCGTGCTCTAGAAACGCTACTTATTACGATTGCTTTGTTTGCAGGGTTGCTGCTCGTGACATTCCCGACGTACTCGTATCAGATGATGCTGGCTGGTCCCCAGTACTGGGTCGAATCTCTCACATCGTTGTGGTGGCTCACCCTCGAATCGGAAGGGGTGTTCGGGGGAATTACGGTGATCGGTTACGCGATAATTGGCGGTATGATGATGCGGCTCGCAGTAACTCGAACGAAGGCGACCACAAATTCTGGAGGTCGTGGGATCGCGGCGATGCTTCCCGGGGCCTTCGTGATCGGCTGTGCAGGTTGTGGAGCCGGACTCCTCGGACTGATTGCAGGCGTCAGTTCAGTGACGGCGGTTTCGGTTGCCGGTCCGGTCTTCCGAGGTCTCGGCATCGTACTGGCCGTATACTATCTCGGCCGTGCAGGCGATCCTCGCGCGTGTAGCGTTTGATCCCCCCACGGCGAAACAGTAGATGCGAACGCCGAAATCTATGTGCCACGCTGATCGTCTGTAGCGGAGTCGTCGCTCACTTCGCAGACGCCAGCCCGTTCGAGTACGGAGAGCAAGGCCTGCTCACGACTCGAGAAGCGACTCCGGCTCTCGCCGCCACCTTCGGTCTCGATATGGGCCTGCCACTCGCCGGTCGACCGCTCTCGAATCGTCCACTCGATCCTGCAGTGATCGGCGTCGATAGAGACGTCGAGTACGCCGCTGCGGTCCTGGATTACCACGACGGCCTCTTCGGACGCACTGTCGCTTGCTATCATTGCGACCACCCGACAGCGGATCCCGTAGCGATGCATCCGGTCACGACGCCGTTCGAGTCGTCGATGCCGTCCTCGCTTCTCATTGACCGGGACGGGGCACCGCCGGCGTCCGGCGTGACGTTCACGGACGCAGTCACCTCTCGTCCCTGGCCGGCCCGTCTGACCGATGCCGTCGAGCCACCCGACACGGACTCCGTCCTCTCACAGCGTACGAACTGCTCGCCACTGCAGTTTCGACCGGGATCGTCAGTGGGCTCTGTCCACGCTTCGCACGCGGTCCCGATCGACTGCCGGTCCCCAGAACGCACGTTCTGGAACATAGCTGCGACCTCACTTCCAGTTACTAAATATTTATTGGGTATACTAGATGTGTGTCGCGAGTACCGGACCCAGCGACCACGACTTCTAGCAGCTCGTCAGAAGGTCGCCCCCTGCAGGCGATACCGTACTGCCGCCTGCCGCAAGCGGTGTGGGTCTGCCTCTAGCAGTCGCTACGGAGCCACGCTTCGACTGGCCGGCTGACGGCGGAGTCTCCGACGGAACAGGGCGAGTTCCCCGGCGTCGTCCGAAACACGAGTCTTCGGGCTGGCGAGTGAACTTCGCTCTCACGAACGACTCGCTCTCGCGGACGTCAGGTCGGTTCGACGACGTCGGTACGCGAGGGGCACTCCGCAGAGACCCCCGTCGCACCGTCGTTCTCCTCCGATTCGATCAGTTGATGCACTGACTGTCGCTCTGTTTCGCAGTTCGGGCAACTGCCGAGTGAGGGTCGATCACGACTCAGAGACGGGCAGTGGACGTCCCGGCGTCTCGCACGACGCTCTTCAGTGTACAGGATACGACGCCAACGTGTTTGTTATTATAACCTTGTGCTAGATTACAGTTTTCTCCTCGGTCACTCTTACTATGCATTTCAGCCGGGAACGTGATGCTGCTCGGACTCGCCTCTGACAGCTACTCCGAGCACGTGCCCGTTCGTCGTCCTGCCCGGCGGCGAGCGGGTGAACGCGATTCTGGAACCGTCTGTCGGCTAGCCGCTGCTGTCGCAGTGAGCCGCCGTTACCCGCGCTGCACGACGTCCAGCGCGTCGATCCGCTTCGGTCGGGGATACTGTTCGAAGGACTCCTATGCTGGCTCTTCGGCTACGAGACCGCTGTCGTACACTCGGTACAGCTGGGCAGCTCTTGGAGGATTGCCGTTGTAGTAGAAATTGAAACTAGTTACACATCGAGGGGCATCCCGGGTGCCCCTCGAGTGTGTCAGCGCGTTCAATTTCTCCGCTAGCTAACTGTGCTCTCGGCTGACTGCGTCGAATCAGACGTAGCTTGGACGTCGTAGATCTGAACGACGCCGTCGCTCCGGATCGCCACGTCCCAGCCATCGACCGTGGCCTCGAGTCGCAACGGCCGTGGAGCCGAGTCCGGATACTCCTCGACCAGCGTCTCCATGCTGTCACCGTCGACGATCGTCCCGAGGGGTGTGATCTCGTCGGGCTCGGCGTCCTGGACTGCCGCTAACGCGTGTATCAGTGCGAGGACTGCTGACTGGCCACATTCCGGGTCGAAGTCTGTTTCGTGGACGGGGGTGCGATCCGCGGCACCTTTCAACTCAGTATCAGGCATTGGCAACTCATAGCATGTACCATCACTTAAGATATTGGTTGATGTACACTTATCCACAGCTACTCTAGCAACGCCTAGCAGTTGCCTCGATCGGCGCCAACCCTGAAGGGGAGCCCCCGACGAGAAGTTTACGTGGACGTCATAGCCCCGGAGTGGCGTTGCCGTCTCTAGCGCTGATCACCACCGTCCGGGAGGTGCTGGTCGAAGTACCCCTGGCGGTAGAGGAGCACGCCTCCGACGACGAGAACGGTGACCAGGATCAGCGCGACGACGAGGAGCCCGGAGCTCCCCTCTCTGTCGCCGGCGGGCGATTCGGCCGTCCCCGTCGGCGTCCCGGTTTCCGTCTCCGTGCCGCGGTCGCCGGTCGTCACCTCGATCGTTCCCGCGGCCGTCCCGCTGACGCCGATCTCGTAGGTACCCTCGGCGTCGAAGGACGCCGTGAACGTCACCGTCTCGGACGCCCCGGCACCGACGGTCACGCGTTCCTGCTGCACCGTCTCTCCGTCGACGGTCAGGTTCGCCGTGAAGGTGTCCTCCGTCGTGCCGACGTTCTCGACGGTCGCCGTGACAGTGGTCTCCTCGTTCACGGCGAGTTCGCTGTCCTCGGCGGCCGCCTCGGTGACCCTGACGACGGGATCGGCGTCGTCCCCGGTCTGGACGCCGATCGCGTACGGGCTGAAGCCGGGCGAGCTCGCCTCGTACGTGTCGTCGCCGAGGGACTCGGTGTCGAGAGCGGTCCACTCGCCGTCGGCGTACCGGTACAGGCTCACGTTCTCCGGTACCGTCCCGGACGGCAGCGCGCCGGAGCGGACCCGGAACCGGTAGTCGACCGACGAGACGGCCTCGTCGTCGAGCAACTGGACGCCGAAGCCGGTGACGCCGATGCCGTCCTCGACGGCGGTGGTGCCGAGGTCGGCAGTGCGAGTCACCCCGGCACCGGTCACGGGGATCTCGGCCCGGGCGCCGTCGGAGGTCGCGGTGACGTCGACGCCGTCGACACCGTCGCCGGGCACGGCACCGCCGCCGCTACCGGGATTATCACCGGGACCGTCGCCGTCCTCTCCGTCGTCGCCGTCCTCTCCGTCGTCGCCGTCGTCAGGGACGTCCCCGGTTCCGGAGAGCGGAACGGCGATCGGCGATTCGGTGTCGTCGGTGGCGATCTTCAGGTGAGCCGTCTGCCGACCGTCGGCCGCCGGCGCGAACGTGACGGTGACGCCCTCGCTGTCGCCCGGACTGACGCGTTCTCCGTCAGGTGCGTCGACGACCCGGAAGTCGGCGTGTTCGTCCGTGACGGAGACATCCCGCACGTCGAGCGGGGCGTCGCCCGCGTTGCTGAGCGTGACCGTCCGCGTCTCCGACTCGCCGACCGCGACGTCGCCGAACGCGAGCGACTCCGGCAACTGCCGTCCGCGTTGGCCGCGATCGAATGGGACGCGGAACGCCCCTCGCTTTCCAGTTGGCCGCCGTAGGCCGCCGACTGTCGGTCGTCGCCGCTGGACAGTCCGTCTGGCTTGCGCAGCGGTGTCCCACATAGACAGAGACGACTACGGCCGGGAGTAGTCTCGTTGTCTACGCTGCCGGTTCAGACACACACCACCGTTTCAATTGTTCTTGCAATCGGAGACCCCACCCGCTGTTCACGTACCACCGTTGCGAATGGTCTTGGAACGAGGGGGGAGACACACCACCGTTTCAGTTGTTCTGGGGAGGCGAGTACAGGGTCTCTTCGTCTACCACCGTTTCAAATGTTCTCAGGAGCCATCATAGACACACCACTATTTCAATTGTTCTACGCAGCGGTACAGTTTGACACATCACCCGTCGACCGAAGCGTCAGTCTGCCAGACGTGAATCCGCTCCTGCAGTTGCGTGGAGCCGATCGTCCCGCTGCCGGTCCCGGGCACCGCGACATCGGCCTGCCACTGGTATCCCTGTATCGTCAGCTCGCGTCGAGCGTCATCGGTTCATCGGACTGGAGTATCACCTCCTCTCGACCGGAGCCACCGGGAGACCGCTGTTTCCAGGGATAGGCACGAAGCGCCCGACGACAGCCGGGACGTTCTATCGCACCGGGTCTTCGCCAGCGAGAACACGGAACGCAGAGGGGGGATCGTCTCGGTGGTTCCGGTCGGGTGCCGTCGCTGTGGCAGCGATAGCATATGAATAATACCACACGATACTAATAGTCTTTAAGTAGTACTGCAAAGTAATCCTTGCCAATGAAAACGGAATCGAACGGTATTTCTACTGATAGAACGCAGATAGCGGTCGACGTTCCCGTTCGAGACGGCCGGTTGCTAAAGGGCGATGCCACAGAAGACGTCCTGCTGTTTTTGACGCGGCATCACGACGAGTCGTTCTCGATGACGGACGTCGCCGAGGCGGTCGGCTACACGCGGCCGACGATCACCAAGACGGTCGACGTCCTCGCCAACAACGACCTCGTCGTCGAGGAACGCGACGGGACGCGTCGGCTCGTGCAGATCAACCGCGACCGGCTGACCCGTCCGGACGACCCTTACCTCGAGGTTCCGCAGTCGGAGTTCCACGCCCCCGTGAAGGCGGCGACAGAGGCGTTGCTGGACGAACTCGCCGGCGTCCTCGCCGTCGTCCTCTACGGGAGCGTCGCCCGCGGCGAGGCCGACCGCCGCAGCGACGTCGACCTCTGGGTGCTGGTGCGCGAGGACAGGCTGGGCAATCAACGACGGGCGAACCGCGTCAGGCAGTCCCTCGAAGGGGAAGCGTTCGACGGCGACCGTTACGCCTTCGAGATCGACGTCGAGGGCCTGCAGGCCGTTCCGAACTACGCGGACGATCTGCGCGATATCCTCCGCGACGGTATCGCCCTCCACCGGACGGACGAGTTCGACACGGTCCGCCAGATGGTCATGCACGGTGATGCCGATGAGTGATCCGAACGCCGTCAGGGAGGCGCTCGACGCGGCCGTCGACGCCTTCAACGAGGCGGGCCACGGTATCCCGACGCGAGAACCGGCGATCGACGCGGACGCCGACTGGAAGACGCAGCTCACCAAAGGGTGTCGGCTCCTCGCCGTCGTCGAGGAGATCGGGGGCGGCGGCTACTACACCGCCGTCGTCGAGCTGTGCTTCGGTATCGTCGAACGGTCGCTGGAGGCGTTCCTCATCGCGGAGGGCGGCGATGAACTGCGCGACTTCCAGACGGACTCGCACGACCGTTGCTACGACCGGGCGGCGCGATTTGGCCTCTTTACGCGGAGGCTGGCCCGCGAACTCAAAGACCTGTACGGCGACAACCGGACGGACAGCTACTACGGTGGCCGGCATCCGACGAGCCAGCAGGCCGATGCGATGTACCGGTTGGCCCGCGAAATCCACCGACACGTCACTGACCAGATCCGTGAAGGCGGAGTGTGTAACTGCGATCGGTGACCGAGCGAGAGAGCGTTGACCGCCGGAGTTGTAGAGGCCGTTGCCTGCGACTTCTTCACGGTGAATGCTGACGGTGCCCGGTGTTCTGGACCGGTACGATCACACTCGGGGCCGTGCCGGCGGCGTCTACTATGCGTACGAACTCGCGGTCGATCTGGAGACGGTGCTGTCCGCACTGGACGACGTCCGTGCCCTGGACCCGATCGACGTCTCGAATCTCAGTGGCTAGCACCCCTTCGAGAACAATTGAAACGATGGTGTGTGTGTCCAGTCCAGTGTTACTACGAGGGTCAACTATCGTAGAAATTGAATGAACTGACACACTCGAGGGACACTCCGGGTGCCCCTCGATGTGTAACTAGTTTCAATTTCTACTATAGCTCCGATCGCTATTCGGTTCCATTCCGTACTAGCGGACGGTCGATCCGAATACAACGATCGGAAGAACACTGGTCTCTGGTCATGTGAACCGGTTTCACAGAGATGTACAGACTGTGAATGTCGACATCGTGTCGGTGCCGTGCTCTGGCTCGGAGAATTCCTCGACCGTAATCTACCGCGTGTGAGTCCAGCCAGCTGCTCGTCCCCGGTATCGTTCAGAGCAACTGATTCCAGGCGAGTGCTTGAAGCCGCGGTTCGGTGGATTCTGTTGAGACCTTGTAGAAATGTTTACAAATTGGTCTGTTCGTCGTTTTATCCCTTCGAATACTCGTTCGACAGCGTTCCGATTTCCATGAGTAACGTGCTGAAACCGGAGGCTGTAGCGGCGGATCACGGCCTGAAGCCACGACGCTCCGTCGACGAGAAACAGGGCGTCGGCGACGTCGCGTTTCTCGCGGGGTTCGCGGAGAAACCGTTCGGTGAGTGCGATCGTATACGCCGGATGAAGCCTGACGTGCTGAATTCGTCTGTCGCGGACCCGGCCGCCGCCAAAGCCAGTGGCGTTCATCGTCCAGTCGAATCACCGTCTCCTCCAGCGCTACGCGATTCGGTGGTTTACCGTCCTCGGACTGTATATCGGCCTTCCGCATCCAGTTGTGGACGATCGTCTGACAGCGATCGACGCCAAAGATATAGAGAGTTGATACTGTACTAATAAGTTATAATTCGGCCGCAGACGGATGGATGCTGAGTTTCATCAGCGGTTGCAGTGTCGCTTCTCGCTCCACGAGCTCTCACTCGTGGCCTCCGCTATAGTAGAAATTGAATGCACTGACACACTCGAGTGACACTCCGGGTGCCCCTCGATGTGTAACTAGTTTCAATTTCTACTATCGGTCTCGTGGGGCGGTCGATCTCGGGCATGGACACCGAGAAATCGGTCCGACTCGTTCTTCGGTCCGTCTCTGAACAGTACCTTGGATCGGTCCGAATCGATATAAGGACAGATGATAATAACTGGTCTATGACTAGAACGGAGTGCAGACCAGCTGCCTCTTATTGGCAGACCAACGCTAGCGGATCGTCCCTGTTGAAGCGCCGTGTGAGAAACCGTCACTACCTAGCTGTAGACTATTCGCACAACCACTCATGACGTCAGAGCGCATCTGTCTAATCGATGCCGTCGGACTCACGCCGGAACTGATCGGTGAACACACGCCTGTACTACAGTCGCTGGCGGAGGCTGGCGGGTCGACCGGCGCGCAACCGTTGACGGGTGTCACACCGGCAGTCACGCTCACCCCCCAGGCGTCGGTACTGACCGGTACCCCTCCTTCCCAGCACGGAGCCGTCGCCAACGGCTGGCTGTACGACACCCAGGAGATCCGCCTCTGGCAACAGTCGCGTCAATTGATACAGGGGGAGACGGTCTACGAGGCCGCCAGGGAGGAATTCGGCGACTCGTTTACCACCGCGTTGATCTTCGCCTGGTTCAGTCAGGGAGCGCTCGCTGCCGACTACCGGGTAATTCCGAAGCCGTGGTACGGATCGGACGGCAACAAGGTCTTCGACATTCACGGCGCACCGGCGTCGTACGTCGAGGACCTGAAGGATACTCTCAGCGAGTTCCCCTTCCACACCTTCTGGGGGCCTCAGTCGGGTTCGGCGGCGACCGAGTGGATCGCCGACGCGACGGCGAAGACGCTCCGGGAGCGTCAGCCGAATCTCACGATCACGTACCTGCCGGTACTCGACTACCCGTTCCAGAAGCACGGACCGGATCACCCGAAGTCCCGTGAGGCGCTGACGAAACTCGACGAGTACGTCGGACGGATCCGCGAAGCGGCCGAGGAGACTGACACGAAACTCGTGCTGTTCTCGGAGTACGGCATCACGTCGGTCTCCCGACCGATACACCTGAACCGGCTGTTTCGCGAGCAGGGCTGGCTGAGCGTCCGGGACGGCCCGTTCGGTGAGCAACTCGACGTCCACCAGTCCGAAGTGTTTGCCGTCGCGGACCACCAGGTGGCGCACGTGTACGTCCGAGATCCTGATCGGGTGTCGACGGTGAAGGCGCTGCTCGAGGATGTCGACGGGGTCGGAGAGGTCTGGGGCGACGCTGAGAAGGCCAAAAACGGGCTCGATCACCCCCGATCGGGCGAGCTAGTCGCGCTGGCTGAACCGGACAGCTGGTTCACCTACTACTTCTGGTTCAACGACGACCGCGCGCCAGACTACGCGCGAAGCGTCGCGATCCACGACAAACCCGGGTACGACCCGGTGGAGATGTTCTTCGATCCCGAGCTCGCGTATCCGAAGCTCACGGCCGGGCTGACGCTGGCGAAGAAGAAACTGGGCTTCCGATACCGCATGAGTCTGATACCGCTCGACGCTTCCCTCGTCCAGGGCAGTCACGGACTACCGCCGGCCTCTCCGGAGGAAGGGCCCGTCCTTGTCAGCCCGGATCTCACCCCGCCGGACGATCCCACGATGCTCGATATCAAACCATGGCTACTCGAACAGTACCGGTCGTAAATCGCCTCGGGGTCAAGCCCCGAGGCTTTCGCGTGGACTCCCGTTCTATGCCTCAACCGAGGCAGGGGGCACGTACTCCCCGCTCACGTTCAGCGTCCCGCGATTCAAGCGCACATCTACGGGTGCGCCTCCATCGTCTGCGTTTTGCCGACGACAGAGATACTGCAAACCGATGTTTTTTGAGGCGTTGTAGTCGGCGTGGTTCTCATATCCGCACTGCTGACACTCGAACGACTCTCCGTTACGGTTATCGTCGTGGGTAAACCCACACGTCGAACAACGTTTCGACGTATTGCGCGGGTCAACTTGTACGGCTTCGATACCGTGTTCTTTGGCTTTGTATTCGACGTACTCGTAGAGGCGTCGGAACGCCCAGACGTGTTGCCACGTCGCCTCGGGGATATTCTCCCGAATGTGGGTCAAGTCCTCAAACACGATGTGCGAACAGTCGTTCTCGACGGCCTCCTCGATAAGTTCGTTCGCCACCGTGTGCAGGTGTATCTCGAAGCGTCCGTACTCTTTCTGCCCGACTGACTCGATGTTTTCGTGGGCGTGGCGAGAGCCACACTGCTGAAGCGAGCCACGGCGTTTCTCGTACTCTCGTCGCCAATGGTTGAACTCGTCTGCCGACCAGAATCGTCCCGTCGAAGCAACGGCGAGGTTGTTCACGCCCAAATCCACACCAAGGACTGTTCTGTGCTTGGACTCGGATTCAGGCGGGTCCTCGTCTGCTTCGACTTTCCGCATTGAGGCGTGGAGATACCAGTCACCGTCTCGGTATTGTAAGTGCGCCATCCGAAACTCGAAATCCTCGTCGGAGACGTACTTGGTTGGCGGTGTCTCCGAGTCGTCGGGGAGAATGTAGTCGCACTCGACGCGCCCATCCACGGTCGAGAGGGAAACGTGGTCGCGGTGGAACGTCGCACTCCGCTTGTCGTAGACCGCGCTATCGGCAGAAAAGTGCGGTTGTGACGTGTTCTCACCGCGTTCGAGACGCGAGACTCCGCTTTTGACGGCTTCGACCGCCCTGCGAATCCCTTTCTGGACGAGATTCGCGGTAAGGTCGGTTTCGTCGCGGAGTCGGTCGTAGAGGGCGCGTTCGGCTTTGGCTTTCGAGGTGACGTGGTAGCCATCGTCGCCGTGCCAGCACCATTCGCTCGCGGTGTTGGCGCAGTGTTTGAACTGCTCGACAGTCTCTCGAAGCGAATCGTCGGCTCCTTCGGGAGTGTCGAGTTTGATGACGGCGGTACGACGGTATTCCACCGTGTTTTCACATATACGGACGGCGTTACTTATACGTTTGGGAGTCGGCCTGCCGTAGTGACATGGTTTGTGTCATCTGGTGTCGGCTTCCTCCCCGACCTCAAGGGTCGGGGCATCCGCCTCGTACTGCCTGTGAATTGACAGTCAACGCGCTAGGACTCGTCTGGATGTTCCACTGCCTCCGATCCTGCTTCGATACTCTCGTCTCGCCGTTCAGTGTAGTCTTTACCGCGCCCATTTAGTGTGTTAGATGCCAATATTCTGTTTAATATATATGATAATTATATAGTATAAAAGTAAATATAAATTTTATTCGTCCCCGTGAAGACGGGGACCGAGGCGTTGCTGGACAAGCTCGACGGCGACTTCGCCTTCGTTGAGGAGGTTGAAGACGGCCGAAACTACGCTGTCGTCGTCGACGCCGCGTAATATAAATAGGCCCGATATTATCGTCTGATCGTTAGTTGTGAAAATACCGTGAATTTATTTTGTTAACACCTGCGGAAACTCTTTGTTATATATATACGTTGGGCAAGCAAAAGCTAGATTAGTAAAGTATGCCTAAACAAACGGAATCAGTGTCAAGTGGGGTGCCACGTGCTGTTATCCACAAGCGAATTCTGGATATTGCTGAGGCGAATCCAGAGGCGTCGATGACAGCTATCGCCAACCAGGTCAGCGGTGCCTCGACGGAACTCGTCGAGGAAGTCCTGGCCGAATACGGTGATCCTGACAGCGAACCAATGGGTGCTGAAAATGGTTCGAAGGCAAATGATCAATCGGGCGGGGGATCATCGACTGCCGAATTAGCCGACAATGACGGAGGAACGACACCGTATGCAACTCCCGGTGAGAGAACGACAACCGCCGACTCCGAGAGCATAGAGACGTCGGCGAGCAGTAGCCGTGCCAGGTCCACGGTCAGTGGCGAGACAGAATCAGACAGTTCGTCGGACACCGCTCATCTACGATCGCAACTGTCCCAAGAGCAGCTCGAAACGTTACGGGTCATCCAGAGGCGGCCCGAGGCGACACAGGTCGAGATCGCAGCCGAACTCGGTGTCTCCCGAGCGACCGTGAGCAACCGGGTCAACGACGTCGAGGGTTTTGACTGGCAGAACCGGAACGAACTCGTCGACGTCGTCATCGAAGACAGCACGAGCGACAACGCAGGTGGTTGCACCCCGATCGAAGACGACGATATCGTGGACGAAGATCAGCCAAGTCCTACCTACGTAGCGGATGAGAGCGACGATATCGCGGCACAGATCGACAGAATCGGCGCCCGGCTTGATGAGATCGAGAATGTCATCGAGAATGATTCCTCAGGTGCGACGGAGGAACCGACGCTCGTGATCGAAGACCCGGATCTGATATACAGCGTCGTGCGGGCGATTATCGGAGACGGTGAACTCACCGAAGCAGAGGAACGCCAGTTCCTCTTGGCAGTACTATAGAGCCTTCTACTACTCGGTCGTAGCGAAGCTCGAAACGGCTACTGCAGAACTTGACACGTGGGTCGTGATTGCTACGGGAACCGGAGCTGGCATCCTGAACAGTCTGCTCTGTTGAATCCGCAGGCAGCGCGGGGATCGAGGGTGAGTACACGGTCATCAGGCGCCAGCGGCGATAGATTCTCACACGCGAACTTCGAACGATGGAGGTAGTTTCGGAGAGCGAGAGTCAATTCCGAACAGCCAGCTGTTGCTGACTCCTGCTCGAACGCTTGAGGCTAGTCCGCCGATCCCGCTGCCGTCATCGGATTCAACAGAGCAGAACAGTCCATTCGCGGTCGTGATGGCGTCACTGTCGAGGAGTTTCATCTCCAGATGAACTCCGGGGCGGTCACTATGAGTGCTGTAGCAGTTTGTCCTGCTACAGTCTCCGGTCCCACTAGTCTCGTAGTCGCGTGACCAGAGCCACCATGATCGGTGTGAACCTCCTCGGAATTAAGCCACGAAGCATTCGACATGCCCCGTTCATAAACCGGCCAGGACACGTATTTATCAGTCGACCGTCCTCGTGAAGTCGCACTTGGGACAGCTAATCTTCATCTGGGCGTTGATTCCGCCAGGTGGCTTCTTTCTGTGGTTCAGTAATGATCCACAGTCCGGACAAGTCGAGGGAGTGTCAGACAACTGTTCTATTAGATTGTATTTAACTGTTTCACTGAACAATACTGTCGTTAAATGGCGTTATGAACTAACGTACATCGTTAACATAGTTGACGGAAATCGAATGACTAACGAGATCGGTTTCGGACCTGCGGCAGGTACGTCTCCCCGCCAGTGGTAAGCGATTCTATAGAGTATACGTCCTTCCTTCGTCAGTGAGGGCTCTTGGTAGCTGAGTCACCTGCACCTACTGTAAGAATGCTATAAAATCGCAGCTCTCGTGGATGGCAAACTGCATCATATATGGTGTCAACCTTACGTAAATCTATTAAATCGATAGCTACCTCTAATCTTCTCTTATTGGGCACTCGAATACCAGTAGCCATGAAGTGCCGGAAACAGCCACGGAGCGCACTCGCTCCGTGGACTATGGACTGTGGGTAGGCGCAAACCGGAATCCGGGCAGATCCGGCGCCCAATAGTAGATATTCAAGTATAAAGTATCTTTCCCAAATGTATCATGCAGAGGTACTTACTTGAGAAGCGACCAGCACATTCGGGGCGGATTGATATCTCAAGTCATAATGTCGTCAGTTCAGGGTCCTGTCGGTGACGTAATGGGAGTGGGGCGGATCTCCGTCCCCGACTTCCATATACGTCCACTGGTGAACGAGCCGAGCTCGCACCTGCACTGCCAAGGCCAGTCAATCTCGGCACATAGCATACTCCCACACTGAAACATATAGGTAACAAATGGTGCGCACAGCTGGTGTTTGTGGAATAAATAGCAGCCAGATGACGACCAGAAACCATTATTCCCGGATCAACAACTGTCTGGGGACACGGTTAACCGTCTCACTATCGTCGTTGAGCCGTGACAGGAGAACCGATAGATCAGTCTGGACAGGGTGAGGATTCTATACGGAGAGTCCCGTGATCGGTCACTGGCGTCTGGAACGGTTCTCTGTTCCGAGGTTCGGAGGGCAAAGGTGCCCTCACAGGTGATCCGAGTTGATAGCCCCCTCATTGAGAGCCGAGAGCTAGATACTCCCGGCAATGACCAGTCATCTACCATCGTACAAATAATTGACGTAACAATATCACATATGATAGCACCTGTTACACTTCAGCTGAGACGCCGATCAGTGACACGCTTGTCGCACCGTGGATCCGACCCAGTTGGTTTTCTGGGTGCCCCGTTTCGCGCGAGTAGCGGCGGTAGTACTTGCGAGCAGGGGAGATACGCTTCTATCGATGACCGTCGTTCTGTGGGTGAGTGTCTCGCATCGGTTGAGATGAGGGCGGTAGAAGGAGCGTAGAGTTCTGCCCACGGTGTAGCTACCGCATCTCGTGAGGGGGTCTTCCGGGACCACACCCGGCGTGGAAGATATTTACTCGGTTGTTAAAAAAACTACACCATCTGTTTTGATCAGTTAGATAGAAACCACGGCAGGCGGTAGTTGGCCGGTCAGTCGGTGTGGGTGAGGCGAGCTCGGTGCCTGCTACTAGACCGGTACCGCTCACGGTTAGCGATTCAGTCTAGTGCCGAAGTAGCTCCGCCGCTATAGTAGCAATTGAAACTAGTTACACATCGAAGGGCACCCCGGGTGCCCCCCGAGTGTGTCCCTGCGTTCAATTGCTACTATAGACCGGTTCGTCGGACGCTCGTAGGTCGTTCGGGAGCTGCACCCACCTCCAGACTCTCGTCAGGTCCGTATTCGGTTCGGGAAGAGGGGAGGATGAGTAACCGAGGGCCCTACTGCCCCGAGTGCCACCCCTGACAGAAGGACGGGACAGGTCCTCTATCTGTCGCCGGGGATGCGAATCCGGCAGTACACCAATTATGTATCCTCATATAAATAAGTAATTGCGAAGTGTAAAGCAGGCGTTGGAGTCCGAACTGCAGAGTCGCCGTGCTAGCACCTCGACGAAGAGCGTATCGGTACGTCGTGTACTGGCAGTACCGCTCCAGCCGAAACGGCTCGATCGTCTGTGACGGGAGCGCGTATCGATCCCTGAGATCGGACGGGCGAATCGGACTGACCTCGTCGATAGTAGAGATTGAAACTAGTTACACATCGAGGGGTACCCCGAGTGCTCCTCGAGTGTGTCAGTGCGTTCAATCTCTACTATAGTCCATAGTCCGACTTGGAACGGGAGGTCGGCTCGTCGATCCACGTGCGTTCCGCCTTTCGATGCCATCGCTGTGGACCGGCTGCGATCGGTGGGGCAGTGGACGTGGGCGCCCACCCCCACCATTGCTGTCAGATTAGCGGCCAGACGGGTCCATGTCCGCTGTCCCACACCGGGCGCTTGCCCGGCGTCGATTGGTTGATAGCCGTCTCACAAATAGGTCATCTCCAGCGACAGCTCTCGAGATACGACGTATTCCCGAACGGCCGACCTCGTGCCGCTGCTTCGGAGTTGAGCGTCGCGGCGGTGCGGCCAGTACTGACCGGGCCGCCTTTCGAAGGGGGGTAGTGGGGGGATGCCGGGGTGACAGGCAGACAGGTGACTCCCGTTCGAGGCCTGCAGTGTTGTCACCCGCGTGTCGTGCACACGATCGCACAGACCACCTGGGTTGCCATCACAAGGCAGATCGTCCGGGCTGGGACGACCCCGGCGACAGTCAGTTGTGTTTAGGCAACTAAATAATTAACGACGTAGCATAAATTAGCTGTAGGTGGTGGTAATGCTAGACAGGTCTGGGACAGGTCGCTGGTCACGGCCGACAGAGGCGGACGCTGTTACAGGGCTGGCGCGCCGCCGGAGATGCCACACCGAAGTGGCCGACGAGAGATGAACGTCGTTCGGGACACCCGTGGATATCGGCATCGAAGCGTTCCTCGTCACCGGGCCCTGAACTGCCACTCGCCACCGTCGCGCTCGAGGACGCCGTCTACGAGCTGGCGGAACATCGCGATTGTTTGCTCGTCGTGGACCGTCGGGTCCATGTGGAAGTGCGCGATCGCTCCAGCCTGCGTGAATCGCTCGGTAACGAGATGGACGAACTTGAAGAGGTCTTCCTGGGAGACGTACTGGAGCAGGGGTGTCAGCGAGTGGAAACAGACGGCGAGTTGCTGCTCGGCGTCCGTGTCGGTTAATTCGTCGACCGCCTCCGTGATTTCGATGCCGAGTCTGGTGAGGTTAGACGGCGACGACACGGTCCTGATCGAGGGTTTTTCACACGCACCTGGGGGATCCTCCGTCGTCGGGCCGGACGAGGCCGACCGCGTAGACGTACCGATGTTGATCACCGTCGCTGCCGCGGGCGGCACGTCGGCGTGCTCTTCCCACTGTCGAACTCGATCTCCGGGCAACTGCGTGACCGTTACCTCGAGGACCGCCTCTTCGCTCGGCGGTGCGAGCGTCAGCAGGTCCATACAGATCGACGACTCCGTGGCACCGAACTCGGGTGCGAGTACGAGCACGTTCTCACCAGAGGAGACCGACTCTCTGATCGCGGATGCACTCTGACTCATTCAACTATTGTCCAGTCATGGTGGTACTATGTATTAAAATTATGGAACGTTTACGATCCAGACCGACAGATGTAGCTGTCCGATACGGATTGAAAGGCGATACCTTCCGCTTCGCATAGGCGTAACTAAACGCCGAAGCCAGACGCTATCAACCAGTATATCGCGTCTTCCGACTCTGAATCCGGGGTGCCGGCCGACGCCACTCGATCGGAGACCGTCGATAATTGCCCGTGTTCAGTGTTGGATAGTAGCAATATTTTTTTATGTAGGTGGTGAGTGTCTCTCCCCTGTACCAGGGGACCCATGAGTAATTCAACAGATCATCCGGCAGTACCGGACTCGATCGGACAGCGACAGGTCGTGGACGGGGCAGAGGAGACGCTACAGGCTGGGGCTAACGCGGAAGACTGCTATCCAGATCCGGAGGAGTTGACGCCGAAGCAACGGGAAACGATGCGCGCGATCAGGGAACACCCGAATGCGACCCAGCGGGAACTGGCTGACCGCCTCGACGTCACCAGTCCGACGATAAGCGTCCGAGTGAACAACATCGACGGTTTCGACTGGGAGAATCGCCAGGCGTTCGCCGAGGCTGTCCTGGGTGGTCCTCAATCAACCAGTGATGGGGAACGCGGCGTCGGAGCGGCCACTGACGCGGCTGACGACGTCGACGACATCGTTCAGCAACTGGAGTCGATCAGCGAGACGTGTGATCGACTGGTCTCTGACACGTCGGAATCCGTCGACATCGATCCCGAGCTCAGACACAAAGTCACGCACGCCTGCATGGAAGCCAACTACATCACCGAAGACGAGGAGCGACGGCTGCTAGAGATGATGATCAATGCCTGAACGGTGCTATAGTAGAAATTGAAACTAGTTGGCCGTGGTGAATCGCCAGACGTAGCTTGATTTCACGGTGTCACGGCTCGCTTGATGTTGTGAACGACACATTTCAGGACGATTTCGCGGAACTCCCGAAACCACGCTCGCGCACGCACGGCGTCGCCGAGCGTGCGCTTGATCGTCGAGAAGACGGTTTCACACGTCGATCGTTGGCGGTAGCGAGGCCCATCGATCCGCGCGTTGTGCGCGTGATCGATGGGCCGGAACTCGCGGTGTTTGATCAGTGGTCTCACGCCCTCATCGCGGAGTTTCTCGCGTAATTCCATCCAGTCGTAGCCTTTGTCTGCAGCGAGGCTGGCCAGGTCGCCCGCGTTGCGGCGGGCGACCTGCCAGCCGAGCTGTGTGTCGTGGCGTTTCTCGGTCGTACAGTGAACGTCCAGAATCGCGTGGCTTTCTGTGTCGACGAGCGCAGTCGTTTTGAGCGTCTGGACGCGGTAATTCGTCCGGCGGCAGTAGTGTTTGCTGGCGGTTTCGCGGTCGAAGAACGTCGCGTCGATGGCGGCGTGACCGCTTGGCTCGTGCAGCTGCGCCGAGAGGCGCAGCAGTACTCGCCAGAGCGCTGTCTTGATTCTGTCAAACCACTTGACTAGCGTGGAGTGGTCGGGAAGATCGGCCGCGTTGAGGCCGATCTCCCCGAGTATTTGTGGCATCTCACTCAGCAAATCGAGTGCTTCTCGGTAGGATTTTTCCAGGTAAACCCGCAGACAGTGCAGCGACACTACCGCATACTCGGCGAAGCCGCCACCCCCTTCGGGGGCGGCGACTTCGCCTCGCCCACCAACAGCATTTTTAGCTAACTGAACGACTTTGCTCGTGAAGCGGGAAATTTTCGACATAGGCATCGACGGTTTCCCGCTTCACTTTCCTCGTTCTGACGGTCGAAGCCGACGCCGTCTAGCGATTCACCAGAGCCAAACTAGTTACACATCGAGGGACACCCAGGGTGCCCCTCGAGTGTGTCAGTGCGTTCAATTTCTACTATAGGTCGAACGGTCGCAAGGCGCGCGGTCGAACCGGAGTCCGGTACCGATTCGGGGTGGTGTAGTGCAAGTTGGTCCGGTCAGCGCGGAATCGCGCTGCACGTCGGACCCTGGGTGAGCCGTTCACGTTTCTGCTGGAACTGCGATGGGCGTTTGGTGGCTCGTCTTGCTGGAACTGCGATAGGCGTTCGGTGGTTCGTCTCGGAGGCTATCTGCCGGACATCGAACCCCGGCGGACCGGTCGGCCCCGCGATCGCAGCATCTTCTAGCGGGCGCTAGAGCCGCGCGCGGAACAGGATCGGCCACAGCTCGTCGAAGTCACACCTCCACGATACGGACCAATCGGGCAACGAGCGCCGGTAGAACAGTTGAAACGGAGGTTGACAGCGGTTACGAACGATGTACGCTCGTCGTAAGTGACGAACAGTCCGACTAGACTGGCGGTAGACAGTGCGTGCGTTCTCCCGATCCGACCGCCGGGACCGTGTTATCGGCCGAGAGGGCGGTTCTGTCCTCCCATCGAGGCGTAAGTTCGCAATGCTTTATAGTCCTTGAATGACACCGGCAAGATGGCTATGAGCTCCGATTCAGACCAGACTACCAAATCTGGCCGAGAGTACGCTCGCAAGCTGACGGCGAGCGACATCGACAGGCGTACCGTGCTTCGATCAGGTGCTGGCGTCGCTCTGGGCGGACTATTCGCCGGCTGTTCGGGGGACGGGGGTTCCGGAGACACTCCCACTGAAACGGACGAGACAGAGGGCGGCGGCGACGGTGAGACGACCGACGAGTCGACCACGGAAACCACGACGTCGGGCGGGGACTCGGGAGAGGCGACGAACATCGCGATCATCTCCAGTCCGGCGGGCTTCGGTGACCAGGCGTTCAACGACCTCGCGTGGCAGGGACTCCAGTCCGCCGCAGAGGAACACAACATCGAACTCCAGCAGGTCGAGGAGACGAACCAGGCCAACTACGGGACCGTTCAGTCGCGGCTGGCCGAGAGCTCCAATCCCGATTACGACCTGATCGTGATGGTCGGTTACCAGCACACGCAGGCTCTGCAGGAGAACGCCCAGCAGTACTCGGACCAGCGATGGATGCTGATCAACGACCACATCGATCAGGACAACGTGGCGGGCTACATCTGGGCCAACCACGAGATGTCGTTCCAGGCGGGCGTGCTCGCCGGCACGATGACGACCCGCGAGTTCTCTCACGAGGGTAACTCGCTCAATCCCGACAACGCCACGGTCGGCTTCGTCGGTGGCGTCGACGGTGCACTCATCAACGCCTTCGAGCGCGCGTACGTCGCGGGCGCTGAGTGGGTCAACGAGGATGTCAACGTCCAGGTCGGCTACATCGGGAACTACAACGACACGCAAACGGCGTCGAACATCGCCTCCTCGCAGTACGACGCCGGCGCGGACATCGTCTATCACGCGGCCGCGGCCGCGGGACGTGGCGTCTTCCAGGCTGCCCAGGACGCCAGCCGGTTCGCAATCGGCGTCGACGCCGATCAGTCCGTGACGCTGCCGGACTACCAGGACGTCATCATGGGCTCGGCGATCAAGCGGATCAACGAGGGCACCCGGATGGTGGCGTCCGCGGTCGCTCAGGACAACTGGAGCGAGGTCAACGGCCGGAACGTCCTCGGGCTCGAAGAGGACGCCGTCGCTATGGTGCTCGGCGATACCGTCGGCGATCAGCTGCCCGACGTGGTTCAGGAGAACCTGGACGAGGCGAAGCAGGGAATCGTCGACGGCGACATCTCGGTCCCCTGTAGCGCGAGTGGCTGCAACAACTGACTGACCGGTCACCGAACCGGTTTTCCGAAACGACGACACTCACCACCAATGAGCGACACAACGGCACCCGCGGTCGAACTCGACGGCATCACCAAGCGGTTCGGTGACGTCGTCGCCAACGACGGCGTGGACCTCACGGTCGACAGCGGGACGGTCCACGCGCTCGTCGGCGAGAACGGCGCGGGCAAGACGACGTTGATGAGTATCCTCTACGGCCTCTACGATTCCGACGGCGGGACGATCCGGATCGACGGCGAGCCCCAGCAGTTCGACTCTCCTCGGGACGCCATCGACGCCGGTGTCGGGATGATACATCAGCACTTCCAGCTGATCGACACGATGACCGTCGTCCAGAACGTCATCCTGGGCCACGAACCGACCGACGCCGGGCTCGTCGACGAGGACGACGCCCGCGATCGCATCCGCGAGGTCTGTGACACCTACGGGTTCGACGTCGATCAGTACCTCGACGCGCCCGTCGAGGAACTCGGCGTCGGCGTCCAGCAACACGTCGAGATCGTCAAGAGCCTCTACCGCGGGGCCGACGTGCTGATCCTCGACGAGCCGACCGCCGTGCTCACTCCCCAGGAGGTCGAGGAGCTATACGATGTGATGGAGGAACTGACCGAAGACGGTCGATCACTTATCTTCATCACCCACAAGCTCGAGGAGGCGATGACGGCCGCCGACAGAATCACAGTCCTGCGCGACGGGAAGTCCGTCGGTACCGTCGACGCCGACGAGACCACCGAGCAGGAACTCGCCCGCATGATGGTCGGACGTGACGTCCTGTTCGACACCGAGGAGCGCACGACCGAGCCCGGCGACGTGATCCTCGAGACGCAGGACCTGCGCGTCCGCGACGACCGCGACATCGAACAGGTCAGCGGCGTCGATCTCACCGTCCGATCGGGTGAAGTGCTCGGTATCGCCGGCGTCGACGGGAACGGTCAGGCCGAACTCGTCGAGGCGATCACCGGTCTCAGGTCTGCCGAGTCCGGGACGGTCACGTTCCAGGGCGAGGACTTCCAGGATATGAGTCGGCGCGAGCGCATCGAGTCGGGTATCGCCTACATCCCGGAGGACCGCCAGGAAGAAGGCCTCGTTCAGGACTACAACCTCGTCCGTAACGCCCTCCTCGGGAACCAGACTATCGAGCCGTACGTCGAGGGCGGGTTCATCGACTGGAGCACCGTGCGCGAGCACGCCGCGGACGTCATCGAGGCGTACGACGTTCAACCGCCAAATCCGGACGCCGACGCGGCGTCACTGTCCGGTGGTAACCAGCAGAAGTTCGTCGTCGGGCGCGAACTGGAACGCGATCCAGACCTCGTCGTCGCCTCGCACCCGACCCGTGGAGTCGACATCGGTTCGATCGAGTTCATCCACAACCGCCTGGTCGACATGCGCGACGCCGGCTTGGGCGTCCTGCTGGTCTCCTCGAAGCTCGACGAGATCCAGAAGCTCTCGGACCGCCTGGCCGTGATGTACGAGGGCGAGTTCGTCGACGTCGTCGATCCCGACGACGTGACGGAGTCCGAGATCGGCCTCATGATGGCCGGCCGCGGAGCGTCCGAGTCCGACGCAGAGGAAGAGGAGGTCCAGCCGTGAGCGCCGCGCTAGACCGCACGCGGGCGGCCGTCGACCAGATGGCGGATCGGATGCTCGAGGCGAGCGTCCTGGAGCGGTTCGCTATCGCCATCGCGTCGACGCTGCTCGCCTTGCTGATCGGCTCGGTGATCGTCACCGCGACCGGCTACGACGCCGTCACGTTCGTCTCGGCGCTGGTGTACGGCGCGGTGGGCAGTAGCTCGAACGTCGCGTTTACGCTCCGACAGTCGACGATGCTCATCCTCACGGGCGTGGCCGTCGCTGTCGCCTTCCGCGCCGGCGTGTTCAACATCGGGGTCCAGGGCCAGTTCGTCGTCGGCGGCTTCGCGACTGCGGTGACGATCCTCTTTCTGGCGCCGGTCCTCCCGGGCGGCGCCGTCGGCGGCGTCGTCCTCATGGTCCTCGGAACCATCGCGGCGATCGTCGCCGGCGGCGCGTACGCCGCGCTGCCGGGACTCATGAAGGCGTACGCGGGCGCGAACGAGGTGATCACGACCATCATGCTGAACTTCATCGCCTCCGGCGTCGTCTACTTCCTCATCGACGCCTACCTCAGCCCGGAGGGGACCTCCGCGCCGAACACCGAGTCCTTCCCCGAATCCGTGGCTCTCCCGGGAATCGTCTTCAACAGTGGTTCGTTCTCGGTCATCGGCCTCGGTGTCGCACTCCTGGCGGCGGTCGTCGTCTTCGTCTTCTTGAACCGGACGAGCTTCGGGTACGACCTCGTGACCAGCGGTCACCAGGAATCCGCGGCCGCATACTCCGGCGTCGACGCCGATCGGATGATCGTCTCGACGATGACGATCTCCGGGATGGTCGCCGGCCTGGCCGGCGCCGTCTTCGCTATCATGATCCTCGGGTACTACAGCGATCCCGCGACGTTCCCGACGTTCGGTTTCGACGCAATCGCCGTGAGTCTGCTCGCGGCGAACAACCCGCTCGCCGTCGTTCCCGCGGCGCTGCTGTTCGGCGGTCTCGACGCCGGCGGCCAGTACATCGGCTTCACGCTCAACGTCCCGGCCGAACTCGTCGACGGCGTCGTCGGGCTCATCGTCCTGTTCGTCGCGGCACCGGAGCTGTTCCGGATGAGCGCCAAGCGACTCGGTCTGGGAGGTGACGCCGAATGAGCGTCGCCGACTACGCCGCCGAGAACCGACTCACCGTCAGCGGCGCGCTGGTCGTCCTGCTGGTCGTGGCCGTCGGCGTCGCCCTGGACCTTCCCGGGTCCCGACTGCTGACCGTCGGCATGATCCAGCGGTCATTCCAGGCGGCGATGCCGATCGCGCTCGCAGCCATCGGCGGGTTGTACGCCGAGAAGAGCGGGGTCTTCAACATCGGCCTCGAGGGGTTCATGATCTTCGGCGCGCTGACCGCGGCCGCAGCGGCGTGGCTGATCTCGGGCGACGCGCCGATCTCGCAGATGGACCTGTGGCTCGCCATCCTCGTCGCCGTGCTGTTCACCGCCGTGCTGACGGTGGCGTTCGCGGTCCTGACGATTCGGTACAAGGCCGACCAGATCGTCGCGGGCCTCGCCGTGTGGTTCATCGGCCTCGGCTTCGGTCCGTTCGGCGCCACAGTCCTCTGGGGCGGGGTCTCCAGCCCCACGCTCAAGAACGTGAACAACGTCGTCATTCCGGGACTCGTCGAGCTGCCGGTCGTCGGCCGGTTGCTGTTCGACGCCTCGCCGCTCGTCATGCTCACCGTCGTCCTGACGGTGCTGGCCTGGATCGTCCTCTACCGGACCCGGTACGGGTACTGGATCCAGGCGGCCGGCGAGAACCCGGAGGCGCTGGACACGGCGGGCGTCAACGTCAACCGCGTCCGCTACGCCACGGTGATCTTCTCCGGTGCGATGGCCGGACTGGCGGGTGCCGTGCTCTCGGTTGGCCTCAGCAGTGGGTTCACCGGGACCGGCGTGACGATGGTCAACGGCCGCGGGTGGATCGCCATCGTCGCCTACCTGTTCGGCAACTACAACCCGATCGGGACCTTCTTCGCCTCGCTGCTGTTCGGCGCGATGGACATGCTCCAGATCCAGTTACAGACGATCGGTATCGCCTTACCGGGGAGCATTACCGGCCTGTTCCCCTACCTCGCCGTGCTCGTCGTCCTGACGCTGTTCGGGTACACGCGGGTGCCCGCAGCGGTCGGCGAGCCCTACGAAACCGAGGAGGAGTGACCACCGTCATGGCCCACGTGGTCCCGAGCGGAGAACGCTCCGGTGTACGACGGGCCGCCGGGAACCATCTGTTTTCACTGCGAGCGGAGGACGCGAATGCGAACGTACGCCTGTCACGAAAGGCGGTCAGAGCGGGAGTCCACCGACACCCCCGCCCTTTCGAGAAGGCCCCAGTCCGGGCTGAACTGGGATGGTTTTCTGGACAGAAGGGTACACCTAAACCCCGGACGGCGTCTGTTCGTAATCGGATATGCTACACGTCTGATCACCCGACGTCTCCGTCGGCTCCGGCGACGGCGTGGCCGTCTCCGTCTCCGTCGTCTCGGTATCGGTCGGCGGTTCGGTAGCCGTTGCCGTTTCGGTCACTGTCGGTGTGTCCGTGTCAGTCGACGGCGGTGTGTCCGTCGGCGTGTCGGTACCGGCTGGTGGTTCAGTGGCCGTCGGCGTGTCGGTACCGGCTGGTGGTTCAGTGGCCGTCGGCGTGTCGGTGTCTCTCGGCGTCGACGTCGGGGTGGCCCCCTCGTCCGACGTGTCCGTTTCGTCACCTCCGCCTCCACCGCCTGCATCAGCGTTGTCGTCGTCTTCGGGAGCCGACGATCCGTGGTCGCCGTCGTCGGCAGGCGGCGTGTCGGTTTCCGTCCGAGACGGCGTCTCCGCGTCAGTATCGCTCTCCGTCGGGGGCGGCTCTGTGACCGTCTCTGTCGCTTCCTCGGGAGCGATCTCGGTCACGGTTGCCGCCGAGCCGCCGGCTGTCGTCTCCGTCGGCGGGGCCTTCGCCCCGCCATCACTACCCGTGTCGTTCGCGTCCTCGGGATCGCTCGCGTCATCGCCGACGAAGACGAAGCTAACACCTCCACCAGCGAACGCGATCCCCGCCCCGAGGATCTGTCGTCGCGATAGGTCCATTCGTTAACACCTCTATGACTAGATCGAATATTACTACCATTTAATTTTTGGTTACTTACGCTCTCAGACCATTGGAAAATCCATCGGCAAGTATCGTCTATTCTGCCGAGCCCAGACCATGCGGACGATAGAGACGGAGTTTCCCCCACTCTGGTATCGTCCGCTCTGCCGGGACGAACGGAGCGCGATCCGCTCTCGAGGTGGCGATACGCTCCTGGTATATAAATGACTTCATAGTTCATTGGACTACTCATGACTACACTGACTGGAATAGGGCAACTAACTAACGCCAGATCGGCCAAACAATGGCGACAGCACTCGTCCAAGAGTGTTGCAGATTACGTGTACCCATGAAGGAACTAGATCAGATGCATTCGGACGAGAAGAGCAGCAGGAGTCGCTCGATGAACCGACGAAACGTGCTCAAAGGGCTCGGAGCCGTCGGACTCGGTAGTTCGATTTCGGGACTCGCACAGGCACAAGGACGGGGCAACAGTAAAGACCGCTCTCAAGGGGGTCAAGCCGAGATCCCGATTTCCACGCAGTTCTGGACGTACAACAACTCCGACCTGTCGGTCGCAGAGCTCATCTACGAATCTGCCAACGCCGGCTACGACGCCGTCGAACCGTTTTACATCGACGACGAGGAAGCGGTCGCCACGGCGCTCGAGGAGACTGGGCTGGAACTCTCTAGCGCACACGTGGGCATCGAGCAACTCGAAGACGACTTCGAGGAAACGATCGAGACGTACTCCCAGTTCGGTGCCGACGCGCTCATTCACGCCTACAAAGGCGGTGGCACCTGGGAGAGCAAGGAGTCGATTATCGAGTGGGCAGAACGGGTCAACGAGGTCGCTGACAGAGTCGCCGAAGCGGGGATGGAGTTCGGCTACCACAACCACGATCAGGAGTTCCAGACGATCGACGGGCGCTACGGGTTCGACATCTTCGCCGAACACGTCAACGACAACGTCCACCTGCAGCTGGACGTCGGCTGGGCGCTCGTCGGCGGTGCCGATCCGGTCGCCGTCCTCAATAGACACAGCGACGAGATCCGGTCGCTGCACATGAAGGATATGACCGAGGATGGGGGCTTCACCGAGATCGGCGAGGGAGACGTCGACATGAAAGCCCTCGCGAACGTCGCCCGAGGCGCTGCAGACGTCGACTACCTCATCTACGAATACGACGGCGCACCCGAACCGGTCGAGTCCCTCTACACCGGCGCCGAATTCCTCGAACGCTGGAACGGTCCTCGCCATCGGGCCGGCGTGCCCTCTGAGGAGTGGCCGTCACGTGTCGTACCTGGTGATGGGGGACTTAGCGGAGACCCACCGTCCGATGCGACGATCCTCTGGGACGGCGACAGTGCCACTCTCGACGACTGGCAACACCTCGATGGTCGAGACGCCGAGTGGACTGAACACGGCGCCGAAGACGACGATGACGGCTACGATTACTTCAGGACCAATCTCGGAACCGGGGGCATCCAGCCCAAGGAGGCGCTGGGCGACGTGCACCTCCATCTCGAGTGGCAGATCCCCGAGGAATTCGACGGGCTCCAGAACGGTCAGGGACCAGGAAACAGCGGCCTGTTCATGATGGAGTCCTACGAGTTCCAGATCCTCCAGAGCCACGACAACCCGACCTACCCGAGCGGGTACGCCGGGTCGTTTTACCTAGCGACCGACGAGGACGACGACGGCGACGGGGGCAGTGCACCGCTCGTTCTCCCGATTCGACCGCCCGGCGAATGGCAAGAGTTCGACATAATCTGGCGAGGTCCACGCTCTGAAGACGGCGAACTGGTTCGGTATCCACAGGTGACGCTGTTCTTTAACGGCGTGGCAGTTCAGGTCCACAACGATATTCCCGGTCCCAACTGGTGGAAGGACATTCGGGACTTCTTCGCGGACAACGGACATCCTCAGGGCGACGACGGCGAGCTCCTCGAGGAACTCCCCTTCTACCTGCAGGACCACGGTCGTGACCAAGACGTGGTTCGCTTCCGGAACATCTGGTATCGCGATCTCCCCGAGGATCCCGTCGAGATCGAGGATCCCGATGCAATGCCGGAATACGATACCGCCGGTGGCGACTGGGAGGACCCTGAGCTGATTTCCCCTGGCGGGACAGGCACGACTGGTGAAGCGCCGGGCGATGCCGAGATGCTGATTGACGGTGGTGATCTTAGCGCATGGGAGAGCACTGATGGTGGCGAGCCAGGATGGAACGAGAAGGGTGACTACGTCGAAGTCGAACCGGGAACCGGTGATATCCAGACCACGAGGTCGTTCGGCGACGCACAGTTCCACATTGAATACCGTGTTCCGACGGACGTCGAAGGAGACGGCCTCGATCGAGGGGCCAGCGGTGCCCTAGTGCTGGGCGAGTACGAAATACAGATCCTCGACACCTTCATGAACGGCGTCGACGCCGACGCGTGGGCCGGTGCGTACGTCGATCAGGCCGCACCACATCACGACGCAGTCCGGAGACCTGGTGAATGGCAGCAGCTCGATATCGTCTGGCAGGGGCCACGGTTCGAAGACGGCGAGCTCGTCCAGGAAGCACAGGCCACTGTCCTGCTTAACGGCGTTACTGTGCAGACGCGACTCTTCGTCGAAGGGCCGAACGCTGACGGCTCGCTCGGTGAGTACGAGGACCACGCGTCGGAACTACCGCTCCGGCTCCAGGAAGACGGTAGTCGAGTCCAGTTCCGAAACACCTGGTCGCGATCGCTTGACTGATCTCCACTAGATACTAGCTATAGTAGAGATTGAACGCACTGACACACTCGAGGGGCGCCCGGGGTGCCCCTCGATGGGTGAATAGTTTCGATTTCTACTATAGTCTCCTCGGAGCAAGAAAACGCGAACCCCCCTCTAAACCGACCCCGTATTTCAGAAATTTCGAGAGATAGCTACGCTGCTGTGCTGGAGCAGCCAGTCGTATTCATCGCGCACGTGTGACGGAATGCTATCGAAGTGGAGTCGGTCGTGTACTCTTTTCCCGACGTTGTTGCTTACCGAGCGACTCTACGACGGATCCGCCAGGTAGCGACGGACCCGCTCTCGGTCGGCTACTGAGTGCACTACCGCTCTCCGGCGACCCGAACCGCGGCGCAGCAGCTTGCGTTCGTCTAGAGACGAACCTGATCGAGACGTACCGTTTACAGATACCAGCGATGGGGTACCGAAACTGGGTCGGACAGTGCTTCCCGGTAGCCGACTGTAACGTGTCCCCCCAGGGGAAGGGGACACGGACTGTCCGGCACAACGCCGGATCACGTGCCGGTACCGAAGGATTGCAGGTCCGGCATTTCGATAGACGCCGTCGCCCTTGATGGGTTTTCTGGCGCACTAGGACCCGAGGACGACAGCGCCACCCGGTGTTGCAATCGATCTAGCACGCACCGCCGCTCCGCTACGCACGACGAGGTACCGGTCTTACCCCGTGTTCAGACGAACGCGTCCCCGGACGAGGTCACTTATCGAACCGGATTCTCCGGTCCGCGTCCGAGGTATTCGGCGGTGAACGCACGGACTGTCGCGGGATCGTACTCGTCCATCGTGAGCCGTTTCTCCCACGCAGTCAGCACGTACGCTGCGTCCGGGTCCGCCTGCGGGTTCGGGACGGCGATGAAACTCTGCCAGGGGTCTTGATACGCGTTCGCGTAGCTCTCCAGGTTCTCTCTCTCGTCGGCCGAGAGCTGACTCGGATCGTAATAGACCACGACGGCGCCGTGTTCTAGCGAGTGGACGAGCGCGCCGTAGGATTGCGGGTCGGAGTACACGCCCGCACTGACGGTCGACGAGTAGTGTCGGCCGCCGGTCGGCGGGACGGTGGAGTAATTGACGTCCGCGTCTTCCGGGACGTGCTCTATACTCGTGGCCTGTTCGGTCTGTACCTGCGATACGATCGTGTCGTTCCCGTGCTCGGGGAGTGCTACCTGGTTCGCACCTCCCTGCCCCATGAACATGGTCACGTAGATCGTGACCGCGACTGACAGCAAGAAGACGACCCCGAAGGCGAGTGACCGCGTGCTACCAGGGACGCGGCTCCCGAGCCGGTTCTCTCGGGGCGGTCCCTCGATCGGTCCGACGTCCTCTCCGTGGGCCTCCCGGCGGTGGAGGCGGTAGTCGTCCTCCGACTCGAACGATGCATCACACTTGTCACACGATGGCATACCCACCGTTTCCGTACAGAGCGTTTCAAATGTTTCGCCTAGGGTTACTAGACTCGCCCGTTCGACATCGGCTGACGTATCCACCTGACTGGGCGGAAAATCGGCGTCTGATACTAACTCGCAAAAAGATTATATGATCCACTCACAAATTCGCGAGTATGCCGCAAGTTCCAGTTGCCCAGATAGGCATGCCAGGGACGCAGGAGATGATGATCATTCTGGCGCTGGCGATCATGCTGTTCGGGGCGCAGAAAATCCCGAAGCTCGCCAGGTCGACCGGAGAAGCGATGGGCGAATTCAAGAAGGGGCGCAGGCAGGTCGAACAGGAACTCAACGAACTCAAGGAGGAGTCCGGCGAGTCGGCCTCCAGCGAAAACGCGAAGACGGCCTCGTCGGAACCGGTGCGGGAGTAACCTCGGTTCCGGGCCCACCTCGATTCTTGGGCGGTTTTCTCGAACGAAGGGAACGAATCGATCCTCGGAGCCGGCGGTGGCTCAGTCCGGATCGAACCCGGGCCGGCGACCGGGCGTCCCCTCGATGAATCACGGCAGTGCCGTCACCCGAGTCCCTTCGAGGTTCGGTTACGGGATCTAGCAGCGAGCTGTTTCCGTGGCGAGTGCACGGGAACCGCGCTAGAACCTACCGGACAGACTCTGCGCCGGACTACGGGCTCACCACTCTAGCAGAACGTCCCTCTTCCGGGATGCCGTCTAGACCGCGCTAGATCGGACGGTGATCCCGCGGCTCCCTCCCGATTGTTCCGCCATCCGGGACTGCATAACGAAAGTACCCTTGTTATTCTTCCTGGCTGTTCCCGATTGCCTGACAATCTATTACGGTGTTTCTCGGTACTATCTGGTTACTACGGACGGACGAGTTCCGGTGCCGAGTCCCTGTACTGGCCTCGACCCGCGCTGCCGTCGTAGAGGGGAGGCCGGATCGGACGCGACGGCGGTCGTCATTTCTCGTCCTCATCAACCGAGTAACTCGACGGAGTCTCCGAACCAGATGTGACCGCCAAAATTAAATACAATCTGTCTGATGACTATGTCGCACGGTCGCGTTGCGGTAGCCACGCGGAGACGTGCGACGATCGCCCCTTGCGGGACGGAGACAGTCACATGTGCGATTTCACGCCCGACGGGTTGCCCGATACGGACAGGCGCGGTGTACCACGCGTCTGGGCCCGACCGGAGAGGGATACGGCACGGCCGTCACCAGCGAGAGTGCCGCCGACGTCGACGAAGCGGTCGGGCCCGTACCGGCAACGGGACGGGCGGGCGAGACGGGAGCCAGCGGCCTCGGCGGTGACGTATCGGACGCCAACCGGATACGAGATCGAAGAACTGCGACAATGACAGATGACAGTTCCACGAACGACGCGGAGGACGTATCGACGTTGACCACTGACCGCCGGCGGTTCCTGCAGGCAGCCACCGTCGCTGGCACCGGCCTCACCGGCATCGGCGGTTTCGCCAGCGCGCAGCAGAGTAGCGACACCCACATCGAACTGGAGGCCGTGACGGTCGAGACCAGCGGCGGTCGCGGCCGCTCGGAGTTCGCCTGGGAGGACGGCGAGGGCGGCGTCGTACGCGGCCCGCCCGAGGAGGTCTGTTCGATAGCCGGCGGCACCCACCTCTGGGTAGGCGTCTCGCCCGACTCCATCGCCGAACTGACCAACCCCACGCTGGAACTCACGGCCGGCGAGACCTACACGGTCGAGTGGACCAACACCGACGGCGAGGAGCACAACTTCGTCATCGCCGACGCCGACGGTACCGAACTCGTCGCGTCCGAGACCGTCTCTGAGGAAGGCGCCACCCAGTCCGTCGAGTTCGAGGCCACGGAAGAGATGGCCACCTACTACTGCGACCCACATTCGACCTCCCAGCGGGGAGACGTCCGGATCGCCGACGGCACGCCCTTCGAACTGAGCGGGCTGGACCCCTCGGAGGCGACCGTCACGATGGGTGACGTGGCGAGCTTCGACGTCACCGTCACGCACACCGGCGACGGCAGCGAGACGGGGACGGTGACGCTGTCGGTGGACTCCCAGCAGATGGACTCGCGGGAGGTGACGCTGGACGCCGGCGCGTCCACGACGGTCTCCCTGGACGTGGACACGACGGGCCTGACCGCGGGCGATCGCACGGTCGTCGTCGCGAGCGGCGGCTCGCGGGTCAGCGGAACGCTCACCGTCGAAGCGGACGACGAGTGGATCCAGCTGTTCAACGGCGAGGACCTGGACGACTGGACGCCGAAGTTCTCCGGTCGCGAGCCCGGCGTGAACTACAACGACGTCTTCACCGTCGAAGACGGCGTCCTCAGGGTCGGTTACGGCGACTACGGCGACGAGTGGGACAGCGTGTTCGGCCACCTGTTCTACGACGGCGAGTTCTCCCACTACGCGCTCCGGGCGGAGTACCGGTTCGTCGGGGAGCAGGTCTCCGGCGCCCCGGACTGGGCCTTCCGGAACAACGGGCTGATGCTCCACGGCCAGACCCCGGAGGAGATGGACGTCGATCAGGACTACCCCGACTCCATCGAGGTCCAGCTCCTGGGGCAGTCGGCCGACAGCGACGGGACCCGGACGACCGCCAACGTCTGTACGCCGGGAACCAACATCGTCATGGACGGGTCGCTACACGAGCAGCACTGCACCAGTTCCAGTTCCGACACCTATCGAGGCGACCAGTGGGTGACCGTCACGGTCATCGTTCGTGGAAACGAGCTGATACGTCACGTCGTCGAGGACGACGGCGTCGTCATGCAGTACACGGAGCCCCAGCTGGACGACGGTACGCCGCTCGACTCGGGGACGATCTCCATCCAGTCGGAGAGCCACCCGACGGAGTTCCGCACGATCGAACTGAAGCCGATCGATCCCGAGGCGCCGATCGAAGCGGTCGAGCCGTCGAGCCCGCTCTGGAGCAGCTACACCAAGGACGAGCTGGCCTCGGGCCTCGAACAGCCGATGGCGATCGAGGTCACGCCGGACCACCGGGTCTTCTTCACCACGCGCGGGCCGCCGGTCGACGGGGACGGAAACACCGCGACGACGGAGGTCGGCGTGGTCGATCCGGAAACCGAGGAGGTCACGACGGCGCTCGAACTCGACGTCCACACCTCCGGCGAGGACGGGTTGCAGGGGCTCACCCTGGACCCGGACTTCGAGGAGAACGGCTGGATCTACCTGTACTACTCCGCGCCCCACGAGATCATCGACGAGGAACCGCACAAGCGGCTGTCGCGCTTCACGGTCAACGGCGACACGATCGATCCGGAGTCCGAAGTCGAGATCCTCAGGGTCCCGGCGGCGGACAACCCCTGCTGTCACGTCGGCGGTGACCTCGAGTTCGGGCCGGAGGGGAACCTCTTCCTCTCGACCGGCGACGACACGAGCCCGTTCCAGTCCAGCGGCTACACTCCGATCGACGAACGCGACGGTCGCGAGCTGTTCGACGCGCAGCGGTCGTCCGCGAACACGAACGACCTCCGCGGGAGCATCCTCCGGATCAGTCCGAACGACGACGGCACCTACGACATCCCGGACGGCAACATGTTCACCGGTCCGGAGTACGCCGACGCGCGCGAGAACGACCTCGTACGGGAGGAAATCTACGTGATGGGGTGTCGCAACCCCTTCCGCATGGACGTCGACGAGGACGGCGTCCTGTACTGGGCCAATTACGGTGCCGACGCGGGCGCCTGGGACGCCGAACGCGGACCGCCGGGCATCGTCGAGTTCAACCGCGCAGAGGAACCCGGCTTCTACGGGTGGCCGTACGTCGTCGGGCCCGACATCCCCTTCGTCGACGGCGAGTTCGCCACAGAGGACGGCGAGCGGGTGTTCAACTCCTCCGGCGAGCCGTTCGATCCGGAGAACCTGCGGAACACCTCGCCGAACAACACCGGACTCACTGAGTTACCGGAGCCCGAGCAGCCGGTGATCTGGTACCCCTACAGCTGGGACGGCCTGCTGAACTCGCCGCCCGACTACGCTACGGAGTACCTGCCCGACGAGCCGCCGTTCCCGGACTTCGAGGGCGGCGCTCCGATGGGCGGGCCGGTCTACGATTTCCGGGACTCCTACGACCAGAACGCCCTGCCGGAGCGCTTTTTCGACGGGAAGCAACTCATCGGCGAATGGGGTCAGCAGTGGCTCAGGTACGTGTCCTACGACGACGACGGGGCGGTCGAGGAGATCGACGAGTTCATGCCGGACGAGTCGTTCCTCTCGCCGATGGACCTGACCGTCGGTCCGGACGGGACGCTGTACCTCCTGGAGTGGGGCGACGGGTACGCCGGCAGTCCCATGTCCTCGCAGTCGGGCATCTACCGGATCGAGCGGGCGGTGAACGTCGACTTCCCCGACGTCGAGAACGGCGAAGTCGCCAGCGGGCCGGGGACGACGACAACGGTGAACGGGACGGTCACGAACCCGTTCGACTCCGCTATCCAGAACGGCGAGGTCTCGCTCGGCGCGCCTGACGACGCCCCGATCGAGGTGACGCCGGTCGAGGGCCAGACCTTCGACTCGCTCGGGCCGTACCAGTCCCAGTCGATGTTCTGGGAGGTGACGATTCCCGATGGGAGCAGCGGCAGCCACGACCTGACGGCGACCGTCAGCTACACCGGCACCGAGGGCGAGCACAGTCGCAGCGAGCCGGCGTTCACGGTCACGGTCGGACAGCGTCTGAACCTCGCCGGCGACTGGCAGTTCCAGACCGGCGACGACGCCGGCTGGAGCGACCCGTCGTTCGACGACAGCGGCTGGGAGACCGTCGAGCTTCCGGATCACTGGGAGGACCATTCGGACTACACGGACGCCGAGGCGTTCGGGTGGTATCGGAAGACCGTGACCGTCCCCGAGAGCTGGGAGGACCGGGACGTCACGCTACAGGCAGGCATGATCGACGACGTGGACGAGACGTTCGTCAACGGCACCAGAGTCGGTCAGACGGGCACGTTCCCCGAGAACGGCTACGATACCGCCTGGGACGCGCCACGCGAGTACACGGTCAGCGGCGAGACCATCGACTACGGCGGCGAGAACGTCGTCGCTATCCGCGTCTACGACGGCGACGGCCCCGGCGGACTCTACGAGGGACCGCTCCTGATGAGCCCGTCGTCCGACAGCGGCGGCGGCGACCAGACGCTCCAGGACGGCCTGGAGGCGCACCTCCCGCTGGACGGCGACACGCCGACGAACGAGGTCACCGGCGCTGACGCCACTCTCCAGGGCGGCGTAGCGACCGGCCAGTCGGGCGTCGTCGGGAACGCCTACGAGGTCCACACCAACCAGGAGACCGGCGTCGAGATCCCGCCCGCTGAGGCCGAGCCCGGTGACGCGGTCGTGACCGAGTCCCTCCCGCTCAACGGCGAGGCCGCGACCGCCGCCGCGTGGATCAACGTCACCGACCACGAGCAGTGGGCCCGCGCGCCGTTCCAGGTCGGCGGCTCGCCCGCCGCCCTCACGAACGGCTGGGACCTCGAGTTCTCCTCGAACGACGACGCGATCATCCCGCAGGTCTGGCAGGACGGGTCCCCGAGTCGGGGTAGCGGTCCCGATCCGATCCCGATCGATCGTGAGACGTGGTACTTCGTCGTGATGGTCGTCGACGGCGGGGACTCTCGGCTCCACGTGTTCGACCAGAACGGCGAAATCGACGCCTCGCCCCGGTCCTGGTCCGGTTCGCGCACCCAGACCGACGAGGCGCCCCTCGTGCTCGGGACGGGCCAGGGCTACGACATGGCCGGCCGGATCGACGACGTCTGGGCGTACTCCCGTGCGCTCTCCCCGGACGAGGTCAGCGATCTCCATTCGCTGTCTCTCGAGGGCGACAGCGACGGAGGAAACGCGCTCGACGACACGCCCGCCGACTGGTCGACCACGACGTACGGCGGATCGGCCGAACACGCCTACGTCGCCGGCGAGGCCGCCGGCGGTGACCGGAGCGTCAACATCGCCTCGTCGAGCGGTGCCGACGCGTCCTGGGTCCAGACCGTCAGTCTCGAGCCGAACACCGAGTACACCGTCCGCGCGCAGGTCAAGACCGAGGACGTCCAGCCCGTCGACGGCACCGGACAAGCGGACGTCTCGGGGGCCCCGTTCGGCGCGACGATCAGCGTCGGGACCATCGCGAACGCGAACTACCCGGACGTCTCCGGTCCGATCCCGGAGCCGCTGACGGGGACCAACGACTGGACCACGCTCGAGACCACGTTCGACAGCGGCGACTACGACGGCGTCGACTACGGGGCGGTCGAGGTACTCGCGCTGTTCGGCGGCTACGGCCAGGCGACCGGCACCGCGTGGTACGACGACTTCGAGCTCGTCGGCCCCGACGGGAACGACCTGCTCTCGAACGCCGGCTTCGAGACCGGTAGCACAGCCGCCATCGATCCGTCGACGACGATCCAGCTCGGCGGACAGGTCAGCGGCTGGACGGGGCAGGGCCCCGCGAGCATCGAAGGGACCTCGAATCCCACGCTCACGCTACAGGCCGGCGAGACCTACACGGTCGAGTGGGTGAACCTCGACGGGATCGGTCACAACTTCGAGGTCCTCGATCACGACCAGCCGGACTACTCCGGCCACGTCGTCGACGGCGTCTCAACGGGCACCATGTCCACCGAGGGCGAAACGCAGACCGTCGAGTTCACGGCCACCGAGGAAATGGTTCGATACCAGTGCCGCCCACACCGCACAGGCATGCACGGCGATATCGAGGTGGTCGACAGCGGACAGTAATCGGGGCGTCGAACCGCCCGCGCCGACTCGCTCGGCGCCCACGAGCGGGTGACCAGGGGCCGTCACAACCGTTCACCGCGACGGTCCCTCTGCGACCCTCGACGTCAGCGACCGAGTGACCGGCGTAACGCCGAACCACGAAGAGGATCGCTCCGACTCCGCGGACGATATCGCAGGACGGTCGCGATCCGCGTTTATAGTAGAAATTGAACGCAGTGACACACTCGAAGGGCACCCGGGGTGCCCCTCGACGTGTGAATAGTTTCAATTTCTACTATAGGACGGCGAAGGACACCTGAACTCCGACGAGGGCCGATCCCGATGCTTCGGAGGTAGTGGACGGCAGCGGCCCTCGCCCTCGCCGCACGTTTGCTGTTAGTTACTTGCCGTTCTGTCCTAGGTAGTGTTCAGTTCTCCATCAAATATAAGTAGGATCGTTGATTATCTAAGACCGGTCACACGTTCGCGACGGGGAGTGATCGCCGCGCGGAGGTGTAACACCACCCATCAACGGGGTACACAGAGCAATGTCCAAGGACACATCTGACGGTCTGTACGACGCAGACAGACGTAGCGTACTCAAATACCTGGGAACGTCGGGGGTAGTCGCCGCCGGCTCTGGGCTCGGGCTGACGATGTTCAGCGGCTCGGGCGCGGCCGCGTCGGCGGACATCTCGGCGTCGAACCCGGAAGCGCTGTCGAGCGACGACGGCACGGTCGACGAGGTGTTCATCAAGCCGTCGCTGTCGGTTTCGTGGGACGGCTTCGACGACGTCGTCGGCAAAGTCCGCATCCTGGTCGAGGCCGCCACCGGCGCGTCCGACCTGGACCCGCCCGAAATCGCCGACCTCGACTTCATGCCGGTGTTCCGCGCCACGGGTTACGCCAACGGGACGGACAACGACAGCGAAGAGGAGACGGGCCCGGGCACCAGCGGCCAGTACCAGATCAACTGGTTCGACGGCGACCGCCGTATCACCCTGTTCGACGAGGACGGCGCGCCCGACTACGAGAACGCCGGGTACAACTGCGGCGCGACGATGGAGTCGTACCTCAGCGGCACGCTCATGGGCGACCCCATCGACGGCGCCCAGAACGGCTTCTACGGCGCCGCCGGCAGCACCGACGCCTTCGAGGAGACCACCGACGCCGGCACCAACGACACGACGGTATATCTTCGGTACACGATCAGTCTCCACCGGCCGGACATCTCGTTCGTCACCGAAGACAACTACGCGCTGGACGCCGAGGACGTCCGCCCGTTCTCGCCGCTAGCGATGGTGGACGGTGACGGCGGCCAGTATCCCGACCTCACCGCCGAGGAGTACGGTACTACGGTCACCAGCGACGACGCCGACGACTACGACGCGCTGTCGGCCGGCGACCTCGTCCATGCCACGGCCGTCCCCTACGGCGTCATGCAGGACAGCACCGACCACCCGGCGCTGATGACCAGTTACGCCAACTTCACCGTCACCGTCGACAACGAACAGGCCAGCGCCAACGCCTCCGGCGACACCGGCGCCGGCGCCGAAGTCGACGAGGACGTCGGGACCCTCACCGACGGCGACGCAGGCGGCAACGAGACGAGCGGCAACGAAAGCTCGAACGAGTAACAGAGGAACGAGAGATGAACGACCTACGGCGGACGGACACTGACGTACCGGACGAGCGCAACCGACTGATCAGTTCCCGGAACTGGACGACAGCATGACAACCGAAGATATGGACCAACAGGCTGATGCGGACGGTGAATCGGAATCGAACGACGACTGGCGTCGCGTCCTGCAAGCGGGCATCGGCGCGGCCGGGCTGACCGGCCTGGCCGGCCTCACCAGCGCCCAGCAAGGCAGTCAGAATCTCATCGAACTAGAGGCGGTGACGGTCGAGACCAGCGGCGGTCGCGGCCGCTCGGAGTTCGCCTGGGAGGACGGCGAGGGCGGCGTCGTACGCGGCCCGCCCGAGGAGGTCTGTTCGATAGCCGGCGGCACCCACCTCTGGGTAGGCGTCTCGCCCGACTCCATCGCCGAACTGACCAACCCCACGCTGGAACTCACGGCCGGCGAGACCTACACGGTCGAGTGGACCAACACCGACGGCGAGGAGCACAACTTCGTCATCGCCGACGCCGACGGTACCGAACTCGTCGCTTCGGACACGATCGCCGAAGAGGGCGCCACCCAGTCCGTCGAGTTCGAGGCCACCGAGGAGATGGCCACCTACTACTGCGGGCCTCACTCGGAGTCCCAGAGCGGCTCCATCGAGGTCAGCGTCTCGGCCGGTGAGGTCGAGGTCAGTAACCTCGATCCGAGCAGCGTGACGGTCTCGCAGGGCGACGCGGTCGACTTCTCGGCGACGGTGTCCAACACCGGCGACAGCAGCCTCACGCAGGTCGTCTCCCTCTCGATCGACGGGAGTCAGGTCGCCTCCAAGGAAGTGTCACTCGACGCGGGCGCGGAGACGTCCGTTTCGTTCACGGGCGTCGACACGTCTGACCTCTCGGACGGGGACCACACCGTCACTATCGCCAGCGGCGGCTCGCAGGTCTCCGGGACGCTCACCGTCGAGGTGGACGACGCCGACGGCGACTGGCACCGCGACCTCGACGTGCCGACGAATCCCGAGGAGGCGACGAACTGGGACAACTACGAGGTCACCAACGTCTTCTCGACCGGGACGATCTCAAGCGAGTACGACCTCAAGGACGGCGAAGAGGGCGAGTGGATGCAGATGGACGTCGACGCCCAGGGCCGCATCTGGGTGGTCACCCGCGGGGCGTCCTTCGTCACCGAAGGCGACGGCTACGCCGAGGTCGCCTGGGTCGACCCCGACTCCGGCGAGCATCAGCTCGCTCTCGAGATCCCGGTCGCGTTCCACGGGGGCCACGTCGCCGATTCCGGCGAGGTGTCCGCCGCCCGCGAACTCGGCGGGCAGGGAATCGCCATCGACCCCGACTTCGAGGACAACGGGTACGTGTACGTCATGTACCACCCCTCGAGCGACGACCTGGAACTCGTGGACAACCCCTACGACGACAACATCGTCTTCGCGAACATGCGCGTGTCGCGGTTCACGATGCAGGACGACGGAACGCTCGACCCCGACTCCGAGAAGGTCGTCTTTACGGTCCCCGAACAGTGGCACACCTGCTGTCACCACGGCGCCTACATCACCTTCGGGGAAGACCGCGAGTTCTACATCTCCACCGGCGACAACTCCAACAACGTCGGCAATCCCGACAACCTGGTCAACTGGTTCATGGGCGACGAGCGCCAGGGTATGATCCACGGTCGTCCTGGCCCGGTCGCCGACGCCCAGCGCACCTCCGGGAACACGGCCGACAAGCGCGGCAAGGTTCACCGGATCGTCCTCAACGAGGACGGCACCTACGACATCCCCGACGGCAACCTCAAGGAACACTGGGAAGAGGAGACCGGCGAGTCGTACTCCGACGACGAGTTCCTGCCGTCGATCTACGTGATGGGCCTGCGCAACCCCTTCACCATCACCTACGACGATCACAGCGGCTACCTCTGGACCGGTCACTACGGCAACGACGGCGGGAGCATCAGCGACCTCGGAATGAGCGGCTTCGGGGACTACCACCTGTGGTGTGAACCGGGTAACGCCGGCTACCCCTACTACCGGGCGTACTACCCCTACCGGGACTACGACTTCGAGAACGACGAGGTCGGTCAGCCGTTCTGGCCGGACAACCTGCGCAACGAGTCGGTGAACAACACGGGCATCGAGAACATCCCGAACGTGACGCCGGCGCTGATCTGGCATCCCCAGAGCTTCGACGACTACGAGAACGCCCTCGACATCCACCCGTGGCTCGACCAGCCCCGACCCGGCGAAGTCACCTACCCCGAGCTAGATGCCGGTGGATCGGCAGACGTCGGCGTCGTCTACCGCTACGACGAGGGGTACAGCGAGCACGCGCTCCCGCCGTACTTCGACGGGAAGCCGTTCTTCATGAACCCGAGCAACGCCGACGTCGTCCGCTACCTGACGTTCAACGACGACGGCAGCCTCGACATCAACGAGTTCGGAGCGCGCGACGGCGTCGCCGCGGCCTACGACATGAAGGTCCTGCCGGACGGTCGGCTGGCCATCATGGGGATGTACTCGGGGATCCACATCGTCGAGTACAACGGCCCGGCGCCCGGTTACCAGCCCCCGCCCGAAGAAGAACAGCCCGACCGCGTCGAGCCCGCCGCCGACGGTCTCAGCGGCGACCCGCCGGGCGACGCGACCGTCCTCTGGGACGGCGACGACGCCACGCTGGACGGCTGGGAACAGCTGGACGGATCCGAAGCGCAGTGGAACGAGACCGCCGACTACTTCGAGGTAGATCCGTCTGACCCGGACGTTGAGGGCAATGTCCGGCCGAAGGAGGATCTGGGTGACGTCCACCTCCACCTCGAGTGGCGCGTTCCGGAAGAGGTCGCCGGCGAAGCCGAGGGCCAGGGGCCGGGCAACAGTGGCCTGTTCATGATGGAGACCTACGAGTTCCAGATCCTCCAGAGCCACGACAACCCAACCTACCCGAGCGGCTACGCTGGATCCTTCTACAAGTACCAGGAGGGCGGCGGCAGCGCGCCGCTCGCGATGCCGATCCGCCCGCCGGGCGAGTGGAACTCCTACGATCTGATCTGGCGCCGCCCCCGGTTCGACGACGACGGCAACGTCGTCCGTCTGCCGCAGGCGACGCTGCTGTTCAACGGCGTCGTCGTCCAGCAGCACCTCAACATCCCGGGTCCCGTCTGGTACGACACGCTGTACCCGTTCGACCACGAGGACTTCGGCCACCCGCGCGACGAGAACGGCAACTTCCTGACGGAAGCGCCGTTCCACCTGCAGAACCACGGCAACGACTACGACGTCGTGCAGTACCGCAACGTCTGGTACCGCGACCTGCCCGAGCGCCCGGTCACCGAGAGCGAGCACCCGGACAACGTTCCGGAGTACTCGACCTCCGGCGGTCCCTACTACCTGCCGAACGGCGACCAGTACCAGCCGCAGCAGATTAGCCCCGGTGGATCCGGTACCACCGGCACGCCGCCGGGCGACGCCGACGTGTTGCTCGACGACTCGATCACCATCCAGCCCGGCGACGGCGACTGGGTGAGCGACAGCAAGTACGGCGACGCTCAGGTGCACGTCGAGTACCGCATCCCCGAGGACGTCGAGGGCGAGGGGCCGCTGCGCGGCAACAGCGGCGTCCTGATGATGGGCAACTACGAGATCCAGATCCTCGACACCTGGGAGAACCCGGTCGAAGCCGACGAGTGGGCCGGCGCCTACACCCACCAGAACGGGCCGCATCACGACGCGGTCCGCGAACCCGGCGAGTGGCAGCAGCTGGACCTCGTCTGGCAGGCGCCACGGTTCTCGGGCGGCGAGCTCGAGAAGCCGGCGCAGGTCACGGCGTTCCTCAACGGCGTGGCCGTCCAGACGCGCCTCGTCGTCGACGGACCTAACAAAGGCTTCACCGTCAACCCGTACAGCGAACACGGGAAGATGCCGCTGCGCCTCCGGGAGGAAGGCAGCGAGATCGACTTCCGCAACGCCTGGATCCGGGAGGAGCAAGCCGAACTCGTCAGCGACGAACCGTCCGAGCCGGAGCAGCTGTCGGCGCCCATCGGGCTCGACCTCGGCGGCCTCCACACCGACGAGACCGTCACGGTCGACGGCCTCGAGTTCCTGCCGACGCCGTCTCAGTCCGAGCAGGTCGGCATCGAGGAGAACCGGACGCTCGACGCGGACGAGAAGTACTGGCCCGAGCAGGTTACAGTCGAACCCGAACCGCGTGAGTCGCCGGGCGCGACTGACTCGGGTCGGCCGCTGAACGAGGAGCAGAATCTCGGAACCAATCCGGACATCGAGGGCACCGAGCACGACTCGATGTACTGGACCGAGCAGTGGTCGAACGACGAACTCAACTACACGTTCGACATCGAGAACGGCGTCTACGAGGTGACGCTACACTTCGCGGAGGTCTGGTTCGCCGGCGAGGACACGCGCGTGTTCAGCGGCTCCGTCAACGGCGAGACTGTCTTCGAGGAGCTCGACCTCTACGCCGACCACGGTCCGGACACCGCCGTGACGTTCTCGCACGTCACCGAGGTGACGGACAACGAACTGGTCGTCTCGCTCGAGTCGTCCGTCGAGAACCCGAAGATCAGCGGCATCGAGATCCGGGAAGTGGACAAGGTCGCCCACTACGACGCCACGACGCTGGAGCTCTCGGACGGCGACGCGGTGTCGTCCTGGTCCGACGCCGGCGGCGTCGGCCCCGATCTGACTCAGAGCGACTCCGCCGCTCAGCCGACCTTCCAGACGGACGTCGCTAACGGCAACCCGACGGTCCGCTTCGAGGGCGACGGCGACTACATCAACGCCGACGAGGTCGTCACCGAGGACACCGCGGGCGTCACGATGGCCGCGGCGTTCCGGACGAGCGACCCCACCGTTCCCCGCCAGACGATCATGTACAACGGGAGCGACGGTGAGCTGAACGGCTACGGCGCCTACGTCAACAACGAGGCAGGGTCTGGACCTGCGTCCGAAGGCTACGTCAACGGCCTCTACGGCGGCGTGAACTGGTGGTGGTCGGACACGACCGTCGGTGCTGACAACTTCCACGTCGTGACCTGGACCGTCCCCGAGGACGAGCCCGATCACCCGGTGCTCCGACTGGACGGCCAGGAGCTTGACACGGAACTGCAGATCGACCCGGCCGAACCCGAGACGCCGACCACCCAGTTCGGCATCGGCTACGACGACGGCGCCGTCGACGAGCGACCGCCGTTCTTCGCCGGCGACATCGGCGAGGTGCGGGTCTACAACCGCGAGCTGTCGGGCGCCGAGCTGTCACAGCTCGAGAGCGACCTCGGCGAGAAGTGGGGCGCGGACGTCCAGGCACCGGACCTGTCGGCTGGACTGGCCGGCCACTGGACGTTCGAGTCCGGTAACGTCGACGGCGACACCGTCCTCGACAAGTCCGGCAACGGTCACGACGGGACCGTTCAGGGCGGCGTGACGACCGACCTCTCGGCCCCGACCGTGGGTGGCGCCGCGGAGTTCAACGGCAGCGACGGGACCGTCGTCGTCCCCAACGCCGATGGGCTCGACCCGGCCGCGTACACGGTCTCGGCCTGGCTCAAGACGGACGCCACCGGTCCGTGGGCAGCGGTCCTCGGAAAGGAGAACTCGATGTGGTGTGGCTTCAACAACGACACGGGTCAGCCGCGCTTCGACCCGTACAACGGTGCAGAACAGGGTGACTACTTCAGTTCGGACACCGCTGTGGACGACGGCAGCTGGCACCACGTCGTCTATCGTCACGCACCGTCCGAGGACACCTCGCGTATCTACGTCGACGGCCAGCAGGTGGGCTCCATGGACGGGGCCACTGAATCGCCTGCCGCCGACACCTCGCTCGGAATCGGCTCGAAGTCGGGCTTCAAGGACTGGTTCAGCGGCACGCTCGCAGACGTGCGCCTCTACGACCGTCCCCTCTCCGAGTCGAAGATCTCCCTGCTCAGCCAGCAGGGTTGATCTAGCTGCGGACTGAGACTTTCCCCCCCGGGGCACTTCGCCCCGCGGGAATCCCGCGTCCACGGACGCTCCGTCGAATCTGTGTCCGCGACCTCGGGGCCGGCGGAGCGCAGGCCGCCGTGACCGCGCTCCGCTGTCGACGACTGGCTGGTGAGTTCTGGTCGACTGTCCGCCCGCCTCGGCCGCCCCGAGTCGCTTTCCCCGTCGCGAGCACGCACGGCAGTGTACCCGTCTGGTCATCGTCCCCGTCGCGTGTTCTTCGGGTCGTTGTATCGACGCCAGTACGTCGATCGGCCGAGCGACCGCTGGCTCGCGAAGACGCGCGGAACGGGTTGGCGAGGCCGCGAAGCATCACTTACTGATTCGGCTCTTGATCGCGCCAGTACCACAGCCAGTGTGATTATAGACTTCACATCCGGATTCTGTACGATCACGGGGCATTCGTTTCGTCCCCAAAAACCTTTTAGTCAGTCGGCATGTTTGTACCGTCACGCACTTCCGGGTTCGAGGCAGCCGCGCGGAAGTGCGCCAAATACTCACACCCCAGTCGGGTGGTGAGAGAGATATATGCCACGGCTCATATTAGACAACATACACGACACGGATCGACGCAGCGTGCTGAAAATGCTCGGTGCAGGCGGTGCCGCAGCCGCCGGTGGCGGGTTCGGGCTCACCGCCCTGACTGGTTTAGGTGCGGCCGCCTCTGCCGACATCTCGGCCTCGAATCCCGAGGCACTCACGAGCGACGACGGCTCGGTCGACGAGGTGTTCGTCAAGCCGTCGCTGTCAGTCTCCTGGGACGGCTTCGACGACGTCGTCGGGAAAGTACGGATCCTGATCGAGGCCGCCACCGGCGCGTCCGACCTGGATCCGCCCGAAATTCAGGAACTCGATTACACGCCCGTCTTCAGGGCGACGGGTTACGCCAACGGGACGGACAACGACAGCGAAGAGGAGACGGGCCCGGGCACCAGCGGCCAGTACCAGATCAACTGGTTCGACGGCGACCGCCGTATCACCCTGTTCGACGAGGACGGCGCGCCCGACTACGAGAACGCCGGGTACAACTGCGGCGCGACGATGGAGTCGTACCTCAGCGGCACGCTCATGGGCGATCCGATCGACGACGCCCAGAACGGCTTCTACGGCGCCGCCGGCAGCACCGACGCCTTCGAGGAGACCACCGACGCCGGCACCAACGACACGACGGTATATCTTCGGTACACGATCAGTCTCCACTGGCCGGACATCTCGTTCGTCACCGAAGACAACTACGCGCTGGACGCCGAGGACGTCCGCCCGTTCTCGCCGCTAGCGATGGTGGACGGTGACGGTGGTCAATATCCCGACCTCACCGCCGAGGAGTACGGTACTACGGTCACCAGCGACGTCGCCGACGACTACGATGCGCTGTCGGCCGGCGACCTCGTCCATGCCACGGCCGTCCCCTACGGCGTCATGCAGGACAGCACCGACCACCCGGCGCTGATGACCAGCTACGCCAACTTCACCGTCACCGTCGACAACGAACAGGCCAGCGCCAACGCCTCCGGCGACACCGGCGCCGGCGCCGAAGTCGACGAGGACGTCGAAACCATCGCCGACGACGACGCAAGCGGCAACAGCACTGACGACGCCGATACACTGCCCGACGCTGACAACGGCACCGTCGGTAACCAGACCGGTGGTAACGGAACCTCGAACGAGTAGATTAGAGCCGCACGATGAGACACCGACGACTGACAGACGCTGACGTATCGAACGACGCAACCGACCGATCGATTCCCCGAAGGAGGCGACAGCATGACGACTGAAGATACAGATCAAATGTCAAACGCGGACGGCGAATCGGAATCGAACAGCAACCTGCAGCAGTTCCTGAAAGCGGGCATCGGCGCGGCCGGGCTGACCGGCCTGGCCGGCCTCACCAGCGCCCAGCAAGGCAGTCAGAACCTCATCGAACTAGAGGCGGTAACGGTCGAGACCAGCGGCGGTCGCGGCCGCTCGGAGTTCGCCTGGGAGGACGGCGAGGGCGGCGTCGTGCGCGGCCCGCCCGAGGAGGTCTGTAACATCGTCGGCGGGACCCACGTCTGGGTGGGCGTTTCGCCCGACTCCATCGCTGAGGTCACGAATCCGACGCTGGAGCTGACCGCCGGCGAGACCTACACGGTCGAGTGGACCAACACCGACGGCGAGGAGCACAACTTCGTCATCGCCGACGCCGACGGCACCGAACTCGTCACCTCTGATACCGTCTCCGAGGAAGGCGCCACCCAGTCCGTCGAGTTCGAGGCCACGGAAGAGATGGCCACCTACTACTGCGGGCCTCACTCGGAGTCCCAGAGCGGCTCCATCGAGGTCAGCGTCTCGGCCGGCGAGGTTGAGGTCAGTAACCTCGATCCGAGCAGCGTGACGGTCTCGCAGGGCGACGCGGTCGACTTCTCGGCGACGGTGTCCAACACCGGCGACAGCAGCCTCACGCAGGTCGTCTCCCTCTCGATCGACGGGAGTCAGGTCGCCTCCAAGGAAGTGTCACTCGACGCGGGCGCGGAGACGTCCGTTTCGTTCACGGGCGTCGACACGTCTGACCTCTCGGACGGGGACCACACCGTCACTATCGCCAGCGGCGGCTCGCAGGTCTCCGGGACGCTCACCGTCGAGGTAGACGCGGTAGACAGCGACTGGCATCGCGACCTCGACGTGCCGATCAACGCCGAGGAGGCGACGAACTGGGACAACTACGAGGTCACCAACGTCTTCTCGACCGGGACGATCTCAAGCGAGTACGACCTCAAGGACGGCGAAGAGGGCGAGTGGATGCAGATGGACGTCGACGCCCAGGGCCGCATCTGGGTGGTCACCCGCGGGGCGTCCTTCGTCACCGAAGGCGACGGCTACGCCGAGGTCGCCTGGGTCGACCCCGACTCCGGCGAGCATCAGCTCGCTCTCGAGATCCCGGTCGCGTTCCACGGGGGCCACGTCGCCGATTCCGGCGAGGTGTCCGCCGCCCGCGAACTCGGCGGGCAGGGAATCGCCATCGACCCCGACTTCGAGGACAACGGGTACGTGTACGTCATGTACCACCCCTCGAGCGACGACCTGGAACTCGTGGACAACCCCTACGACGACAACATCGTCTTCGCGAACATGCGCGTGTCGCGGTTCACGATGCAGGACGACGGAACGCTCGACCCCGACTCCGAGAAGGTCGTCTTTACGGTCCCCGAACAGTGGCACACCTGCTGTCACCACGGCGCCTACATCACCTTCGGGGAAGACCGCGAGTTCTACATCTCCACCGGCGACAACTCCAACAACGTCGGCAATCCGGATAACGAAGTTAATTGGTTCATGGGCGACGAGCGCCAGGGTATGATCCACGGTCGTCCTGGCCCGGTCGCCGACGCCCAGCGCACCTCCGGGAACACGGCCGACAAGCGCGGCAAGGTTCACCGGATCGTCCTCAACGAGGACGGCACCTACGACATCCCCGACGGTAACCTCAAAGAGCACTGGGAAGAGGAGACCGGCGAGTCGTACTCCGACGACGAGTTCCTGCCGTCGATCTACGTGATGGGCCTGCGCAACCCCTTCACCATCACCTACGACGATCACAGCGGCTACCTCTGGACCGGTCACTACGGCAACGACGGCGGGAGCATCAGCGACCTCGGAATGAGCGGCTTCGGGGACTACCACCTGTGGTGTGAACCGGGTAACGCCGGCTACCCCTACTACCGGGCGTACTACCCCTACCGGGACTACGACTACTCCACCAAGGACGGGACCGAGAACTGGACCGGCGAGGTCGGTCAGCCGTTCTGGCCGGACAACCTGCGCAACGAGTCGGTGAACAACACGGGCATCGAGAACATCCCGAACGTGACGCCGGCGCTGATCTGGCATCCCCAGAGCTTCGACGACTACGAGAACGCCCTCGACATCCACCCGTGGCTCGACCAGCCCCGACCCGGCGAAGTCACCTACCCCGAGCTAGATGCCGGTGGATCGGCAGACGTCGGCGTCGTCTACCGCTACGACGAGGGGTACAGCGAGCACGCGCTCCCGCCGTACTTCGACGGGAAGCCGTTCTTCATGAACCCGAGCAACGCCGACGTCGTCCGCTACCTGACGTTCAACGACGACGGCAGCCTCGACATCAACGAGTTCGGAGCGCGCGACGGCGTCGCCGCGGCCTACGACATGAAGGTCCTGCCGGACGGTCGGCTGGCCATCATGGGGATGTACTCGGGGATCCACATCGTCGAGTACAACGGCCCGGCGCCCGGTTACCAGCCCCCGCCCGAAGAAGAACAGCCCGACCGCGTCGAGCCCGCCGCCGACGGTCTCAGCGGCGACCCGCCGGGCGACGCGACCGTCCTCTGGGACGGCGACGACGCCACGCTAGATGGCTGGCAGAAACCGGACGGGTCCGAACCGGAGTGGGTCGAGACCGCCGACTACTTCGAGGTGAACCCGGACGTCAGCGGCAACGTCCAGCCCCAGGAGGAACTGGGCGACGTCCACCTCCACCTCGAGTGGCGCGTGCCCGAGGAACTCGACGGCATCGCCAACGGCCAGGGACCGGGCAACAGTGGCCTGTTCATGATGAACACCTACGAGTTCCAGATCCTCCAGAGCCACGACAACCCGACCTACCCGTCCGGCCACGCCGGTTCGTACTACAAGGCGAGCGAGGGCGGCGGCAGCGCGCCGCTCGCGATGCCGATCCGCCCGCCCGGGGAGTGGAACTCGTACGACCTGCTCTGGCGCGGACCGCGTTTCGACGACGAGGGCAACGTGATCCGCCTGCCGCAGGCGACGCTGCTGTTCAACGGCGTCGTCGTCCAGCAGCACCTCAACATCCCGGGTCCCGTCTGGTACAAGACGCTGTACCCGTTCGATCACGAGGACTTCGGCCACCCGCGCGACGAGAACGGCGACTTCCTGACGGAAGCGCCGTTCCACCTGCAGAACCACGGCAACGAGAACGACATCGTGCAGTTCCGGAACGTCTGGTACCGCGACCTGCCCGAGCGCCCGGTCACCGAGAGCGAGCACCCGGACAACGTTCCGGAGTACTCGACCTCCGGCGGCCCCTGGACGCTCCCGTCCGGCGACCAGTACCAGCCGCAGCAGATTAGCCCCGGTGGATCCAGTACCACCGGCACGCCGCCGGGCGACGCCGACGTGTTGCTCGACGACTCGATCACCATCCAGCCCGGCGACGGCGACTGGGTGAGCGACAGCAAGTACGGCGACGCTCAGGTGCACGTCGAGTACCGCATCCCCGAGGACGTCGAGGGCGAGGGGCCGCTGCGCGGCAACAGCGGCGTCCTGATGATGGGCAACTACGAGATCCAGATCCTCGACACCTGGGAGAACCCGGTCGAAGCCGACGAGTGGGCCGGCGCCTACACCCACCAGAACGGGCCGCATCACGACGCGGTCCGCGAACCCGGCGAGTGGCAGCAGCTGGACCTCGTCTGGCAGGCGCCACGGTTCTCGGGCGGCGAGCTCGAGAAGCCGGCGCAGGTCACGGCGTTCCTCAACGGCGTGGCCGTCCAGACGCGCCTCGTCGTCGACGGACCTAACAAAGGCTTCACCGTCAACCCGTACAGCGAACACGGGAAGATGCCGCTGCGCCTCCGGGAGGAAGGCAGCGAGATCGACTTCCGCAACGCCTGGATCCGGGAGGAGCAAGCCGAACTCGTCAGCGACGAACCGACGGACACCTCGGTCTCGGCTCCGTTCGGATTCGACGCAGGCGGCGAATTCCTCGACGGGACGGTCACCATCGACGGACTCGACTTCGTCGCCGACTCTCCCGCGGTGGAAGCGTCGGGCGACCCGAGCGCGAGCTCGACCAACACGGCGGCACAGGCGAGCATGTACCCGGACCCGCCGAATTCGATCGAGGGGACCGAGCACGACGCGCTCTATCAGACCGAGGTCTTCGGCGGCGACCTCACGTTCGACATCGACATCGAGAACGGTGTCTACGACGTGACCCTCCACTTCGCGGAGACGAACAGCGCGCTCACCGCGGGCGACCGCGTGTTCGACGTCTCCGTCGAAGGGCAACAGGTGCTCTCCGAGTTCGACATCTACTCCGCGGCCGGCGGGCACAACATCGCCGTGACGCGGACGTTCGAGGGAGTCGAAGTCACCGACGGTGTCCTCACCATCGCCACCGATACGATATCGGACAACTCGAAGGTCGACGGAATCGAGATCCGCCCGAGCGACGGCGGCGGCGACGGCGCTCTCGAGTACACCGTCCCGCAGACGGGCGGTGGCACGGCGGACGAGGCCGCCTTCTCGCTGGCGCCCGAGGGCGACGTGTTCGAGGACGTCGACGGCGACGGCGACCCCAGCGACGCCGACGACCTCTCGGCGGACGTCTACCTCGGCTACGACGCCGACAACCTCTACCTCACGGTGGAGGTGACCGACGACACGCACACGGCGATCAGCGGCACGGACATGTGGCAGGCTGACAGCATCCAGTGGGCCGTCGGCAGCGGCGATACGTACGGCCCCGAGTACGGCCTCAGCCACGCCGACGGCAGCACGTCCATCCATCGGTGGTTCGACGGTGACGCCGCGGCGGACGCGTCGGCCGTCGACGCCGCCACGTCGCGGTCCGGGTCCACGACGACCTATGACGCGACGATCCCCTGGGAGGCGCTGTTCGCCGAGAGCAAGGGGCCCGGCGACTCCTTCCCGTTCAGCCTCCTCGTCAACGAGAACGACGGCGACAGCCGCGACGGCGTCCTCGAGTGGGCGCTCCCGGCGATCAGTTCCGACAAGTCGGCGGACGCACTGGGCACGCTCGTGCTCGAAGACAGCGGGTGACTGGCGTCGATCACCGCCGTGACGGACGAATAGCGCGGTAGCTGGGAGGGACCGATTCCCTCCGAACTCCAGGGAAACGACGAGCCCGACGCCAAGGCCGGCGTCGGGACGCCGTTTACGAACGGTGACGTCGGTAGTTCCGATTTTCTCTTCTCTTCGACGACGACGGCCCGAGTGACGGGAGAGCGGCAACGGCAGCGATGGAGCGCCGTCCAGGAGTGACGCCCAGTGCTTTCACAGGACGCTGGCCATCACGTCTGAACCATCTGCGACGCCGGCCGCTCCAGCGTCGGTGAACGCTTGCTCCCTCGTCAGCCCCGAACCGTTGCTGCACCCGCCGACTGCAAGACGGCCGGATCAGCGGCGAAAGCAGTCCTCAGTGACGGGTACGCTGTCTGTTCGGCGTGCCTCACGGCGCGCTCACCGGTTTCACCAGCCGACTCCGCCGACGCGGCCAGAGCAAACGGACCGAGACCGCAACGCGAGCGTCGATCGCGAGTTTCCAGCTGGATCGAAGTCACGCCCTGGTCCTCTCGAACAGCTACCGTCCTGGTGCCCCCGTCCACGGGACGAAGGTTCGTGCCCTATCGATAATGATGGTCGTATAAACGATCTGGAGAACATGTCTGCCAGCGTTCTCGTCTGCCAGGAACCTCCCCCCGGTTAAAGCACCTCTGCACGGCCATCATTTGATTGAGGTATTCGAACCATGTTCGAGAGTACCAGGCGGACAGTGCTGCGAACGCTCGGTCTCGGTACAGCGGCGTCCCTGGCCGCTACCGGGACGATGCAGGCCAGCGAAGCAGCGCAATCGACCGCGAACGAGAGACAGACCGACACTGAGCGTGTCGCCGCCGATCCGACCGACGTCCCCGATCCGATCACCCGCGACGAACCGACACACCACGACGTCACGCTGACGGCGGAGGAACGCGTCGCGGAGATCGAGGACGGCGTCTCGTTCCGATTCCTGACGTTCGACGGCCAGGTCCCCGGGCCGATGCTCCGCGTTCGGCAGGGGGACACCGTGTCGCTGACCCTGGAGAACGCGTCGGACAGCAGGCTCCCCCACAACGTGGACCTGCACGCCGTCTACGGGACGGGCGGGGGTAGCGACGCCACGACCGCGGCCCCCGGCGAGCAGGCCAGTGTGCGATTCAAAGCGATGTACCCGGGCGCGTACATCTACCACTGCGCCGTTCCCAACCTCGATTACCACGTCTCTTCGGGGATGTTCGGGCTGATCCTCGTCGAGCCGACGGACGGGCTCCCCGAGGTCGACAGGGAGTTCTACCTCGGCCAGCACGAGGTGTACACCGACAAAGCCGTCGGCGAGGAGGGGCGCCACGACTTCAGCTTCGAGCGGATGACGGCCGAAGAGCCGACGTACGTCCTCTTCAACGGGGAGAAGTACCCGTTCACGCCGGACCGGTACGGGACGCTGACGGCACAGCGCGGTGAGCGCGTCCGCGTTTACCTGGTCGCCGGCGGTCCGAACTATCCCTCGAACTTCCATCCCATCGGTAACGTCTGGGCGCGCGCGTGGCCGAACGGGGCGCTCGCCACGGACCCGGACGAATACGTGCAGACGATGACGGTCCCTCCGGGGAGCTGCTTCGTCGGAGACATGGAGACGCCGGTTCCCGAGCGCATCAAGCTCGTCGACCACGCCTTGACGCGCGTCGCGCGTCGCGGTCTGCTCGCAGAGATAGACGTCGAGGGCGAGCAACGGCGCGACGTCTTCGATCCGTCGCCCGACGGGTCGACGGGCGGCGACCAGGACGACAGCAACGGAGACGAGAACGGAGGCAACGACGAGGGCGAGGACGGAGACGATGGGGACGGAGACGACGACAGCGACGACGGAGGCGACGATGGAAACGAAGACGGCGACGGGGACGAGAACGATGACGGAAACGGCGACGAGAACGAGGACGGAGAAGACGAGAGTGGGGAGGTCCCGTTGTACCTCGAATCGAACACCTGTTGACGCAGGCGGGGAACCGATCTACCACCGGAGGCGCGCACGCCGCAGAGAGCGGTATCGGCGTCCGGACAGCTACGTCCGGTCCGATAGAATGACGTCGCGTACGCGATCCGCGGACGGGTCACTGCGGCTTGCCCCTGTCACGTGGTGACCCCGTTACCTATCGCTTCTCGAAACTCGAGCGGACCAGAAAATGGGCGCAGGGGTGATCGGTGGGGACGAGTCGCCGATCAGGCCGGATTGTGCAGCTTGGCGGGGTGGGTGTCAGCGTCGACGGCGCAGATGCCGCCGGGATGCCAGGGCTGGTTGACCTTCTCTAGCCCCTCAGCACCGAGCTGCATGGACTCGAGGGGATTCTCGGGCTCGTCGTGTTCGAATACGAGGTACTCTGGATTACCCGCGTTTCGGATGGTGTTCGCGACCGCACGCATGTTGACGTCGCCTTCGTGGAACTCGGTAAACGCCTCCGGATCGACGGTCATGTTCTTCATGTGCAGCGTCCGGACGTTCTCCGGGTGGTCTGCGATGAAGCGGATCGGGTCGGCCCCGCCGACGAGGACCCAGCCGACGTCGAGCTGGATCTGGACCTGGTCCTCGAGGTTCTCGGCGAAGACGTCGTACCCGGTCGTGTCGCCGATCTGCGCGAACTCGGCGTCGTGGTTGTGGTGGCCGAGCGCGAGCTCGGTATCGGAGAGCAGATCGGCCGCGGCGTTGAATCGCTCGGCCAGGTCGATGACCGCCGATTCGTTGCCCCAACCGCCGTCGGGGGCCACACCCGGATCGATGAGGATGGGATCTCCGAACTGCGAGAACGTATCGATCATCGCCTGGGTGTTGTTTTCGATCTCACTGAGACTGATGTGCGCGCTACTCATCTCCAGACCGGTGTCGTTCGCCGCCTGGAGGATCGGATCCACGTCAGTCCCGGCGCCGACCCGATAGGTTTCGAACGCGTCGTAGCCGACGTCTGCGGCTTCGTGAACCAGTTCTGCGGGCGAGAGGCCCGTGTCCCGGTACGAGTAGAACTGCGTGGAGGTCGGGATGTCGTCCGACGTCTCCTCCGCCGCACCGGCCTGGGATTGCCAGGAGTCCGTCTGTCCGCTGGCCGCTCCGGCGGCGAACGTCGCCGCCATACCGGCTGCTCCGATGCCCTGGAGTACTTCTCGCCGGTTCACGTCCAGGCTTTTGGTTTCACTTCTCTCACTCCGGTCGGTAGCCTTCTGGGGCATGGATGACATATTATCGTAGACGAACTTAATTGTTTGGTGGCAGATATCCGTAAGTGAGCGCCGATCAGCCGACGAGCTTCTGGACTGTTCTATCCGTGTTCTCGTCTCAGGGGGCGAGAGACTCTATCACGGGGCGGCTGAATTCCTGCGACGCTACAGCGATCGGGAACTGTTCCGAATGCCGGAACGACCATTATAGATAACATGGGTATCGATGTTATGTTGAACTACCTTTCCCGCTTTCGCGAACAGCACTGTCCTGTGAATCGGACCCCACCGTCTCGGGGTCGGCCACCGACGGACGGTCCGTCGGGCGGACGACCGCCGAACCGTGGTCCGTCTCCGCGAGCACAGGTCCTGCCAGTTGGAAGCGGCTGACAGATCCGTAGACGAACGAGGGCGAGTCCCTCGAGACCACTCCCGATGTGGACTCTAAAGGGGCGCTGTAGCCGCGTACACGCGGACCGGACTCTCCCCCGTTCGACCGTCGGTCGGACGGCTACTCTGGAACCCAGTCCACGTCCGCTTCCTTCTCGAACACGCCGTCCCGAAGCATGGTGCCGGCTTTTTCGAGCCCCTCCGTCGGCCCGGCGAGCGAGTCCACCCACTCGATGCTCATGACGTCGTCGTAGCCGACGAGTCGGAACGTGCTGACGCTGTCCCGCCCGGCGTCCTCGTCGTGCCCGTATCCGACGGAGCGGAACATCTACGCCCGCCCTGTTCGCGGTTGAAGGACGTGTTGTCGAGGACGCCTTCGATCTCGGCGTTGGCGTCGGACACTCGCACGTCCTTTGCGTGCACGTAGTGGCGCGCGTCGCGATCGGCCAGACACCGGATCGCCTTCGGGACGTCGATCCCCTGCTACCACAGAAGAGACGGGTCGAGGTTCGCCCCGACGCGCTCGTTCGTCGCCCCCCGGAGTCGCACGAGCTGGGTCGGATCGGACACGAGCACGTTCGGATGCAGCTCGACGGCGATCTCCTGGGGTGACGCGTCGATTGCTGAGCCGCCGTGATCGCAGCGTGGCAGCGAAATATTTACGTCTACGCTAGCTGCCACTGTTCACGTGATCGCGACGCTGACTGCAACTCGACGCTATCGTCTACCGGCCCGACCGTCGACCGCGACCGACCGTCGAGGGGTGGATCGATGACGCTCGACGTCGGAATGCTCGGATACCGGTTCATGGGGAAGGCTCACTCGAACGCGCTCGACCGCCTCCCCATGTTCTTCCCCGACGCCCCGGAGACCAACCGAGACGTCATCGTCGGTCGGGACGAGGACGCGCTCGCCGAGGCCGCGGAGACGCTCGGGTTCGATCGGACCGCCACGGACTGGCGGGACGTCGTCGACGAGGTGGACGTCTTCTACAACCTCGCGCCGAACCACGTCCATCCGGAGCCCTCCGTCGCGGCGCTGGACGCCGGAACGCCCGTCTTCTGCGAGAAGCCGCTCGCACCTACCCTGGCGGCTGCCGAGGAGATGGCGGCGGCGGCCGCCGACGCGGCCGTCCCCGCGGGCGTCGCGTTCAACTATCGGTTCGTGCCTGCACTGCGGTACGCACGGAACCTGATCCAGGCGGGCGAGCTCGGGGAGATCCATCACTTCCGCGGGCGGTACCGCCAGGACTGGCTCGTCGACCCCGAGGCCCCCTGGAGCTGGCGCAACGACGAGGAGATGGCCGGCAGCGGCGCGCTGGGCGACCTCGGCGCACACACGATCGACCTGGCGCGATTCCTGATCGGTGACGTGGTCGGTGACGTCGACCGCGTGAGCGGCCACCTCCGGACGTTCGTCGAGGAGCGACCGGTCGACTCCGGGGGTGGCAGCCTGGAGAGCGACGGGGCCGACGCCGCCGAAACGCGGGCGGTGACGGTCGACGACGCGTACAGCGCGCTCGCGGAGTTCGAGAACGGTGCCACGGGGACCTTCGAGGCCACCAGGTTCGCGAACGGCTACAAGAACGATCACGCCATCGAGATAGAGGGTTCGCAGGGGAGCCTCCGGTTCGACCTCGAACGGCTCAACGAGCTCGAGGTGCGGCTGGACGGTAACCGGGGCTTCGAGACGATTCTCGTGACGGACGCCGACGACCCGTACGTCGAGCACTGGTGGCCGCCGGGTCACGTCCTCGGCTGGGAACACCTGTTCGTCCACGAGAACTACGAGTTCCTCTCGGCTATCGCCGAGGGGTCGACGTACGAACCCAACTTCGGCGACGGGGTAGCCGTCCAGCGCGTCCTCGCGGCGATCGACCGGAGCGACGAGATCGGCGAGTGGGTCTCCGTCGAGTAGGATCGCTCTATTTCGATCCACTGAACGCAGCCCTCTTGCGACGCTTGCGGCGCCCCTCGGCGAGCAGACAGTCGCTCGTCTCGACGTCTGCTGCACCCCAGTGGTACCACACGCAATCCACGGCCAGCAGCCGGCACAACTACGGAAGCACGTTCGAAGTGCCCGGTAGTGCCACCAGTGCCAGTCCCGCTCGAATACCGCATCGAGACCGGCCACGTGCCCACGTACTGAGAGTGGACCGGCCCTCTGGATGACTCTCGATAGTCAGTGTCCGGAAGCAGACTCTGTCCTTTTCAGTTACGTGTGAGCTGGCAGAACACAACACAGGACGGCTGTTATTGTACAACTCTCTGTTCCGGTTGCCCGACAGCTACCTGAGACGGGTACTCGAAGACAGTGACAATCTTTGATCCTAGCTCCTCAGCGAATAGGCATCTATCACTCCAAATGACCCTCAGAATTAAATACCAGTTGGACATAATTTCTGTCATACACCTCTGCGTCAAGCCAGTCACGCGGAGGTGTGCTAACCACCCACGCCCTCGTGGGACGGAGACAGTCACATGTCCAAGGACACATCTGACGGTTTGTACGGCGCGGACAGACGTAGCGTACTCAAATACCTGGGAACGTCGGGGGCAGTCGCCGCCGGCTCGGGCCTCGGGCTGACGATGTTCAGTGGCTCCGGTGCAGCGGCGTCGGCCGACATCTCGGCGTCGAACCCGGAGGCGCTGTCCAGCGACGACGGGTCGGTCGACGAGGTGTTCATCAAGCCGTCGCTGTCGGTTTCGTGGGACGGCTTCGACGACGTCGTCGGCAAAGTCCGGATTCTGGTCGAGACCGCTACGGGCGCGTCCGACCTCGACCCGCCAGAGATCGCGGAGCTCGACTTCAATCCCGTGTTCCGTGCCACCGGCTATGCTAACGGCACGGACAACGACAGCGAGGAGGAAACCGGACCGGGTACCAACGGCGAGTACCACATCAACTGGTTCAGTGGCGACAAACGCATCACCCTGTTCGATTCGGACGGCGCGCCCGACTACGAGAACGCCGAGTACAACTGCGGGGCGACGATGGAGTCGTATCTGAACGGCACGCTGATGGGGGACCCCATTGACGACGCCCAGAACGGCTTCTACGGCGCCGCCGGCAGCACCGACGCCTTCGAGGAGACCACCGACGCCGGCACCAACGACACGACGGTATATCTTCGGTATACTATCAGTCTCCACCGGCCGGACATCTCGTTCGTCACCGAAGACAACTACGCGCTGGACGCCGAGGACGTCCGACCGTTCTCGCCGCTGGCGATGGTGGACGGTGACGGTGGTCAATATCCCGACCTCACCGCCGAGGAGTACGGTACTACGGTCACCAGCGACGTCGCCGGCGACTACGACGCGCTGTCGGCCGGCGACCTCGTGGCTGCGACGGCGGTGCCCTACGGTGTGATGCAGGACAGCACCGACCACCCGGCGCTGATGACCAGTTACGCCAACTTCACCGTCACCGTCGACAACGAACAGGCCAGCGCCAACGCCTCCGGCGACACCGGTGCCGGCGCCGAGGTCGACGAGGACATCGAAACCATCGCCGACGACGACGACGCGGGCGGCAACGAGACCGCCGGCAACCAGACGGACGAATGAGACAGATATCGACCGCTTCGTCGATAACGTATCGCGCGACAACCGGACGCCAGAACGCACAACTGCGGCAATGACGAACGACTCCACCAACGACGCGACAGACGTATCGACGTTGACCACCAACCGCCGCCGATTCTTGCAGTCGGCCGGCGTGAGTGCTGCTGGACTCGCGGCATTCGGCGGCCTCACTAGCGCCCAGCAGAGCGAGGATAACCACATCGAACTAGAGGCCGTCACTGTCGAAACCGGCGGCGGCCGCGGCCGCTCGGAGTACGCCTGGGAGGACGGCGAGGGCGGCGTCGTACGCGGCCCACCCGAAGAAGTCTGTAACATTGCGGGTGGGGCCCACGTCTGGGTGGGGGTTTCACCGGACTCGATTGCCGACCTCACGAATCCGACGCTGAAGCTGACGGCCGGCGAGACGTACACCGTCGAGTGGACCAACACCGACGGCGAAGAGCACAACTTCGTCGTCGCCGACGCCAACGGTACCGAGCTCATCTCGTCTGAGACCGTCTCCGAGGAAGGCGCCACCCAGTCCGTCGAGTTCGAGGCCACCGAGGAGATGGCCACCTACTACTGCGGCCCCCACTCCGAATCCCAGAGCGGCGACATCGAGATCGAAGGCGGTGACGGAGGTGACGACGAGTGGATCCAGCTCTTCGACGGCGAGAGCCTTGACGGGTGGACGCCCAAATTCTCGGGCCGTCCCGTCGGCGAGAACTACAAGGACACGTTCACCGTCGAGGACGGCGTCCTCAGAGTCGATTACGACGGGTACGACGAGTGGGACAGTACGTTCGGCCACCTCTTCTACGAGGAGGAGTTCTCCCACTACATGCTCCGGGCCGAGTACCGATTCGTCGGCGATCAGGTCTCCAGCGCCCCTGACTGGGCCTTCCGGAACAACGGGCTCATGCTCCACGGCCAGACGCCGGAGGAGATGGACGTCGATCAGGACTATCCCGACTCGATCGAGGTCCAGCTCCTGGGTCAGTCGGCGGACAGCGATACAGAGCGTGCCACCGCTAACGTCTGTACGCCGGGCACCAACATCGTCATGGACGGCTCGTTACACGAGCAACACTGTACCCGCTCGGAGTCGGACACGTACCGCGGCGACCAGTGGGTGACGGTCACGGTCGTGGTCCGCGGGAACGAAGCCATCCGTCACATCGTCGAGGACGAGGGGGTCGTGATGAGTTACTCCGAGCCGCAGCTGAACGACGGGACTCCGCTCACGGGGGGAACCATCTCCATCCAGTCGGAGAGTCACCCGACGGAGTTCCGCACGATCGAACTGAAGCCGATCGATCCCGAGGCGCCGATCGAAGCGGTCGAGCCGTCGAGCCCGCTCTGGAGCAGCTACACCAAGGACGAGCTGGCCTCGGGCCTCGAACAGCCGATGGCGATCGAGGTCACGCCGGACCACCGGGTCTTCTTCACCACGCGCGGGCCACCGGTCGACGGGGACGGAAACACCGCGACGACGGAGGTCGGCGTGGTCGATCCCGAGACCATGGAGACCACGACGGCGCTCGAACTCGACGTGTACACCTCCGGCGAAGACGGGTTACAGGGACTCACGCTCGATCCGGACTTCGAGGAGAACGGGTGGATCTATCTCTACTACTCCGCGCCACATGGAATCATCGACGAGGAGCCCCACAAGCGGTTGTCGCGGTTCACGGTCGAGGGCAACACGATCGATCCGGAGTCCGAAGTCGAGTTACTCAGGGTCCCATCGGTGGACAACCCGTGCTGTCACGTCGGCGGCGACCTCGAGTTCGGACCGGAGGGGAACCTCTGGCTCTCGGTCGGTGACGACACGAGTCCGTTCGCGACCCTCTACTCGCCGATGGACGAACGCGACGGACGGGAGCTGTACGACGCCCAGCGGTCGGCCTCGAACACCAACGATCTCAGAGGGAGCATCCTCCGGATCACGCCGACCGACGACGGCGGCTACGAGATTCCCGACGACAACATGTTCACCGGTCCGGAGTACGCCGACGCGCGCGAGAACGACCTCGTGCGCGAGGAGATCTACGTGATGGGCTGTCGCAACCCCTTCCGGATGGACATCGACGAGGACGGCGTCCTGTACTGGGGCGACTACGGACCCGACGCACGAGAGTGGGCCGACGACCAGGGTCCGCCGGGAATGGTCGAGTTCAACCGGGCCGAGGAGCCCGGCTATTACGGATGGCCGTACGTCGTCGGGCCCAACATCCCCTACGTCGACGGTGAGTTCGTCGACGCCGACAACGATCAGGGGTGGACCTTCGAGTCCTCCGGCGATCCGTTCGATCCGCAGAACCTGCGGAACACCTCGCCGAACAACACCGGCCTCACCGACTTGCCCGAACCCGAGGATCCGACGATCTGGTACCCCTACAGCTGGGACGCCCTGCTGGGTTCCCCGCCCGCCTACGCGGAGGAGTACCTGCCCGACGAACCACCGTTCCCGGACTTCGAGGGCGGCGCGCCGATGGGCCTGCCGGTCTACGAGCACCAGGACTCCCACGGCGAGAACGCTCTGCCCGAGCGGTTCTTCGACGGGAAGCAGATCATCGGCGAGTGGGGCCAGCAGTGGATTAGGTACGTATCCTACGACGAGGAGGGCGACGTCGAGGAGATCAACGAGTTCATGCCGGACACGGACTTCCTCTCGCCGATGGACATGACCGTCGGGCCGGACGGGACGCTGTACCTCCTGGAGTGGGGCGACGGGTACGCCGGCGATCCCATCTCCGAGAACTCCGGGATCTACCGCATCCAACGCGAGATCGGCGTCGACTTCGAGAACGTCGGAAGCGAACTGGTCACCGGACCGGGGACGACGACCACGGTGAACGCGACGGTCACGAACCCGTTCGGCTCGGCCATCGAGAACGGCGAGGTCACGCTTAGTGCACCGGACGATTCGGCGATCGAGGTGACCGCCGTCGAGGGCCAAACGTTCGACTCGCTCGGGTCGTACCAGTCCCAGTCGATGTCCTGGGACGTGACGGTCCCAGACGGGGCCAGTGACAGTCACGAGCTGACGGCGGCCGTCAGTTACACCGGTACGGACGGTGAGCAGAGCCGCACCACGCCCGCATTCACGATCACGGTCGGTCAGAGCATCGCCGGCGACTGGCAGTTCCAGACCGGCGACGACGACGCCTGGAGCGACCCGTCGTTCGACGACAGCGGCTGGGAGACCGTCGAGCTTCCGGATCACTGGGAGGACCACTCGAACTACACCGACGACGAGGTCTTCGGGTGGTACCGAAAGACCGTGACCGTCCCCGAGAGCTGGGAAGGCCAGGACATCACGCTCAGAGTCGGCAAGATCGACGACGTCGATGAGACGTTCTTCAACGGTACGAAGGTCGGCCAGACAGGGACGTTCCCGGAGAACGGGTACGAAACCGCCTGGGATGCGTCCCGAGAGTACACGGTCAGCTCTGAGACCGTCGACTACGGCGGCGAGAACGTTATTGCGATCCGCGTCTACGACGGTGCTTCCGGCGGCGGGCTCTACGAGGGGCCGCTCCTGATGATCCCGTCGTCCGACGGCAGTGGCGGCGGTGACGACGGCGACCAGACGCTCCAGGACGGCCTGGAGGTGCACCTCCCGCTGGACGGCGACACGCCGACCAACGAGATCACCGGCACCGACGCTACCATCGAAGGCGACGTGACGACCGGTCAGTCCGGTGTCCTCGGGAGCGCCTACGAGTTCGACGTCAACCAAGAGACCGGGGTCGAGATCCCTCCGTCCGAAGCGACGGCGGGCGATGGCGTGATAACCGAGCCTCTCCCGATCAACGGCGATGGGGCGACCGCGGCCGCGTGGATCAACTACACCGACCACGAGCAGTGGGGCCGCGCCCCGTTCCAGATCGGCGGCTCTCTCGAGGACGCGCCCGCAGACGGCTGGAACGTCCAGTTCGAGAGTAACACGGATACGATTCGGCCGGAGCTCTGGGACGGCGGTACTCCCAGCAATGGATCCGGTGGGACGCCCATCCCGGTCGAGTCGGGAACGTGGTACTTCGTCGTGGTAGTCGTCGAGGGTGGGACCTCTAGGCTCCACGTCTTCGACCAGGAGGGCGAACTCGACGCCTCGCCACAGGTCTGGACCGGCGGGTCGCGCAGTCAGGCCGAGAGCGCGCCCCTCTGCATCGGCGTCGGCCAGGGCTACGACATGGCAGGCCGCGTCGACGACGTCTGGGCGCACTCCCGCGCCCTCTCCGCGGACAAAGTCAGCGAGCTCCACTCGCTGTCGCTCGAGGGAAGCGGTTCGAGGGCACTCGACCCGTCGACGACGATCCGACTCGACGGCCAGATCAGCAGTTGGGTGGGACAGGCCCCGTCGAGCATCGACGGGACCTCGAATCCCACGCTCACGCTACAGGCCGGTGAAACCTACACGGTCGAGTGGACGAACGTCGACGGGATCGGACACAACTTCGAGATCCTCGATCACGACCAACCCGAGTACTCCGGCCACATTGTCAACGACATCTCGACGTCCCTCATGTCCAATCAAGGCGAAACCCAGACCGTCGAGTTCACGGCCACCGAGGAGATGGCTCGATACCAGTGCCGTCCGCACCGGTCGAGTATGCACGGCGACATCGAGGTGATCGGAAGCAGTCAGTAACGACGGTATCGAACTGACCGCTCTGGTCCGCGGGCGTGTCTACTGACGAGGCGCCTGGACTGTCCCACGTTAGCTCACCGACAGTTCGGCTCTCGCCGGTCGTCGACCGACGGCTGGCAAAACGTCGACAGACTGTACCCGGGAGCGGGAGCACTCGCAAGTCCGTCATCGTGCCACGTAGCAACGAGGACCGGTGAACCGACTGCGTGAGCGGTCACTGTCAGACGTTCGTCGCGGAGCACACGGACATCGCCGATTGTCCGATCAGGTCTGGAAATCTGGCAGCAACGAGGACGGCGAGTGGCCTCCGAGGTATGACGGCCTAGTCCGCTGCGTTCTCCAGTCCTCTGATCGGCGCTCGACCTATTTCTTCACGCTGACGACGAGGCCTTCCCCGACGGGGAGGAGGCTCGTCTCGAAGTTCGGTTCGTCTCGGACGTGCTGGAGGTATCGCACGACGCCAGCGGTAGTCTCGTCCATCGCGTCCCAGTCCGGGTCTCCTCGTAACGCCGCGAGCGCGCGGTCCTCCTGGACAGCGGGACCGGCCATCACGTTGTCGGCGCAGATCACGCCCCCCGACGGGACGTCGTCCTCGACGAGTTCGAACGTCTCCAGGTACTCCTGCTCCAGGTTGTCGATCAGCACGAAGTCGAACTGACCGTCGTACTGCCGGTAGGTCTCCAGCGCGTCGCCTACTTCGAAACGAGCCAGATCGGCGTAGCCGCCGCGCTCGAAGAACGACCGCGCTTCGTCGAGGTTCGCTCCGTCGAAGTCGGTCAGGACGATCTCGCCGTCGGACGGTAACGCCGGGGCGATCCAGTACGCGGAGTATCCCTTCCCCGATCCGAACTCGAAGGCGCGGTTAGCACCAGTCATCCGCGCGACGATTCTGAGCGTCCCACCGACCTCGGGACCCACGATCGGGAAGTCGTCGTTCACGTTGTGGGTGACCATCTCGTCGAACACGGAGTCCGTTTCCGGTGTCATCGCCCGCACGAACTGGGCCACGTCGTCGTCGAGAACTGAGTTCAGTACGTCGTATTCGTCCGGAACCATACCCCGGTAGTCGCCACAGGGGTGGAAAAGGTCTTCGTCGACGGCTGATCGAGCGACCAGAGCGGCCTTCGAGCCGTCGTCACGACGCCTCTCTACCGCCCCGCATTCGAAGGCGGCGGCGACGGCGATGACGGGGCAGCGATGCAGCGCAGGGAGACCAGGGACTCCGCTAGACTAGAACACCTGATGCGCTAGACGGTGCCACAGGAACTGGGAGGGTGTCGACGCGGATGCCACAGAGTCACTGGCTCGGTTGCCGTCTACGCTGACGAGCCGTACAGCAGCGTAGCCCCGGATCGACGATCTGCTGCGTAACTCGTCTCACTGAAGCGTCCTGAAACCGACGGTGCGGGAGTCGAGGACCGGCGTGATCGTGGACGTGCACCGGCAACCCATCTGGTCTGACTCTGTCCCTTCGCCGAGGAGCACTGTGGACTAGAACTAGTAGGAGCGATCCCGGATCGAATTACGCTCTCTCGTACGAGACCGAAGTATAACAGCAGTACCGTCGTTACTATACTATCCTGTTTCCGATTACCGGAATCGTGGCGCAGTATTCACGGGGAGTACGTTTTCCCTGTGAGGCAACGAAGTGGTCACTCGCGATTCGTGCCGGTCTACGCAGAGTGACCCCCTGAACCAGTCGTAGCTGTGATCGAGCCGCGGTCGCGGTACTCGCGATCGCCGTGGTACCGATCGGTCCGGTAGGAGAATCTCAGACACGGAGACCGTTCGAACGAGCGAGTGCCGGTAGTGGGATCGGCGGAGACCAGCGCTACACGCTACGCGCGATCACTGGCAGCCGCGTCCGATCTGTGATGGTCTAGATGGCACGCCTTTCGTACCACCATCAAGACTAAATAACACCAGTTCGTTCTTATCACCGTACACTTCCGCGCCAGATAGACGCGTGAAGTTGTGCCAATAACCCACGTCATCGTGGGGCGGAGATATCCACATGTCCAAGGACACATCTGACGGTCTGTACGACGCGGACAGACGTAGCGTACTCAAATACCTGGGAACGTCGGGGGTAGTCGCTGCCGGCTCTGGGCTCGGGCTGACGATGTTCAGCGGCTCGGGCGCGGCCGCGTCGGCGGACATCTCGGCGTCGAACCCGGAAGCGCTGTCGAGCGACGACGGCACGGTCGACGAGGTGTTCATCAAGCCGTCGCTGTCGGTTTCGTGGGACGGCTTCGACGACGTCGTCGGCAAAGTCCGCATCCTGGTCGAGGCCGCCACCGGCGCGTCCGATCTGGACCCGCCCGAAATCGCCGACCTCGACTTCATGCCGGTGTTCCGCGCCACGGGTTACGCCAACGGGACGGACAACGACAGCGAAGAGGAGACGGGCCCGGGCACCAGCGGCCAGTACCAGATCAACTGGTTCGACGGCGACCGCCGTATCACCCTGTTCGACGAGGACGGCGCGCCCGACTACGAGAACGCCGGGTACAACTGCGGCGCGACGATGGAGTCGTACCTCAGCGGCACGCTCATGGGCGACCCCATCGACGGCGCCCAGAACGGCTTCTACGGCGCCGCCGGCAGCACCGACGCCTTCGAGGAGACCACCGACGCCGGTACCAACGACACGACGGTATATCTTCGGTACACGATCAGTCTCCACCGGCCGGACATCTCGTTCGTCACCGAGGACAACTACGCGCTGGACGCCGAGGACGTCCGCCCGTTCTCGCCGCTGGCGATGGTGGACGGTGACGGCGGCCAGTATCCCGACCTCACCGCCGAGGAGTACGGTACTACGGTCACCAGCGACGACGCCGACGACTACGACGCGCTGTCGGCCGGCGACCTCGTCCATGCCACGGCCGTCCCCTACGGCGTCATGCAGGACAGCACCGACCACCCGGCGCTGATGACCAGCTACGCCAACTTCACCGTCACCGTCGACAACGAACAGGCCAGCGCCAACGCCTCCGGCGACACCGGCGCCGGTGCCGAGGTCGACGAAGACGTCGAAACCATCGCCGACGGCGACAACAGCTCCGACGAGGCCGACGACGCTCCGGCCGACGTCGGCAACGGCACCGTCGGCAACGGCACCGTCGGCAACGGCACCGCCGACGACGGGACCAGCGGTAACGAGACGAATGACACCTGATAGCGAGCACTATATGGACCGATTCAGACACTACCTGACAACTGTGCTGAACGGAGGAGACAGAGATGACATCTGACAACTACGATTACGACGTACCGACGGACGACTATGGGAATCGAGAACTGAAGTTTCCGACCAACCGTCGTCAGTTCCTGCAGGCGGCTAGCGCTGGCGCGGCCACCCTGAGCGGTCTGGCCGGCCTCACCAGCGCCCAGCAGGGCGGGGACAACCACATCGAACTCGAGGCCGTCACTGTCGAGACCAGCGGTGGCCGCGGCCGCTCGGAGTACGCCTGGGAGGACGGCGAGGGCGGCGTCGTGCGCGGCCCGCCCGAGGAGGTCTGTAACATCGTCGGCGGGACCCACGTCTGGGTGGGCGTTTCGCCCGACTCCATCGCTGAGGTCACGAATCCGACGCTGGAGCTGACCGCCGGCGAGACCTACACGGTCGAGTGGACCAACACCGACGGCGAGGAGCACAACTTCGTCATCGCCGACGCCGACGGCACCGAACTCGTCACCTCTGATACCGTCTCCGAGGAAGGCGCCACCCAGACGGTGGAGTTCACCGCCACCGAGGAGATGGCCACCTACTACTGCGCCCCCCACTCCGGGTCCCAGAGTGGCTCCATCGAGGTGGGCGACGGCGCTCCGGCGCCCGAGAACCCGACCCCCACGGCGATCCAGTTCTGGACGCTCCGTGACCTGGGCTACTCGACGGCGGACGTCATCCGCCTCGTGGGTGCGGTAGACAACAACGGCGGCCCGGGGTACGACGCGGTCGAGCCGTTCCAGCTGAACGGCTCGTCGCCGAGCGAGGTCCGACAGGCCCTCGACGAGACGGGCCTCGAAGCGCCGTTCGCACACGTCGGTTTCGGAGGACTCGAGGGCGACAGCCTCGAGGGCACCCTCGACGACTGGTACGATACGGTCGGCGTCAGGACCTTCGTCATCCCCTGGATCTCTCCGGACGAGATGGACACGGTCGAGAAGGCCCGGAACCTCGCCGAGCGGATGAACGCCGTCGCGGAGAACCTCCCCGACGACGCGCGCCTGGGTTACCACACTCACAACCAGGAGTTCATGGAGATCGGCGACGGTCGGACGCCGCTCGGGATCATGGACGAGAACCTGAACGACGACGTCGTCTTCGAGATCGACGTCGGGTGGGCCTACCACGCCGGTGAGGACCCGGTCGAGGTCCTGCGGACGTACAGCGACCGGACGCAGCTGATCCACCTGAAGGAGATGAACCGCGGCGACGAGGCCGAGTTCATCACCCTCGGCGAGGGCGAGATGGACGTGGCGGAGATCGCCCGTGTCGCGCGGAACGAGGCCGGCGTCGACTACCTCATCTACGAGAACGACGAGCCCACGGACGAGAAGGGCGAGCTCTCGACCGCCGGCGGCGTCATGTCGTTCGTCGACGGTCGGGCCGGTCTCGAGTGCCTCGACTTCGCCGACGTCGGCGGTCCCGACTACGACGGCTCGCTCAGCGGCGTCCCGATGGGCGATCCCGCCGACGAGGACGGCATCCCGACCGGGATCCAGCTCTACACGCTCCGTGACCTCCCCGACTCGACGCCGGAGCTGATCCGACGGGTCGGCGCCGTCGACGACAACGGCGGTCCCGGGTACGACACCATCGAGTTCGCCGGACTCGACGGGAGCGTGAGCGACGTCCAGACCGCGCTCGAGGAGACGGGAGTTGAGGCCTCGTCCGCGCACATCGGCCTCGGTTCGCTCGAGGGCGACAGCCTCGAGGACACCGTCGACACCTACTCGCAGTTCGGCATCGACTACTACATCGTCCCGAGCATCCGCGGCGTGGACGATAACGCGACGGAGGACAGCGTCCAGCAGCTCGCCGAGCGGTTCAACGCCGTCTCGGAGAACCTCGGTGACGAGGGCCAGGTCGGGTTCCACAACCACTCGTCGGTGTTCACGGAACTCGACGACGGTCGCACCATCCTCGAGGTCCTCGACGAGTACCTCAACGACGACGTCGTCTTCGAGATCGACGCCGGGTGGGTGCTTACCGCCGGCCACGATCCGGTCGAGGTCATCAGTAAGTACAGCGACCGCGTCCAGCTCCTTCACATGAAGGACATGGCCGACGGCGACTTCCACGAGATCGGCGAAGGTGCCGTCGACTGGGCAGCGGTCGCAGACGTGGCGCAGAACGAGGCGGACGTCGACTACATCATCTACGAGCACGACGTGCCCTCAGATCCCGCCGGCTCGACCGGCACGGGCGCGGGCTTCCTCTCCTTCGTCGACGGCGCACCCGGCCTCGAGTGCCTGGAGCTCTCTGATATCGGTGGACCCGACTACAGCGGCACGCTCTCCGGAGCGCCGGGCGCGAACGAGGTGAACCTGATGATCCTGTCGGCGACGCCCGGTTACCGCCACGGGAACATCGAATACGGCATCCAGCGCCTGAAGGAGGAGTCCGACCGGATCGCCTCGCGCGTGGGCGCCGATTCCGTCAATTACGACGTCATCGCCCCGAACGGGCCCGCGGAGTCGTTCCCGACGGACGTGAGCGAACTCGAGATGTACGACGCGATCGTCTGGTTCAACTCGTGCGGGAACGTCCTGGCCGACCAGGCCCAGCGCGACGCTTTCGAGGAGTACATCCAGAACGGCGGCGGCTACGTCGGCATCCACGCCGCCAGCGACACCCACCACCCGGGCGACGGCGAGTGGGACTTCTACATGGGTCTGCTCGGCGACGCGTACTTCGTCGACCACCCCAGCCCACAGGAGGCCGAGATCACGGTCACGGATCAGGTCCACCCCTCGACCGAGCACCTGCCGGCCCGATGGACCGCGACAGACGAGTGGTACGACTTCTCGAAGAGCCCGCGCGGCGACGTCCACGTGCTCGCCTCGCTCGACGAGGACAGCTACAGCGGCGCGTCGATGGAGAACGGCCGGGAAGACCACCCGATCGCGTGGTGTCAGGAGTACCAGGGCGGCAAGGCCTGGTACACCGGCCGCGGCCACACCGAGGAGTCCTTCGACGAGGAGGCCTTCCTCGATCACGTCGTCGGCGGCATCGCCTGGGCCGGCGGCTACGAGGAGGGCGACGCGACCGGAACCGTCTGGGACAGCTACACCAAGTCGGAGATCACGACCGACCTCGGGGAGCCGATGAAGATGGACACGACGCCCGACGGACGCCTGCTGTTCACCGAGCGCGTCTCGGGCGACGTGAGCGTCTACCATCCCGAGTCGGGCGACATCACGACGGCGCTCTCGCTGGACGTGTACAGCGGACAGGAGGACGGCCTCCAGGGCGTCGCCGTCGATCCCGACTTCGAGGAGAACGGCTGGGTCTACGTCTACTACGCGCCGCCGAACGACGTCGTCGGCGACGACCCGTACAACCTGCTGTCGCGGTTCACGATGGACGGCGACACGATCGATCCGTCCTCCGAGACGGAGATCATGCGGGTCCACACCCAGCGCCAGACCTGCTGCCACGTCGGTGGCGACATCGCGTTCGGTCCCGACGGCGAGGAGCTCTACCTCTCGACCGGCGACGACACCAACCCGTTCAACAGCTCCGGCTACGCCCCGATCGACGAGCGGTCGGGCGAGTGGACGGAGGAGGAGACGGGCGATCCCGAGGCCGGTCGCAACGGCAAGCCCCACGAGTACTGGGACGCCCAGCGGACGTCCGCGAACACGAACGACCTCCGCGGGAGCATCCTCCGGATCGTCCCCGAGGACGACGGCGGCTACTCCGTCCCCGACGGGAACCTCTTCACCGGCGACGAGTACGCCGACGCCCGCGAGAACGACCTCGTGCGCGAGGAGATCTACGTGATGGGCCTACGCAACCCCTTCACGATCGACGTCGACGAGGAGACCGGTCGGCTCTACTTCGCCGATTACGGTCCCGACGCCGGTTCCTGGGACCCGGAGCGCGGTCCGATCGGCATGGTCGAGATCACCGCGGTGGACGAGCCCGGCTTCTACGGCTGGCCGTACTTCACCGGCTCGAACATCCCCTACGTCGACTACGACTTCGAGACCGGCGAGTCCGGCGATCCGTTCGACCCGCAGAACCCGGTCAACACCTCGCCGAACAACACCGGGCTCGAGGAACTGCCGCCCGCTGAGGGCGCGACGATCTTCTACCCGTTCGACTGGGCGGAGCTCATCGACAACGCGCCCGACTACGCGCAGGAGTACGTCCCCGACGAGATCCCGCACCCGGAGATCGGCACCGGCGGCGCGCCGATGACCGGACCGCTCTTCCGGCACGAGGACGGCTTCGACGACAGCGGGCTACCGCGGTACTTCGACGGCAAGCAGTTCACCATGGAGTGGGGGGCGAACTGGATCAAGTACGTCTCCTACGACGAGGACGGCGAGGTGCTCGACATCGAGCCGTTCCTCCCCGACATGGACTTCGCCGGTCCGCAGGACATCGCGGTCGGCCAGAACGGCGAGCTGTTCGTGATGGAGTACGGGAACTGCTTCTTCGGCTGCGAGGACTCCGGTCTCTACGTGATCGAGCAGATGGAGGGCGACGGTGGCGGTCAACCGGAGCCCGAACCGGTCTCGGTCCCGTACGGCCTCGACTCCGGCGGGGAGACCGACGACCAGTCGGTCACGATCGGTGATCTGGAGTTCCAGACGGTCTCGGACTCCGGCGTCACCCAGACCGGGGACCACTCGACCGCCTCGCTCCTGAACGCCGACAGCGAGTACTCCATCGACGGTACGGACAACGACCTGCTCTACAAGACCGAGCACTACGGTCAGAACATCGGCTACGACGTCAAGGTCCCCAACGGCACCTACGACGTGACGTTGCACTTCGCCGAGATCTGGTGGGGCATCGAGGGCCGAGGCGGCACCGACACCGGCGAAGGCGACCGCGTGTTCGACGTCTCCGTCCAGGGCGAGACGGTGCTCAGCGACTACGACATCTACGCCGAAGTCGGAGCGCTGACCGCCGCGACGGAGACGATCGAGGGCGTGGAGGTCACCGACGGTACGCTGTCGATCTCCTCGACCACTCAGGTGGACAACACCAAGTTCTCCGGGATCGAGATCCGTCCGAGCGACGGCGGCGGCGGCAACGAGTCGCCGACGGCGGAGTTCACGGCGTCGTCGACGTCCGTCGCGCCCGGCGACGCGGTGACGTTCGACGCCGCGGACTCGTCCGACCCCGACGGCTCGATCGAGAGCTACGAGTGGACGTTCGGCGACGGCTCGTCGGCCACCGGACAGTCCGTGGAGCACTCCTACGGCTCCGCCGGCGAGTACGACGTGACGCTGACTGTCACCGACGACGCCGGGGCGACCGCCACTGCCACGCAGACGATCACTGTGGAGAGCGAGAGCCCCGGGCTCGACCCGTCCGCGACGATCGCACTCGACGGTGAATTTGCCGGCTGGCAGGCGACTGCTCCGGACGCCATCGCCGGAGAGACCAATCCGACGCTCACGCTTCGAGAAGGAGCCGAGTACACCGTCGAATGGACGAACACCGACGGCCAAATCCACAACTTCGTCATCTGGGACTCGGAGAGCAACTCCCTCGCCGAGACTGAGGACGTGTCCACTCAGGGCGAGTCCGCGTCAGTGACCTTCACTGCCTCGTCAGAGATGGCCACGTACGTGTGCGTCTATCACCAGACGACCATGGTCGGCGACATAGAGGTGGTCTGACGGAAGGTAGTCCTCTCCATCGATCGGGCTCTCACGTATCGCTCGCCGTTTCGGCGTAACCCCGGACACCGACTCCGGTTCTTTCGATTTTGCTCCGCTGTCCTCCCGGTAGAGATACTGCAGTGCACTCAGATTTCGACCGGGAAACTCACCGACGCGACTACCCGTCGAACGGAAGTGCGTCGAGACGGGTGATGGCTTAACGTCACAGCACGCCCGATATACCCGGTTATTAATTACCGAAAACTTATTGTTCTACGTGATATTAGTTGTCACATACACGTTCGCGCTTGGGGAGACGCGGAGGTGTGCCAGTGAGACACCCGTACCGGGTGGAGAGAGGGACCAATGTCAAATTTCACGTTCGACAACATCAACGACGCAGATCGACGCAGTGTGCTGAAAATGCTCGGTGCAGGCGGTGCCGCAGCCGCCGGTGGCGGGTTCGGCCTGACGGCCTTGACCGGATCGGGAGCAGCCGCCACCACCGATATCTCGGCCTCGAACCCCGAGGCACTCACGAGCGACGACGGCTCGGTCGACGAGGTGTTCGTCAAGCCGTCACTGTCGGTCTCCTGGGACGGCTTCGACGACGTCGTCGGCAAAGTCCGCATTCTGGTCGAAGCGGCGACCGGCGATGCCGACCTCAAGACGTCCGAAGTCGAGAGCCTCGACTACACGCCCGTCTTCAGGGCGACGGGCTACGCCAACGGGACGGACAACGACAGCGAAGAGGAGACGGGCCCGGGCACCAACGGCCAGTACCAGATCAACTGGTTCGAGGGTGACAAACGCATCACCCTGTTCGATTCGGAGGGTGCACCCGACTACGAGAGCGCCGGGTACAACTGCGGCGCGACGATGGAGTCGTACCTCAGCGGCACGCTCATGGGCGATCCGATCGACGACGCCCAGAACGGCTTCTACGGGGCTGCTGGTACCACCGACGCCTTCGAGGAGGCCACCGATCAGGAGGCCACCGACACGACGGTGTACCTGCGGTATACCATCAGCCTCCACCGGCCGGACATCTCGTTCGTCACCGAGGACAACTACGCGCTGGACGCCGAGGACGTCCGCCCGTTCTCGCCGCTGGCGATGGCCGACGGCGACGGCGGCCAGTATCCCGACCTCACCGCCGAGGAGTACGGTACTACGGTCACCAGCGACGTCGCCGGCGACTACGACGCGCTGTCGGCCGGCGACCTCGTCCATGCCACGGCAGTGCCCTACGGTGTGATGCAGGACAGCACCGACCACCCGGCGCTGATGACCAGCTACGCCAACTTCACCGTCACCGTCGACAACGAACAGGCCAGCGCCAACGCCTCCGGCGACACCGGCGCCGGTGCCGAGGTCGACGAGGACGTCGGAACCCTCACCGACGGCGACGCAGGCGGCAACGAGACCGCCGGCAACGAGACGGACGAATGAGACGGACCCCGGCTCCCTCGTTAGCAATGTATCGCACGACGACCGGACGCCAGATCGAACAACTGCGACAATGACAGACGACAGTTCCACGAACGACGCGGAGGACGTATCGACGTTGACCACCGACCGCCGGCGGTTCGTGCAGGCCGCCGGCCTCGCCGGTGCCGGCCTCACTGGCCTCGGCGGTTTCGCCAGCGCCCAGCAGGGCGGGGACAACCACATCGAACTCGAGGCCGTCACTGTCGAGACCAGCGGTGGCCGCGGTCGCTCCGAGTACGCCTGGGAGGACGGCCAGGAAGGAATCGTCAAGGGCCCGCCCGAAGCGGTGTGTGACTTCGTCGGCGGTAATCACGTCTGGGTGGGCGTCACGCCCGACTCGATCGCCGACGTCACGAATCCGACTCTGACGCTCACGGCGGGTGAGACCTACACGGTCGAGTGGACCAATACGGACGGCGAGGAGCACAACTTCGTCATCGCCGACGCCGACGGCACCGAACTCGTCGCCTCGGACACGATCGCCGAAGAGGGCGCTACTCAGACGGTGGAGTTCACCGCCACCGAGGAGATGGCTACCTACTACTGTGGCCCCCACTCCGGTTCTCAGCGCGGCGACGTCCAGGTCGGCGACGGTGCTCCGCCGGGCGGCGTCGAGGTCAGCAACCTCGACCCGAGCAGCGCGACCGTCACCGCGGGCGATACGTTCAGCGTTTCCGCGACGGTGACGAACACGGGCGATTCCAGCGTCACGCAGGAGGTCCACTTCTACCTCGACGACGAACATCTCGGCACCGCGGAAGTGACACTCGACGCGGGCGCCCAGAAAACGGTCACGTTCGAGAACGTCGATACGTCGGACCTCTCCACTGGTGACTACACCTACTTCGTCGAGAGCGGCGAGAGCAAGGTCACGGGGACACTCACCGTGCAAGCCGCTGGACCCGCCGAGCTCGACCTGATGATCCTGTCGGCGACGCCCGGCTTCCGCCACGGGAACATCGAGTATGGCATCCAGCGCATGCAGGAGGAGTCCGACCGGATCGCCTCGCGCGTCGGCGCTGACACCGTCAACTACGACGTCATCGACAACAACGGGCCCGCGGACGCGTTCCCGACGGACGCGAGCGAACTCGAGAAGTACGACGCGATCATCTGGTTCAACACGGTCGGGGACGTCCTGGCCGATCCCGACCAGCGGGCCGCCTTCGAGGAGTACATCCAGAACGGCGGCGGCTACGTCGGCATCCACGCCGCCAGCGACACCCACCACCCGGGCGACGGCGAGTGGGACTTCTACATGGACATGCTCGGCGACGCGTACTTCGTCGACCACCCCAGCCCCCAGGAGGCCGAGATTCACGTCACCGACCAGTCCCATCCCTCGACCGAGCACCTGCCGGCGCAGTGGAACGTCACCGACGAGTGGTACGACTTCGGCGCGAACCCACGTGGGGACGTCCACGTGCTGGCCACTCTCGACGAGACCAGCTACGATGCCACGGGCAGCATGAACTACGAAGGGTTCGGCCGCGACCACCCCATCGCCTGGTGTCAGCACTACCAGGGCGGCCGCGCCTGGTACACCGGCCGCGGCCACACCGAGGGCGCCTTCGACGAGGAGGCCTTCCTCGACCACGTCGCCGGCGGCATCGCCTGGGCCGGCGGCTTCGAGGACGATCCGTCCAACGGCACCATCTGGGACAGCTACGACCGCGAGGTGCTCGCCGACGGGCTGAACGAGCCGATGAAGATGGACATCGACGCCGACGGGCGGGTCTTCTTCACCGAGCGCACCACTGGCAACCTGAAGATCCTCGATTCCGACACGGGCGAGACGACGACGGCGCTGACGCTCGACGTCTACACCGGCCAGGAAGACGGGATGCAGGGCGTCGCGCTCGATCCGGACTTCGAAGAGAACGGCTGGCTCTACCTGTACTACTCGCCGGCGGGCGACGAGAGCGTCAACCGCCTCTCGCGCTTTACCGTCGAGGGCGATTCGATCGACCCCGCGACGGAGACGCAGATCCTCGACGTCGACACGCAACGAGAGACCTGTTGTCACACGGGCGGCGACCTCGAGTTCGACACGCAGGGCAACCTGTATCTGACGACGGGAGACGACACGAACCCGTTCGAGTCCAGCGGCTACACGCCGATCGACGAGCGCGACGGGCGCGAACCGTTCGACGCCCAGCGCACCTCGGGTAATACGAACGACCTCCGTGGCAGTGTGCTGCGGATCACGCCCCAGGACGACGGGTCGTACACGGTACCGGACGACAACCTGTTCGTCGACGACCAGTACGACGACTCGCTCGTCCGCGACGAGATCTACGGCATGGGCTTCCGGAACCCGTTCACGGCGGCGGTCGACCCCGCCACGGACGAAGCGTGGGTCGCCGATTACGGCCCTGACTCCGGCGGCTGGAGCGCCGACCGCGGGCCGATGGGTACTACTGAGTACGCGAAAGTCGACGAGGCCGGTTTCTACGGCTGGCCGTACTTCACCGGTCACAGCGTGCCGTACAAGCACTACGACTTCGAGACCGGCGAGTCCGGTCGGATCTTCGACCCGGAGAACCCGATCAACGACTCGGTGAACAACACCGGCCTCGAAGAGCTTCCCGTCGCCGAAGGCACCAGCATCATGAGCCCGTACGACTGGGGCGGCTACATCGACGGCGTCCCGTCCGAGTGGGAGGAGTACGTCCCCTACTCCAGCATGGACGAGGTGCCGTTCCCCCAGGTCACCGGCGGCGCGCCCATGGTAGGCACCGTCTACCGCCACGACCCCGAGTTCGGCGACGGGTCGCTGACGGCGGCCATGGACGGGAAGGTGTTCATCATGGAGTACGGCAGCGGCTGGATCAAGTACGTCTCGCTGGACGACGATGGCGAGGTGATGGAAGTCGATCCGTTCCTGCCCGACGAGAACTGGGGCTCGCCGTTCGACATGAACGTCGGTCCCGACGGCGCGCTGTACTTCATCGACTACGGCGGGAGTATCAGCAAGATCACGGGCGGCGGCTCGTCCACGACGGCCTCCGTCTCCGTGAGCGTCGAGAGCAACGAGCTCGTACCCGAAGAGTCGACGACGGCGACCGTGGAGATCGAGAACATCTCCGACAGCGAACTCTCGAACCTCGAGTTCTCGCTTACCGCCGGCGACGACGTGCTCCAGGTGACGGCGCCGTCGACGACGACGTTCGACTCGCTGGCACCCGGCTCGACCCAGTCGGTCGAGTTCGACGTCGCCGCGAGCGCGGACGCCACCCAGGGCACCTACGCGCTCGACGCCGAGGTCACGTTCACCCACGAGGGCGAGGAGACGTCCGCCACCGCGAGCGGGGCCGTCTCGGTCCCGAAGACGATCGTCGAAGCCCCGTACGGCGCGAACCTCGGCGGCTCGCCTCCGGAGGACTCTAGCGCGACCTCGCCGGTCGTCGTCGACGGACTGGAGTTCGTCGCGCCGGACTCGATCCCCGGCCTCCAGCCGGTGACGGTGTACGACGAGAACGCGTCCGAGGCTCCGGACTGGTACAGTGGTCCCTCGATCGGCAGTCCCACCACTGACGAGATCGCGAACACCGAGCACGACGCGCTCTACCAGACCGAGCTCTTCGGCTACAACCTCGGCCTGGAGGTCCCGATCCCCAACGGCACCTACGACGTGACCTTCCACGAGGCGGAGATCTACCACGGCGGGAATGGCAACGGCGGCGGTGAAGGGACGCGCGTGTTCGACATCTCGGTGCAGGGCCAGACGGTCGTCGAAGACCTCGACGTCTACGCCGAGGTCGGCCACGACGCCGCCTGGACGACGACTGTCGAAGGCGTCGAGGTGACGGACGGGACCCTGAACATCTCGACGACGACCAAGTCGGACATGTCGAAGTTCTCGGCCGTCGAGATCCGGTACAGCGAACCGCTCCGGAACGGCCTGGAGGCGTACTACTCGCTGGACGAGGAGACGCCGGTCAACCAGGTCACCGGCAACGAGGCCAGCGTCGTCGGCGAACCCACGAGCGGCGTGCCGGGCTTCCGCAACGACGCCTGGGAGTTCGACACCAACGGTGACATCGGGTCGGTCGCGTCCACGGTCGTCTCGGAGCCCTTGCCGCTCAACGGCGAGGAAGTGACCGTCGGCGCCTGGGTCAACCACGAGGCGATCACGGAAGACTACAGCCGCGTGTACCACGTCGACGAGGGAGGAGACCCCAACAACCCCTCGAACGGCTGGAACATCGAGTTCGGCGGTACCAGTAACGAGATAACCCAGCAGTACTGGGACGGCGGCAGTATCGGCGCAAACACGCAACCCGGCCTCCCCTGCCCGGAGGGCGAGTGGGTGTTCGTCGTCACCGTCGTCGACGGCGACGAGGCCACGATCTACGTCTACGACGAGGAGGGACAACTCGACGGCTCTCCCGGTACCGGAGACGGCAACCGGGCCCAGTCCGAGCTGGCGTCGCTCATCTTCATGGCGGGCGACGGCAGAGAGACGCCCGGCCTCATGGACGAGGTGTGGGCGTACTCTCGCGCGCTCTCCGACGGCGAAGTCGACCGGCTCTGGAACCAGTCGTTCCAGGGGCTGGACGGCGACGGCAACGGTGACAACGGCGACGATGGCGACACCCTCCAGCAGGGGCTGGAGGCACACGTCCCGCTGGACGGTGACTCGCCTACCAACGAGGTCACCGGGAACGACGTCAGCGTCGTGGGTGACGTCGAGACCGGCCAGTCCGGCGTGACCGGTGACGCCGTCGAGGTCCACGCCAACCAGAACACCGACGGCGAGCTAACGGCCGAGGCCGACGCCGGTGACCACCTCGTGACCGAGCCCCTGCCGCTCAACGGCGACGGGGCGACCGTCGGTGCCTGGATGAACTACACCGCCTTCGAGCAGTGGGCCCGTGCGCCGTTCCAGGTCGGCGGCTCCGCGGAAGGCACCCTGTCCGCCGGCTGGGACATCGAGTTCGACTCGACCAGCCAGGCGATCGTCCCGCAGGTGTGGGACGGCGGGAGTCCGACTCGCGGGGACGGCGGCTCGTCCATCGCCGTCGATCCGGAGACGTGGTACTTCGTCGTCGGCGTCGTCGACGGCGACGACGCGAGACTTCACGTCTTCGACGAGAGCGGCGAACTCGACGCCTCACCGCAGAGCTGGCCGGGGACTCGCGCACAGTCCGACGCCGAGAACCTCATCCTCGGAGTTGGCGACGGCCGCGACGTGGCCGGCCGCATCGACGACGTGTGGGCGTACTCACGCGCGCTCTCGGAGAGCGAGGTCGCCCAGCTCCACTCGCAGTCGCTCTAGGGTAGCGGCGACAGCGAGTCGCTGGCGGCGTCGTCGACCGTATCGCCCGATACGGCGATATCGACGGACGAGTCCGTTAGGTTCGACGCGTCGGACTCGTCCGACCCGGACGGCTCGATCGAGGAGGACATGAATCCGACGTTGACCCTTCGGGAGGGGCGACAGCTGCGAACTCGGCTGGACTGACGGCGGCGGATTCGGCCACACCATCGCAATCCGCGCTGCGGACGGCGACGTCGCCGTCGACCTCGAAACCCGGAGGGCGGCCGACCCCGGCGACGCGCTCGGTGACGGGGTACTGCGCGACTATTCGTGCGCTCAAACGCTGGAATTCGACCGGGCACTTCCGGACTCGCTGATCGCCGGTGACTGGTGATGCGGCGCTATTACTCCCGTTTCGGTCGACGCACGGCAGTCGTCGTGCGAACGCGGAATCTCTCCTACTACCGGCACCAGTGGGAATCAGGCCGAGAAGGAGCGGGCTAATCTGTAGCCTGAGGAGGCGTTACTCGTCGTCCGGTTCGACCCGCATGTCGCTCATGTACTCCCAGAACTCGGCGCAGCCGGAGATGTCGTCCACCTCTCCGAGATGTTCGATCGTCTCTTCGCGTTCTGTGTCGGTCATGGCGTAATCAAACGGGTGTTGGGTTACAATTGACATATGCGTTGCGGTAGTTTGGACAGTAGCGTCGCACAGAGTGGATACGACCGGTGTGACAGGGACGAGACGCCGTCCACAGTAGCTCGATCGGGGTGTTTCGTTACGGTCGACGAGACCTCGTTCCGAATCGGGCTGTCGTGCGTACACCGTTGCCGGCGAGGGAAGCAGCGGATTGCTCCACACCGACCACGGTGAGCGTGAGCCATCCGGGATCGCTGCCCCCGGTCGGAGGGGTTCCGCCTGGTCTCTGGGGCCCCTCCGCTACCACGTCGGCCGCGGGATCCAGTAGTCCCGGGAGACGTACGCCAGCACGACGACGACTACGACGACTCCGATGACCGAGTAGACCTCCGCCTCGCTGAGCGATCGAGCGGTCCGACCCAGTGCCACTCCGAGGCCCGCCACGATGAAGTACTTCGCCCCGCGGCCGAGTGCGGCGGCGCCGAGGTACGTCCGGAGGCGCATACCGAACGCCCCCGAACCGATCGAGAGCAGTTCGTGCGCTTCCGGGATCGGCGCGAAGGCACCGAACGCGACCGTCGCGAAGCCGTGTTCGTCGACGTACCGCTCGGCCTGATCGACGCGTCGCTCGGGAAACCGGGAGGTGACGACCGGGCGGCCGCCCGTACGGCCGATGGTGAACCCGACGACGCCCGCGATGACCGACCCGGTCGCCGCCGACAGCGCGTACACGACTGCCATCTCCGGATGGGCGACCGCCAACGGGATCACCACGAACATCGGCGGGAGCGGGAAGAAGAAGAACTCCAGGAAGCCCAGGACGACGAGGCCCGGGGCGCCGAGCGATACGAAGAACTCGCGGGAGACGTTGATCGTCGAGTCGATCGAAAACGGTTGCATCGATAGGCGCGTCATGAATCGTTGGTCTGGTTGTATCAGTGGTAGTTCTCGGAGCTGTTCCAGCGAGGTCCCAGCGAACCCGCTCGTTCACTCTGGGTGCGGACAGCGGGGACGACGACAGGCTGACCTCGCCCGCTCAGACCACCTCGACGTCGCCCTGCATCCCGAGGCCCTGGTGGGGCGCACAGTAGTAGATGTCCAGATCGCTGGTCGCGGTGAACGTGACCGTCTGTGTGCCGCCCTGTTCCGCCATGATATCGGTACTGACGGGTGTATTTCCGTCGGCGTCTTCGATGACGACGTTGTGAGTACCACCGTTGACGTTCGTCCACGTCAGGGTGTACTCTTCGCCCTCTGCGAGGGTCAGCGTCGGGTTCTCGCCTTCGATCTCCGACGGTGCAACGCCCGTCCACGCATCGTTGCTCTGGGCCTCCAGCTGGATCGTCGTGGACGGATCGATCGCACCCGAACCGGCCTCGACCGCGACGGTCGTCGTCGTCGAGTCCGTCGCACCGGTCTCGTCGGTGACGGTCAGCGTCACGTCGTACTCGCCGGCGGAGCCGTAGGTGTGGCTCACGGACTCGCCGCTGGCCGTCGCGCCGTCGCCGAAGTCCCACTCGTAGCTCGTGATGGCGCCGTCGGGACTGGAGGAGTCGGCGGCGTCGAAGCTCACTTCCTCGCCCGGCGCCACCGCGGTCGGGGACGCGGTGAACTCGGCGGTCACCCCCATCATGTCGATGTGGGCCACGACGCGGTTGTACACCTGCTCGTGACCGTCGCCGAACCCGCTGAGCTGCACGAGCGAGGCGTCGTCCCACCACGCGGTGCCGGTCGCGAAGCCCCACCCGCCGTACAGGCAGTTGAAGGTGAGCTGGTCGTTCGAGCCGCTGTTGATCGTGGTGCTGATCTCCGTCCAGTCCTGCCCGGACTCCGTGATGGGATCGGCCAGTGAGTCCTGGCCGAGTTCGTGGACGTTGAGCGTCGCGCCGAAGCCGGTGTCGGGCGCGAAGTCCTCGCCGGTCTTCACGTAGGCGGAGAAGCGATACTCAGTGTTCGGTTCGACGTCGAACACCTGCGTCCAGGAGGCGTCGGCCCCCTCCGTCGAGTCGACGCGGACGCTGTAGTCCCCGCTCCGGGACACCGAGGCGTCGTGAGCGAACTCGACCTCCGTCCCCTGCCAGTTGTTTGTCTCCCACGCGGTCGGCTGGCTGGACGACGTACCGGACTCGAAGCCGCCGTTGGACAGCAGGTTGGTGCCGTCGGGACCGGTCAGGGAGACGTCGTCGAACCAGGCGGTCCCGGTCGCGTTCCCGTACCCGCCAAACAGGGCGTTGATCTGGAGGTCGGAGACGTCGGCCCCGGTGGTGAAGGTCACGCTGACCTCGGTCCAGTCGTTGGTCCCGGTCAGCACGTCCGTCTCGTAGTCGGTCGTGTGGACGTTGAACAGCGCCCCCAGGGCGGAGTCGCTCTGTGTCTCGACCTGCTCGGTCCGGATCCAGCCGCTGAGCGTGTACTCCGTCTCCGGTTCGACCGACGCCGTCGCGTACCACACCGCGTCGGCGCCGTCGTCGGAGGAGATCCGGACGCTGTGATCGCCGCTGTGGGCGGTTCCCTCGGCGTAGGTGTAATCGGCCGACCCGCCGAAGGTGTTCGTCGACCAGCCGTCCGGACCGACGGTCGATTGGGTCTCCTCGAAGCTCGGATTCTCGAAGAGGTTCTCGGACTGCTGCTCGTCGTCGTCGTCGCTGGTGTCCTCGTTGGCCTCGTAGGCGGAGACGAAGCTCTCGGCGTGGCTGGCTGCCCCGACCGAGGCCGCGTCGATCAGGAGGTCGTCGCTCGCGTTCTCCTCCTGACTGATCATCTCGTAGATGGCCTGGCCGGCCGCGTCGGACTCGGGCGTTTCGGCCAGCGTCAGCAGCGCCCACATCTGGACGCGGCCGTCGGGGTCGGTGAGCAGGTCGTGGTCGAGGATGGCGTCGCGGGTGGCGGCCGTCGGCGGGAGGACCCGCAGCGCGTTCAGCCGGACGCCAGCCGACGTGTGCGTGAGGGCGTCCCGCAGCGCGTCGGCGTTGTCCGCGACGGCGTCGAGACCCTCTAGCGTCCACAGCGCGTGGATCGAGCCGACGTCGAGGCCGATGTCGTCGAGGCTCTCGCTGGTCGCCAGCGAGACGAGGTCGTCGACGACGTCGGTGGCGTCCCGCTCGATGAGTTTCCGCTGGGCGGTCTGGCGCCAGAACATGTTGTCATCGCCCAGCGCGTCGACCAGCTCCGACGCGCTCGCGTCGTTCAGGTCCTGCGGGTGCGGGTCGACACCGTCGCCGGTCGTCACGCGGTAGAGTCGAGAGTGTTGCGTGTCCCGGATTGCGGATTCGTAGGCGTTGCCGGGGCCGTTCTCGTAGCCTTCCGGGGTGGGATTGTGCTGGAAGACGAAGTCGTACATGTCGATCAGCCAGACCATCCCGTCGGGGCCGGTGTTGACGTAGGTCGGCGATGACCACTCGTCGTTGCTCGCGAAGAGGTTGTGGTGGTAGATCGACTCGTAGCCGGCGCCGTCCTGCTCGAGGTAGTACGTCGAGGTGAGCTGTCCGGTGCCGTCGCTGACGAACGTGGTGCTGTTCCAGTACTGCTCGGGGAACTCCCGGGCGGTGTAGATCTCCTGGTCGGTCGCGGCCGTGAACCCGCCGTGGAAGTCGACCTGCCGGTACCGGTTGTTGATCGGCAGGATCCGGTTCTCGTTGTCCGTCCGACTGTAGGTGAAGTCGGCGCGGATGTCGATCGTCGTGTACCCCTCGAAGCCGTTGATGTAGTCGTAGTAGGCGGCCGGGATGGCGGCGTAGGAGGTGACGTTGTTGCCGGCGGTGGCCGACGAGCAGAACACAAGTCCCTCCTCGTTGGTCTTGACGCCGGCCATGTTCGACGCACCGCCGCCGACGAACTCGATTTCGGAGCCGTCGGGCTTGAACCGGAAGACGTCCTGACTGAGGGAGAGGTCCTCGTCGATCGACGGCGTGAGCCCCGCGTAGCCCACGACCCCGTAGATCCAGTTGTCCAGGCCCCAGTAGAGCTGGTTCAGGCCGGCGTGGGTGTCGCCGGTGCCGTAGCCGGTGAAGACGGTCTCCTCGACGTCGGCGACGTCGTCGCCGTCCTCGTCGCCCAGGTAGACGACGCGGCCCGACTCGTCCGTTCCGACTTCGGCGGCGATGACGCCGTCCTCGTGGGGGACGAGGCTGTGAGGGATCGAGAGGTCCTCCCGGAAGACCGTGAATTCGTCGGCCGTCCCGTCGCCGTCGGCGTCCTCGCAGATGACGATCATGTCCTCGCCGGCCCCGGGGTCGTTGGGGTAGTCCTGCGTCACCGAGACGAAGCAGCGGCCGGCGGCGTCGAAGGTCATGTCGAGGATTTCGCCCTCGATGCCGTCGGGGAGGACGTCCTCGCTGACGAAGTACTCCAGTTCGAGCTCCGCGGGCGTGATCGAGTGGGCCATCGAGTCGGCGACGGGGAACGGATCCTGAACGAGGTCCCAGACGCCGTCGTCCTCGGAACTCACCGGATCGGGCGCCTCGCCCTGGTAGTAGGGGACCTCGCTGTGGCCGTACTCGCTGACGTTGGTGTAGGTCTTCTCGGGCGCCATCGGGTGGTCGCCGATGGTATCCTCGTTACCCGACGCCCACCGGAGGGCGTTGTGCAGTAGCTGTTTGAATCCGCTCGTCTCCCAGACGTCGCTGTGGCCCCAGGCCGTGTAGAAGACGCGCCCGTCGCCCTGCGTGCGGATCCAGTTCCAGGGCTCGTTCTCGTCCGCCCCGAAGTCGGCACCGGCCCCGTAGGCGAGCACCTCGATGTCGTCGTTCAGGTTCGAGTGCCGGTACGTCTCCTCCCAGACCTCGATCTCGTCGACGCCCTCGAAGACGGGGTGGTCCGGCTGGATCCGATCGGTCGTCATCACCCCGTCGTTGTGAGTCTGGAACTGGCCGCCGACCAGGTCGACGAACCGGTCCGAACTGGTGAACGACGCCGAGGCCGCGTGGACCGGCACGAACCCGCCCCCGTCCTCGACGAACTCGATCAGCGCGTCGATCTGCGCCTCCGTTGGATCGAGCCGGTTGCCGTACAGCATCACGGCGTCGTAGTGGGCCAGCGTCTCCGCGTTGAGATCCGCCTGCCGCTCCGTGTAGTGGAGCCGGACGCCCCGTTCGAGCATGTACGGTCCGAGGACCTTCAGCAGGTCCTCCGAGTAGTGCGTCGCCCCGTCTTCGACGCCACCCAGGTACAGCACCTCCAGGATGGCGTCGTCGGGGCCGCCTTCGACGACGAGCGTCCCCGAGACCCGTGAGTCCCCGCTCGCGATCGTCATCGCGTGCTCGCCGCCGGCCATCTCCGACGTGTCCACGTCGAACGTCACCGTCGTCTGCGCTCCCCCGTCGAGCGAGACCTCCTGTGAGGCGATGTCCTGACCGTCCATCACCATCGTGACCGCGTCAGTCGCGCTCTCGTCGGTGGCGTTGGTGACGGTCACTGAGACGCTGGCGGTCTCGCCGTGCTCGACGGTCGTCTCGGTCGGCTCCAGCCCGCTGAGTTCGAATGGACCGCCGTCGCCGACGCGGATCGTGCCGCTCTGAGAGCCGGAGTGGGTCCGGCAGTAGTACTCGGCCATCTCCTCGGTGGCCTCGAACTCGACGGACTGGGTCTCCCCCTCGCCGGAGACGTCGGTCGAGGAGACCAGTTCGGTGCCCTCGTCGTCCACGACGACGAAGTCGTGCGTTCCGCCGTCGACGTTGGTCCACTCGACGGTGTACGTCTCGCCGGCCGTCAGCTCCAGCGTCGGGTTGACCACGTCGGCGATGTCGTCCGGGGAGACGCCCATCCACACGTGGTTGCCCCCTGCGACGTTACAGACGGCCTCCGGCGGGCCGCGGACGAGTCCCTCCTCGCCGTCTTCCCAGACGTACTCCGAGCGGCCGCGGCCGCCGCCGACGTCTATCGTCACCGCCTCGAGCCGGATGCGGTTGTCGTCGCTCTGTGCACCGACCGTCCCGTTCAGGCCCGACAGCCCGAGTGCGCCGAGTCCGGCCGCCTTCATGAACCGCCGTCGATACGTCTGCGGGTGTGAACCCGCCCCGACGGACGTCCTGTGCTCCTCGTCCGTCATGACGGTACCCCCGCTTGCGTGGCAGTGCGTCCGGCAGCCGAACCCGGCGGCGACGGGATTACGGGTTCGGTTCTGGCGGCCGGTATGCCGCTGCTACCGAGGGATTCAGGTGCGCTTCGCCTGTCCGCGTCCGAGAGGTCGCTGATATCGAATTCTGGCATAGCTGCTCCTCACCCCGCCGAGAAAGGGCCTGGTGGACGAGCCGCTCGGTACCCTCTCCCGTGCAGGCTACTAGCACAATAAATGACACGAAACCTTAAGTTTAATGTGAGGTGAATATTTCGAAGTGGTACGTATCGCGGGTGTTCCCCGTCCGCAGGCTATGCCGGCGCGTCACGGACGGCCTCGCCGTATTCGCGGCGACGAGCGCCCTACTCGACGGCGTAGACGCTGCCGTCCGTTCCGCCGAAGTACAGCGTCCCGTCGATCAACGCCGGGCTCGATCCGACGCCTCGCGCGCCGACCTCGAGGAACCACTCCTCCTCGCCGCTCGTGGACAGCGCGTAGACGCCGAGCCCGTCGCGTTCGGTCTGACCGTGCGTACCGAAGTACAGCCGCTCCTCCGTGACGACGGGGCTACTCCCAATCTCGAGGGCCGTCGTTTCGAAGCTCCACAGCTCGGCACCGGTCCGCCGGTCGAACTTGAACATCTTCCCGTAGTGCGTCTGCGGGTCGTCGAGGGAGTTGTACGGCGTGTGCCCGACGTAGACCCCCTCCTCGTCGACGGCGACCGACCCGGAGATGTAGTTGGCGAGCGGGTCGGCGGTCCACTCCTCCTCGCCGGAGTCCGCGTCGACGGCGTGGACGCGACCGTTCCAGTCCGCGAAAAACAGGGTCCCGAACGCGAGAGCCGGGCTCGACCAGATCATATCGTTGACGTCGTAGGTCCACTCGACGTCGCCGGTGTCCGCGGCGAGCGCGTACATCGTCGCGTCGGACGCGCCGACGTACACCGTGCCCTCGTCGACTGCGGGGGTGCTGACCACCTCGTCGCCGACGGGATACTTCCACCTCGTCTCGCCGGACGCCGCGTCGAGGGCATAGACCCAGCCGTCCTGGGTGACGTCCGCCTCGTCGGCGTACCAGCTACACGCCAGGTTGTGACAACCGACGCCGATGAAGACGGTGTCGTCCCGGACGGTCGGACTGCCCCGGATCAGCCCGCCGAGGGCGCGGTTCCACCGCTCCTCCCCGGACGCCGCATCGACGGCGTAGACGCGCGTGTCGTAGGAGCCGACGTAGACGGTCCCGTCCGCGTACGCCGGCGCGCCCTCGACGCGATGGTCCGTCGCGAAGGCCCACTGCCTGTCGCCGGTCTCGGCGTCCAGCGCGTACAGCGCGCCGTCCGTGCCTCCGATGAACACGGCGTCCTCGGCGACGACGGGGCTTCCCCAGAACGGACCGCTCGCCTCGTACGTCCATGCGACCGTCGGCTCGGGGCCGGTTGGTTCGACGCCCCGGGCGTAGCCGGTGTTGAACCGGCTGCCGCGGAACGTCGGCCACTCCGTCACCGGATCAGCGATGGGGTGACCGTCCGATTGCTCCGCCGTCGGCGCCGTACAGCCGCTCGCCAGGGGGACGGCAGACGCAGCGACCGCGGCGAGGAACCGGCGACGGTCTGTCGTCAGCATGTCCGCGATGATTCCCCGTGACGCATATAGTTCTATGGTCTAGCCGATCGACGGAACGTAGCGTCGCGAGTTACGGCGGCGGCGTACGCGAACGGGAACGCGGCCGGTCCGCCGGCCTAGACGACGAGGTACTGATCGAGGTCCTCGGCCTCGAGCTCCGGAACCGTCCCTTCGTAGACGATGTCGCCCTGGTCGAGTACGTACCCACGGTCCGCGAGCTTCAGCGCCTCGCGAACGTTCTGTTCGATGAGCAGCACGGTCAGGCCCTCGTCGGCGATCTGTCGGATCGCCGTCGTGACGTCGTCGACGATCTGCGGGGCCAGCCCCTCCGTCGGCTCGTCGAGCAGGAGCAGCTTGAGGTTCGGGAGCCGGAGCGTCCGAGCGATCGAGAGCATCTGCTGTTCGCCGCCCGAGAGCGTCCCGGATCGCTGATTCCGGCGCTCCTCCAGGCGGGGAAACAGTTCGTACAGTTCCTCGATGCCCATGGTACTGCCGCCGTTCCTGGAGCCGCGTCGGCGGATCGTGTTCCACGTTCCACGGGTGATCTTCGACATCTCGAGGTTCTCCTCGACCGTCAGCTCCGTGAACAGTCGCCGCCCTTCGGGCACCACCCCGACGCCGGCTCGAACGACGTCGTCGGCCGGCCAGTCCGTGACGTCGTCGCCGTCGAACCTGACCGATCCGGATCGGACCTCGGGCGGCTCGACGCCGACGATGCTCCGGACCGTCGTCGTCTTGCCGGCCCCGTTGCGCCCGAGCAGCGAGACGACCTCTCCCTCGTCGATTTCGAGCGAGATCCCCCGGAGGATGTGACTGGCGCCGTAGTAGGAGTGGACGCCGTCGAGTTCGAGCAGCGTCACACCTCTTCACCTCCGAGATAGGCCTCGCGAACGGTCGGATCGTCCCTGATCTCGGCGGGCGTCCCCTTCGCGATTATCTCGCCTTTGTCGAGCGTGACGATCCGGTCGGAGACGTCGAAGATCACGTCCATGTCGTGTTCCACCAGGAAGACCGTCATCCCCTGCTCTTCGAGCAGGTCGCGGATCAGGCTCACTGTCATGTCCGTCTCACTGGGGGACATCCCCGCAGTGGGCTCGTCCATGAACATCAGGTCCGGATCCGTCGCCAGTCCGATGGCGACCTCGAGGCGACGCTTGTCGCCGTAGGGAAGCGCTTCCGCCGCGTCGTCGGCTTCGTCCTCGAGTTCGATCACCTCCAGGATCCGGTCGGTCCGAGTGCGGACGTCGTCGTAGGCGTCCCGCCGTCGGAAGAAGTTGACGCTGAAGGAGTCGTGTTCGGTCGCGAACGCGGCGACTTCGACGTTCTCCCTGACGGTCAGATCGGGGAAGATCGACGCGGTCTGGAACGACCGTCCGACGCCGAGCTGGGCGATCTCGAACGGTTCCATACCGACGATGTCCGTGCCGGCGTAGGTGATCTCCCCGGTGGTCGGCTCCAGCATCCCTGTGATCGTGTTAATCAGCGTCGACTTGCCCGCCCCGTTGGGGCCGATGAGCGAGACGAGCTCGCCCTGCTCGATCGAGATGTCCACCTGGTTCAGTGCCGTGAGACCGCCGAACTCCTTCGTCAGGTTACGCGTTTCGAGTAGTGCCATTAGCGATCACCTCGCTGTGAGCGAAGCCGTTCGCTGGCGTTCGTGACCATCCCCCATATACCGTCGGGGTACTTCCAGACGACCGCCGTGAACGCCAGCGCGAGCGTCAGGAGCCAGTAGCCCCCGATCTGGTCGAGGCCGTTGACGACTCCCTCGAAGTAGACGAAGACGCTCACGCCCAGGATGGGGCCGACAATCGTTCCGAGCCCGCCCAGGACGGTCATCATGACGACGTCCCCGCTGGTCGTCCAGTGGAGGCGATTCACGCCGGTGAACATCGTCTCCATGGGCATGAGACCGCCGGCGATCCCGGCGACGAACCCCGAGAGGACGAAGGCGGCGTACTTGTATCGCCAGACGTTCAGGCCGACGAACGAAGCACGCGTCCCGTTCTCGCGAATCGCCTTGAGGATCAGACCGTACGGCGACTTCCGGACGCGCGTGATGAACGCCACCACCGCGACGAAGAACGCGGCGATGAACAGGTACATGTAGTCCATCCAGAGCACGCCGGCGATGCCAGTGAGCGGCTCGTTCAGGTCGACGACGCCGAAGAGCGCGTTGCGGTCGACCCCGAGACCGTTGATGCCGCCGGTGAGATCTCCCAGCGGTTCTCTGGCGAGGTAGAACAGCATCTGGGCGATCGCCAGGGTCACGATGGAGAAGTACACCGTGTGCAGTCGCAGGAGCGGGAACGCCGTCACGGCGGCTACCAGCACCGCGAACAGCACGCCGACGACGACCGCGAGGAACGGGTCCGCGACGACGTGGTTCGCGAACAGTGACGTGGCGTAGGCCGCACCGCCGAAGAACATGGCGTGGCCGAAGGACAGCATGCCCGTCTGTCCGAGCAGGAGGTTGAACCCCAGCGCGAAGATTCCCCAGATAAGGATCCGTCGCACCAGCGAGTTGTAGCCGAGGAGTTCGGACGGGACGAACGGTGCGCTCGTGAACACCCACGGGAACACCGAGACGAACACGACCGTGGCTAACAGGATGAACCACTCGGTGTGTTTGATCCGGTCCCACGTCTGCCAGCTGAGGTACGACGATCCCTCCGCGTTCGCGTCGGTCGTCTCCGTGCTCATTGGCCGATCTCCCCCGTCGGGTAGATCCCGCTCGGACGGACCGTGAGGATCACGATCGCGAGCGCGTAGATGCTCGCCGTCGCCATGCTCGGCCACAGCTGGGTAACCGTAGCGAAGACGAAGCCCGCGAGCAACGCGCCGACGGTGGTTCCCTTGATGCTGCCGACTCCGCCCATGATCACGATCACCAGCGCCGGGATGATGTTGGCGAAGCCCATCCCCGCGTTGACGCCGAACAGCGATCCGCCGAGGATCCCCGCGAGGCCGGCGTAGGAGGCCCCGATGGCGAAGATCAGCAGGAACGGGCGTCCGATCCTGATGCCGAGCAGTTCAGTCATCTCCGTGTCCTCGGTCCCCGCTCTGACGGCGAGACCGTAGTCGGTGTACTTGTAGAAGGCGATGATGATCCCCAGGAAGACGAGCGTCAGGAAGACGACGTAGGCGCGCCACCGCGAGACCGCGCCGACGCCCGGGATGAGTACCGGTCCCGACGCCCAGCCCGGCCGCGGGTAGTTGAACCCCGTCCGGCCGAAGACGAGGTTGAACCCTTCCTGAAAGATCAACAGGATGCCGAAGGTCACCAGCAACTGATCGAGCAGGGAACGGTCGTACAGCGGGTCGGCCAGCAGCCGCTCCATGACGACGCCGAGGCCGAACACGACGACCGGTGTTACGACGAGCGCGGCGAGAAACCCGAGCTCGATTCCGAGCGGGGAGAGCCCGTAGCTCGCGAGCAGGCCGCCGAATTCGATCTCGTATCCCACGAGCAGACCGACGTACGCCCCGATCAGGTACAGGGCGCCGTGAGCCATGTTGATGAACTGGAGCGAGCCGAACACGATCGACAGCCCCAGCGCGACGAGCAGGTACACCGACGCGACGCTCAACGCGATGAACACGAACTGAACCGCCGATTCGAGGAGGCTCATCCTCGCCCCCACCTCGTGTCTATTGCTAACATGACTTGTAAAGATCCACCTCAGGTAATCAATCTTGCGCAACACGATCGGCTCGACACGGACCGTCGACGGACACCGCCGTCCGTGTCCGCAGGTCGGTTCCCGCTGCAGGGGCCGTCCCGCTCAGTTCGTCGATAGCGGGATCGGGGGCGACGGACTCGTTCCGGGTGCGACGGGACGAGCGATCGATCACGGCTGCGGATTGCTGATCGTCGTCCACCTCGTCACTCGTCGCCGTACTCATTGTCGTCCATGTTACACTCGTTGGCCGGGTATGCACCGCATTCGTACACGAGGGGGTCGGTCGTCTGAACGATGTCGGTCCGGATCCCCAGCTCCTCGGCGGTCGAGTTGTCGACGCCCTGAACCAGGTGCCAGGGGCGTTCGACCTGGTGGTCGCACGTCCGGAACTGCGAGGGCCCCCACGCTTGCTCCCACGAGAACTCCTCGAGGGTGCGCACGACGGTCGGGGGGTGGAACGTCCCGGCCTGCTCGACGGCGGCGGCGTAGACCATCATCGACTCGTACGTATGCATCGAGCTCTGGTTGGGCACCGCTCCGTATTCGTCCTGGTAGGCCTGCACGAAGGTGTTCGACGCCTCGTTGTCGTAGTTGGGGTTCCACGGCTCCATACCGTAGACGCCCTCGGCGTCCGATCCCATCGGGTCGAGCGTGAACGCGCTCACGTGCGGGATGAACACCTCGACGTCCTCCGTCACGCCGGCGTCGACCATCTGGGAGAGGCCACTGGCCGCGAACTCGCCGAAGCTCGCGAAGTGGACGACGTCGGCGCCGGAGTCCTGCAGCGCCTGGATCTGCGTCTGGTGGTCACTCTCGCCCTCGGCGATGGCCGCCCCGCCCACGTCCTCCCACGGGCCGTTCTCAGCGAGGTGCTTCCGCATCGCGTCGCGGTTGGACTGGCCGTAGGAGTAGTCCATGTAGATGTGGAACAGTTGGCGGTCCTCGCCCAGGACCTGCGGCAGCGCTTCGCCGGCGGCCATTCCGATAATCTCCGCGTGGAAGGTCGGATGGAAGTAGTACCGCGAGCAGTTCTCCCCGCTGATGCCGGCCGACGTCGAGTTCCCGCCCATGAACGGGACCTTCTCGCGCTGGGCGACGTCCTGCATCGCCATCGTCACCGTACTCGACATACCGCCGGTCCAGAACTGGATGTTGTCCTGCTGGATCATCCCGTTGATGTTCTGGTTGGCGGTGTCGGGGTCGCCCGCGGTGTCGGCCTTCGTCGGCTCGACCTGTTTTCCGAGGATCCCGTCGCCGCTCAGGGCGTCCCAGGAGTCGACGAGTCCGCCGCCGTTGTTCAGGTGCTTGACCGCGAGGTCGAAGCCCTTCTCCTGATCCTGCCCGTCCGGGCCGAGCGCGCCCGAGAGGGGGCCGTTGAATCCGATCGCGACCGTGTCACCTTCCGGCGGGAAGTTGCCCATCGGATCGTACTGCTGGCCGCCGCTGCCATCGCCGCTGCCATCGCCGCTGCTGTTACCGTCGCCCCCGCCGTCGCCGCCGTCGCCGCCGTCGCCCTGACAACCGGCGAGGCCGGCCGCGAGGCCGCCCGCTGCAAGTCCTTTGAGGTACTGACGCCTGGATTCGCCCGCTGATTGACTATTGTCCGTCATGTTTTATCGGGTAGCTCATGGGCATATGGAACTATCTATGACTTAAACTTTTGGCACAGATGACTACAATACGCGTCGCTCCCGGGGGCGCCGAATCACAGGTGGGGCGAATCACCCCCGGTCTGTCCAGCGCCGTCAGCTCAGTCCGCCGACTGCATGTACTCGTCTAGCTGTTCGGCTACCGCGACGGCGAAGGACTCGTCGTTGACGTTCGCCTCTAGCTCGAGCAGGTCGACGTCGTCGTCGAGGTGGTCACGGAGGGCTTCGAACAGCGCCGCGTCGGCCTCGGGGTCGTAGAAGTCCTCTCCCTCGTCGTCTAGCATCGAGACGCCACCGAGGGGGAGTGCGACGCTAGCGGGGCCGGTCGCGGCGTTGACCTTCTCGGCGATGATCCGACCGATCTCTGCGTTCTCCTCGGGCGTCGTCCGCATGAGCGTTACCTGGGGGTTGTGGACGTGGAACGTCCGGTCCTCGAACTCCTCGGGGACTGTCTCGCGCGGCCCGAAGTTGACCATGTCGAGCGCGCCCGTCGAGACGACCTGCGGGACGCCGGTCTCGGCGGCCGCGTCGAGGCGCTCCGGACCGGCGGCGAGGACCCCGCCGACGTGTTCGTCGGCCCACTCCGTCGTCGTCACGTCGAGGACGCCGTCGATGACGCCCTCTTCGATCAGGTTCTCCATCGCTCGGCCGCCGGTCCCCGTCGCGTGGAAGACGATCGTCTCGTAGCCTCGGTCCTCGAGCCACTCGCGAGCCGTCTGCACGCAGGGCGTCGTGACCCCGAACATCGTGATCCCGATCGTCGGTTTGTCGGGTACCGCAACGTCGGGATCGTTGGTCACCATCCCGGCCATCGCGAGGGCGGCGTTCGCGATGACGGTGCGAGAGAGCTGGTTGAGCCCTTCGATGTCCGCCACCGAGTACATCATCGCGATGTCCCGCGTCCCGACGTAGGGTTCGGTGTCGCCGGAGGCGACCGTCGAGACCATCAGCTTCGGCACGCCGACCGGCAGCGACCGCATCGCGGCCGTCGCGATCGACGTGTTCCCCGAGCCGCCGAGCCCGAGGACGCCGTCGAGTTCGCCGTCGTCGTGGAGCTTCTGGACGACGGCGGCCGCACCGTCCCCCATCGCTTCCATCGCCTCGCCCCGGTCCCCCGCCTCCTGGAGCGCGTCGAGGGTCGTGCCACCCGCCTCGGCGACGGCTGACGCCGGCGTGTCGGGCTCGATCTCGGGGTCGCCCATGACTCCGACATCGACGAGGTGGACGTCGACGCCCTGGGCTGTGAGGACGTCGCGAGCGAAGCCGATCTCTTCGCCCTTCGTGTCGAGGGTCCCCACGACGGCGACAGTCACGGTACTCGCCTCCGTTGAGTGACGAGAGTCATCAGAAATCTATCTCCTTGAACTCGCGGGCCTGGTTCTCGATGGCCTCCTCGGTCGGCAGCCGTTCGATGCTAGAGGCGCCGAAGAACCCGACGATGCCCTCGGTGTTGTTCAGAACGTATTCCGCGTCGTCCGGCCAGGCGATGGGGCCGCCGTGACAGATGACGAGGACGTCTTCGTTCACCTCCTTGGCCGCGTCGTGGTGGGCCTGAACGCGCTCGGCCGCCTCGTCGAGGTCGAGCGCGGTCTCGGCGCCGATGTCGCCGGAGGTCGTCAGGCCCATGTGCGAGACGACGACGTCCGCGCCGGCCTCGGCCATCGCCCGCGCCTGATCTTCGTTAAACACGTAGGGGCACGTGAGCATCCCCTGACCGCTGGCCTCGCGGATCATCTCGACCTCCTCGTCGTATCCCATCCCCGTCTCCTCGAGGTTCTGGCGGAACGTGCTGTCCTCGTCGATGAGTCCGACGGTCGGGAAGTTCTGGACGCCGGAGAACCCGCGTCGGCGGAGGTCCTCGATGAAGACCTCCATCTCCCGGAACGGGTCGGTACCGTTGACGCCCGCGAGGACCGGGGTGTCCTCGACGACTGGAATCACCTCGTGACCCATCTCGACGACGATCTCGTTGGCGTCGCCGTACGGCAGGATGCCCGCGAGCGAACCGCGCCCGTTCATCCGGTAGCGCCCGGAGTTGTAGATGATCAGTAGGTCGACGCCGCCACGCTCGGCGAACTTCGCGGAGATCCCGGTGCCGGCGCCGGCTCCGATTATCGGTTCGCCGCTGTCGATGACCGATTCCAGCCGTTCGAGGGACTCGCTTCGCGTGAACTTCATGGACGTTTTGACTGTCTTCGGACTGCGTAATTAATATTGGGATCGACCCCAGAATCGGCGAGACAACGCCGAGCGCGACCTCCTTCGGCAGTATCGGTCCGATTGGTCGGTGATCTGGCTCCAGTCCCGTCGAGGGCGATCGGCGGTGCCGGAGGGACCGAGCGGCACGATCCGCAGGCGTTTGAGGGCGGTTCGAACCGCACGGGACTCTCTAGTAGAAATTGAAACTATGTACCCATCGAGGGGCACCCCGGGTGCCCCTCGACGTGTCAGTGCGTTAAATTTTCACTATAGCTCGTTCGAGCACCGGATCGGCGTCGCGTTCGGTTCGAACGCAGTTCGCGCTGGCGTCGGTCGCACGTCCGTGGGTTCTGAGTCGATCGCTAGCCCTGCGTGCGCTCTCCCGGCGGCACGACGGTACATTCAGCCAGGTGACGGATCTCCGCTTCGGGCCCCGGCGGCCCGTACATCGCCAGAAACCGGAGCGGTTCCCAGGACGTGTTCGTGGTGCTGTGTTCGACGCCGGCCGGGATGTGCAGCATGTCGCCCGGCCGTATCTCCCGTTCCTCGTCGTCGATCATCTGTACGCCCCGACCGCTGAGGACGAACAGGACCTCCTCGCTGTCCGGATGGGTGTGACGCTCGTGACCTTTTCCGGGTTCGACGACGACGATCCCCGCACTGAACGTCTCCGATCCCGTCGTCTCCGGGGTAGAGAGCCACTTGATCGTTCCCCAGTCCAGTTCGAGCGTTTCGATCTCCGACGGCCGAATGAACCGCTGCTCGTCAGCCATTGCGCCCGATAGATCACTGCTAGTTTATATAAGTGTTTGGGGAGAGTCGAGCGATCCGTCGCCCGGTCAGCGCTAGAGACCGCGACGACCGGAGCCGTATCCGACGCACCGGTCAAGCCGGACAGTCGCGTCTTCCTATAGTAGAAACTGAAACTATTTGCACATCGAGGGGCTCCCGAGGTGTCCCTCGAGTGTGTCAGTGCGTTCAAGTTCTACTATAGACGCACATGCGGTAGCGTTCCCGGTGAACGCTTCGTCCGTCGGCGGCCAACTGACTGACGTACGACCGCCGGGGAAGTACCGATCCGCTCACGGCCTCACGCACCGCTCCGCTGGAGTTCCGATACAACGTTCTCTATTGATGAATAGATTAATTGTCATTCGGAGCGACGTCCCGCTATGAACGAGCGCGCCCGGCATCCAGTGAAAGCCCTGGAGAAGAGCGTCGAGATAATCGAGGTGTTGAAGGAACGGCGATCGGCGTACCTCCGGGAGATCGCCGCGGAGCTGGACATGAACAAGAGCACCGTCCACAACCACCTCGCCACGCTGCGCGAGCAGGAGTACGTGATCAAAGACGGGGACGCCTACGAACTGAGCCTCCAGTTTCTGAACATCGGCGGCGTTCTCCGGAACGAGATCGACCTCTTCGAGGCGGCGAAACCGGAGATCGACGAACTCGCCGCCAGTAGCGGCGAACTCGTGACCCTCGTGACCCACGAACGGGGATTCGGGGTCGTCCTCTACCGGGCGAAGGGGGAGAACGCGGTCGAACTCGACACCCACATCGGTGCGCAGGTCCCCCTCCACAACTCGGCGTTCGGGAAGGCGATGCTGGCTCACCTGCCGAGCGACCGGATCAACGCCGTATTCGAAGCGCGCGGACTGCCGCCGGAGACCCCGAACACGATCACCGACGAGGACGAGATACGCGCCGAACTCGAACGAATCGAGGAGCAGGGCTTCGCGTACGACGACGAGGAGCGGTGGCGCGGGCTCCGCTGCGTCGCCGCGCCGATCCGAACCGAGGACGGGACCGTGAAGGGCGCGGTCAGCATCTCGACGCCCAAGAGCCGCATGGCCGACGACGCCGCCAGAGAGGAGCACGTCGACGCGGTGAAGAACACCGCCAACCTCGTCGAGCTCAGTCTCACGTACTCGTAGCGGGCGTCGCGGCCCCAGGGGTCTAGCTCCCGCTAGAACTGGCGGCGACCGCTCCCTGTCGCGGTCGCGGCGGTAGAGCTGGCCCGACGGTAGGACGGGTCACGCCTGGACGGCCCGGTCGAGCATCTCGATCGGGTGGGGTGGATTGTCAGCCACGACGTCGCTGTCGCCGATCTGCGTCCGACAGGACCCGCCCGGGGCGACGACCTGAGACGCGTCGCTCGATCTGATCTTCTCGAACAGCAGTTCGCCGATGGATTTCGAGAGGTCGTAGTGCTCGGCCTCGTAGCCGAAGCTCCCCGCCATGCCACAGCAGCTCGAATCGAGCGGGTCGACGGCGTAGCCGGCGCGGCGGAGGACGCCGACGGCGTGGTGATCCTTGCCGGCCGCGTGCTGGTGGCAGTGGCCGTGGTAGGCGAGCGAGGTCGACGGACTTCGGGTGGGGAGGTCCTCGACCAACCGATGGGCGTCGAGGTACTCACAGACGCCGTAGGCGTGTTCCGCGACCTGATCCGTTCGCATACCGGGTAGGAGGTCGGTGTACTCGTCCTGGAAGCACACCGCGTCACTCGGTTCGACGGCGACGACCTCCCAGCCGTCGTCGATGTACTCCGTGAACGCGTTCACGTTCGTCCGCGCGCGGTCCTTCGCGACGTCGAGGAGGCCGACGGAGTAGGCCGCGCGTCCGCTCGGTGCGATCTCGTCGGGGACTCGGACGTGGACGCCCGCGGCTTCGAGGACGCGGACGGCGGCCTTCCCCGGCGCCGGATAGTTGTAGTTCGTGTACGTGTCCGGGAACAGGAGCACCTTGCGGTCCGCCTCCCGGGCCGAGACTGCCGGCTCGCGGTCGTCGGCCCACTGCTGGAGGGATTGGTCGGCGAACGTGGGTAGTTGCCTGTCAGCCGCGATGCCGAACACCGACTCCATGACCGTCCGGAATCCGGGCACCGAGGTCGCCCAGTTCGACAGCGGCGCGAGGCGCGACCCCACCTCGGAGAGGCGGTCGATGTTGCCGAAGAGCTTCGTCCGCAGCCCGGCCCCTTCCGACTCGTGGTACTGGTGTTTGACTTCCGTCTTGAGCTTCGCCAGGTCGACGCCGGTCGGGCAGTCCGACTTGCACCCTTTGCACCCGACACAGAGGTCGAGGACGTCCTCCTGGAACGCCTCCGAGTACAGCTGCTCTTCGGAGATTTCGCCGCTGATGGCGGCGCGTAGCATGTTGGCACGGCCACGCGTGGCTGTGAGCTCGTCGTCGGTGGCCCGGTAGGTCGGACACATCACGTCGGTGTCCTGCTGTCGACAGGTCCCGCAGCCGTTGCACAGTTCGACGAGGTGGAAGAACCCTCCCTCGTCGGAGAAGTCAAGCGTCGTCTGGGGCTCGATCGAGGAGTACGCGGCGCCGTACCGGAGGTGCTCTCGCATGTCGGTCGGGTCCTCGTCGGTGTACACCACCTTGCCGGGGTTCATCCGCCAGTCGGGGTCGAAGGCGGTCTTCAGGTCCTGGAACGCGGACCAGAGGTCGTCGCCGTACATCTTCGGATTGAACTCGGTCCGGGCGAGCCCGTCGCCGTGTTCGCCCGAGAACGCCCCGTGGTGGTCGACGACGAGGTCCGTCACGTCGTCGGTGATCGAACGCATCATCTGGACGCCCTTGTCCTCCTTCAGCGAGAGGATGGGACGGATGTGCAACGTCCCGCTGCCGGCGTGGGCGAAGTACGCCGCCGTGGTGTCGTGGTCCTCCAGGACGTCCATGAACCGCTGGGTGTACTCGGCCAGTTCCTCCGGCGGGACCGTCGCGTCCTCGATGAACGGATACGGCTTCGGATTGCCCTCGAGGCTCATCAACAGCGGAATGGCCGCCTTCCGGAGCTTCCAGAGCTTCGCTTGGGCCTCCTCGGAGTAGGCTTCGATGACCTCGAAGGCCGCCCCGTTCTCGACGAAGCGCTCGTTGGTCTCGCCGATGGCCGCCTCGAAGTCCTCTACGAGTTCGGAGTCGAACTCGATCATCAGCGCCGCGGCCGCCTCGTCGGGAATCGGCTCCTCGTACCGGGCGTACTGTTCGGACTCCCTGGCGAGACGGAACACCTCCTCGTCCATCAGCTCCACGGCGCTCACGTCGTGTTCCAGCGCCCGCGGGACCGCTTCGAGCGCCTCGATGAGGTCCGTGAAGCAGTACAGGGCCAGCGCCGTCGACTCCGGCTGGGTCACCAGGGAGATCTCGGCCTCGACGACCACGCCGAGCGTCGACTCGGCGCCGACGAACAGCTTCGAGAGGTTGATCACCTCCTCTCCCTCGTCGTTCTCGTAGATGACTTTCTGGAGGTTGTACCCGGAGACGTTCCGCTTTAGGTCCGGGTACCGCTCGTCGATCTCCTTCTCGTTCGACTCGACGAGTTCCCGGACCGTCTCGTAGATCTCGGCCTCTCGGGTGTCGGCTCCGACGACGTCGTCCCACTCGTCGCTGTCGAGAACCACCTCCCGCGTCTCCATGAGCGTGCCGTCGGCGAGCACCACTTTCAGCCGCTCCGTGTACGCGTCGGTGATCCCGTACCTGACTGAGTGGGCGCCGGTCGAGTTGTTTCCGATACCGCCGCCGATGGTCGCCCTGTTCGAGGACGCCGGGTCGGGTGCGAACTTGAGGCCGTACTCGGCAGCCGCCGCATCGAACTCGTCCTGGACGACGCCCGGCTGGACCACGGCCCGCATCTCGTCGGGCCGTATCTCGACGATGTCGTCCATGTACGTAGACATGTCCAGCACGACGCATCCCGGCCCGACCGCCTGGCCCCCGAGCGACGAGCCCGCTCCGCGGGCGATGATCGGTACGTCGTGGTCGGCAGCGATGCGGACGGCCGCCTGAACGTCCTCGACGTGTCTGGGCTCGACCGCACCCGCCGGGCGGGCCTGGTAGATGCTACCGTCCGTCGCGTAGAGGACCTGTGCGTACTCGTTGAACCTGACCTCGCCGTCGACCTCCGCACGGAGATCCCTGGCCAGTTCCGCGTACTCCTCGGCGTCGTCTCGCAACGACCCCGTCCGGGCCGCCTGCGGTCCGTCCGCGCTCATGTTCTGGGTCATAATTGCTGTTGTATTGATGGGTTGTGATATAGCTTGGGGGTCGATAGCTAACCACACGTCTCACCGTCACCGAGCGGCCGCCGGCACGCGGGGACGCGTACCGTCGCCGACGGCGCCGTACCTGTGAGCCTGTAGACGCGACGTCCTCGTCACTGGCCGCCGTCCGTCGACGCCTGTCCTCGCCAGCGACACCGCCGTCCACGGCCGCCGCTCGAAGTGCCGCGCTGTCCACGTCGTATCGCACCGGTGAGTCCAGCGCCGGTAAAATTAGTGTGTTCTAGTCGGGTAATATTGCCTCGTCTTGCCACCAGCCGCCGTCGCACGCACGACCGCGCCTAGCGAAGTCGCCGAGGGGGGTCCAGCTCTGCCCGGAGCCGCTGGACAGTGACGGTTGGACCGCGCCCGTGATTCGGCGATCGAACGTCGTCGTCGGCTGCCCGTTTTGTATTATGGAACAGCGTGACCCGGTGACCACCGCCTGGGTGGCGAGGAACTGGTCGCACTCTGGCTCCGCCGCGGGTCGCTGGCATCCCGGATCGACGCGGCCCCCGTACAGGCGCGTCTCGCTCACCGGCGCGGAGACACGGTCCGAATGCGCCGAACGTTCTGACCCGAACGTCGCCGATCCACGCTGGGAGTAACAGCGGTTCAGCCCGTCCGTGCAGGCGGTCGTGTACCGACGTGCGGGCGTCCGGCCGGCCGCGGTCGCGACGGCGAGGCGAGCTAGTTGCCCAGGTTCATCGCGCGTTCGACGACGTCGGTCCCGTACATCTCTTCCAGGTCCTCGTGCTGGTCCGGACGATGCTCGTAGACGTCCTGGAAGAGGGAGATCGGCGTCTGAGCGGCCTGGTACGTCGCCTCGTCCCACATCCTGTCGCGGCTGATTTCGACCTCGACGCCGTCGATCACCAGCGTCGCCGACTGCGTCATAGCGATCGCGCCTTTACCCGCCTCCTTGGCGGCTTCGAACTCGGCCATCGAGTCGACCACGTCATTCATGCTCGGAACGTAGGAGGCCATCGCAAGCAACTGCTCGCGGAGTTCGTCTTCGTCGAGTTCCTGCGCGTCTGAACCCACGTGGAGCACGTACTCCCCGTCACCGCTCTCCTCGAGTGAGAGGTGGTTGCCGTCGTAGACCTGCAGGCCGTCCTCCCCGGACAGTTCGACGTCCTCGCCGTCGACTTCGAGCAGCCAGCTGCCGGATTCGGGCGGCAACGGCGCCGTGTTCGCCTCGACCACCTGATTCGGCGTCAGCGCCCAGATGCCCGTCATCCCCTTCGCCCGATTGTCGATCATCCGCTCGCGGTATCCTTCGACGTCGCGGATGTCGTCGTACGGCCCATCGACTGCGACGAGGCCGGCGGCGCTGGCCCCGCGGGACGTGTTGTGTCGGAGTTCCGGCCAGGGGGGCAGTTCACCCGTCGGCGTCGTGGCCCGCATGTCCTTGGTGTAGTCGACCTCGCCGTCGACCAGCAGGAACAGGCGCTCGAGGTTGTTCGAGGGCTTGCCCATCTCGTCGCGCAGGTCGCCGAGGGCGAGTTCGGCTTCGCCGCTTTCGACGATCACGGACATGGACAGGCTTCCCTCCTCGAGGCCGTACTCGTTCTCGACGATAGTGAGGAACTCGTCGGCCTTCTTCCAGTCGTCCAGGTCTCCGACCTCGGGGACGACGAACCCGTCGATGTGCTCGACGGCACCCTCGCTGGGGTCCGCGATCCGGAGCATCTGCTGGAAACCACTGTGTCGGGTCGCGGGGCTGTCCCGGTGCCAGACGATGCGGGGATGGATTTCGCCGGGGAAGTCGGCGCCGTTTTCGGCGACGACGTCCACGATGTTTTCGACGCCTTCGTCGCGCATGGAGGGCGCAGTCGCGTCCTCGTTGTCGGGAATCCAAGTGTCGGGAGCCTCCATGCCCCGGAGCTGAGCCGCTCTCCGGAGCATCTTTGCGGAGTCGTCCTCGCCCTCCACCGCCGCTGGGGAGGTGAAAAACGTCCGTACGAACTCGCGATTATAGTGTCTTGCAAGGCTCATGGTAAGCCACCTCAACTGCATTAGTGCTCTCTAATAAGTGTTGCTGTGAGCGACTGTTCGCACGGCCGTCGAATCAGTCCGTTTCGCCCGTCTCGAGTGGTCTACCGGTTCCTCGTCGATCGTCCGGGAATCCAGGGTGCTCCGTCGGTCACCGGCAGACGACGGCTTTCCGGATTCCCCGCGAGCCCGCGCACGGCGCTGACTCCCCGGCTACGCGGAACCGTGACTGATTCCCCGATAGAGAACGCTGTCCGATGTCTGTCTGAACGGAAACCCGATGTGGGCGGAGAACACGTCGATCCGGGAAAACTGGAACGGGAGCGGTTAGCCGACTGATCGGCCGGACGGGAAGGTGACGGGGGGATTCGCGGTCCCGTTGCTCTCGGACGCATTCACTCAGCGAGAATGGACGCCGCGAGACGCCGATTCCTCGGCTGTGAGCCCCGCCGTCGTCAGCCGCCCTCCCGCGCTCTGGTCCCGAGCGGTCTAGCTGAGCGTCATCGACCCATCTGGATAACATGCGTACCAGTGGTATCCGTCTAGGACGTGCGGTTGCTCGTGATACTGACCACGCTGGCGATCGACGCTAGATTCATCTCTAGCGTCGACGGCTCTGCTAGCGACACCGTGCCGTCAGAGGGATCGCCCGCCGCTCGCTGTCACGGGCCTCACACTGACATCGACCCCGGTGACGAGTAGAGTTGAATATCGCAGTGGGTACAGAATATCTCCGTCACCTCGTACGGATTACGCTCGTCTCCCCTGCCTCCGCGGCCGACCGTTACGGGTTCTCCGCATTGGGGGCACGTGTCCAGCAAAGTTCGTAGTACGGAGAGCACCTCTCCCTGCTCCGGTTTCGACAGGTCGGTCCAGCGGTCGTATTTCTCTTTCAGGAGGTAGGCTGCCGCCATGTCGATCCTGAACGCCACTTCCGATTCCCAGCATCCGTAATAGACGTCGTCGATGCGGACCTCGTAGGCGTCCCCCTCGTCGACGAACGTCGCCCTGTCCGCCTCGATACAGAGGGACTGACGGAAGATCTCGGTCCCTTTGTCGGTCCCTCCGATCGTCGAAGCGATCCGCAACCACGTCGATTCGAAGTCGTCGCGTAGTGAGATAGTGCCGCCCGACGTCCGCGTTCCGGCCCCTGCTTCGACGAGCAGTCCGATGGCATCGTGATCGTTGTCGATCCACCCGCCGTCCGCGAGCATCCGCTTCGCCGAGTTGCGCTGCGGTGATCCTCCTCGCTCCTGGTGCGACGCTGGTGGAAGTACGTCACGGGCGTAGAGTACGGCGATCGAGAACAGCGTGCTCAGCGTAAGGCTCGCGTACGCGAGCACGGGGCGTCCGGTAGTAGCCGCCACGGCGGCCCCGATCCCGCCGGCGAACAGGGCCACCAGTATCAGGGCTCCAGCCGCTGCGAGGGTCTGGTGGCTCTGTTCGCCACCTGTGGAGCCCTCCATTCCACTGTGAACTTCCCACATACTCTGGTTGCTACTGTGACACTACTGCACTTAAGATTTCCTCTCGTTGCTTCCCTCCCGGGGCGCATTCAGTCCCGTGTACCGATACTCTAGCGTCCGGGAGCAAACGGATTTATCAGCCAGACACTCCTCGAACGACAGCGTGGTAGACGGCGAAGAGAGTCGACGGCTGGCACTATAGTAGCAATTGAAACTAGTTACACATCGAGGGGCACCACGGGTGCCCCTCAAGCGTGTCAGTGCGTTCGATCTCTACTATAGCCGTAGTGTTCTTCCCGCCATTCGGACGGCTAGAATGGAGGTAACACAGGTACCCCTGTTACATAGGCTAGCGGAGTTTTATGGATCACCCGAGTGAGTCGTCTAGCACAGCAGTCGATTGGCGGTTCGAGAACCGAGGGCGAGACGTGGTCTCTGGAGCCACTCTAGTTTCCGTCCTTCGTGCAGCGTCGAGCGCGCTGGCTACCTCTCGCTGTAGTATTGATTGCTAGGTATTTACATAGTCGCTACAATTATTAGAGAGCCACTTCGAGGCTCTTTGGTATAATGTCCGGAGACGAGGAAAGCCGAGTGCAGGCCACCGTGACGACAAATGCGATTCTCGATTGCGTCACCCGGTACAACGGTGCGACCCTGACGGAGATAGCGAACGAGATGGAGGTCGCGACGAGCACCGCTCATCGACACGTCAACACGCTGGTCGACCTCGGTTTTCTCGTGAAGGACGACAAGCAGTATCTCCCGGGGTTTCGCCCGTTGCGGTACGCCTGCGCCGCGACTGCGCAGTTCCCGATCGCACGGATCGCCTGGCAGGAGCTAGAGCGGATCGCGGAGATAACGAACGAGCAGGCGTCCATGTACCTCGAATGGAACGACCGCCTCTACGAACTGCTTCGGGTCCCGCCCGACACCACCGACGACATAGCGGACGGAGAGACGGAGCCGCTATACACGACAGCCCCGGGAAAGGTCATCATCGCGTACGAGGAGTGGGAGGAAGTCAGGTCGCTGCCCGGCATCACTGATCAGCGGGCGGACCTCGACCAGTTGCGCGAGGAGTTGGGACAGATACACGTACGAGAACTCGACGTCGAGCGGGACGAGGAGGCGGGTCGCGCGCGCGTCGCCGTCCCGATACTCGTCCGCGGTGACCCCGTCGCTTCACTCTGCGTTTCGGGACCGATGAACCGGCTCTCCGGAAAGCGACTGACCGAGGACGTTCCCGGTCTCCTCCGAAGCGCGTCGAAGGCGATCGAGTTGCAACTGACATCACGCTAGATGTCCGGCCATCGCCGTCCGTGAGGAGACCCGGAAAGGCGGTCGACCGCGCGCAATATAATCAATATTCCATGTTATCGAATAGTTTATTATTATAGACTAACTGTATAGCATCGATGACTTCCGCGCAGCGATCTGATGGGGTCACGCGGCTGGAAGTTACCGGCATCGACGGGCTCGAAACGGGGGAAATCGAGCTTCGTGGAGGGGTCGGCGTGCTCGTCGACGAGAGTCCGGAACGCAGGAAACGGTGCTTTCAGGCCATCCAGTTCGCTCTGGCCGGCCCCGACAGAGCGCTGTCGCAGGAACTGGGCGAATGCCGCGTCACGGTCGACTTCGGAGACGAGGTCCACGAGCGGGCAAGCGTCCGCGACGGCGGTGAACTGGTCGTAAACGGCGGCGAAGAGTCAGACCCCGTTCGACTCACGGATCTGTTCGGGTACCTGTACGGGTGCGACGGCCTCCGACAGCAGTTCGTCGGATCGCCTGACGTGGGACCACTGCTGGCGTATTGCGACCGCAACGTCCGTCTGGACGGGGCAGTAGCCGAGCTTACCCGTCGTATCAGCGAGCGTAATCGACGTCACTCTCGCCGCGCCAGAGCAGACCGAGAGCTCCAGCAGCTAGAGGACCGGGCCGACTCGCTCGCCGGGACGGCCGAGTCGATGGCGTCCGGCCTCGAAGCCGCGAGTGAAGAACTCGCCACCGGGAACGAAGTCAGCCGGCTCCGAGTGCAGAACCGCGACCGGCTTTCGTCGACGCTCGCCGAGGTCGAGGAGACGGTCGAAGAGCTCGTCACCGTCCGCCGGGGCGTCTCCTCGGACGAGAACCGCCTCGTCGCTCTCCGTGAGGAACGTGACGAACTGCGGACGAAACTCCCGGCCAGTTCGACGGGCGAGACCGACGAGCGGAGCGAACTGGAGAGCAAACTGGCGGACGCGAGAGAAGAGAAGCAACGGCTCGAACAGGAGATCCAGAACGTCCAGAACCTCATTCAGTTCAACAGGGACGTCCTCGTCGGTGAAGCGGACGAGAAGTTCCCGCAGGTCGGTATCGACGGTGTCGCCGACGAGGAGAGCCAGAAGGAGACGAAGGGCGACCTCACGACCTGTGTGCTCTGTCACTCGGAGGTCCCCGCCCCACGGATCGAGAGCGGGCTGGAGAGCCTGAACTCGATACTCACGAAGAAACTGGACAGAGTGGACGAAGTCGAGGCCCGGATCGAGACGCTACAGGAGCGAAAACGCGCGGCGGAGAGCAGACAGGATCAGTGTCAGCGGCTTCACGACCGGAAGTCAGAGATCGAGTCCGACATTCAGACGCTAGAAGAGCGGCTCGCGGACCGACGACATCGGAAAGCGGCGTTGACGAACAGGGCCGCAGCTCTCAAGTCGGAACTGGCTGCGCTCGCAGAAGAGGAGGGGGAGATCACGGCACTGCGCCCGTATCTCGACGCGCTCCGGCTGGCCCTCGATCTCGATCAGACTGAAACGGCGTTGGGAGACGTGCGGGAAGAAGTGGAAGCCAAGCGAGCGGCGATCGCGGAGCGGAGCAGTCCGGCGAAGCAGGGAGCAGACGGAGCAGCCGGCTGGAACGACGGCTCGGGCGAACGAGCGCCGGAGGTGCGGGCGACGCTCGTCGACGAGTACAACGCGACAATCGACATACTGCTCGACATCGTCGACTACGATCCGATCGAACGGATCTGGATCACGCAATCAGACGGCTCCACCGAGGCGGACCCCTTGACCGCTCCGGCCCACACTGTCCTGGTCGAGGAGGGAACGCAGTCCGGCGGTCGTCGCGTCGTTCCACCCGGACTGCTCCGGGAACCGGATCGCGACGTCGTCGCGCTACTCGTCTCTATCGCCGGGTACATCGTCTACGAGGTTTACGAGGACCAGCGGGTCCTCCTCCTGGATTCCCTCACAGCGCTCGAGCCCCAACAGATCGAGAGGCTCGTAGAGTACCTGGCTCCGCTCACCGACCACGTCGTCGTCGGCTTGCCGCCGGCACTGGGGCACGCGATCGACGAAGACCAGATCACGCTTCGGGGTTGAAAGCAGCGCACCGTGGCGAACGGTAACGCCCGGCGACAGACCGGTAGCGGCAATTGCTGCTGCATTTCACCGGCTCCGCCGCGAGTCAGATCGCCGCGGAGCGTCCTCACGAAACCGCCGCAGTGAGTGACTGGACAGACCGGACCCGGGGACGACCGACGCCGGAAGGGGTCGTCGGTTCCGACAGCAACGGATACGGTAGCCGGCTTCATCCGGAGTAGTAACCGACTACCACCAACTACAGCACCGGTAGAAACAGGCTAAACGCAATTTACTCCTGACTGCTTGGAGTCAGGTTTCAATTAACCATTTAACGCTGTGGCTACTCTATGCAGGTATGCGACCCCAGTACAGGCTTTCGCTGCCGGGAGCGGCGGTGATCTCCCACCGAAAGCGAAACTGGCCGTTCACGATCCTCATCGCAGTGGGGACGAGTGTCGGCTACGTGGCGGCAGTTCGCGTATACACTCTCCTGTTGGCAACCGACGTCTCGTCTTCGTACCCGATCTGGCGGAACGTGGGACTCCTGTTGCTACTCGCCTTCGGTACGGTCGGTGTTCCGGTCGCACTGTTCGGTCGATATCGCCTGTTGAGCCCCCTCGGTCTGTTCCTCGGGATCGTCCTCTTCTGGCACGGCCTCGTCCGCGTGACGTCCTGGACTTCCCCCGCCGAGGCAGTCCCTCCCTTCCTCTTCGTGTTTCTACTCGCACCTCTGTACGTCGCCGCATACGGGAGTCTGGCCGGGATAGAGCGCCGAATTCGGTCTCGGTAGACGGACCGGATCTCGGTAACGGTCTAGACGCCGCGCGGCAGGACGCCTCGCTCTGAGCGCGGACAGTCCAGCAACGAGGGCGTCGTTTCGATCGGTCTAGCGGAGTGCTTGTAATTCAGTCATAGATAATGACACGCACGGAGATTCGATCCAGACCCGGACTGCTCACGCTCGTTAGTGTCGTCGTCGCTGGATACCTCACCTGGCACCGCACGGCCGGCTGGCCCTCCGAGTAGCGTCTCGGCGGAATCGACGGAACTGAATCGCCTAACGGACTCCGCAGCGGTTTCCCGCGAGACCGCATCACAGGACCGGAATGGGACCCGGACACCACGCGCGTTCGAACGCCGGGGGTCACCGTTGCCTGGGGCTATTCGACGAGCTGTTTGATGATGTCGAGCTCCTCTTCCTCGCTGATGTGATCCGAGGCCATACAGGCCTGGATGACCCTGTGCAGAAGGTCCGGATCCGAGAGCGACTCTTCGAGACCGGGGGACTTCCCCTCGATCGTCCGTTCGAGATCCGACACCTGCGACTCGAGCTCGTCGACCTTTGCAGCCACCTCGCCCATGGAATCGCCGCCGGCCTCCCGCTCGTCGTCGCGGTTACGTCGGTCGTCGAAGAGTCGCTGAACGGTTTCCCGTCGTCGTTCCCACTCGAAGTTGGAGATCGAGTCCACCGTCCGCAGCACCTCGTCGACCGAGCAGCCGAGCCTGTCGGCGAGTTGCGCTTTCGTCGCGTCCGGATACTCGTAGACCGTCTGGAGAAGCTGTTTCTGGTTCTCGGAGAGATGCAGATAATCGATGCTGTCGAGGGACCCCCCATCGTGGTCGGGGTCCGTAGCCCCGTCGACGCTGGCGTCAGCGTCGTCGCGTTTCGGATCGGGAGTCGAGTGAACAGCGCCCCCGTCCGAAGCGGGATCGCCGTATTCCTCCAGCACCTTCTTCGCTAGCTTCACCGACGCACCGCTCACGTTGTCTGCGATCTCCTCGACGGAGGCGTCCGGCTGCTTCTCCGCTTCGTCGAGAATGTTCTTGTGGATGATTGCGCGCGGTACCCGCTGGGATGACGAACCTGATTTGGTTTGGGAGTTGGTCATGGTGAGTCCTGCTTTCGCCCCGGTTTGCCCAAGTGGTACTGTATCAACACGTACCCTAAATGTTAACTAAAATATGCAGGTTAAACATGATGATATAATGTAGATATGAGATCAGAGAGGATGGCGACAGCCTGCTCGGCGTCTATAGAGTACGTCGCCCTGTTAGCTACCGCCTCCGCCGTCTACGACCAGCAGATCAGTACACACCGAGAGGCGTCTCGGAAGCGACTGTGGTAATTCCTGAGCAGGTTATCGACTGGTGAATCGGAGAGAACGGATCAGTCCGGGGCGAGGCGGCAAGTGATCCACTTCGATACGGGGTCGCTCTGACTGAGCGGCCCACTGCCGAAGCCGGGGTCACCCTGGCTGATTGTCAGTGGCCCACTTCCGAAGCGACGACGGAGACGGTCTGATTGGCAGGCGCTAGACCCGTCGTCGGTCGAGCCAACGAGCCCCGGTCTAGCGGTCGACCGGAACCCGTCTGCAGTCCTCGCGCCTCCGGCCGGATAAAGTGTTAAATGTGTTAGCCTCTGATTGTCTGTAAATCGATCACGTCTGGGAAGTACGTGATCGGTCACCGGTAGCCACTCGCGACGTGACTGAGGCTACGCGAAGCTAAACCACCGACACGGGCCACACATGCCACGAGACAATTCACACACGGACGGATCGCAGGACAGTACCGGAACAGGATCGTCGTTCGTTCCCCGTCGGAGCCTGATACAGAGCCTGAGCGCGATCGGCCTGGGCGGTTTCGTCGGGAACACCGCTTCGGGACAGTCGCACTCGCTCCGCGGCGAGACCAGGGCAGTACAGGACGCGCAGGCGACGGCGTCGTCTCCTGATCTCGCCAGGTGGGTCGACGAGGTCCCGCGCCCCGGCGTCATCGAACCGACGGGGACGAAGGACGGCCAGCCCTACTACGAGGTCGAAATGCGGGAGGTCGAGCAGAGCCTCCACCGTGACCTCCCACCGACGACGGTCTGGGGATACGACGGCCAGTACCCCGGGCCCACGATCGAAGCCCGGCGGGGCGAACCAGTCTACGTCCGGTGGGAGAACAAGTTGCCCGACGAGCACCTGCTGCCCGTCGACACGACGATCCACGGCGACGAAGTCCCGTACGACTCGACCGGGGTCAGGGTCGTCACGCACCTCCACGGCGGGAACGTCGAGCACACGAGCGACGGGAAGCCACAGGCGTGGTTCACGCGGGACTTCGAGGAGACGGGGCCGAAGTTCGAGAAGAAAGACTACTACTACGTCAACGACCAGCCGGCCGCGACGCTGTGGTACCACGACCACTCCCTCGGGATTACTCGACTGAACGTCTACGCGGGGCTCGCCGGCTTCTACCTGCTCCGGTCCGATCGGGAGGACGAGCTCGGCCTCCCCGCCGGTGAGTACGAGATCCCGCTCGTCCTGCAGGACAGGACGTTCAACGACGACGGGAGCCTCTTCTATCCGACGGGACCGAGCGACGGCGACGGATCGACACCCGACCCGAGTATCGTCCCGCAGTTCTACGGCGACACGTCCGTCGTCAACGGGAAGGCCTGGCCGCGATTGACCGTCGAGCCTCGATCGTATCGACTTCGGTTACTCAACGGGTCGAACAGCCGGTTCTACAACCTGAAGCTCGTCGAGTACGACGAGGCGGCGGGGACGACGGGGGCGGACGGTCCGCCTCTCACCCTCATCGGGAACGACGGCGGACTCCTCGCGCAACCGCGACAGGTCGACGGTCGCCTGCAACTCGGGTCGAGCGGTCGCGCCGACGTCGTCGTCGACTTCTCCGACTACGCCGGCTCGACGCTGCTCCTCCACAACGACGCGCCCGCGGAGTTCCGCGGATCGGTCGCCACCGACGACGACGTCGAACCGCTGCCGGAGGTGCTGCTCATCGACGTCGAGGACGCTTCGGACGGCGACGACACGAGTCAGGTTCCGAGCTCCCTCGGTCGAGTGCCCGAGATCCCGGTCGAATCGGCGGACCGGAACCGCCACGTCACGCTGGCGACGCAGTCGGACGAGTACGGTCGCCTGTTACACCTCCTCGGAACGGGTGAGGAACCGCTGGGGAACCGGCTCTACGACCCGGCGACCGAGACGCCCCGGAAGGGGACGACGGAGATCTGGAGCATCGCTAACCTCACCGGGATGTCTCATCCCATCCACCTCCATCTCGTCCACTTCCAGGTGCTCGGTCACCAGTCCTACAGCGACTTCGACCCCGAGGCGGACTCCGTCGATCCCGAGACGCTCTCGCCGCCGAAGCAGGGAGAACGGGGATGGAACGACGTCGTCACCGTCGACCCCGGCCAGGTCACGCACGTCATCGTCCACTTCGGGGAGTACGAGGGGCTGTTCAACGACCAGACCGGCTGGTACATGTGGCACTGCCACATGCTCGAACACGAGGATCACGACATGATGCGTCCGCTCCGGGTACTGCCCGAGAAGGACGACGACGACGAGACGTGTGAGTTCCCGGCAGACGACTCCAACCGTAACGACGGCGGCCCGATCTTCGAGTAGCCGCCCCAGTCTCCGCTCACACAGACCGACCGTCGATTCACAGCGGGATCGCCGCAGTCCGATCGGGGTTTGGTTTCTGGATACCTACGAACGGCATGCGTCCCACGGAGGAGTCCGCGCCGTCAGGGCAGAGAAGACGTCGACCTAGTCGACGTACCGTTCGAGGGCGTCGATCGCCGCTTTCGCCGCCGCGTCTGGCTCGTCGGGATACGTGTACAGTTCGAGCGTTGCGAAGCCGTCGTAGCCGATGTCGTCGAGGGCGGCGAACATCGCGTCGAAGTCCAGGTCCCCCTCGCCGGGAATCTTGTGATAGTGTTTCCCGCGTCGACCGCCGTCGATGTCTTCGAGGTGAACGCCGGTGATATTGCCGGCGCACTGACGGATGCTCTCGGCGGGGTCCTCGCCGTACACTGCCGCGTGTCCGACGTCGAGGTTGACGCCGAGCGCGTCGCTCCCGACGTCGTCGACGAGCTCCATCACTTCGTCAGTGCACTCCACGAGCAGTTCCGGTTCGTACTCGATACCCACTGAGACGCCCTCCGTTTCCGCGTAGTCCGTGATCTCTGCGAGCGATTCGAGGAGATACTCTCTCGCCTGCTCGGGCGGGTTGCCCGGCAGCGGGCGACCGGTCGCGACGCAGACTGCCGGGGCGTCGACCGCCGAAGCGAGGTCGATTGCCTGCTTCGTGTAATCCACCCGCCAAGCACGCTCCTCTTCGTCCGACGTGATGATGGTCGGATCGAAGAACGCGGACGGCGGCGCGTCGTCATAGTACCCGACCGTCGTGTTCGCGTTGATGTTCGAGACGGCGAGCCCGGTCTCGGCGAGCGCCGTTACGAGCGCGTCACGGTTCTCTGCGTCGAACTCGGGGAGGTAGGCGTGCGGCTCGTCGGCCAGGAGTTCCACTCCGTCATAGCCGTGGTCGGCGATTCGTCTGACAGCGTCAGGCAGGTCGAATCGGGTGTACGCGTTGGTAGAGAACGCCAGGCGAACCATGTCAATTAGCTACGATCCCCCCTATAAAATAGTACTGGAAACCCCAATCGAGACGGTTATCGGTCTAGGGCCGGGTTAGCTGACGTCGAATACTTCTGCGAGGCCGAGCGCCGGGAGAAAGAACGCCGCGACGCAGAGGGCCCAGACCAGAGAGGTGGTTCCGGCAAACGCGGCGTTCAACGGGACCAGACCCAGTACGCACGCGCCGACCGCCGGACCGATCGTGTCCGGAGAGGGATCGGCGAACGCCGCGGACAGCGGCCGACCGATCCACACCACAAACGCGACGAGGAACGCTACTGACGCGAGGGAGTCCAGCGGGAGCGGAGGCGTCGCTACTAGGGCACCGACGACGCCGGCCGCTGCGAGCACCCCACCGGCAGCGGCGACGCCCACGCCGCCGCGGCCGCCGACTTCCGTTTCGCCGTCGGCCATGTACGTGACGGCGGCTATGTACAGCGCCACGACTACCGGTATCGAGACGACGTCCGCCGGCAGCTCCGTCGGACGCAGCGCCACCGTCGTTCCCAGGATGACGTTCGTTCCGCGAGTGCCGCCCATCGCTAGATGCCCTAGAACCGACCCCTTGAGAACCGCGTCGTAGCCGACGACGAGCAGGGCTAGCACTATCGAAACGACGCCGGCACGCACGCCGCTGGCGAGGAACGCGATAGAGACCCCACTGAGCAGCAGCGAGGTCCCTAGCAGGAGTGCCCGGAAACGTGAGATAGCTCCGGACGGGATCGGTCGTTCGGGCCGCTCGTCTGCGTCCACCGGGGCGTCGAAGTAGTCGTTCAGCGTCGTCCCGGCCGCGTACAGCAACATCGACGCGACGGAGAGCCCGACGAGTGACGACACGTGAACGGAACGTCCCAGACCCGTGACGATGGCCGCACCGAGGATGACGTCGGGCGGGGCCGTGAAGAGGTTCGGAAGCCGAACGAGTCGGGCGACGACAGTGAGGCGTCTGACGAGCCACCGACCGAACTGTTCGTCGCCGCCGTATTCCGTCATTTCAAGGCCGCGGCGAGTGTCGTTCAGACCCACCCATGCTCTTTCAGGAACTCCATGGCGGCCCATGCCGTCTCCGGTGCAGTCTCCTCGTAGGGGTACAGTTCGACGGTCACGAATCCGTCGTATCCACTGTCCTGCAACGCCTGGAGGAACCCGTCGATATCCATGCTTCCCTCCCCCAGTTGGGTGTGCTCGTGGGTCCGATCTGCGGGGATGTCCTCGATGTGGTAGTGGCGAGTGTAGTCGGCCAGCTTGTCGATGATCTGAGCGGGATCCTCGCCGACTGAATAGAAGTGACCCGCGTCGAAGTTACAGCCGACCCGAGGCGAGTCGACGCGGTCGATAAACTCCAGGAAGTCGTCCGACGTCTCGATCAGCAGCTCCGGTTCCGGTTCGACGAGGATGTCGACGCCGACGTCCTCCGCCGTCTCGGCCGCTGTCCGGACACCACTGACGAACGCGTCCATCGCTTCGTCTTCCGGTACTCGCTTGGGTATCGGACCTCCGGGGGGAATCGAGATGTGGCTCGCCCCGAGTGCAGCCGCTGTCCGGAGCGCGTTTTCCGTGTGTTCGATTCGGGCCTGGCGATCGTCGGGCGAATACTCGACAAATGACGGATGGTGGAAGTCTTCGGTGTCACGACTGTACTCGGACGAGCGAATCTCGTCCGAGAGGTCGATCGCGCTGAGCATGAATGCGTTGCAGTTGCTGACGGACAGACCGTAGTTCGTCAGCCGCCGTCGAACGTCCGCGATATCGTTCTCGTCTACGGCACCGGGAAAGAGGTGCGGTTCATCGAGCAGTAGCTCGACGCCATCGTATCCGATGTCTGCGAGTACCGCCAGGGCCTCGTCCAGTTCGTGCTGCCGAAACGCGTTCATTGAGAAGCCGAATTCCATGGTTAAATCTCGTAGGTGAAGTTCGGTGACTGGTCAAAGAAGTCGTACGGGTTCTCGAGAACGACCTTGCGGACGTCCTCTCGATCCCACCCCCGATCGAGCATCTTGTCCCGGGCTTTCGGGACCGCGAGCGGGTCCGACGGGTCCCAGTCTGCGGCACTATTGAAGAGCATCTTGTCGGTTCCGTGCTCCTCGAGCAGGTCTATCGCGGTATCGGCGTCTATCTTCCCCGGATACAGCGTGAATCCGATCCAGCAGTCGGTCTGCGTGCTGATGTCGATGGTGTTCTCCGTGTTGTGATCGATGACGATGCGCTCCTGAGTCACGTCTTCGTCCTCGATTATGTCAACGATCCGTTTCGTCCCCTCGGGCTTGTCCGTGTGCGGCGTGTGGATGATTACGGGCAGTTCACGCTCCTCGGCCATGCGAAGCTGCCGCCTGAAGGCGTACTCTTCCGCTTCCGTGCCCTGGTCGAACCCGATTTCGCCGACACCGACGACGTTGTCACGATCGAGGTAGTCGGGGATGCGGTCCAGGACGCGCTCGGCCATCTCTTCGTAGTTCGCCTCCTTCGGCTCGAGCCCGATCGTCACGTAGTGGTCGACCCCGGCGGCGCGCTCGGCCCGACGCGTCTCGAAGTCGATGATCTGCTCGAAGTAATCGAAGAACGATCCCGCATTCTGCTTGTCTGTCCCGCTCCAGAAGGCCGGTTCTATGCAACACTCGACGCCAGCTAACCGTGCACGTTCGTAGTCGTTCGTCGAACGCGACACCATGTGCATGTGCGGGTCGATTATCGGTATCGACATACGAACGACATGAGAACCGTAGTATAACTATCTTTTTCTAGCGTCGTTGTCTCGCCATTTACTAGAGGTTGGCATTCTCCCGTGCTTTCACGGCACCCTGCAGTAATTTCATGCCCGTCGGATCAGTACCCCCTCTAGCATGCCCGAGTACTGCCCCCACTGTGGTCAGCCAGTCAGCTCAGTCCGGAGGGAGTCCGACGACGGCCCTGCGACTGAAGTATGGCAGTGTGCGGACTGTGACGAGAAGTGGCGCCATCCCGAAGAGACCGTGCTCAATCGAGAGCTAGACTTTAGCAAAGAGAAGGATCAGATATCGCGACGCGATTCAGATACGGATCTCAGCTGGTAGCAAACGCGGGAGAATCCGGAGATGGAGGCGTTGTCGGCCAGAATACGACCGGTTTGAATCGTTCAGGCGGGCGTAACCCTTTTCAAACACTGTGTCAAGTCCCCTACTATGTCAACCGGTGTCTGGTTAGTGGGTGCGAGAGGCAACGTGGCCAGTACGGCGATCACGGGCGCACGAGCGATAGCCAGGGGGGCCGTCGACGGGACTGGAATGGTCACCGAGGTCGAACCGATCGCGTCGCTCGACCTCCCCGAGGTCGACCAGCTCGTCTTCGGTGGACACGACATCCAGACCCAGAGCATCGAGGAAACGGTGGAGCAGGCACACCGGGACGGGGGCGTTCCCGACCGAGAGACCCTCGACGCGGTACGCGAGGACCTCCGTGAGATCGACGACCGAGTGAACATCGGAACAGCCAGGCAATGCGGAGAGACGATCGAGAACCTGTCGGACGGTACTGAGACGGGCGAGGAATCGCTCTCCGGAATCGTGTCGCGGATCCGAGACGACTACGCGAGCTTCGTCCGGGACCACGGGCTCGACCGGCTCGTCGTAGTTAACGTCTCCTCGACCGAACCGCCGATGGACGAGCCCGAGCGATACGCGTCGCTCGCGGATTTCGAGGCGGCGATCGAGGACGACGACCCGGACCTTCCCGCGAGCACGCTGTACGCCTATTCGGCGCTCGTTGACGGCCACCCGTACGTGAACTTCACGCCGAGTACCGGATCGGCGCTCGGCGGGCTCCGCGAACTGGCCGAACAGAACGACGTCCCGCATATGGGTCGAGACGGGAAAACCGGCGAGACGCTCGTCAAGTCGGCTCTCGCCCCGATGTTTGCGGGACGCAATCTCCGGGTCCTCTCCTGGGAAGGCCACAACATCCTCGGAAACACCGACGGTCTCGTCCTCGAGGACGACGACAACAAGGCCGGAAAGGTCGCCAGTAAGGGCAACCTGTTAGAGGAGATCCTCGGATACGATACGCACAACGCTGTGCGCATCGACTACACCCCGTCGCTCGGTGACTGGAAGACCGCCTGGGATCACATCCACTTTCAGGGGTTCCTCGAGACGGAGATGAAGATGCAGTTCACGTGGGAGGGGTCGGACTCGGCGCTAGCGGCACCGCTGGTTCTGGATCTGGCTCGTCTCGTCGCACACGCCGACGAACACGGTGACGGCGGCTGTCAGCCACAGCTCGCATCGTTCTTCAAGTCACCACAGGAAGTAGACGAGCACGACCTGTCCCGCCAGCTGGAGCTACTGTACGACTACGCCGAACAACATCGATAGCGGGCCGTGACTGGCCCCGAGAGCACAGACTCGAGGGCAGCCGGACTATCGTGCTCGATATCGTCGGCTTCTGGACTCGGTCCTCCAACAGCAGCGACGCGCCGAACCTACCAGCGTAGCTGGAGGGGCGGCCGACAGCGGAGCTCTGACCACCCCTTCCTGCCGTCACTCGCCCGGCTCAGACGCACTGGGAACCAGTCAGGCGCTCGAGATCCGTGGTGACGTCGCTAGCGGCGAACGCGACCGCGACGGACGCGGAGCCCATCTTATAATATATACTTATTACTAATAGATGTGGTATTTAGATTCAACCCCACTGGTCAACCGTTCGAGACCAGAGACGGGAACTGGACCGCGTCTGGAAACGGAATCGACGGTCGGACTGTCGAGGCCCCTGAGCCAGTCTTGTGAGGACCGAAGACGGCTGTCCGTTGCGTGGCGCGGTGGTTCTGGTGGCCGTGCACCGTGCAGGAGCGGCGGTCAGCGGTTCACCACGAACCGTGTCTGAATCGTTCTATCGCAGAAACTGGACGCAATGACACACTCGAGGGGCACCCCGGATACCCTCGATGTGTAAACAGTTCCAACTTCTACTATAGTGAGGCCGATATCGGCCTCTGTGCGTCTTCGCGGATAGATATTCGGAATCACGCACCCACACCTCGCGGTTCTCCACAGCGTCGTATAGCGGCGTAAACCGAGTGTCGTCGTTCTGCTCACCGAGCCCGGCAAGCAGTGGCCTCTACTAGCGCGTTACAGAACCATACTGTAGTTGGTATATCCTCAAATAGAACAGAATAGTTATGCTTAGGTCGAGCTGCAGCTGTCACCGCTGAAGCCCACTCCACTGCCCCATAGTTGTGGGAATCGACCAGTCGGGCGGCCACGGATACGATGCCGTCCCCTCACGGGGTACTTTCCGCGCTGGACGACGTCCGCGCGTTGGACGCGATCGACATCTCGGCTCTCAGCAGGTAGCACTCCTCGAGAACAATTGAAACGGAGGTGTGTCCAGCCTGACTTTGAGTGGCAGGTATCGACAGCTGAATCAAGAATCGAGTTCACGCGATTCACGCCCGCCGTGAACGGCGTGATTCTCTCGCTGTGTCAAGATAGTCACGGAGTGTCGGCTTCAACCCCGGGGTCAAGCCCCGGGGCATTCGCCTCGACAGCCTGTAAAATCGCGATTTCGATAATTCGGGGCTCATCCCCGGTCGAACTCAGAGAACCGCTGGACCGCTCTGTTTCGTCGACGTCGCCGGGGAGTACCCGACGCCTCAGGTCACCCGTCGACCGCGGTGTCGTTCTGCCACATGTGAATCAGCTCCTGCAGCTGCGTCGAGCTAATCGTCTCGCCGTCGGTCCCGGGCACCGCGGTATCGTTCTGCCACCAGTTGATCGCGAGCTGGAGCTCCCGTGATTCGATCCGCGAGTCGTCGCCGTCGCCGTAACTCGCCACGGCTTTCTCGACGGTCATCGTCTCCGTCGCCGCCTCGACGGACACAGTCGCCGACGCGGTATCGGTCTGTCCGTCGCCGTCCACGACGGTCACGGACGGTTCGACCGTTCCCGACGAGCCGTACGCGTGCTCGTAGGTCGCCGACCCGGTCGTGGCGTCGACGCTGCCGTCGCCGTCGACGTCCCACTGGTACTCAGTGATGCCCACGTCGTCGGACGAGCCGCTCGCGTCGAGCGTCACCGACTCGCCGACCTGAACGGTCCCCGACGCGGAGAGCGACGCGGTCGGCGCACACGACTTCGTGATCGTCACGGAGTCGTTCATCGACAGCGACACGCTATCGGAGGGACTGGTCCGGAGGAGCCACTCGTCGGTCCGGTCGTAGTACCACGGCCACGTGGGGTAGTGCTCGGCGTCCTCGTTGAACCCGGGCTCGATGACGATCTCGTCGTAGTTCCCGTCCAGCCCGCGGTACGCGCCGCCGTCGGTGCGGTTGGGTGCCCACTTCCAGTCGATGTGGGCCTCCGATCCCTCGAAGACCCAGTCGTCGTCGGTGTCGTTACCGTAGTAGTCGTCCCGGACGGCCCACTCGCCGTCGGACGGGAGGCCGTACACGTCGAAGGTCGTCGTGCCGCCGCCGTCGCCGTCGTTCAGCTTGTCGTGGATGATCACGAGGCTCAGACCCTCGCTACCGTCGTAGACGAGCAGCTGGCTCGTCTGGGACTGCTGGATGCCCGTGGTGCCGTAGGAGGCGAACTTCGTGCCCGTTCCGGAGCGGTAGTCGTAGAAGTCCTCGACGGTGTCCGATCCGTCGCCGTAGGCGTCCACCGAGTAGCACTCGCCGTTCTGCGTCACGGCCACGGTGTCGGAGTCCGCACTCGCGGGCGCGGGGACGACGGCGACGGACGCGATCAACAGCGCGGCGAGGAGCAGCGACCGGTACCGGTCAGCGACCATCAGTCACCTCCCGGACGCGGACGGCTGGTGTGTCGATACGACCAACTGTGAACAGCTGACGCATATCCGGCGGTATCCGTGGTCGGACTATTGTTTCACAGCGTATAACGCAGGTGCAAGCGGCGGGTAGTTGGCTCCTATACGCGGCGATCCGACGCGATCGGGATCGTCGGACGACGGCGCTACTCGCCCTCGGTCGTCGCACGCGACCGCGACGACGCGACCGTGCCTCTGGACACGTCGACCTGCTCCCCGGGCGCCGCGGCCTGCTCCCCGGCCGGGTCGATCCGGTCCTCGGACGGGTCGACGCGCTCGGCGAGCCGGCCCGCCGTCGTGGCCAGCACCAGCAGCTGATCGAGGAGGTAGAAGACGGCCAGCGTCGGGAGGGACAGGTCGGCGTCGACGTCGGCCTGGACCTCGTCCGCGGAGTCCCGGAGCTGCCCCGGCGAGATCGTCGGCAGGAGCGCGCGCCAGTCGACGACGGGCCGCGCCTCGAACCGCTCGGGGTACAGCCGCTGGCGCTGCTCGATGCCGCGGCCGATCCGGACGTACTTCCCGATCAACTCGCGCGCGTTCCGCGCTGGGTGGTACACGGTGACCGACGGCTCGTAGGCCGTCTCGAACCCGGCGGCGTGGACCCGGCGTCCGAACTCCACGTCGCCGGAAGAGACGAACCGCTCGTCGAACGGGCCTACCTCTTCCACGACGCGGCGCCGGACGGCCAGACAGCACGTGGGCACGAACCGGTCCCGCCGCAGATCGCGCTCGACGGTGAACTCCGCGACGTGGTTGTAGGCGACGACCGGGCCCGCGTCGAGCGACTCGTCGATGCGCACGTCGAAGCCCACGTAGTCGGCCTCTTCGAGGGCGTCCAGCGCCGACGCGAGCCACGTCCGCTCGACGCCCGCGTCGGCGTCGGCGAAGGCGAACACCTCGCCACGCGCCCGCTCGATGCCGGCGTTCCGGGCGGCGTAGGAGCCCTGTACCTCGTCCTCGACGACGAGGTCGACGAGGTCCGGATGCCGCCGACAGTAGTCCTCGATCACCGACCGCGTCCCGTCCGTCGACCCGTTGTCCACCGCCAGCACCTCGTACTCCGAGTCCGGGACCGTCTGGTCGGTCACGGCGGAGAGCGTCCGATCGATCCCCGCCGGATCGTTGTACACCGGCACTATCACCGACGCCGCGGGCGCATCGTCGTCCGTCTCCCTCATGCTTCTCCGGATGATCCGACGCCCCGGATATAGTCATACGCCGTCTACCGACCGGTCGACGGCGGTAGAACGCCTCACGCGGCCGCAACGTCTCCCACGACGGAGACCGACCGACGCCGGGCGGGACTGGGGGAGGCGAAGCCCCCGCGAAGGTCGGAAGACGCCTCGGGTCTTCCGGGACTGAAAGGGCCTGAGCTCGCTGGCCGTTCACACCCGCAGGAGAGCGTGCTCACGTTCGGCCCGTTCCCACCTGTAGACACCCCACTACCAGCGAAGACAGAACGACAACCAGCTGGTAGCGATCACATAACTTTCTCCCGGAGACCACACGGCACAGACGTGGGACGGACGTCGCGCCTCGCCGGGGCGGTAGAGACAGTACTGAGGATACTCAGGCCGGGCGATTCGACCCTGGAACGGACCGTCACGAGCGGCGTCTGGCTGTCGCTGCTGACGGTCACGGACAGGGTCGTCCGCCTCGGACTGTACCTCGTCCTCGCGCGGCTGCTCGCCCCGGAGGAGTTCGGCCTCCTCGGGCTGGGGATGGTCGCGCTGACCGTCCTCAGGCGGCTCTCGCGGCTGGGGCTGGACGAAGCGCTGATCCAGCGCGAGGACGACGACGTCGACGCGTACCTTGACACGACGTGGACGCTGACGGTCGGGCGCGGCCTCGCGCTCGCGGCCGTCGCGTACCTGGTGGCGCCGTTCGTCGCCGAGTTCTTCGCCGAACCCCGCCTGACCGGGATCGTCCGCGTGCTCGGGTTCGTCCCGCTGCTGGACGGCCTCCGGAACCCCGGCGTGGTGTACTTCCGGAAGCGCCTCGCCTTCCACCGGCAGTTCGTCCACGTCGTCAGCGGCACGGTCGCCTACGCCGGTACCGCACTCGTCGCGGCAGTGGTCCTCGAGGACGTCTGGGCCCTCGTCGTCGGCGCGGTCGCCGGCCCGGTCGCGCGGACCCTCGTCTCCCACCGGATCCACGACTACCGGCCGGGATTCGGGTTCGACCCGGACGCGGCGCGCGAGCTACTGGGGTTCGGTAAGTGGATCTTCGGGTCGGGCGTGGTCCTGCTGGCGCTCAACCAGGGCGACGACGCGATCGTCGGGTGGTTGCTGGGCTCGTCGGCGGTCGGGCTCTACGGGATGGCCTTCCGCCTGTCCAACGCGCCCGCCACGGAGGTCAGCCACGTCGTCTCCGAGGTGACGTTCCCGGCGTTCTCGGAGGTCCAGGACGACGCGGCCGAGCTGCGGGCGGGCTTCTTCCGGACACTCAGGGTCGTCGCTGCGCTCGCGCTCCCGATGGCGGTCGGAATCGCGGCTGTGGCGCCGGTGTTCGTCCGCGCCGTCCTCGGCCCGGAGTGGACGCCCGCGATCGCCGCCATGCGCGTCCTCGCGGTGTGGGGCGCCTTCCGGGCGCTCGTCGCCGCGGTGGGGCCGCTATTCAAGGCCATCGGCCACCCGGAGTACAGCACCCTGCTTCAGGTCTCCCGGCTCGCCGTCGTCGCGCTCCTGATCTACCCCGCGACGGAGGCCTGGGGGATCACGGGCACCGCGGCCGTCCTCGTCGCCAGCGCGGTCCTGCAGAACCCCGTCGCCTTCGCCGTCGCGCTGCGGGCCGTCGACGCCCGTCCGCGGCGCTTGCTCCGGGCGCTGGCGGCCCCCTGTCTCGCCGCCGCCTTCATGGGCAGCGCCGTCCTGCTCGCGGACGCGGCGCTGTCGCCGCTTCCCGGGCTGGTACGGCTCTGTTGTCTCGTCGGCATCGGCGTCGCGACGTACGCGGCAACGATTGCCGCCACGACGCAGGTGTGGGACACCGGGCTGGCGGACGACGTCGCCGTCCTGCGGCGGTCGCTGGCGTAGTCGTCACCACCGCGGTGATCCACGCGCCGTCCGCAGCAGAAACGGTCTACTGCGGTTCCGGCCCGCGCAGTGTCCGCGCGATGGCTCGCCGCGAGACCTGCGCGGGGATCCAGGTGTACTTGCCGCCGAGCAGCGCGAGCAGGTAGCCGTAGGTGCCCAGGCTCGACGGCCGGAGGCGGATCGCCCGCAGCAGGTAGCCCAGCGCCGCCCGGTGGTAGTCGTTGTCAGCGGCGGAGACGGCGAGTCCGCGACACAGCGTCGCCAGGAAGCGCCGCTCGTAGGACCGGCCCAGTTCGGCCACCGCCGGCCGGTGCTTCTCGACCAGCAGCGGGTAGGCGACGTCCCGCTTCTGCCGGAACCCGTCGGAGATCTGCCTCCGCCGAGTGAACTGCCTGACCGTCAGCGGTTCGGGGACCGCCGTCCAGTCGACGTGTGGCGCGATCGAGAGGTACCAGTCGCGGTCCTGCCAGCAGGGGAACCGCTCGTCGAGGGACCCGAACTCGTCGAACACCGAGCGTCGGACCAGCACGGTCGAGAACGTGCCGAAACTGGCGCCGCGGGCGAGGGTCGCGAGGAAGTCTCCGTCGGTCACGGGCCTCGTGATCCCGGTCACCGCCCCGTCGCCGTCGACGCGCTCCTGGCCGGTGAAGGCGATGGCACAGTCCTCGGAGGCCTCTTCCAGCGCGGCGACCTGTCGCTTGATCTTCTCCGGCTTCCAGTAGTCGTCGTCGTCGAGGAAGGCGACGTACTCGCCGCTGGCCGCCTCGACGCCGGTGTTCCGCGCCGCGTTCGCCCCCCGGTTCCCGTCGTGCTGGAACACCCGATGATCGACGAGGCCGTCGAGCGGGACCTCCGCCAGCGCGGCGGTCGGATCCGCATCGGAGCCGTCGTCGACGACGATCAGCTCGATCGCGTCGTAGGTCTGGTCGACGACGCTGCGGACGGCGTCGGCCAGCAGCGCCGGCCGGTCGTAGGTGGGCACGACGGCGGTGACTAGCGGGCGGTCACTGGTTCCCATCACCACCGTCTCCGCTTTCGATCCACTTTGTTAATCTACTTGTACGATCCGACCGGAATCAGTTCGACCGCGGCTACCGCCCGCGGAGGCGGGCCAGCGAGCCCGAGCGTCAGTGACGAACGCCTCTGACACGGACTGTACGTGCGTACAGCGGGCCCCAGCAGTCGACGTCTCACACGATGAGAACGATAGTGGTCGAGGGACCCAGCCCCGGATGTCATCCGACTGGGGACGGGTGGTTTCTCTTCGATGCACGGCCGGGCTGACGGACCCGACGGTTCACGGATTGGGTATCCTGGTACAAATAAATTATAGTGAAGTATATGGATTCTTACACCACAGCCGGTCGAGCGTCGGTCGGGACGGGGCCGGACGTGCGACTGCTTCTCGGCGAAGAGTCCGTGGGACGGTGAGCGGGGCTTCCGAGCGCGTAAATCCCGTCGTCGACCGTGCGCCCGCCATCCAGCGTCGTGGTCGCGCTCTCGCTGTGCTGGACCGTGTGGTCGTCGCCCGGTCCGTCACGGTCGCGACAGTCTTCGATTCTCGGACGACAGCGAGCCACGGACTCCAGCCAACCGCGGCTTCTCTCGCCCCACACTGACGTCCCGTCAGCGACTACGCCGGGCGACTCGCACCGAAAAAAGAAGTCCCGGTCGGACCCGGGTCGTCGTCGATCGACGCGTTACTCGTCGGTCTCGGTGGGCAGTTCGACGGTCAGCTCGTGGGTGCCGGGGCCGAGCGTCTTCGTCGTCGAGTCGATCAGCTCCTGCTGGTCCGCCATCTCGCGGCTCCAGCCGGCGTCGGGCTTGTCGTAGCTGACCATCGAGACGGTCAGTTCACAGCCTTCTTCGACGGTGACGGTGACCGAGGCGGTGTCGCCGTCGACTTCCATGGTCTCGTCGGCGACGCACTCGCTCGTGTCGCTGTCGAGCGTCGAGGGGCGACCTCGGCGGGTCACCGGATCCTCGGTGCTGCCGTGCATGTGCTGGATGAGCCGCGCCTGATCGCTGTAGAAGTTGTCGCTGTCGGCGGGGCCCAGCTCCTCGAGCGGTTCGCCGCGAACGAGGTCGACCTGGTAGTACCGGGCGTCGTCACCGTCGTCCTGCTTGGCCTCGACGGTGAGCGTGTCCGTCACGGAGTCGTTGTCCGTGAACACGCCGTAGGCGTACTCGCCGGGTGCCAGGCTACCGGTGTCGACGTCCTCCGCGGTGATGGTCGTCGACTCGCCGGCGTCGAGGGCGACCTCGCGCGTCCGGACGGTCTCGTCGTCGCTCAGTTCGCCGTCGGCGTCAGCGCGGAGTGCGACCGTCTGCGTGCCGTCGGTCTCGCCGGTGTTGGTGACCGTGACCGAGGCGTCGATCTTCTCACCGCGGGTGACGGTGTCCGGCGCCGTCAGGTCGGACACCTCGAAGGTGGCTGCGCCGGGTTCGGGCTCGGGCTTCTTCTTCGCGCCGGTGACCACGATCGTACCGGTCGCGGAGTCGTTGGCCGTGAACACGCCGTAGCGGTACTTGCCCGGTTTCAGGCCGCTGGTGTCGACGTCCTCGGCCGTGATGGTCGTCGATTCCCCGGCGTCGAGCGACACGTCCCAGGTCCGGAGCGGGTCGTCGCCCGTCAGGTCGCCGTCGCTGACGTGGGCGGCCCGGAGCTCGACGGCCTGGGTGCCGCTCTCGTCGCCGACGTTGGCGATCGTCACGGAGGCGTCGAACGCCTCGCCTTTGGCGACTTTATCCGGCGCCGTCAGGTCGGACACCTCGAAGGTGGCAGCGCCGGGTTCGGGCTCGGGTTCCGGTTCGGGCTCCGATTCATCGCTGGTGATGGTGATCGCACCCGTCGCGGAGTCGTTGGCCGTGAACACGCCGTAGGTGTACTCGCCGGGTTCCAGGTCGCTGGTGTTCACGTCCTCCGCGGAGATGGTCGTCGACTCGCCGGCGTCGAGGGCAATCTCGCGCGTCCGGACGGTCTCGTCGTCGCTCAGTTCGCCGTCGCCGTCGGCGTCGACGCGGAGCCCGACGGTCTGGGTGCCGTTCTCGTCACCGGCGTTGGAGACGGTGACGGAGGCGTCGAAGGACTCGCTCTGAGCGACGCTATCCGGTGCGGTCAGACCGGATACCTCGAAGGTGGCCGGATCGGGCTTCGGGTCGGGGTCAGGGTCGCCCTCGGTGACCGTGACCACGCCCGTTGCCGAGTCGTTAGCCGTGAACACGCCGTAGGCGTACTCGCCGGGCGCCAGCGTGCTCGTGTTGCGGTCCTGGAACGTGACCGTCGTCGATTCGTTGGCGTCGAGGGCGACCTCCGTCGCGCCGGCGACCTCGTTCTCCGAGAGCTGGCCGTCGCCGTTCACGTCGAACAGGAGCGCGACCGTCTGGGTGCCGTTGGTCTCGCCCGTGTTGGTCACGTCGGCGGAGACGTCGATCAGGTCGCCCTGGGTCACGTTGGCCGGCGCGGTGAGGTTCGACGCCTCGAAGGTCGCCGCGTCCGGTTCGGGCTCCGATTCGCCCTCGGTGACGTTGATCACGCCCGTCGTCGAGTCGTTGGCCGTGATCACGGCGTAGACGTACGTGCCGGGCGCCAGGTCGGTCGTGCCGAAGCCGGCGAGGTCGACCGACGCCGACGCGCCGGCGTCGAGGGTCACGTTCTCGGCGCCGAGCGTCTCGTTCTCCTCGAGCGTCGCGTCCCGGTCGGCGTCCAGCCGGAACTCCACCGTCTGGGTGTCCGACTGGCCGCCCGCGTTGGTGATCTCCGCGGACGCGTCGACGGTGTCGTCGCGCGTGACGTTGCCGGGCACGTCGACGCCAGAGACACGGAAGTCAGGTGACGTCGACTCCGTCGGCTCGCCCTCGACGGTGATCGTCGTCGCGGCGGTTTCGTTGACGAACCCGCCGCTGCTGGGATCGATCACCGAGCCGGTCGCGTCGACCGCGTACTCGCCGGGGGCGGCGTCGGCGGGCACCTGCACCTCGTAGGTCACCTCGTGCGTGCCCGCGCCGAGCCAGATGACCTCGAGGACGTTCGCCGTCCCGATGGGCGGCTTCGGACTCCCGCCCGACGAGTAGTCAGCGATCGACCCGGACCAGTTTCCGGGCAACTGTACCGAGGCGCGCGGCGCACTCGCGTTCGTCGCCTCCATCGTCGTCGTCAGCGTGACGTTCTCTCCGGGCGCCGCCGTCACCGCCGTCTCCGACTGCGACACCGAGAGGTTCTCTGGCGCGGCCATTCCGACCGGCGCGAGGACCGACAGGACGACGGCGACCGCCATCCCGACCGCCGCGACCTTCGTGAATCGTGCTCTGGAATCCCGCATCATCGGTTCCGGTTACTCACTCCCGTCCAGCTCGGTCCGGTGCCCGACCGAGCGGCGTCTATTCCGTCTGTATTCCGTACGGATCGGTTTTGTATTCATGCCGTACACGCTGGAAGAGGAGCAACCAACTCTTGGTAATCGGCTCTGTGCGGTCCGATAGTCCGAGTATGACGATTCGTAGTGACTAGCTGACTGTCGTGATACGGGTCGCTGGATACGTCAGGCGAAATGTTATGGCAACCAACTAGCTGCAATATGTGGATATCTGAGACGGAAGCAGCAGAGAAACGTCGGCGAGATAGAACTGATCGACATCTCGGCAGTAGCGAACTGACGACGCGGCGCCGGTCCGTCGGACGGGTTCGGGAGGGGCAACTCGCCGCATCACCGCGCTCGAGGACCGGGTGCGAACCGGGCGCGGCGATCACGGCCGACCAACTGGATCGGTCGGCCGTTCGCCGGTCGTCAGCTGCAGTCGCCGACGACGCTGAGGAAGAACGAGCCGAAGAAGGCCTGCATCCCGACGACCAGTGCGGTGAACGCGACCATCGACCCCAGCGTGAACGAGAGGTTGCCGAAGCCGCTGGCTGCCCACGTCCAGACGAGATAGCCGGCCTGGACCGCACCGAGCGCGAACACGACGATGCCGAGCGTCGCGTTCTCGACGATCCAGTTCGTCAGCGCGTCGTTCGGCCGCTGGATGGGGTCCGTGCCGACGGTGGCGAACACGCCCAGCGAGAACGCCTGCAGCCCGGCGATCAGGAACAGGCTCCCCGCTATCATCGAGTGGACCCCGAAGTTCACCCCGTTGATCGGGACGCCTCCGTAGGCCAGTCCCATGACCACGGTGCCGAACAGCCCCAGCAGGAGCCCCGGAGCGGAAAAGAGGTAGCCCGGCGCGTTGACGAGCATGAACCGGACGTGGCGCCAGCCGTCGCTGAAGCTGTCCAGCGTCTCCTCGCCCTCGCGCTCGTGATAGACGATCGGGACTTCCCGGATGTCCAGTTCCTTCGCGCCGGCGTCCATGATCGTCTCGCTGGCGAACTCCATGCCCGTCGTCTCCAGGCCCAGCGTCACCAGGGCTTCCCGTGAGAACACGCGGAAGCCGCTGTGGGCGTCGCTGACGCCGGCGTCGTAGAACGTGTTCAGGAACCGCGTCAGCAGCGGGTTCCCGACGTACTGGTGCAGCGGCGGCATCGCGCCGGAACAGATCTCGCCGTCCAGCCGGCTCCCCATACAGATGTCCGCGTCCCCTTCGCGGACCGGCTCCAGGAGCCGCGGGATCCCCTCGAAGTCGTAGGTGGTGTCGGCGTCGCCCATGACGATGAACTCCCCGCGAGTTCGCTCGAAGGCGTAGCGGTAGGCGTAGCCGGGTTCGTCCGGCGTGACGACGATCGCTCCCAGTTCCTCGGCCAGTTCGGGCGTCCGATCGGTCGAGCTGTCGGAGACGACGATCTCCGTGGGCACTTCGAGCTCGTCGACGGCGGTCTTGATCCAGTCGATGCACTCGACGATGCCCTCCTCCTCGTTGAGCGTCGGCATCACGACGCTCAACACCGGCGTGACCTCGCTGCCCTCGCCGACGATGTACTCGTCGGCCGACGCCTCCCGCTGCAGCGACGGCGCGTGCCCGGAGTCGACTGTCTGGCTCACGGTTGCGCCGGTTTCGCGTCCGCTTCGTTGATCGGCGATTCCCCACGTTCCACACACGCGAACCCGCCGTCCACGGTCTCGACGACCGGCGCGTTACAGTCGGTGCACTTCAGCGCCGAGCCGCGGACGGGTCTCGGATACCGACCCATGCTGTTTATTCATTGATTGATGTGGTATATAGCTACTGGAGCCGACGTTATTTTTTGGCAGGTGAACGGTGCGGAAAGGTCGAGACACCGGATAGAGCTGCGTTTTCGCAATACGTCGATCGACGCACACGTACACACGTAAATTACAGTTTATGTCCGACGCTTCGTCGAGCGCCGGGGACGCACTACGAGAGACGCGTTGCCACCGGACGGGTGCCAGTTGCGAACTATCTACGTTCCAGCAAACTCACTATAGATATCATCACATACTAGTTAACTGTGTGATAGTAGAGGCCGACTGTTCGGCGAGCCGGCGGGCGACGGGGAGCGTCGCCGCGGCGACCAGCCCGACCGATCGACGGCGTCGGTGACGGCCGGTGCTCGCTCCGGGCCCGCCGACGCGCTGGCTGGAGGCGACGATGCCGGACGACCCGCCGGCGAGACGGTGATCGACCTCGCCGACCGGCGCCGACCGCGAGACGATCGCCCTGACAGCGGCCGCTCTGAGGGGCTCCGGCGGAGGAGAACCGGCGGGTGGGAAGAACCGGCGGTCAGCGTTCGAGACGCCCGGCGACGAGGTCGGCGCGGACCGGCTACGCCAACTCCCTTACCGATGTATCAGGCCCTGGATCCGGTTGCGGGCGTCGTCGGGGGACTCGTAGGACTCGTCGTCGTCGGCCTCGGCGAGTACCTCGGCGACGGATGTCGATCCGGACTGCGTCTCGACCTTGCGGTCGCCGTGGGCGTCGATCAGTTCCGCCGCGGTCGTCGGGTAGTCGAGGCCTTCGAGCGCCTCGTCCAGGTCGCCGAGTCGCTCGCTGGACTCGGCGTCCATCGGTTCCGGTTCGTCGGCGCGGTCGCGCGCTTCCCGCATGTCCCGCTCGCGCTGGCGTCGCTCCTCGTCGGCCGCCTGTTTGTCTCGGCCCGATTTGTCGTCTGCCATCCCGCGATGTAGGAGAGCGAAGGGGATAACCCTGTGGCCGTTACCCACAGTGCCGCCCGGGAGGGAATCGACGCTTCAGTCCGCGCTGGACGTCGTCGATCCGACGCTCTTCGCGCTGATCGGCGACTCCCCGCAGTCCACGCACGCGAACCCGCCGTCCACGGTCTCGACGACCGGCGCGTTACAGTCGATGCACTTCAGCGCGGAGCTACGGGCGGGCCTCGGATAGCGACTCATAGGTATACACTATTCACGGCCCCGACGTGGATATGCTAGACGCCTAATACTTTTCCCGGCGTTCGCCCGGAGACGAGTCGGCGACCGGCGCTGGCCGAGGACGGTCGCCCCGCGGTTTTCACTGCCGGTCGCCGACGACGCTGAGGAAGAACGAGCCGAAGAAGGTCTGCATTCCGACGACCAGCGCGGTGAACGCGACCATCGACCCCAGCGTGAACGAGAGGTTGCCGAAGCCGCTGGTCACCCACGTCCAGACGAGATAGCCGGCCTGGACCGCACCGAGCGCGAACACGACGGTGCCGAGCGTCGCGCCGCGCTCCAGCGTCGCGTTCTCGACGATCCAGCTGGTGAGGGCGTCGTCGGGGCGCTGGATGGGGTCCGTGCCGACGGTGGCGAACACGCCCAGCGAGAACGCCTGCGGCCCGGCGATCAGGAACAGGCTCCCCGCTATCATCGAGTGGACCCCGAAGTTCACCCCGTTGATCGGGACGCCTCCGTAGGCCAGTCCCATGACGGCGGCGCCGAACAGCCCCAGCAGGAGCCCCGGAGCGGAAAAGAGGTAGCCCGGCGCGTTGACGAGCATGAACCGGACGTGGCGCCAGCCGTCGCTGAAGCTGTCCAGCGTCTCCTCGCCCTCGCGCTCGTGGTAGACGATCGGCACCTCCGCTATCTCGAGGCCCTTCGCGCCGGCGTCCATGATCATCTCGCTGGCGAACTCCATGCCCGTCGTCTCCAGGTCCAGCGTCTCCAGGGCTTCCCGTGAGAACACGCGGAAGCCGCTGTGGGCGTCGCTGACGCCGGCGTCGTAGAACGTGTTCAGGAACCGCGTCAGCAGCGGGTTCCCGACGTACTGGTGCAGCGGCGGCATCGCGCCGTCCCTGACCTCTCCCTCGAGGCGACTGCCCATGCAGATGTCGGCCTCGCCCTCGCGGACTGGTTCGAGCAGGCGCGGAATCTCCTCGAAGTCGTAGGTGGTGTCGGCGTCGCCCATGACGATGAACTCCCCGCGAGTTCGCTCGAAGGCGTAGCGGAAGGCGTAGCCGTAGCCGGGTTCGTCCGGCGTGACGACGATCGCGCCGCGTTCCTCGGCCAGCTCGGGCGTCCGATCAGTGGAACTGTCGGAGACGACGATCTCCGTGGGCACCTCGAGCTCGCCGACGGCGGTCTTGATCCAGTCGATGCACTCGACGATGCCTTCCTCCTCGTTGAGCGTCGGCATCACGACGCTCAACACCGGCGTGACCTCGCTGCCCTCACCGACGATGTACTCGTCGGCCGACGCCTCCCGCTGCAGCGACGGCGACGGTCCGCTCCCCGAACTGTCGGTCGTCTGGCTCACGGTTGCGCCGGTTCGACGTCTTTTCCGTTGATCGGCGATTCCCCACATTCCACACACGCGTACCTACCGTCTACTGTCTCGACGACCGGCGCGTTGCACCCGATGCACTTCAGCGCCGAACTGCGGACAGGTCTCGGATACCGACCCATGTTTGCGTATGACCGACGGACCTGACAAATAGCTATCAGACACCCGATCATTTTGCCGATCCTACATGCGCCGTCTGGAGCCTCTGATAGCCGAATTCGCGTAGCTAATTCGGACAATATCCTTTCCAGTGTTAAATCTCCGAATAAAGTCCATTATATAATATTTTTGTTATATATTCGGCTGGCGGTCGCGGCCGCTCCGGTCGGGCCCGTTCCCGAGGCTGCCAGTGGACGGACCCGCGGTTGACGAGGGAAGCGGAGCGGCGGCGGGGCCGCTCACTCGTCGTTTACGGAGACGGCCGTTCCCTCGGCGGCGGAACGGTAGATGCCGTCGATGACGCGCTGGACTGTCAGGCCCTGCTCGACGGTGTTGAGGTCCGGTGCGTCCTCCTCGGCGACGGCGTCGAGAAAAAGCTTGTCGCTTCCCTCCCAGCCGGTGTGTTCGAGCGACCCCGTGGTGACCTCCGATTCGACGAGGTGATCGACGCCCTCGTGGCCGTCGTCGATCATCGCGAGGTCCTCGCCGCCGAGATCCAGTCGCGCACCGCCCTCCGTCCCGCGGACGACGAACTCCTGGGTCTCGGTCTGGTTGGCCGCCCAGGACACCTCCAGCGAGACCGTCCGGTCGCCGGCGCACTTGATCAGCGCGGTCGCGGAGTCCTCGACGTCGAAGACGGCCTCGTCCATGGCGTCGTACCAGTCCTCCGGGTCGACGTAGTCCGGATCGGTGCCGAAGTTGTCCCGCGTGACTGCGAGCACCTCCTCGACGCGGGGAAAGCCCATCAGGTACAGTGCCAGGTCGATGGCGTGGACGCCGATGTCGATGACTGCGCCGCCGCCGGAGAGGTCCTCGTTGGTGAACCACGAACCCACGCCGGGGATGCCCCGCGAGCGGACGTAGTTGGCCTGGACGTGGGTGATCTCGCCGAAGCGGCCCGCCTCGCGGTAGCCCGTGAAGACCTCGGCGCCGGTCGAGATGCGGTTGTGGAAGTTGACCGCACAGAAGCCGTCGGAGTCGCGGGCCGCGGCGGCGATGCGTTCAGCGCTCTCCAGGCCGTCGGCGAGCGGCTTCTCGCAGAGGACGTTCAGGTCCCGTTCCAGGGCCGGGACGACCGCCTCCTCGTGGAAGGCGTTGGGCGTCGAGACGGCCACGGCGTCCAGGTCCTCCCCGTCGTACATCGCCTCCGGGTCCTCGTAGGTCGTCGCTCCGAAGGCCTCCGCGAAGTCCTCGCGGGGCCTCTGGGCCACGTCGGCCCCGGCGACGACGTCGTGGCCGAACTCCTCGGCGTTGGTGGCGTGGGTGCTCCCCATGAATCCGAGACCGACGATACCGAGTCGCACCGGCGCGCTGTCTACGGACATACCGAAACCAACGTATCGCATTGCCAAAAAGATTGGACGGGACGGTGGCTCACAGACGGCACCTCCGGCAGCCGCCGAAGGTGGCACGCGGCGATCGGGGAGCGATTTCCCGGCCCCAGTAATTCATAGGAGGGAGGCGAAGGCACGCCCATGGAGGACGCCGGACGCGATAGCACGGGACCGCACACTCCGCCGGCCGTGCGGCCGTCGGTCGACGAGGAGGACCTCGACGTCGAGTGCTGGTGGTGTCGGGCCGTCGTCGCGTACCTGCTTGAGAGCGGGGGCGTCGCGGCGCTGGGCGCCGTCGCACGGGCCATCGCGTCGACCCGCAGCAACGCGGCGCTGGACGAGGTCGATCCGGCGCCGGCCCGCGAGCGCCTCGTGGCGCGGCACCTCCCGGCGCTCGCGAACGCCGGGGTCGTCCTGTGGTTCGAGACGGACGACGCCGAGACGGTCGTCCTCGACGAAGAGCTGCTGGGACGGGCGACCGGCCCCGGAGACGCCCCGGGGTCGGGGGATCACATCGACCGCGAGTAGTTACAGCGCGGACAGCGCATGGAGCCGTTCCGTACGATGAGGAGGCTCTTCTCGCAGCGGTTGCACGCGTGGCTCACCGAGACGTCGCTCGCCTCCTGTGCGACCGCACAGAGCGCGTTCTCGACCTGTGTGACCCGCCGTTCGGCCGTCTCGACGCGCTTCGTGAGTTCACGTAACTGGTCGACCACCAGCTGGCGGCGCTCCTCCTCGGCCGGCTGCTTGTATTCCGGAGACATAGACGGTGGTATGCCATGTCGCCACATATACCTATTTACCAGTTGATCAGTCCCGCAGTGGGATCGACTGTCTGGTGTCCCGGCACGTGAGGGACCAGCGGGCTCGTCCGTACCGGAGGCGGCCGGCGAATATCCGAGTCGCAGTGGCGGTCCTCAGAGGGACCGGACCGCGTCGACGGCCTCGGGCAGCGAGGGGGCCTCGAAGACGTCCTGCCCGACGTAGGCGTTAGTGCCGGCGCAGTAGAGGTCGCGCGCGGCCCGAATCACGTCGTCGTCGAGCGGTTCGGGGGACTCCTCGCAGAGGGACTTCCAGTCGGCCACGTCCTCCTCGTCGGCGCGTTCCTTGGCCTCGCCCACGGCCTCGACCCACTCGGGCTGGGTGCGCTTGTGGTACTGGCGGACGACCTCCTTGGAGACCTGCTGGCCGTCGTAGGAGAAGCGGTTCTCGTCGAAGGTGCCGACGACGTCGGCGACGCGGATCTCCCCCTCGTGGTAGAGGCACTCGATCTTGCCGTCCTCGTGGACGAGTCCGGCCTCGCTGGCCTGCTCGGTCACGACGTAGTTGACGGCACGGGCCAGTTCCTCCAGGCGGTCGATCGACGCCTCGCCCGCGACCGCGTCGGCCCCCTCGCGGTCGAGGTAGCGGTCCTGCTCCTCGTACTTCGTGGAGAACTCGACCACGGGCTCGTTGAGGTCGACGACCTCGTCGGGCCACTCGTCGTGGTCGAGCCCGTGGTCGGCGGGGTCGGTGCGCTCGCGGAGCGACGAGCCGACGGGCACGCGGTTCCGGAAGACGATCTCCAGGGGGACGAGGTAGTTCTCGCCCGCTTCCTCGTGGTAGGCGTCGTAGTCGTACTCGCCGTCCGCGAAGGGGAGGTCGGGCACCTGCGTCAGCGAGATGGCCATCTCCTCGGGCGTCGCGCCCGCGGCGAGCGCCTCGCCGAGGTCGACGGTCTCGTCGTCGATAACTACGCCCTCGTAGTGGGTGGGGATGTCGTTGGCCTCCAGCAGTTCGAAGTTGAACGCGCCCATCGTGCAGAGGGAAGCGCCCTTGTCCGGAATCTCGTCGGGCATCTTGCCCCAGTCGAAGACCGAGTAGTCGTCGGTGAACACGAACGACCCGCGGCCCAGTTCGCCGGGGCTCGCGGGCTCGTCCACGCGAAACTCCTTGACGCTGGTCATTGGCGGTTCCTTTCGCTCCCGCGACTAAGCGGTTTGTGTTTCCGGGCGCGACACGCACTTTGTCCGGGCGCGCGAACCCCGTCCATGAGCGTGCTGACGAACGTCGCCGTCGTGGTCGGGGCGACGGTCGCCATCTACTTCGGCAGCGGCTGGCTGGAGGGCGCGAGCGAACGGCTCTCGACGTACTACGGCCTGCCGCTGGTCGTCCAGGGCGCCGTCGTGGCCGCAGTCGGGTCCAGCTTCCCGGAGCTCGCGACCGTCGTCGTCGCGGCCCTCGCGGGGTCGTTCAACCTCGGCGTCGGCGGCATCGTCGGCTCGGCCATCTTCAACGTCCTGGTGATCCCGGCCGTCGCCGGCATCGCGACCCCGGAGGACGTCGAGGCCAGCCGGACGCTCGTCTACAAGGAGGCCCAGTTCTACATGATCGCGGTCTCGGCGATGGTCATCACCTTCGCGCTGGCGGTCATCTACGTCCCGGCTGCGGGCCTGCGGGGCACGGTCACGCGGGAACTCGCGGCCATCCCGCTGGCGCTCTACGGCCTCTACCTCTTCACTCAGTGGGCCGACACCGCCGAGCACCAGCCGGAGGACCCGCCCGAACAGATCAGCGTCGTCACCCAGTGGGGGCTGCTGGTTCTGGGCCTGGCGACCATCCTCGTCGCGATCGAGGGCATGGTCCACGCGCTCCGGTCCATCGGGCATACCTACGACGCCTCGGAGTTCCTGCTGGGCATCACCGTCCTCGCCGCCGCGACGAGCCTGCCGGACACGCTGGTCAGCGTCCGGGCCGCGCGCGCCGACCGCCACGTCACCAGCCTGGCGAACGTCCTCGGCTCCAACACGTTCGACCTGCTGGTCGCGATCCCCGTCGGCGTCCTGATCGCGGGCGCGGCCACGATCGACTTCGCGGTCGCGGTGCCGATGCTGGGCTTCCTGACGCTGGCGACGGTGATCCTGTTCGCGCTCCTGCGGACCGATCTCTCGCTGTCCACGCCGGAGGCCTACGGCCTGCTGGTCACCTACGCGCTGTTCGTCTGCTGGATGGTCGGCGAGGTACTGGGCCTGATCGACGCCGTCCCCGGCGCCTGACCCGCCATGTTTTTGCCCGGGAGGACCGTCCGTCCGCTGGATGGCGGACGCCTTCGAGAAGACGGCGAACGTTCCGCGGGGCGAGTTCGACTTCGACCACCGCCCCCGGACGGACCAGTCCTTCGAGAACGCGCTGGCGAAGGCCCGGAGCGGCGAGCGACTGTCGGTCGCCGACGGCGTCGAGCTGATGACGACCGGCACCGCTCGCCCGGGCATCGACCCCGAGCGCAAGGAACAGGTTCTGGAGGCGGCCGACCGCCGCCGCGCCGAGGTGGTCGGCGACGAGGTCACGTTCGTCGCGAACCTCAACAACAACGTCACCACCGCCTGCAACACGGGCTGTCTGTTCTGCAACTTCAAGGACCGCTCCGAGCAGTTCCGCGCGGCGAACGACGACGACCACGGCGGGTTCACGAAGACGCCGGCGGAGTCCCGCGAGATCGTCGCCGACGCGCTGGAGATGGGCATCTACGAGGTGTGTTCGGTGTCGGGACTGCACCCGGCGTTCGCGCTGGACGACGAACACCGAGAGATCCTCGAAGCGAGCGGCCGCGAGGACCTGAACTACCGCCCGCCCGAGGAGTACGAGGGGGATCCGGGCACCTACTGCGAGCAGATCAGCGCGATGTCCGTCGGCGACGTCCACGTCCACTCGGTGACGCCCGAGGAGGCCTACCACGCCCGCCGCGGCACCGACTGGGACTACGAGGAGGTCTACGGCCGCCTGAAAGAGGCCGGCCTCGACTCGGTGCCGGGCACCGCGGCGGAAGTGCTCGTCGACGAGGTCCGGGAGGTGATCTGCCCGGGCAAGATTCGCACCGACGAGTGGCTCGAAGCGATGGAAGCCGCGGCGAACGTCGGCCTCGATACCACCGCGACCATCATGTACGGCCACGTCGAGAACGAGATGCACCGCGTCGTGCACCTCCAGCGAATCCGCGAGCTACAGGACCGGACGGGGGCGATTACGGAGTTCGTTCCCCTCTCGTTCGTCCACGAGGAGACGCCCCTCTACGAGGAGGGGATGGTCGAACGCGGCGCCAGCGACGCCGAGGACGAACTGATGATCGCGGTCTCGCGGCTGTTCCTCGACAATATCGAGCACGTCCAGTCCTCGTGGGTGAAGTTCGGCGACGCGAAGGGACTCAAGTTGCTCAACTGCGGGGCCGACGACTTCATGGGGACGATCCTCTCCGAGGAGATCACCAAGCGCGCCGGCGGCGACTACGGCGAGGTCCGCTCGGTCGCCGACTACGTCGAGATGATCACCGCGATCGGCCGCGAACCCGTCGAACGCTCGACCGATTACGAGCAGCGCCGCCGGATCGATCCGGACGACCCGCCGTTCGGTCCGACGCTCGGCCCGCGCGCCGACGGCACGCCAATGTTATGAGGGCGACCGCGTCCCGCGGTCGCCCAGGGACCAGTCGCGATCGTCACTGAGCAGACGAGTCGACCCGTCCGCCGCCGGGCAGTGCGACGGACGGCGGGACTGGTGCCCGGGATGGCAGTCAGAGGCGGATCCGGGCACTCCCGGATTTCCTCCCCGGGAACCTAATAATTGCGATCTATTTTCACCTCAATTTACATCAAACGTTGCCGACGGTCGGGCGTCTGGCCGGTCGGCGGTCCGGCACGCGTCCGCCGACGCGCTCAGTCCGACGGCGTCGTAGACGCCCCGCTCCGCGAGGCCGACGTCCCGGCGGCGGTCTGGTCGCCACCGGTCGGGGCACCCTGCGTGGACGTTCGCGGGCTACCGCCCTGGCGGTTCCGCCCGGCTTCGGGGTCCGTTCTTGCGAGAGTTATTTGGCTGCTCCGCCGGTAGCGCCGCGCATGCGCTACGTCGAGATGCGGGTGACGCCGCGGGAGGGGACCGCGTTCCACCCGCTCGGGGAGCGACTGGCGGAGGATTCCGACGTGATCCGCGGCGCGATCCACCAGCTGGACCTGCTGGCCGACGGGACGGCCGTCATGCTCGCCGAGGCGCGCGGTGATCAGGACCGATAAGATCCTCGAGACCAGCGAGCACGTCGTCGACTTCGCCGTCACGGGCGCAGAGGGGTGGTGGTACTCGTACACGCACTTCGAGCCGGCCCCGCTGACGGAGCGCGTGGTTCGCCGCCGCGAGGAATCCGAGGCCATCGTGGAGATGCCCGTCGAGGTCGAGGAGGACGGGTCGCTGTTGATCACCCTCGCGGGAGACGAGGCCAACGTCGCCGACGCGATGCCGCCAGACACGGACGCCTACGACGTGGAGATGCTCTCGACCGGCGAGCGCCCGCCCGACGGCGACGACCCCTTCGCCGACCTCACCGACCGCCAGCGGAGATCCTCGACGCTGCCGTCCGCCTGGGTTACTACCGGAATCCCCGCGAGGCCACCCACGAGGACGTCGCCGAGCGGGTCGGGACGACGGCCTCCACCGTCGGCGAACACCTCCGGAAGATCGAGTCCCGGGTGTTCTCCCGGTTCGTCCGGGAAGGCCGCGGGCCGGACTGATCGCGACGGGCCGACCCGAGACGGCGACTCCCGACCAGACGTACCAGATATATAATGTTATTTTGTGGCCGCGCCATGGTATCACAAATCGTCCTGAATGGTTTTGATACGCGTCGACGTGGAGGTTCAGTGAATACCTACACGATCGTCCCGGCATAGTACATCACTCTACTTATACGTGTGCGACGCCTCGTTCAGGTATGAACAAGTTCCAGCACGTGAAGCTGTTCGCCGACGACCTGCGGAGAAACGTCCGAACCCGAACCGCCGCGCCGGCCCGCGGCCGCGACGCCGACGACGAGGAGGAGTCGCCCGCGAAGGTCTTCCCCGCCGGCTTCTGAGCGACGCGGTCTCCCGAACGCGCTCTTTTCGACGTCGATCGGTACCCCGGTAGCCGCTGCCGTCCCCGAGGTCAGGGCTGGACGGGGTTCTCTCCGCGCTCCAGCACCGCGCGGTAGCGCTCGCCCGCCGCATCGTCCGCGTCGATAGCGGCGCGGATCCGGTCGGAGCACCACTCCTCGTCGACGTAACGCTCGTAGACGGGCAGGCGCTCGCGCAGGGGGACGCCGGCGCTGTCGGCGACGGCCCGCAACTCCTGCAGGGCGGGCCACTCGTACTCGGGGTTGATGTGGTCGACCGTCACCGGCGAGACGCCGCCGAGGTCGTCGATCCCGCAGTCGGTCAGGTCCCGCGCGGGCGCGAGGTTCGGCGGCACCTGGACGGACACCTCGCTGGGGAGGCCGACGCGGGCCATCGCCGTCACTCGACGCATGGTCTCAAGGTCGGGGCTGCCGCCGTCCCAGCGCTCGTTCTCGACGACGGGCTGGACGATCACTTCCTGAACGTGGCCGTGGCGTTCGTGCATCGCCCGGATGGCCAGGACGCTCTCGGCCCGGTCTCGCCAGTCCTCGCCGACGCCGACGAGGATGCCCGTCGTGAACGGGACGCCCAGTTCCCCCGCCACGTCCAGCGTGTTGAGCCGCTGGCCGGGCGACTTCGCACGGGGGCCGCCGTGGGCGCGCACGTCCGCGGTCGTCTCCAGCATCACGCCCATGGAGGCGTTGACGTCCGCGACCTCGGCCATCTGCTCGCGCGTCTGGTCGCCCGGGTTGGCGTGGGGCAGCAGCCCCTCTGCCAGCGCGATCTCGCAGGCCTCCCTGAGGTAGGAGTGGATCGAGTCGTGGCCCAGGTCGGCCAGTTGCTCGTAGATCCCGTCGTAGCGGTCGTCCGGGTCGTCGCCGAAGGTGAAGAGCGCCTCCGTACAGCCCGCGTCTGCGCCCCGGCGGCAGGTCTCGCGGACCTCGTCGGGCGTCATCAACTCGGCCTGACCCGGCGGGTCGTAGTAGGTGCAGTACGTGCAGGTGTACCGGCAGGCAGTCGTCAGCGGGACGAACACGTTCCGCGAGAAGGAGAGTTCGTCGGCGGCCGCCACGTCGTCGGGCGACGCGTCGAGCAGTCGCTCGACCTCGGCCTCGTCGATAGCGACGGCAACGTCGTACTCGTCGGCACCGGGAATCACGTCCACTCCTCTGACCGCCGACGCCAAAAATGGTTCAGTCCTCGCCGTCGCGCCCGACGCCGGTGCGGCCGTCCGTCGCCACCGCGAACCCGCGCTCGCGGAGCCAGTCGGGCGCCTCGCCCGCGCCGTGCAGCAGCACCTCGGCGAGGTCGTCCGGTTCGTCGACGTCGACCGCCAGCCGGAACGAGTCGACCTCGGCGACGGAGCCGACGGCGTTCGCGTTCTCGCGGTGGTCACGGATCGACGCGTCGTGGTAGTCGACGCGGAAGTCGTCGGTCCGGGCGACGAAGGCGTTCGTCCCGCCGCCCAGCCCCGGTGCCAGTACGACACCGGCGTCGGGCGCGAACAGCCGCTCGATCGCGGCGGGCGTCGCCAGCGCGAGGTCGGCCATCACCACCGCGAGCGGCCCCGCCTCGAGGCGGTCGTTGATCGCCGGGTCCAGCGGCCGGTCGTCGACGGTCACGGGCGCGTCGCAGTCCACGTCGGCCGTGGCCAGGACCTCGACGTCGGTCTCGACGTCCGCCGCCGCTATCGCGTCCAGCACGTCGCCGAGCAGCACCGTCGCGAACTCGCGGCGCTCGTCGGGCGAGAGAACGGGAGAGAGGCGCGTTTTCGGCTCGGTGGCGTCGAACGGGACGACGACGCGCATCAGAGCTTGCTGTACTCGTCCCCCTGGGACCGCCAGTAGTAGATCCCGCCGGCGACCAGCGCGATCACCAGCAGCGCGCCGACGGCCATCAGGGCCAGCTGCATCGTCTGCTGGGACTGCTGGGCCGACTGAGCCTTGGACTCGGCCTCCTCGGCGAGGTCCTGGGCGTTGCCGAAGTTCCCGACCTCGTACGCGGAAACAGCGTTGTCCCGGAGGTTCCCGGCCTCGTCGTGGCCGCCCGCGGCGTCGATGGCGGACTCGGCGTCCTCGATGGACTGGCGGGCCGCCCGGCTGTCCTCGGTGTAGTGGTGGGCCGTGTCGTTGCGGAACTCCTCGGCGTTGTTGCCGGTGACTCGCTCCAGCGAGGCCACCACGAACTCCTCGCGCGGTTCGTAGGTGAAGTTCTCGACCTCGGGGACCTCGCCGGTCAGTTCGATCCGGACCTGGTCGCCGTTGTTGTCGACGCTGAGGTCGCGCTCGAAGGACTGGTCCCCGTAGGTCGTCTCCCCGTCGTCGATGGGGTTGCCGGCCCGCAGGACCGTCACGGTCCAGCCGACGTTCTCCAGTTCCGTCGTCGCGTTCAGCGTCCACTCGCTGGGCGCGTCTGTGAAGGGGTCGTCGACGGTGTAGGTGACGCTGACCTCCTCGCCGACGGCCGCGCTGGAGGGCACCCCGTCCGCGGAGACGGAGAAGGCGCTGGCGACACCGGTGGCGAGCAGGACCACGCACAGCAGCGCCACTGCGAGCCTAGAACAGCGGGTCAAGTTCATCCTCGTCATCTTCCACCAGCTCTTCGAGGTTGTCCTCGCTCTCCTGGCGGATGTCGTCGATGTTCTCCTGGGCCTCGATGGCGACCTGCTGCAGTTCCTTCACGCGTGGGACGTTGTGGACGCCCGAGAGGAGCACCGCCGCGGCGACGCGGGGCTCGTTGGTCGGGTAGTCGCCGCCCCGGACCTCCATAGAACCGGTCTGCTCCTCGAGCCACTTGCGGCCGCGCTCAATGCCCTTCCGGTTGAGGTGGGCGGAGGGACCGGCCATCACGAGCAGGGCCCGCTCTGCGCCGTCGATCTCGCAGGGCAGCGTGAGCCGACCCAGCGCGGCCTTGCGGACCAGCGACGTGATGCGGTTGGTCGTGTTGGCCGTGTCCATCTCGCCGCCGTCGTCGTCCTTGAACCGCGACAGGAGGCCGCCGCCGCCCGAGGAGAGCTCGACGTCCTCGGAGGCGTATCCCACAGTTGAGACGCCGCCGCCCGAGAGGGTGTTGATGATCTCGGAGGAGTCGACGACGCTCTCGGCGACGTTGTCGCCGGAGCCGATCTCGCCGGCGCCGAACAGGACGCCGAACCGGCGGACGATCTCCTCGTTGATGTGGTCGTAGCCGCCCTCCATGGACTCGCCCGTCTTCCGCCAGGCGTCGTTGTCGAACACCAGGAGGTTGTCTACCTCGCGCACGAACGTCTGGAACGACCGGGCGGCGTTGAGCGTGTAGATGCCGCCCTCGTCGCTGCCGGGCAGCACGCCCAGGCCGTAGACGGGTTCGGTGTAGATGCGCTGGAGGTGCTTCGCGAGGACCGGAGAGCCGCCGGAACCGGTGCCCCCGCCGAGCCCGGCGACGACCAGAAAGGCGTCGATCTCGTGGACCGGGATGTTGTCGATGGCCCCCTGAATTTCGTCGATGTCCTCTTCGGCGATCTCCGCGCCGAGTTCGTTGTCGGCGCCGACGCCGTGCCCCTTGACGCGTGCCTGCCCGATGAGGACCCGATTCTCCTCCGGAATGTTGTCGAGCCCGAGCAGGTCGGCCTTCGCGGTGTTGACCGCGACGGCCGCGCGGACGATCCCCGAGTTCGTCCGTTCGTCGTACTCGAGGAACTTGTCCACGATTTTTCCGCCGGCCTGCCCGAAGCCGATCATCGCGAGTTTCATTGATTGAAGTCTCCGCTTAAAACTCCCATGACGGAATGCGCGTAAAAGCCTTTTGCCGCGCTCAGCCGACCTTCACCGCGGCCAACAAATCGCAAGACGGCGACGTGACGGGCGCGAGAGACGCCGTGGCCGGCGGTGGCCCCGCTCAGGCCGTCGTGAGGTAGTCCCACAGGCGCAGCAGTTCGCTCTGGTCGACGCCGAACGCGTCGACGTCGTTGTCCGCCGTGGTGTTGTCGATGTTCAGAGAACGATACTGGTCGGACCCCAGCGGAAGGCCGACCGTACCCATGACGGTAAGCCCGGCTTTCGCCAGCCCCATCGGGAGCGGGACGATCCTGATCGACCGCCCCTCGGACTCGTAGACCTGATCGGTCACCTGCCGCAGGGTCAGCGTCTCCGGGCCGCCGATCTCGTAAGCCTCGCCGACGTGTTCGTCGTCCTCGACCGCGTCGGCGATCATCGGCGCGAAGTCGCCGATCCAGACGGGCTGGAACCGCGTCTGGTCGCCCCCACCGGGCAGGGGATAGACCGGCAGCCCCGGCGCGAACATCCTCTTCAGCCGCTTGGTGAAGCCGACGAACTCGTCGCCCTCGCCGAAGACGACCGAGGGCCGGAAGATCACCCAGTCCAGGTCCGAGTTCCGGACGACGTCCTCCGCCCGACCCTTGGACCGGAGGAAGTGGGTCGGCGCTCGGGAGTCCGCCCCGAGCGCACTCATCTGGACGAATCGCTCGACGCCGTGCTCCTCGGCGGCCCGGACGCAGTTCTCCGTCCCGCCGAGGTGGATCCGCTCGTGCATCTCGTCGCCGCCGTCGGGCCTGAACAGCGGCGACAGCGACACCAGGTAGACGACCGCGTCCTGCCCCTCGAAGGCGCCCTCGATGGAATCGTAGTCGGTCACGTCGCCACGGGACGTCTCGACGCCCGCCGGGAGGTCGGCGTCTCCCGGCGACCGCGCGAGGGCCGTCACATCGTGGCCCCGTTCGTCGAGTTCTCGACACAGGTGCTGGCCGATGAAGCCGCTCCCGCCGACCACCAGAACGTTCATGTTCGGTCCTTCGAAGGTATCCGACGTAAAGCTAGTCCGAACGCGGTTACAGCAGGAATTGAAACTATTTGCACGTCGGCGGGCACCCGGATGCCATTCGAGTGTGCCATTGCGTTCAATTTCTACGACGGGTACGTGCAGGCGCTCCCGTCGCCCTCCGGTCGGTTTACGTGCCGGGGGTGCGAGGAGCGGGTATGCTCGTCACGCTGGAGGGGCTGGACGGCAGCGGCAAGACGACCGCCTGGGAGCACCTCCGCGAGGTCATCGACGCCGACGCCGTCTTCACGCGCGAACCGACCGACTCGTGGTACGGCGAGGCGGTCGAGCGCTCCATCGCCGACGACGACGCGGACCCGCTCGCCGAACTGTTCCTCTACACGGCCGACCACGCGGCCCACCTCAGCGACACGATCCGTCCGGCCCTGGCAGAGGACACGGTAGTCGTCTCGGACCGTTACTCCGACTCCCGGTACGCCTACCAGGGGGCCACGCTGGAGGGCGTCGTCGACGACCCCCTGGAGTACGTCCGCGGGATTCACGAGCCGTTTACCCGACCGCCGGACGCCACCGTCTACCTCGACGTCGACCCGGAGACCGCCGCCGACCGCAGCGGCGCGACCAACAAGTTCGAGACCGCCGAGTACCTCGCCGACGTCCGCGAGAACTACGAGCGCCTGATCGAGGCCGAGCCCGATCGGTTCGTCCGGATCGACGCGACCCGACCCGCGGCGGAGGTCCGCGACGCCGTCGCGTCGGCCGTCCGCGACTGCATCGAAAGCTGATCGGCGGCGTCCGCTACTTTCCCACCCGCCTACTGCGCCGCCTCGGGCAGTTCCACTTCCTCGGGCGCGGGCATCCAGAGGTAGTCGAAGGTGATCCCGACGGCCACGGGCAGCAGGACCGTGAGTGCCACGGCCGCCGCCCTGCTGCCGAGGTTCTCGCCCAGGCCGAGCACGCCGGACAGGACCAGGAGCAGGATCAGGCAGACGACCGGCGAGATCAGCAGCGCGTACAGCATGCTCCCCCAGCTCGTGTCCAGTCGCACGCGGAAGAACCGGGTCAGGAGCGCGGTGACGGCGCTGTTGACCAGCACGATGACGAGCAGCCCGGCGAGCCCCACGACGCTGACCATGTCGCCAGTTGCGGGGCGAGGACCTTTGCCGTTACTACACGCTGCGGACGCCACCGCGGACGGCGCAGCGGAGCGCGACGCCTGATCGGCCCCGAACCGGTGGCCTCGGGTTTCAGTGTCTCCGCTAGTCGAGGCAGATGTAGGTCCGCGTGTCGACGACGCCGTCGAGGTTCCTGACGTCCGTCGACGCGGCGTGGACCACGTCGTACACGTTCTCCCCGCCGACCTCGGCGATGATGTCGTACTGGCCGGCGACGATGTGGGCCTCGTGGACGCCCTCCTGCTCCTCGATGGCGGTCAGCAGGTCGGCCGACTTCCCGGCCGCCGTCTTGATCATGAGATAGGCACTGACCATGGGGAGTGTGGGGTGTGGTAACGCGAAAAAACTTCCCCCGCGACCGCGGGGTACATTTATCCACCGCCGTCTCGTACGGGTGTGTATGCGATTCGTTATCGTGGGTGCCGGTCGCGTCGGGCTCCGGACCGCCCGGGTGCTCGGCGAGAGCGGCCACGAGGTCGTCATCGTCGAGCAGGACCCCACGAAGGTGTCCCGCGCTCGCGAGGAGGGATTCGAGGTCATCGAGGGCGACGGCGCCCTGGAAGAGACGCTAGAAGAGACTGATCTGGAAGCCGCGGACGCCATCGGCGCGCTCACCGGCGACCTGAACGACAACTTCGTCGCCTGCATGATCGCCAAGGAGTTCGGCTGCCGGACCGTCATGCGCATCGACGAGGACTACCGCGAGGAGATATACCGCAAGTACGCCCAGGACGTCGACGAGGTCATCTACCCCGAGCGCCTCGGCGCCATCGCCGCGAAGAACGCGCTGCTGGGCGGCAACATCCGCGCCGTCGCCGACGTCGACGAGAACCTCCAGCTCGTCGAGTTCACCATCACCGAGCAGTCACCGATGGCCGGCTACAGCATCTCCGAACTGGAACTGCCCGCCAACGCCCGTCTGCTCGCGTACGGCAAGGAGGACGAAGCGCTCCGCCTCCCCGGCGAGGACGACACGCTCGAACTGGGCGACTCCATGGTCGTCCTCGCGGACTTCGACGTCCTCGGGGACGTCCGCAGCATCGTCGTCGGCGAGACCGGCCGCGCGAGGGCCGCGGGAGGTGCCTGAGATGGTCGTCGCCTACGTCATGATCAAGGCCCACACCGGCGACGCCGACCGCCTCAAGAGCGAGACCGAGGCCATCGACGGCGTCGTCGAGGCCCACATCGTCGCCGGCGACGTCGACCTCATCGCGAAGGTCGAGGTCGACACCCCCGCCGAGGTCAAGGACATCGCCGCCACCCGGATCCAGGGCATCGACGGCGTCGAGGACACCCAGACCTACATCGCGATGGGATAGTACCTTTTTACTTCGTCGGGTTTCCTCGGGCGCTCTTCGAGCGCCCTGCGGGAACCACTCTCTGCTCACGGGCGGCGAAGCCGCCCGTTCGCACGGCCAGCGGGACCTTCGGTCCCGCTCGGCTCGTGAAAATCTACGCTAAAAACTACCTTCTCGCTCAGTCGCTTCGCTCCCTCGCGGGAAGTGAACCGGCAGCCTTCGGCCGCCGGATGCTCGACGACCGCTACAGCGGCGTCCCGCCGGCCTGGCCGTGCCCGTCGCCGCTGGCGGCGTCGCTGACGAGGTCGGCGACGGCGCCCTCGTACTCGTAGCCGGGGATCACGCCCTCGACGTAGGTGCCCTCGACGTACTCGACGAAGGCCTTCGCGACGTCGGCGGCCTGGCTGGCGCTTCCCAGCTCGAAGCCGTAGGTGACGACCACCTCGTCGCCATCGCGCACGACGGCGAACTCCTCCAGGTCGACCGACGCGCGGGTCGCCTTCGGCGCGTCCTCCAGGCGTCGGCGGAGCGTGTCGAACCAGCCGTCGCGGACGGCGTCGCCAACCTCGTCCGCGGTGGCCGCCCGCAGCGTCGGCGCTCGGACGGTGACGGTGTAGGCGATCCGCCACTCCGGCGCGTCGGCGATTTCGACACGCCCGTCGAACGCCGTGGTCGTCACCCGGAACCCGTCGCCGTCGCGCGCGTAGGCGTCGGCCCGCTCGAAGGTCCGCTCCACGTCCGCTAGCTCCTCGCTCATTACACCACGATAGGGCGTTCCGCTGGAAAAGCGCGTCGTCACGGGGCGACCGTTCACTCCCCGCTCACGCGCTCCCGCTCGACCTCGTCGAACAGCGCGCTCACCGTTCGCTCTATCTCGTCGCGGATCTCCCGCACCCGGTCGGGATCCTGCCCGTCGGGGTCGTCCAGCGCCCAGTCGCGGACGTCGACCGCGTCGTCAACGCCGCCGACGTCGAGCGTCGAGCAGCCCATCGTGGCGACGTAGTCGCAGGCGCGGAGCTCCCCGTTAGTGATCGCGCGCGGCGTCCGGTCGGAGAGGTCGAACTCCGCGTCTGCCATCGCGTCGACCACCTCCTCGTGGACGTGATCGGCCGGGTCCGTCCCGCCCGTGAGAATCTCGACGTCGTCGGCGAGCCCCCGGCGGTCGCGCTCGCGCTCGGCGAACGCGGTCGACATCTGCGAGCGGCCGGCGTTCTGGACGCACACGAAGGCGATGCGAATCGGATCGGTGTCGTCGGTGTCGGTGGACATGGTTCAGTCGTCGGTAGGCAGGTCGGTCGCGGTCGCGTCGGCGCTCGCCGCCGCGTCGCCGCCCCAGTCGAACCGCCGCTGGAAGTACAGCGCCACGTTCACCAGCGCCAGGAGGACGGGAACCTCGATGAGCGGGCCGACGACGGTCGCGAACGCGACGCCGGAGCCGACGCCGAACACCGCGACCGCCACGGCGATGGCCAGCTCGAAGTTGTTCGACGCCGCGGTGAAGCCGATGGCCGTCGTCGTCGAGTAGTCCGCCCCGATGCCCCGTCCCATCCCGAAGCTCACCAGAAACATGACCACGAAGTAGATGGTCAGCGGCACGGCGATCAGCAGGACGTCGCCCGGCGACGCGACGATAGTCTCGCCCTGCGTGGCGAACATCACGATCACCGTGAATAGCAGTGCGACCAGCGTCAGCGGATCGATCGTCGGGATAAACTCCTCGTCGTACCACTCCTCGCCCTTCACGCGCGTTCCGACGTAGCGGGTCAGGAATCCGCCGGCGAAGGGGATGCCGAGGAAGACGACGATCGCCTCGAACACCTGCATCGGCGTCACGTCGAACGTCGTGATGCCCGCGACGAGCGACTCCATCCCCAGAAGCGGCGGCAGGAACAGGGCGAAGAACCAGACGTACACCCCGTAGGTGACGATCTGGAAGAGACTGTTGAACGCGACGAGGCCGGTGACGTACTCCGTCGACCCCTCCGCCAGTTCGTTCCACACCAGCACCATCGCGATACAGCGGGCCATCCCGATGAACACCAGTCCCAGGAAGTACTCGGGACGCGCCGGCAGGCCGGGCACGAGGCCGCCGAAGAACACGACTGCCAGCCCGAACATCAGCGTCGGGCCGAGCAGCCAGTTCTGGACCAGGCTCAGTCCGAGCACTCGCCAGTTGCTGAACACCGCCCGCAGCCGGGAGTAGTCGGCCTTCGCCAGCGGCGGGTACATCATCAGGATCAACCCGACCTCGACGAGGTGGAGGTCCCCGATCGGCTGCGTCACCGACGGCGCGACGAAGCCGAGGCCGACGCCGATCGCCATCGCGCCGAAGATCCAGACGGTGAGGTACTTGTCGAGGAAGTCCATCGACCGCGGGTCTCCGCAGTCCGGGCAGCTGCAGTCCGGGCCGTGCTCGCGGGCGACCTCACTCATCGACGCTCACGCTCCCCTCGAGGACCGTCACGAGCGCCACCGCGCGGTTGGTCGCGCGGTACTTCTTCCAACGGCCGTCCTTCCGGTCCTCGACCAGCCCCGCGTCGACGAGCGCCGAGAGCGCGTGACTCAGCCCGCTCTCGCTGACGTCGACGACGGCCTGTAGCTCGCAGACGCACAGCTCCTCGCCGGCCGCCACGAGGACGCGCACGAGCGTGTAGCGCGTCTCGTTGGCCAGTGCCGAGAGCACGTCCAGCTCGGCGGACACCCGCTCCGCCCCGAGCGCCGCCTCCAGCGCCCCCAGTTCGTCGAGGCGCTCCTCGACGTCCCCGCTCCGGCATTCGCCGAGCTCGTCTTCCAGGTATCGCCGTAGCCGCTCCGTCGACTGTGCCATCGCCAGATGGTTGAATGAAATCTCAAGTAGTTCTTTCGAATTTCGCCTGAGAAAAGACATTAGAATCGAATAGAGCGCCAATGCGCGCCTCCCCGGAACAATTGAGATGAAGAGGAATTAAATCGAATCGGACCTGAGAACCGTAGTCTGCATCCGGTCGGAGTGAGTGTCTCGGCGTAGTAGGACCCGTCGCCTCGCTCTCTTGTGGTCTGCTTCAGCTCCGTCACCAGCGACAGCACGGCGAGTCGGCCGCGGAGATGAAACTCCGCGGCGGTCGTTCGCTGAGGAGTAGCGGGAGGTAGATTTGAACCGGAGGAAGACTCGCTGACGCTCGTCTTCCAGGGTTCAAATCCACGATCAGCGACAGCACGGCGAGTCGGCCGCGGAGATGAAACTCCGTGGCGGTCGTTCGCTGAAGAGTAGCGGGAGGTAGATTTGAACTACCGATCTCCGGGTCATGAGCCCAGCGGAATCTCCAGGCTATCCTATCCCGCTATCATGCAGTCGTGGCTCGGTCCCTTTACACCTTCCGTACTCGACGCAGTCTGCCAATCGTGACCGTGGTAGTCATTGTCACCCGAAATCCGCTGCCGGCACGGGCACGAACCTGTTCACCGGTCGATTTTTGCCGAGGGCCCGACAAGTGTCAAACGCATGGGGTTCGGAAGTTACGACGAATCCGAGCAGCAGAACCAGAAGGTCGACGTCAGTGACGACGAGGACGGGGTATCTGTCCACGAAAGCGACCACGACGGCGAGGTCACCTTCGAGGTCGACGCCTCGACAGACGACCTGCTCGACAAGCTGCAGGACATCCGGGACGAAGACGCGTCCTGACCGGCGCGCGTCGCCATTTTGCGTTCTCTCTGTGATCCACTGACTCCGCGCCGTTCGGCCGCTGCGACTCCCAGGGCTCGAATCCCGCTCGCATCGCTCCTCACGTCCGTTCGTCGCAGATGCGAGGGATGGGATTCGAACCCATGGACCCCTACGGGAGCGGGTCTTAAGCCCACCGCCTTTGGCCAGGCTCGGCTACCCTCGCGCGTCCTCGAATCGGTCGTCGGTCCGGTTGTTGCTTTCGGTCCGCAGTCGACTCTGTGTACCCCCTCAACAGGGAATCGACAGGCGCTGTAGTAGAAAGTGAACGCACTGACACACTCGAGGGGCACTCGTGATGCCCTTCGACGTGTAAATAGTTTCAGTTGCTACTATAGAAGGAATCGTCTAACGCGAGGTACGGGACCGAGCGAACGCGGAGCGTTCTCGAAGGTCTAGCGCCGCGTCGTCAGGCGAGGGAGCGAACCCATGGACTACCGGAAGACGCACTCGTTCGCTCGCTGTGCTCGCTCACGAGGACCCTGCGGGAGCGGGTCCCAAGCCCACCGCCTTCGGCCGGGCTCGGCTCCCCTCGCACAGCGGGGACTCTGCAGTCGTGCGGTTTGTGGCTTTCAGTCCTCACTCCCCGACCGACACGCGGTCCTCTGGGACGAACTTCGAGCGGTCGGCGTGGGCGAACTCGGCGACGGGCGTGCGGTCGAGTTTCTGGAGCCGGGTGTAGAACGCGGGGTCGTCGGCCGCGGCCGCGAACGCGTTGCCGGCGTTCCGGAGCTCGTACGTGCTGGCGACGAGCAGCGCCGGTCCCCCGGACTCGAAGTACTCAACGACGAGGAACACGTTCTGGTCCACGGTGCGCCGGTAGACGTCGAAGCGGTCCAGCGAGTGCTCGGTCACGAGGCGCTCGGCGGTCTCGGCGTCGTCGCCCGGGACGACGAACTCGAGGCGGACGTCGCCGTCGTCCGTGGTCGTCAGGCCGGCGTCGCCGGCTGCGACGACGACCGCTTCGCGACCCTCCTCGCTGCGGCGCTGGGCCAGCGCCTCGGCCTCGTCGAGCGTTGCCTGCCAGGCCGACTTCGCCGCGTCGGCGCCGGCGGCGATCCGATCGGCGCGGTCCGGTCCGTCCTCGCCTGTCTCGACCATGGCGGTAGTTCGAGCGGGGCCCCGTAAAGCGTGGGGTCACCGGACGCCGAAGACGGTCTCCATGGCGAGGGAGACGCCCAGGACGAGCAGGCTCGCGACGAACAGCTTCACGGACGGCGAGAGGCGGTCGTCCGGAGGGACGAGACCGCCCGCGGCGGGCACGGCGCGGGCGAGCGCCGACTCGAAGGGCGTGGGCTCGCGGTAGCCCCGGGCGGAGACCCCCTCGTCCGGGTCGGGCGAGAGGGCGCGCCACATCGAGATCGAAGCGTAGCCGAACAGCGCGAAGCCGACGACGAAGAGAGTCACCTTCACGGGGATCCAGCCGCCGCCGGCCAGGAGGGCTGCGGCGCCGCCGAGCAGCGTCGCGACGGCGGTCACCGCGACGGCGTAGACGGCGGCGTCCAGCGCTGCGCCCGCGCGGTCATCCATCGTGGGTTTCGAAGCCGCGGTTGCGGAGCTTCTCGCCCGGGGGCGCGTGCTCCGGGTCGTGGAGGTGACAGAAGCTCACGCGCCCCTCGTCGACCTCGTAGTAGTCAGGCGTCTCGACGTCGCAGCGGCCGCCGAAGGCCTCCCGGAGGTACGCGCGGGCGGTGTCGGGATCGCCGTCGCTCAGGTAGTCTGCGGCCTGTTCGACGTGGCGGCGGACCTCCGGTGGAACGTCGACGTCGTCGAAGGTCTCCGCGACGAGGTCGTCGGCGTCGGCGAGGGCGGTCTCGAGCCCGAGTCGGTCTCTGACGCGGTCCCCGAGCGAGCGCTCGGCGCGGGACCGCTCGCGGACGGCGTCGCGGAACTCCCGGATTCGCTCCCAGACGGCCTCGCTGGCGTCGACGTCGTCGGGGCGGAGCCGGACGGGACAGCGGGTCGCGAACGGGCAGCCCTGCGGGGGGTCCCGGGGGCTCGGCGGCGACCCGGGGAGCGTGATCCGCTCGCTCTCGTCGGTCGGGTCGGGCTCCGGGATCGCCGACAGCAGCGCCCTGGTGTAGGGGTTGGCCGGGCTCTGGAACAGCTGCTCCGTGGGGCCGACCTCCATGAGGTTGCCGAGGTACATTACGCCGACGCGGTCGCAGATGTGGCGGACGACGCTCAGGTCGTGGGCGATGAACAGGTAGGTCAGCCCGAACTCGTCTTGAAGGTCCTCCAGCAGGTTGAGGATCTGGGCCTGGACGGAGACGTCCAGCGCGGAGACGGGCTCGTCGAGGACGACGAACTCCGGCTCCAGCGCCAGCGCCCGGGCGATGCCGATCCGCTGGCGCTGTCCCCCGGAGAACTGGTGGGGGTAGCGGTAGTAGTGCTCGGGCTGGAGGCCGACCTCGCCGAGCAGGTCCCGCACTTTCTCGCGGCGCTCTCTGGGCGTCCCCACGTCGTGGACGTCCAGCGGCTCCCGGACGATCTCGCCGACGGTCATCCGGTCGTTGAGGCTCGATTCGGGATCCTGGAACACCATCTGGGCGTTGCGCCGCCACTCGGTGAGGTCGTCGCCGCTCAGGTCGGTGACGTCCGTGCCGGCGAAGGAGATCCGCCCTCCGGTGGCGGTCTCGAGCTGGATCAGCGTCCGGCCCAGCGTCGTCTTGCCGCAGCCCGACTCGCCGACGAGGCCGAACGTCTCGCCACGGGCGATCTCGAAGCTGACGCCGTCGACGGCCTTGACCGGGTCGCCGCCGAACAGCCCGGTGTCCTCGTAGTACTTCCTGAGCCCCTCGACCTCGATCAGCGTCTCGCCGGTCCGGCGGCGGTCGGCGTCGACGACGGGCTCGCTCATTCGTCCTCACCCCCGGCCCGGCCGCCGGCGGCCGTCTCCTCGTCGATATCGGTCTCGCCGGGACGCGGTTCGTCGCCGATCTCCTCGTGGTGGCGGACGGCGTTCTCGGTAGTCATCTCCTCGGGGTACAGCAGGCACGCGGCGGTGTGGTCCCCGTCCTCGCCCACGTCGACGTGGGCGGGGTGGACGTGCTCGCAGGCGCCGAAGGCCTCGGGACAGCGCGGCGCGAACCGGCAGTAGGAGGCCGGTTCGGTCGGCGTCGGCACGTCGCCCTCGATGGTGGGGAGCCGGTCGGCGTCGGGGTTCCGGCCGGGGATGCTCCGGAGGAGCCCCCGCGTGTAGGGGTGTTTCGGGTCCGCGAAGATCGCCTCGACGGGTCCGCGCTCGATGATTTCGCCGGCGTACATGACGGCCACGCGGTCGGCCACCTCGGCGATGACGCCCATGTCGTGAGTGATGAACATGATCGCCACGTCCCGCTCTTCCTGGACCTCCTGCAGCAGTTCGAGGATCTGGGCCTGGATGGTGACGTCCAGCGCGGTCGTGGGCTCGTCGCAGATCAACAGCTCCGGCTCGCAGGCCAGCGCCATCGCGATGACGGCCCGCTGGCGCATGCCGCCAGAGAACTGGTGGGGATACTCGTCGATCCGGCGGGCGGCGTCGGGGATGCCGACCGCCCGCAGGAGTTCGATGGCCTCCTCCTTGGCCGCGGCACCGCTCAGGCCGCGGTGGAGTTCCAGCGCTTCGATGATCTGGTTACCGACGGTGTAGACGGGGTTCAGCGAACTGAGCGGGTCCTGGAACACCATGGCGATCCGGCCGCCGCGCACGGACCGGTACTGCTTCTCCGAGAGGTCGGTCAGTTCCTCGCCGTCCAGCCGGATCGACGAGCCGTCCAGCACCTTGCCGGGGGAGTCGACCAGCCCCATGATCGAGCGGGCGGTGACGCTCTTGCCCGACCCCGACTCGCCGACGATACCCAGCGTCTCGCCGGCCTCGATGTCGAAGGAGACGCCGTCGACGGCCCTGACGGTCTCGTCGCGGCCGCTAAAGGTCGTCCGGAGGTCGTCGACGGACAGCAGCGGATCGCCCCCCGAGTCGGCGGGCGCGCGCTCGCTACTCATCCGCCGCCACCTCCGGCGGCCGCGGCAGTACGTCCGCCCTCGGCGCCCTCGCTCTGGGGATCGATGGCGTCGCGGATCCCGTCGCCCAGGGCGTTGAAGCCCGTGACGACGAGCGTGATCATGATCCCCGGGATCAGCGAGATGTGCCAGGACTGGCTGGCGATGTAGGGCTGGCCCATGTCGATGGCGCGGCCCCACTCGGGCGTGGGAGCGGTGATTCCGAGGCCGAGGAAGGAGAGGGCGGCCACGGAGATGATGACCCCGCCCAGCGTCAGCGACGCGTAGATCAGGAGGTACCCCAGGATGTACGGCGCCATGTGCTTCCGCATGATGACTGAGGGTCGCTGCCCGTAGCTCTTGGCGGCGTCGATCCACTCCTGCTCGGCTACCTGCAGGGCGGGGCCGCGGACCGCGCGCCACAGCCCCGGCCAGCGGATCAGCGCGAACAGGAGGATGAAGAGGACGGCGCCGTTGTAGAGGCCGGCGATCCACGTGCCCCGGAACACGACCGAGGCGAGGATCAAAAGCAACAGTGCGGGCATCGCCTGGACGGAGTCGCTGGTGAGGATCACCGCGAGGTCGGTCACCCCCTTGTAGTAGGCGGTGATCAGCGCCAGGCCGGCGGCCAGGACGCCGGCCAGCGCCATCGACCCGACGCCGATGAACAGCGACACGCGGGCCCCGAACGCGAGGAAGGTGAACAGGTCCTTCCCGTTGGTCAGGGTCCCGGCGGGGTGGAAGCGTCCGAAGTCGTCGTAGCTCCACAGGCCGACGTTGCTGTCGCCGCCGCCCCGCGAGGCCGATCCGAGGTTGGCGTCGCCGACAGTGGTCGTCCTGACCTCGCCCGCGTCCTCGTCGAAGTACTGCAACTGGTGGGAGTAGGGGGCCTCGATGTTCTCCTCGTAGGTGGTCGGACTGGCCATCGGCGCGAACAGCGCCAGCACGAGGAAAGCGACCACGATCAGCAGACCGAACTGCCCCCAGTAGTGGGAGCGCAGGCGGTCGACCACGTCGTCGGTCGGCGTCCAGTCGGCCGCGCGGTAGTGCCGGCGGAAGAGGACGTAGCCGTACCACAGCCACCCCAGCGTCACTGCGGCGTAGGCGTACACCAGGACGAACCGGACGAGCCAGGCGTGCATCGGCTCCAGTCCGAGGAACGTGCCCTGCCACTGACCGCCGTCCCGGTAGCCCCGGTTGGGGATCAGGTCGCGGCTCAGCAGGTGGGGGAGCTCGTCGAAGAACGCGGACGCGCCCGCCGCGGCGTCGGCCCCGGGATCGCCGGGGATCGCTCCGAGCGCGCCGCTGGCGGCGCTGAGAAGTCCCTCGAGGTAGAACGGCGCCTCGACGAGCACGAGCAGCGCCAGGCCGGCGAGCCACACGAGCGCCGGTCCGGGCTCGGCACCGATGCGGTCTCTGAGCGGTCTGTCCGCCTCGTCGTCGGATCGCGGTTTGCTCTCCGTCATGTGCCTTCGTACCCCACGCGCGGGTCGATGATCGTGTAGGCGATGTCTTGGACGATGTTCAGGCCGACGATCAGCAGGATGAACAGGTACATCAGCGTCCCCACCAGCGGGAGGTCGCCCTGGACGGAGGCCTGGAAGAACAGGCGACCGATCCCGTTGATCGCGAAGACCGTCTCGACGAGGACCGAGCCCCCGACGAGGATGAACGCCTCGGCCGTGATCACCGGGACCAGCGGGATCAGCGCGTTCCGGAAGACGTGCTTCCAGACGAGCACGCGCGGCGGGACGCCCTTGGCCTTCGCGGTCTCGACGTACTTCTCGTTGATCGTCTCGAGGATGGCCGTCCGGCCGATGCGCATCTCGGTCCCCATCGACGCCGACCCCAGCACGAGCGCGGCCGGCAGGATCTGTTTCGTCGCCGCCAGCACGTTCGTCCAGGCGGCCCGCGGGTCGGTTATCAACCGCGACGGCCTGGTGAAGACGCCCAGGTTCGGCGACGTGACCACGTTGGTCTCGACCAGGAAGGCCTGCCAGCTGAAGCCGAACAGCTGCTGGGACTGCGAGAGGACCGTCACGAGGATGACCGCCAGCCAGAAGTTCGGCATGGCGCGCCAGACGATGCCGCCGAAGGAGGCGGTGTAGTCCGAGAGCGTGTTCGGGTGCAGGCCCGCGTAGAAGCCCAGCGGGATGCCGATCAGCAGCGCGATCAGGATCGACCAGAAGCCGAGCCAGATGGTCCGGGGGGCGTAGGAGGCGATCAGCTCGACGGCCGGCGTCCCCGAGCTGATCACCCACGACTGGCCGAGATCGAACGTGAAGAGGTTGCCCATGAACTGGAAGTACTGCTCCCAGAGGGGCTCGTTGAGTCCGAGTCGGCGTTCGATCCGCTGGACGGCCAGCGGGTCGGGGTCCTGCCCGAGGATGGCGTCTGCCGGGCTGAGCGGTCCGAGCCGGATGATGGCGAACGTGATCGTCGTGCCGAATATCACGACGGGGATGGACATGAGCAGCCGCTTGAGCAGATACGTGAGCCGGCTCATGGATAGTCTAGCCGTGGTACTGACGTGAATAGTGGCATGCTTTCGTTGTTGTGATCGATTCGGGCGCCGTCCGCCGGAAAGCGGCGGGACGGGATCGCCGCGGCGTTACTCCCGCTCGCCGACCGAGACGGTGTTCATCATCTGGCGGCTCGGCCCCATGCCGCCGAACGGCGTGACGTCGACGTGGTCGTACCAGAACACCTCGCTGAGCTGGTGGTAGACGGGCAGCATAGCGACGTCCTCCCAGTTGGCGTTCTCGATCTGGACGTACGCCTCGTCGCGGGCGCTCCCGTCCTCGTCGGTCGGCGCCGAGTTGTCGAGCACCGTCTGGTAGGCCTGCGCGGCCTGCTCGGCGGCGTCGCCCGTCTCGGAGTTCCAGTTGAGATACGCCACGGGGAAGTCCATACTGGTGTCGGTCTGCGGCGGGTTCAGCAGCTGGAGGAAGTTGTCCGGGGCGGGCCAGTCGGCGACCCAGCCGAGCGAGTACATCTGTAGCTCGCCGTTGCGGCCCCGCTCCAGCAGCGTGTTGAGCGGCGCCTGGTTGACCTCCAGGTCGACGTAGGCGCTCTGGAGCTGGTCGCGGAGGATGCTGGCGGTCTCGCTCCAGACCTCGGACTCGTAGATGGTCAGCTCCACGCTGGCGCGCTCGCCGTCGCCGTAGCCGGCCTCCTCCATCACGGAGCGGGCCTGGTCCATTTGGGACTGTTCGTACCCGTAGGGATACTCGTTCTCGGCGCGACTGCGGTAGTTCTCGGCCCCGCCGGGGAAGATCGACGGCGGCGTGAAGTTGTAGGCGGGCTCGCCCCGCTGCTTGAAGATCTGTTCGACGATGGTGTGCTGGTTCAGCGCGTAGGCGACCGCCTGGCGGATCGGCTTCTCGACCCGGTCCATGTTGAACCCGAGGTAGTAGACGCCGATGTCGGCGACGCCGGAGTAGTTCATCGTCGCGCCGTTGCGCACCTCGCCGTAGGTCCCGATCTGGCGCCCCTGGTCGTCCTCCTCCTCGACGGAGACCTTCGAGGGATCGTACTGGGCGGTGGGGAAGTTCTCGGCGACGTCCGCGTTGCGGTTCATCAGGTAGTTGTACCGGGCGGTGTCGTCCTCGATGACCGCCCAGTGGACGCCGTCGACGTTCGGCCCCTCGCCGTAGTAGTCGCCGAAGGCGGCCACGCGGGCCTCGGTGCCGGACTCCCAGTCGTCGAACTCGAAGGGGCCGTTCCCGATCGGGTTCGAACTGGAGAACTCGTCCTGCTCCATCTCGCCGTCGTACCCCTCGACGTCGCCGAGGGTCCCCTCCGGGATCGGGGAGAACGCGGTGTAGGCGAGCATCTCCAGGGTGGCGTGGAACGGTTCGGACAGCTCGATGCGCAGCGTCGAGTCGTCGACGGCCTCGACGCCCAGCGTCCCGGGCTCGTAGACCTCCTCCTCCTCGCCGTCGACCGTCTCCGTCGTCGTCTCGTGGGTGACGCCCATCGAGTCGAGGATGAAGTACGCCCGGCTGGAGTTCTCCGAGGCGGCCAGCCGCTCGAAGGCGTAGGCGAAGTCCGAGGCCGTGACGTCGTCACCGTTGTGGAAGGTGGCGTCCTCGAGCTGGAACTCATAGGTGAGGAAGTCGTCGGACACCGAGTAGTCCGCGGCCTGTAGCGCCTCGACCGTCGGCAGGCCGTCGGGGTAGTTCATCAGCGGATCGAACATCTGCTGGATCAGGATCCCCGACGAGGTGTCCGTCGCCTCGATGGGGTCCAGCGTCGTGATGGTCCCCGAGAGGACGCGCCAGAGGTCGCCCTCCTGTTTCAGCTCCGTCGAGACGTCCCCGGAGCCGGTCTCCGTACCGCCGGTCTGGTTACCGCCGGTCCCGTCATCGCCGCCGTCGCCAGAACAGCCAGCGAGCGCGGCCGCCGCCGCGGCGCTACCTGTCGCCTTCAGAAAATTCCGCCGTTCGATCGATCGGTCGGATGACATAGCCACGTATACGGACCCCAACATATAGTGGTTTGTGTTATTTTAGCCCGTTTAACCGCTAAATGCTGGAAGAAAGGTAGGATGAATGTTTAGCGTGTGTGTGATCAGACCGGCCATTATCCGAATGTATCGGCTAACGATGACGTCCGTGCGCGACTCTCGCCACCGCACCCGGCTCTCACCAGTCGACCGAGAGGGTCCCGTCGCCCTCGGGGTCGGGCGCGATCTCCTCGTCCGTCCGGCGGTCGACGACGTGGATGACTCCGCGGTCCTTCTTCGCGGGACAGACCTCCGCGGCGCGGATTTCGTCGTCGACCTGCTCCTCGCCGACGAAGTAGGCCTTCGGCGCCGCGATGCCGGTGTCCAGGCTCAGTTCCCAGTTGTCGGAGACCTCCGCGCACTTGCCCGCGCCGATGCACTTGTTGGCCTCGAAGATAATCTTGTAGGGCTTGTCCTCGACGGGCGGGGCGTCGGTCTCACCGACGTCGCTCGGGTCGACGGGTTCGTCGTGGTCGCTCATAGCCGTCACTCGGTAGCGGGGGCAGTTAAGCCCGCCTTTTTCCGCAGAAACTCCGGGGCTATCCCAGGCGGCGGGTGAGCAGCGCAGCGGCGGCCAGCGCTGCCGCGCCCAGCAGGCCGGCGGCGAACATCCAGCCGTCGGGGCCGTCCGACTGGGTCCCGAGCGCCGGCGTCGCCGTCGTACCATCGTCGGACGCGTCCGTCGCGTTCGCGTCCCCGGCGTCGGTCGTCGCCGGTCCGGTCGTCCCGCCGTCGAGCACTCCGGGCCGGAGCAGGCGGTCGGCCCGGTCCGAACTGGTCAGGTACTCGTAGCACTGCTCCTGGCGCTCCACGTCGATGCCCTGGCTCCCGGTCATCTCGACGGTGCCCGTGGCGCCCGCCTCCCGCATCGTCGGGCCGCTGGACTCGTCGCCGGTGCCGACCCGCTCGGCGTCGTACGGCTGCCAGGGGCCGTACGTCTCCCAGACGACCTCGCCGGACGGCGTCACCTCCAGCAGGCGGTGGCCGCGTCGGTCGGAGACCAGCGTGTGGCCGTTCGGCAGGCGGTCGGCGTCCCGCGGGTCGTCCAGTTGCCCGCCCTCGAGGGTCCACGTGCGGACCCACTCGTCGTTCACGCGGGTCGCGTTCGCACCGAGGTCGACATCGGCGCCCGCCTCGATGCGGGCGTACTCGACGACGCGGTCGTTGCGGCTGTCGGCGACGATGACGGTCGGCGTCCCGTTCTCGCCCTCGAAGTAGTCGGGGTTGTGCTGCTCGAAGAGGACGTCGCGGTCGCCGTCCTCGCCGAGCATCCACGCGATCTCCTTGGTCTCGCGGTCGATGGCGACGACCTGGTCGAAGTTCCGGATCGAGGCCATGATCAGACCGCCACCGATCCGCTCGACGTCGTTGACGTGGGTCCAGTCGTCGGCGTAGGGACCGCCGCCCTCACGCGGGAAGGCCTCCGAGTGCTCGTCGAAGCGGTACTCCCAGGTGATCTCCTCCCGCGTGAGGTTGTAGATCAGCACCCGGTTGCGCTCGTCGCCCTTGTCGACGAGGTACAGTTCGTCGCCGTGGAGGTCGGCGTCGTGGCCGTCCTCGACGTTCTCGAAGCGGCGCTCAGAGACGTGTTCGCCGGTCGCGGGGTCGATCTCGGTCACGACGGTGATGCCGGGCTCGGTGCTCGCCATCAGCAGGTTCCCGTTCGGCAGCACGTCGACGTCGTAGGCCCACCGGCCGCCGTGGGCCGTGACGTCGTGGACGCCGATGATCGAGCCGTTCGGGGCGATGCCGGTCAGCAGCGCCGTGGTGTAGTTCGACCCCCGCGCCCCCTGGAGCGAGAGCAGCGTGGCGTTGTCGGGTCGCTCGCGGATCGTCCCGACGCAGGCGTTCGAGGCGTCGGTCTGGAGTGCCGGTCCGGAAGCGGCCGCCGACGAGGCGACTCCCTGGTCGGCCGTCGCGGTGGCCGCCGCCGGTGCGAACCCGGCGGTGACCGTGACGACGGCGAGGAGGCCCGTGACTGCGCGCGTCGCGTCCATGGGACGGCGTTCGTGCAGGGGGTCAAAAAGCCCCCGTCATTCGATTAGCGGCTGGTGCCGACGGCGGCGCCCAGGCGGCGGACCGCCGGCCCGTGGAAGTAGAGGCTCACCGCGACCGCGACGGCCCCGCCGGCCGCCAGGAAGTAGTACATCGACTGGACGCCGACCAGGTCCATCAGGCCGCCGGCCCCCAGTTGCCCGAGCGCCCGGCCGGTCCCGATGCCGAAGGAGAATAGGAGCGTCTGCGCCGTCGAGGACAGCTCCGGCGGCGCGAACTCGTGGGCGAAGTTGACCACGGCGAGGTAGAACAGCGCCAGTCCGACGCCGAGGAAGGGCTGGACCGCGAGGATGGCCGTCGGCGTCGCGACGGCGGCGTAGACGAAGTAGACCCCGATGTAGACGACGGCCCCGAGCGTCAGCTTCGTCGGGTTCGACAGCCCGATCCGCGCCATCGAGAGGAAGACGGCCGCCTCGGCGACGGTCTTGAGCATCCAGGCGGTCCCCGTCAGCCCGTCGGAGGAGCCGATGGCGCGCACGTACACCGAGAAGTACGCGCTGCCGGCCGAGCTGATGCCGCCGATCACCGTCGCGACGATCAGGAGGACGAGGAAGCGTCGGTCGGTCAGCAGGCCGACGGCGTCGCGCTGCAGGTCCGGCGTGAGGTCGGCGTCCGGTTCCGGCACGCCGACGACGATGGCCACGAAGACCACCATCCCCGCTGCGTACACGTAGAAGATCAGGTCCGTCGGGAGCCGGTCGAGCGCCCAGCCGATGCCGAGGACGCCGATGCCGAACGCGATCGAGCCGAACGCGCGCACCTGGCCGTAGTTCAGCCCGCCCGACAGTACCATCGAATTGGCGATGGGCATGATCGGGGACCGGACCGCTGCCAGCAGCGCCGTCGCGACCGCGAGCAGGAGGAACGGCTCCGGGAACCCGCCCGCGAACGGGTACGCCAGGACGATCACGCCCGAGGCGGCGGCCGCAACCAGCAGCACCCGCTTCCCCGCGGCGTATCGGTCGGCGACGACACCCCAGATCGGCTGGGCGATCATGCCCGCGACGACCAGCACCGCCCCAAGCAACCCCATCTGGCCGCCCGTCAGCCCGAGTTCCTCGAAGTAGACGTTCCGGAAGGCGATGAAGCCGTTCGCGGAGGCGTAGAAGACGAAGTAGAGAAGCTGATACTGGCGCTTGTCGGAGAGCACGTCACCGTCTGCCGCGCCGACCCTCTTCAAAGTACGGATTCGTTACTACAGGCGTTGTAAAAAATTCGACCCTGGGGCATCGCGGCGGGCTGACGGGCCCGGCGCGCTGCTCTATACAGAAATTGAAGCTATTTACACACCGAAGGGATCCCGGGGTGCCCTTCGCGTATGTCAGTGCTTTGAACTTCTACTCTAGTCGTGGACCTCGACGGACTCGATCTCGATGGGCGTCGTCGGGCGGTCGTGCATGTCCGTGTCGGCGCTGCCGATCTCTTCGACGACGTCCATGCCGTCGACGACCTCGCCGAAGACGGCGTGCTTGTCGTCGAGGTGGGGCGTCTCGTCCAGCGTGATGAAGAACTGCGAGCCGTTCGTGTCGGGGCCGCGGTTGGCCATCGACACCGTGCCGGCCGAGTCGTGGCGCAGGTCCTCGTGGAACTCGTCCTCGAAGGTGTAGCCGGGGCCGCCGCGGCCGGTGCCCTCGGGGTCGCCGGTCTGGATCATGAAGTCCTCGATGACGCGGTGGAACTCCACGCCGTCGTAGATGGGGTCGACCCGCTTCTCGCCCGTCTCGGGGTCCTCCCAGGCGCCCTCGCCCGGACCGATCTCCGCGTCGTCGTAGTCCTCGGCCTCGGTGGCGTGGTCGACGAACGCCTCGACGGTGCGCGGTGCGCGCTCGTCGAACAGTTCGATCTCGATGTCGCCCTTCGTCGTGTGGATCGTCGCGGTCAGGTCACTCATGGAATCTGAGACGCCACGGGCCGGCAAAACGCTGGCGGTGCCGCGCCGGGGTTGAAGTACGGAGACGGAACGAGGCCCGGGCGTGACGTGACGGCCGCCGCAGACCGGTTCGCGGGAGCGCGCCACGCCGGTCCGCGGGCAGTCCGTGGCGCCTGCTCGCTACTCCGCGCCGGCGGTTCCGGTGTCACCCGCCAGGAAGCCCGACAGCGCCCCGTTCACCCGATCGACCGCGTCGATGTGGATCCAGTGGCCGGCGTCCTCGAATCGCTCGACGCGCAGCTCGGGCACCCACCGCTCTACGCCGCGGGTCAGCGACGTCGCCAGCGCCAGGTCCCGCTCGCCCCACAGCAGCAGCGTCGGGACGTCGACGCGCCAGTCCGGCCAGCCGTCGAACGGGGCGATCGCGCCCTGTCTCGCTCGACGGCGAGCGAGTGCCCGGTAGTAGTTGACCGGCCCCGCCAGGCCGCTACGGCGGAACGCCGCGCGGTAGCGCTCGAGGTCCGCGTCGGTGAACGCGTCCGGGCGCACCGTCCCCTCGCGGAACATCTCGTCGAAGGCGGCGAAGTCGTCCCGCGAGATGCCCCACTCAGGGAGCCGAGGGACCTGGAAGGCGAGGACGTACCAGGACTTCCGGAGCTGCTCCCACGTCGTCAGGTCGCGCAGGTACGCGCCGGGGTGCGGGGCGTTCATGACGGCGAGGCGGTCCACCGCGTCGGGCCGGTCGATGCCGACCTGCCAGGCGACGAGGCCGCCCCAGTCGTGGCCCACGACGTGCGCTCGTTCGCGGCCGACGTGTTCGATCAGTCCCGCCACGTCGCCGACGAGTTCGTCCAGATCGTAGGCTGCGACGCCGTCGGGCGCCTCCGAGCGGTTGTACCCGCGCATGTCCGGCGCGAGGACGCGGTAGCCCGCGTCGACCAGTGCCGGAATCTGGCAGCGCCAGGAGTACCAGAACTCCGGGAAGCCGTGGAGCAGGACGACGAGGTCGCCGTCCTCCGGCCCGGCGGTCACGTAGTGCAGGCTGACGCCGTCGACGCGGGCGCGGTGGTGTTCGACGCGGTCGTCGACCGTCCGTTCGCCGCCCGCCTCGGTGCTCCCCGCGTCGTCTCCGGTGCCGGGACCAGGGCTGGCGTGGCTGTCGGCCATACGCCGCGTTCGAACGGACGGGAGAAGTGCGTTGGGCGGGCCGGTCGTCGCTCCTCAGAACGCCCGCAGGTCCTCGAGGACGGCGGCGGCGCTGCCGTCGTCGATGGCGGCGCGGGCCTCGTCGAGGCCGTCCTCGATGGACGCGACGTCCTCGCGGGCGTAGATCCGCAGCGCGGCGTTGAGCGCGACGGCGTCGGCGAAGCCGTCCTCGCGCTCGCCGGCCACTACTTCCTCGGTGATGGCGGCGGAGTCGGCCGCGACGTCGTCGACTTCCAGGTCCTCGCTCTCTACGTCCATCCCGTAGTCCGCCGTCCCGATCTCGTAGTCGAGGATGCCCTCTTCGTCGGCCGCCTCGTCGTCGCTGGGCCACTCGGCGACGACCGTCGATCCGGGACGAACGTCGTCGTACCCCTCCATGCCCTGGAAGAACAGCGCCCGACTCGCTGGGTTGGTCTCGCTCCGTGTCAGCGTCCGGACCATCCGCTTGGCGAACGCGAGGTGGTAGAAGCTCCCCAGGTGGACGTCGGCGTCGGCCGGGTTCGCCAGCGTCTCGACCGTGTTGACGAACGTCCGGACGCCCATCGCGTCGCGACGGTCGTACAGGTCGGCGACCCCGGGGTTGAACTCGGGCTGGTAGTAGAAGCCGAAGCCGGCGTCGTCGACCATGTCGGCGCTCTCGCCGGGCGACAGCTCCGTCCGGACGCCGAGCTCGTCGAGGACGTGCTTGTAGGCGTCCTGCTTCTGGGTGGGGACGCGGTCGCCGCTGTGGACGACGACGGGGGTGCCCGCCGCGGCCGCGACGACGCCGGCGGCGACGCCCAGGATGGCGCTGTCGCCCTTGCCGTCGTAGTTGGCCCCGCAGTCGACGGGGTCGGCACTCGGGACGCCCGTCTCGACGCTCTCCTCGCGCATCACGTCGACGAACGCCGCCAGCTCCTCGGGCGAGTTGCGCTTCCAGCGGTTGGCGAGCCAGAAGGCACCCAGCGTCGTCTCGTCCGGTTCCGCGTCGAGGATGCGCTGGAACGCCTCGCGGGCCTGCCCGCGGTCCATGTCGTCGGCCGACTTGTGCCCCGATCCGACGACCTCGGTCATCAGCCGCTTGAGCGGCCACTCCCCGTACTCGCGGGTAGTCTGAGCCATACGCGAACGTCCGTTCGGCCGGGCCAAAAGCGTCCCGTTTCCCGCTAGCATTGGGATGTGCTTGATCTGAACGAGTTGGATCAGGCGTTCAGAGAAATGCTGTAGCCGTGACCAAGAACAGCCTGAAAGGGGCCGCGGGCTGCGGGAACCCCGGCGTTCGCAAGAGCGAAGCTCTTGCGCAGCCCATCAGAAATCGAAGATTTCCGAGGACGACGTAGGCACTGGAACGAACGGAGTGAGTGAAGCGCGCAACGGGCCGCGGAACCGCAGCCTGCGGGGGGCTTTGTGGCTGTTCACGAGATCGGCATCACCTGTCATCGTCTCGTATTCAGAAGCCGATCCTGGACCCGAAAGCGATACACCCGTCCGCACCTAACGGCCGTCGATGAGCCTCCAGTCGGGCGACTGGCGCGAGGGGATCGACGAGGTGGACGCGGCCCTCGTCGACGGGTACCAGAGCGGCTTCCCGGTCACGGAGCGGCCCTTCGAGGCCGTCGGGGCGGAACTGGGCGTCGACGCCGAGGAGGCGCTCGCCCGGGTGGCGGACCTCCTCGACGAGGGCGTCTTCCGCCGGTTCGGCCCCGTACTGAACCCGCCGGTGATCGGGTCGTCGGCGCTGGCCGCGGTCCAGGCGCCCGCGGACCGGTTCGACGCCGTCGCCGAGACGATCAACGGCTACGACCAGGTCAACCACAACTACGCGCGGGACCACGAGTGGAACATGTGGTTCGTCGTGACGGCGGCGAGCCGGGAGATCCGCGACCGCATCCTGGACGAGATCGAGGAGCGGACGGGGTGTACGGTGCTGCGCCTGCCGATGCTGACGGACTACTACATCGACCTGGAGTTCCCCGTGGTCAATAGCGACGCGCTGGCACGGGAGAGCGTGGGCAGCGGCGGATCGGGCGGCGACGACGTGAGGGCCGGCCCGGACGCGGTCGGCGAGGGGAGCGTGTCGGCGACGCGGATCAGCGAGGACGCCGCCGCGGACCTGTCCGACCTGGAGCGGCGACTGCTCGTTGCGATCCAGGAGGGGTTCCCGACGTCGGCGACGCCGTACCGGGACGTCGCCGAGACCGTCGGCGCTCCGGTCGCGGACGTCCTGACGTCGATCGAGCGGCTGCTGGAGCGGGGCTGTATCAAGCGCGTCGGCTTCGTCGTCAACCACGTCCGGACGGGCTTCGACAGCAACTGCATGGTCGTCTGGGACGTCCCGGACGACGAACTGGACGAGCGGGGTCGGGCGGTCGGGGGGCTGCCGTACGTGACGCTGTGCTACCACCGCCCGCGTCGGCCGGCCCGTGACTGGCCGTACAACCTCTTCACGATGGTCCACGGCCGGGAGGCGTCGGCCGTCGACGCGTCGATCGACCGGCTGGCCGACGAGCACCTCCCCTTCGAGCACGAGCGGCTCTACTCGACGGAGACGCTCAAGCAGACCGGGGCACGGTACGCGGACCTGGTCGGTCGATAGGCGGCCGGTATCACGGGGCAAACTGCCCAGAACCCTTTTGCGTTAGTTCGTTCTTAGTGGCAGCCACCCACATGAGTCCCAGCGAGCTCGCGACGGTGTTGGTCGTCGACGACGAGCCGGACGTGGCCGACGCCTATGCCGCGCAGCTCCGCGGCGAGTACGACGTCTTGACGGCCCACAGCGGCGAGGCCGGCCTGGCGAAGCTGGATCCGGACGTGGACGTGGTGCTGCTCGCCCGGCGGATGCCAGACGTCCGGGGCGCCGACGTCCTCGAGGAGATCCGCGACCGGCAGCTGGACGCGCGCGTGGCCATGGTGACCGCCGTCGACCCCGACTTCGAGATCATCGACATGGCGTTCGACGACTACGTCGTCAAGCCGGTCTCCCGATCGGATCTGGTCGACACTATCGAGCGGCTGCTGAACTGCGCCGCCTACGAGGAGCGGTTCCGCGAGTTCTACGCGCTGGCGTCGAAACACGCGGCGCTGTCGGCCAACAAGCCGACTGCGGAGCTGCGCTCCAGCGAGGAGTTCCGGGAACTGGAGGACCGGCTCGCCCGCCTGCGCTCGGAACTGGACGACATCGCGGACCAGTTCGACGGCGAGGACTACGCGGCCGTGTTCCGCGAGGTCGAGGGCCGTGCGCTGTCGCCGCTGGACGAATAGACGCGGCGAACTGGGGCTCGCTGACTGTATTTTCGAAAGCACTAACGGTAATTCGTCCCTAGCCGGGTGCAATGAGTCAGCAACTTCCGGACGTACAGGCCTCGAGTCCTGACGTCACCGTCGGTCTGAACCGGGTGGGCGTCACGGGCGTCGAGAAACTCGTCAAGATCGGCCGCGGGGACCAGCGGCCGATCGTCCTGATGGCGGAGTTCGAGGTCTTCGTCGACCTGCCCTCCTGGCGCAAGGGGGCGGACATGAGCCGCAACATGGAGGTCATCGACGAGACCCTGGAGGCGGCCGTCAGCCAGGAGGTCGAGGGCATCGAGGACGTCTGTGGGGAAGCCGCCGAGCGACTGCTGGAGAAGCACGACTACACGACGCAGGCCGAGGTGCGCATGGAGGCCGAGTACGTCACGCGCGAGGAGACGCCCGAGTCCGGGCGTCCCACGCAGTCCACTGCGGACATCGTCGCGTCGGCGACGGCCGACGAGGACGGCACGCGCGAGGAGATCGGCGCCCGCGTCACCGGCATGACCGTCTGTCCCTGTTCGCAGGGGATGTCCGCCGCCCGGGCTCGCGACGCGCTGCGCGGCCTCGGCGTCGAGGACGAGACGATCGACGCCTTCCTCGAGGAGGTCCCCCAGCCCGGCCACTCCCAGCGGGGCCACGCCACGCTCACCATCGAGAGCCAGGGCGCACCCGACGTCGACCTCGACGACGTCATCGAGGTCGCCCGGGACGCCATGAGCGCCCGGATCTACAACCTCGCCAAGCGGCCCGACGAGGACCACATGACCTACGAGTCCCACAAGAACGCCAAGTTCGTCGAGGACTGCGTCCGCTCGATGGCCGAGGGCGTCGTCGACCGATTCCCGCACCTGCCGGACGACGCCGTCGTCACCATGAAGCAGTCCAACGACGAGTCCATCCACCAGCACAACGCCCACGCCGAGCGCGTCGCCGAGTTCGAGACGCTGAAGCGGGAAGTCGGTGGGGAGTAGCGCGGCGCTCACTGCGCTCGCGCCGCGCTACGATCGAACGGGAGCGTGCGCACGGAGCGACACGCGAGATAGCGAGGGTCCGAGCGGGGCGAAGGCTCTCGGCGAAGTCGAGCGGGAGCGGTCTGCGGTATTCTCCTCCGTTCCGCTCGAAACCGGCGCTACCGTTTAATACCGCATATTACCGCCAGCTGGCATCAGACGGCACTTAATACCATCGAGCCCCCTACTCCCCCGTCAGCGCGTCTTCGAGGCCCGCGGGCGAGTCCGCCGCGCCCTCGCGGTCGCCGTCGACGAGCAGTTCGGCCCCCTCGCAGTCGGCGTCGGGGACGACCGTCGTCTCGTGGTCGGCCAGCCGCAGGGCCGCCCGGTGGAGGTCGCTGCCGGCCGGTTCGCCGACGCGGAGGACGTGCGGTTCGAGGACGCGGGCGGCCGCGGTCGCGTAGCCGGCCACCTCGACGCCCATGCGGTCGGACGCGCCGGCGAAGGAGGCCACGGCGTCGCGGGCCGCCTCGCGGTAGCGGTCAGCGCCGGTCAGCGCGGCCAGGTCCAGCAGCGCGTCGGCCATCTCGACGGTGGTGTCCAGCGGGTACTGCGTCCGGTCGCAGAGCCCGGGGCCATCCGCGGGGCCGTCCGTGAACGCGCCGCTGTCCTCCTGGAGGTGCTCGATCGTCCAGTCCGCGATCGCCTCGGCCGACTCGCCGTCTCCCAGCACCTGCCAGCTCGTGGTCAGCCCCTGGAGGACGCGGGCCTGGTCGAGCAGGAAGCCCGACGGGCCCGTCTCCTCGCCGTCGACGTAGTGGGTGACGACGCCGTCGTCGATCAGGTGCTCGCGCAGGTGGTCGCGGGCCCGCTCGGCGTACCGGCTCGCCCGCTCGTCGTCGGTGTAGGCCGCGTAGGTGGCGAGCGCGTCCACGGCCAGCCCGTTCCGGTCGGCCAGCACCGTCTCGTCGACGTGGGGCGGCTCCGTGGTCTCCCGCTCCGTTGCCTCCATGCGGTAGTAGTCGTCGTCGCCCGCCTGGCTGGCTGCGAAGGCCTCGCCCGTCCAGAGGGTCGTGGTGAGATACTCCAGCGCCTCCTCGGCGACCTCCCGGTAGGTCTCCTCGCCGGTGTAGCGGTACCCGTGGGCGAACGCTCGCATGACGGCGGCGTTCTCGTCGAGCAGCTTCTCGCGTCGCGCGTCGCTCCAGTCCCGTCCCGTCGCGTACCGGAAGAACCCGCCGCCGTAGGTGTCCCGCAGGTGCGTCCGGATCGCCTCCAGTGTCCGCGTCGCCTGGTCGCGGGCCCGCACCAGCGCGAACTCCACGGTCCGCGGCAGCGGGAACTTCACGTCCGACCCCCAGCCGCCGTACTCCTCGTCGTAGGCCGCCAGCAGCTGCTCGATCATCTCCTCCTCGATCCGCGTGGTGACCTCCCCGCCCGGCGGCGCCGCCGTCTGCAGCGCCCGCGGGACCGACCCCGCCGCCTCGCCCTTGCCGTCCCACGACTCCCGGACGCTGTCGAGGATGCCCCGGAACCCCGCCGGCCCGAGGTACGTCGCCCCCGAGAGCACCTCGCCCGACGGCGTCAGGAAGACGGTTGAGGGGAACCCGCCCATGTTGTACCGCTCGCGCACGCGCGGGCGACGGTCGGCGTCCACTCGCACCGGCACGAACCCGTCGTTAACGTTCGCCGCGATGCGGGGCTCCCCGTACGTCTTCCGGTCCATCTCCCGGCACTCCGGGCTCCACCGGACCGTCAGCGCCAGCAGGACCGGCTTGCCCTCGGCCTGCGCCCGCTCGAAGGCCTCCGGTCCCCACTCGCGCCACTCGACTTTCGTGTCCGCCGCGAACTCATCCATACCCCAGCTTCGGGCACCGCGTGAAAGTATCTTCCACTCCTCGCTTCGACTGTCCACGGCGTTGCCAGAACTATTGACGTGAACGATCGGGACATACGCACTGCCATGCCAATCACTATTCGCAGGCGCGTTCAGAGGACCAACCGTCCCTGGCCTCGAAAGGCGTTTGTGGCGGGGACTGTAATTCCGAGTATGCTTCGCGTCATCGCGGTGTTGTTGCTGATACCGCTGCTGGATGCGATCCTGCTGGCGGTGCTGGCCGCGCAGTACCTCCCGGTGGCCGTGGTGGTGCTGCTCGTGGTGCTCACGGCGCTGCTGGGGATGCTGCTGGTGCGGGCCGAGGGCCGGCACACCCTCCGGCGGATACAGGAGAAACTGGCGACCGGTCAGGTGCCCACCGACGAGCTGGTCGACGGCGGGTTCCTGATCGCCGCGGGCGCGTTCTTCCTGACGCCCGGGCTGGTGACGGACTTCGTGGGCCTGCTGCTGGCGCTGCCGCTGACCCGCTACCCCATCCGCAAGGCCGCGATGCGGTGGGTCATCGAGCCCTACGTCGACGCCCGGACCGAGGGCTTCGCCTCCGGGAACGTCTACATCGGCGGCTTCCCCGGCGACGGCGGCCCCGGCGCCGGCCCGAGCCCCGGTTCCGGCACGGGCGGCAGCGGCGGCCAGGGCAGCCCGCCCGGCTTCGACCACGACAACGCCACTGACATCGACTTCGAGGAGCGCGACGACGAGTGATCCGGTCGCCCTGTGGTGGTAAGACGCCCCACTCCGTCCGCGAAGAGTAACGCTTAACAGTACGCCTCGGATACGACCATATGCGCTCACCTGGGCCAATAGCTCAATCAGGTTGAGCGCTCGGCTGATAACCGGGAGGTTCGCGGTTCAAATCCGCGTTGGCCCACGTTTCTGGGTCTCACTAATTCGGTAGCGGCTTCTTTCGTATCGGTTTTGTGTGGCAGAGCGGTCTGCGTGAGCAGACGCTACGCGTATTCCCGCCGACCGGTCGCGTTGGCCTCGATGAAGTCCCAGTCGTACTCGACGCCGAGACCGGGACCGTCGGGCACTGGGACGGTGCCGTCGTCGTCGATCGCGTCGATCTCGTCGCGATAGTCGCCGGCGTAGACGGGCGGCGTGGTGTTGGGCGCGTCGGGGTGGACCAGCGCCATCTCGTAGTAGTTGGCGTTCCGCGCCGCGGCCATGCAGTGGCGCTTCGCCGGGCCCGGAGCGTGGAACTCGACGTCCAGCCCGAAGCCCTCGGCGACGCGGGCGATCTTCATCGCGCCGGTGATGCCGGCGTCGTAGTCGGGGTCGGCGCGGACGAAGTCCGTCGCCTCGCTGGCGACGAAGTCCGTGTGCGGTTCCAGCCCGCGGACGTGCTCGGTCTGGAGGAGCGGCGTCTCGACGCACTCGCCCAGCCGTCGGTGGCCGTGCTGGGAGATGCCGCCGTCGCGGTAGGGATCCTCGAGCCAGAGGTAGCCGTACTCGTCGCAGGCGCGCCCCACCTGTAGCGCGTTGGCCCACGTCTCCAGGTTACAGGCGGGGTCGACCATCAGGTCCATCTCGTCGCCGACGCGCTCGCCGACGGCGCGGACCGTCTCCGCCAGCAGGTCGGCGTCGCGCCAGTCGCCGTCCCAGCCGTGGACCTTGTAGGCGGGGTACCCCATCGCCAGGCACTCCTCGGCGAAGTCGGCGTAGGCTTCGGGGGAGTCCAGCCCGCCGCTCCTGTCGCCCTGGTACGTCGAAGCGTAGGCGGGCAGGCGCTCGCGGTGGGTGCCCAGTAGCTCGTGAATCGGCGCGTCGTACTTCCGGCCCGCGTAGTCCCACAGCGCGACGTCGAGCGGTCCCATTCCCATCCGGTCGTACTTCCGCAGGGCGCGCTTGATCTCCGACCAGTGCTGCTCCCGCTTGAGCGGGTCCTTCCCGATCAGGTAGTCGGCGACCATGTTGATCTGCGCCGCGCCCGGCGAGTTGTTCCCGACGTACCGCCCGACGAGTCCGTCGCTGGTCTCGATCCGGAACGCGAACAGCTTCCGCTCCATCCCGTTGCCCGGGTCGTAGATGATGTCGAACCCGCCCGGCGGCGTCCCGACGTCCGGCAACTCGTAACTGAACTCGATCGACTCGATTCTCTCGATGGTCGGTGACATACGACGGGGGACAGCAGGAGGGCGGAAACGTCTGTCGGACATTACCGATGATCGTTGGTAGTGGCTGGGAACGAGGAGAGAAACGGTATTTATAGGTCTCTGCGCGGCGTGGTTCGACGGCTAATCGACTGTGCCAAAACAACGGAAAAAGGAATGACGCTATCTATCAGACGCCTTCGGAATCACTCGGGACCTCGAAGGTGGTGAGAGTCGAACTGGATCCACCACTTTCTGCCGTCCACGTGATACGGATTACGTCGCCTTCTCGGAAGTTATCAGTGCTATCGGGCGTGGCTTCGTAGGTATCTCCAGCAGAGATAGAACTAGCGGACCATCCTCCAGAATTGTCTGTTATTGTTACTGCGTCAGAAGTAACGTCAATCTTTTCTTTGTCAATCGAATCTCCGCTGGCATGCGTGATAGTGACTACACCCTGATCTCCATTGCCCGACGGATTGTACTCGAACTCGAAGCTTGCCGTCGGCGTCGATTGCTGTGCCTGATCCCCCAGGTTGAGAACGAACGAGGCGATGACCGCGGCCAGGATGACCGTGATCGCGACCATCAGGATGACGCCGATGACCGGCGACACCGCGTCGTCCCGCTCGAAGAGTTCCTTGATTCGCATACGGATCTATCCGGGATACTGTTAGTATTAAAGACGTGCTATTGTTCGGTCGTTGAGTGTAATCCAGTATTCACTTGAAAACGGCCGCGGACAGGCAGAGCGGATGCGCCCGTCGGCAGCGCACCGTGGGCGAATAACTGTAATTACAGTTACCATCGGTGGCGATTTCCGACGGCAGCAGACTGGGACCGGTCGATTATCACGCTGCGTTACTGCTGGTCTCGGCGTTCAAGCACTGGTTGAGTGTTTGGTATCGGCTCGAAGCTGTTCGGAAATTGAGGCTACAGCAATGGTCGGGTGGAACGACGTCCCGTCGACCGCCGGGTGGGTTCCGGGGCCGCGGACGTCGGTTTTACCTGCACCTGGCGCGGAGTGCGTGCGAGTATACGCCGGACTCAGGCGTCGGACGGTCGGCGGAGAGCGCGGCGATAGCCGGCGAGTGCACCGATCGGCCCGGCCGCACGCGGAGGGCGCGCTGTTCGCCGTCGGCTACGTACGCGGGCTGGGACGCGCTGGACGGCCCGTCTCGAACCGAGAAGAACGGTCAGCAGTTACAGCGGCCTGCGCCGAGCTGGCCGCCCGGCTCGTCGACCCGACGGCCGCGTTCGAGGGGCGCGCTCAGAACCCGTACTCGTCGGATTCGCCCTGATCGCGGGCGGCGGGGTCCTGCTGCTCCTCGACGTTGTCGAACAGGTCCTCGCCGGGCTCCTCGGTCGCCTCCTCCGTGGGGCCGTACGCGGAGATGCCCATCGAGAGGAGGTCCTCGACGGCCTGTTCGCGGTTGACGAAGTCGCCGCTCTCGACGAGCCGGTCGATCTCCGAGTCGATGCGGTCCGGGAGGTCCACCTGTGTCTTCGGCATGTCTTGGAGTCCGTCAGTTAGCCACGTGAACGTTTCGCTCCCCATCCCCTTCTCCGCGGTCGTGGTTCGTGTGGCTACAGGCGGACCGTCGAACGCGTCGGGGTTCTCCGGCTGTTCGCAATCGCAGCCGTTCCACTGAAGCGCTGGTTGTTCGCCGTTCTCGACGAAACAGAGCCGTTCTCACGTCGGATCAGGAGCCGGCGACGCCCCAGGAGACGCGGTCCCAGAGGCGCTCGTAGCTGTAGTAGGTGACCGTCTTGACGACGTTGGCGGCGAGGCCGATCTCCAGCGCGTCGCCGGCGCTGCCGGTCACCGCGAGCGCGACGGCGACCGTGATCGCTACCATCACGAGCCGGTAGAGCAGCGTCTTGACGACGGCGCGGCGGCGCCGCTGGATGGCCTGTCGGTCCAGTAGCCCGGACGGCAAGACCATGTGGACGACTCGCCGGCGCTCGACTTCAGTTGGGCGGTCGTTCCCACAGACCGAAAACGGCCTGACCGCGGTCGGCCGGTCGGATCACCCTATCAGTTCCGCCTCGAGGTAGTCGAATTGCTGTTCGATCTCCTTCCGGCGCTGTCGCTTCACGATGGTCGCGTCCAGCACCGTGCCGACGACGGGGAGGTCGACGGCCTCGAAGGTCGTCGTCGCCGTCACGGTCGCGCCGTCGCCGGTCGCCTCGACGCGGTAGTCCGTCCGCATCGACTCGAAGATGCCGTCCCGCTGCTCGTAAGCGAGGACGGCGTCGGCGTCGTCGACGACGCCGAGGACCAGTTCCACCTCGAACAGACCGACCGTGTTCTCGAGCGTCACACGGTCGCCGTCGACCCTGACCGCGTCGAACCCCCCGGCGCGCATGAACGGCTCGACGTCCGCCATCAGGTCCCGGACCGCGTCCGGATCGGTGTCGAGCGTGCGCGTCACTGTCACTCGCTCCATGGTCTGAGACGCGACGGCCCGGAGGCTTAAGCTTTCGCGGAAAGCGGTTCGGCCCGGGGCGATAGCGCCCGCTATCGAAGGACAATACCCAAGCCGCTCCGGACGTAACCGAACGTGTTCGGGACAATGCACGCGCACCCGACGCGAATATATTCGCAAACATGCCCAGAGCAGAACTCACGCTGACGCTTCCGGAGGACGTCTGGATCGGCGAGCTGTCGCGGCAGTACCCCGGCGCGGAGTTCCGGGTGCTGGCCGCGGTGCCGGACGAGGAGGGCGGCGTGGGCCTGACGGAGGTCACGGCTGATCAGCTGGCAGACGTGCTCGGCGAGATGCGGGACCTGGCGGCGGTCTCCTCGCTGGAACTGCTCGGCCAGTGGGAGGAGACGGCGCTGGTCCAGTTCGAGACCGTGCGGCCGCTGCTGCTCCTCGCAGTCCAGGGGTCGGGCGTCCCGCTGGAGATGCCGTTCTCCCTGACCGACGGGGAGGCCCGGTGGGAGATCACCGCGCCCCAGGAGCGGCTCTCGGATCTGGGCGAGCAGCTCGACGAGTTCGGCATCCCCTTCCGCGTTGAGCGGGTGACCCAGCACGTCGAGACCGAGCAGTTGCTCACGGAGAGCCAGCTCGAACTCGTCCAGGCGGCCGTCGAGCACGGCTACTACGACACGCCCCGGGACTGCTCGCTGACCGACCTCGCCGACGAGGTCGGCATCGCCAAGTCGACCTGCAGCGAGACGCTCCACCGCGCCGAGGAGAAGGTCGTCAAGCGGTTCGTCGGGGACCTGGCCTGACCAGTTATAGTAGAAATTGAAACTATTTACACGTCGAGGGACACCTCGGGTACCCCTCGAGTGTGTCAGTGCGTTCAATTTCTACTGTAGTCGCCGTCGCCCGTCAGCGCCGCCAGCAGGTAGGCCGCCAGCCCCTTGTCCAGCGGATCGTTGGCGTTGCCGCAGTGAGGCGACTGGACGCAGGCCGGACAGCCGTCCCGGCAGTCGCACGACCGAAGCATGGACAGCGTCGTCGTCATGAGGTCGTCGATCCCCTCGAACCCGCTGCGGGCCAGTCCGACGCCGCCGGGATAGCCGTCGTAGACGAAGACGGTCGGCTTGCCAGTGTGGGGGTGGACCGGCGTCGACAGGCCGCCGACGTCTCGCCGATCGCAGAGGTACTCGAAGGGGAACATGGAGATCATGGCGTGCTCCGCGGCGTGGATGCCGCCTGGGAGATCGCCGGCGTCATCGGGCGATTCGGGCGCTGACGTCGCTTCGCCCTCGCCCGCCTCCCCGCCGCCGTCCGCGGCGGCGACAGCCTCGCCCCGGCCGAGCATGGCCCGCTCGACGTCGCCGGGGACGGTGAAGTACAGCGCCTTCGTCTCCAGCGTCGTCTCGGGCAGGTCCAGCGAGCGCTGGCCGATGGTCTCGCCGCTGGTGGCGTCCTTCCGTTCGTAGCCGGTGATCTGCTTGCGCATGGTCACCTCGGCGAAGCGGACGGGCACGTCCTCGCGGGCGGAAAGCCGGTCCTCGCGCAGGTCCGCTTCGACGGTGATGTCCTTGTCGTGGAGAGTCCGCGTGAAGTAGTCCGCCCACGTGCGGTCCAGTTCGGCGACGTTCCGGTCGAGGTTCAGGTCGACCACCTCGTACGTCGTCCCCTGGTGGTGGTAGATGGCACCGGGGTGGGCGTCCCGCAGCGCGTCGCCGAACGGCAGGCGCGCGACGACGTCGCCGCCGTGCATCAGCCGCACCTCGCGGTCGTCGACGGTCCGCAAGCTGGTGTCGTGCTGGGGACTGCCGTCGCCGGCGTAGGTCCAGCGGACGCCCGCGTCAGTCGTCCGACGCTGCAGGTCGCCCGCGCTCTCCAGGCCGGCGACGAGGTCCGGGAACCGGTCCCCGAAGTGGCGGTCGTCGTCGGGTTTCAGCCACGTCTCCCGGGCCGCCGAGCAGACGTGGGACGGCATGAGCTGGTCGTTCTCCGGGTTCGTGACGGCCTGTTCGGGCGGGTGGTCGAACAGCCGCCCGGGGTTGCGCGCGACGTACTGGTCGAGCTGGTCCTCGCCGGGGACCAGCACTACGAGCGCCGGGTCGGTGCCGCGGCCCGCGCGCCCGGCCTGCTGGAACGTCTGCATCCGCGTACCGGGGTAGCCGTCCAGGATCACCGCGTCCAGCCCGCCGACGTCGACGCCCAGTTCGAGCGCGTTCGTGCTCCAGACGCCGCGCAGGTCGCCGGACTTGAGCCGGTCCTCCAGGTCCCGCCGGCGCTCGTCGGTGAGCGCGGCCTGGTAGGCCCCGACCGAGCGGGAGAGGTCGTGCTCGCCCCGGTCCCGTAGCTCGTCGGCGCACTCGCTTGCGTACCGCTCGGCCACCTGGCGCGAGCCCGCGAACACGACGGTCTGGAGGCCCCGCTGGACGAGGTCGACGAACAGCTGCTTGCTCTCGACGTGGGGCGAGCGCCTGCGCCCGCTGTCGCCCCACCCGTCGCCGCCCGCGCTGCCGTCGTCGTACGTCGGCGGGTTCCACAGCAGCCAGTTTCGCGGGCCGCTGGCGCTCGCGTCCTCGTCCACGAGGGCGAAGGCGTCCTCGGGTCGCCCCGTCACCGCCGCCGCGTGCTCGACGGGGTTGCCGATGGTCGCCGAACAGCAGACCCATTCCGGGCCGGCGTCTGTGCCGTTTCCTCCGCGGGCGTCCTCCTGAAACCGCTCGACGACGCGCTGGAGCCGCCGCATCACGAGGGAGACGTGGCTGCCGAACACGCCGCGGTACTCGTGGACCTCGTCGATCACCACGGTCTCCAGCCGCTGGAAGAACCAGTCCCACAGCCGGTGGGCGTGGGGCAGGATCCCGTAGTGGAGCATGTCCGGCGTCGTCAGCAGGACCGTCGGCTGGCGCTCCCGGATGGCCTCCTTCTCCGACTTGGACTGGCGACCGGTGTACTGGTCGACGGTCACGCCCGAGGCGAACCCGAGGTCCGCCGCGAGGTCCGACAGCGTCTCCGTCTGGTCGTTGATCAGCGCGACCTGTGGGGCGACGTACAGCGTCGTCGCTCGCCTGTCCATCGCCCGCTCGAAGGCGGGTACCGTGTACGCGAGGCTCTTCCCGCTGGCCGTCTCCGTCGCGAGGACGACGTTGTCTCCCCCGCGGACGGCCTCGACGGCCTCGGCCTGGTGGGCGTAGAAGTCCTTGATGCCCCGGTCCGCCAGCGCGTCGGCGAGTCGCCCCTCGACCTCGCAGTCGGCCGGCGTCGCCTCCCGCCCCGGGATCGTCAGCCGGTCCTCGATCTGGCCCTCGTAGTAGGGCCGGCCCCGGAGCCACTCGATGGTCTCGTCCACGGCCGGCGTTGGACGCGAGCGGTCCTAACGGTTGCGCCCGCCCGCGCAGCCTTGATCGCTCAGCCCCTGCCCTTTTGGCCGTGCTGATCTACCGTCGCCCATGGACAAGGACGCCGTCCGCGAGGCCGTCTGGGACGAACTGGAGGACAGCGGCGTCGCCCGGTTCCCCTTCCCGCCCCACGACAGGATTCCGAACGTCGCGGGGGCGGAGGACGCCGCTGAACGCCTCGCCGGGACCGACGCCTGGCAGCGCGCCGACGCGATCAAGGCCAACCCCGACGCGCCCCAGTTGCCGGTCCGGCGGCGCGCGCTCCGCGAGGGCAAGACCGTCTACATGGCGGTCCCGCGGCTGCGCGAGGTCGAGTGCTTCCTGGAACTCGATCCCGCCGAGATCGACGACGTCGAGAGCGCGCCGACGGTCTCCTCGATGGACGAGTACGGCCGGCAGGTCGGCCCCGAGGACGTCGAATCGGTCGACCTGATCGTCTCCGGCAGCGTCGCCGTGAACGAGCAGGGCGCCCGGATCGGCAAGGGCGAGGGGTTCAGCGACCTGGAGTACGCCGTCCTGCGGGAACTCGACCTCGTCGGCGACGAGACGCCCATGGTCACGACCGTCCACGAGCGGCAGGTCCGTACCGAGGACTGGATCGTGGACGACCACGACGTCCCGATGGACCTCGTGGTCACGCCCGAGCGGATCATCGAGACGGAGACGCCCTACGAGCGCCCCGCGGGCGTCGACTGGGACCTGCTCGACGAGGAGCGGATCGAGGAGATGCCGGTGCTTGCGGAGCGATATCAGACAGATCGGTAGACCGGAGCGTCGAGGTCGTTCTCAGGGAGGGCGGTGCCGGTCGTAGACGTTCCGCCGGTGACCGACGGCCTCGACCCGGAGGAGATCTGCCGTCCGATCCCAGGGTGATGATGGCGCGATAGTCTCCTGCACGAAGCTTGTAGTACAGGTATCCGGAGAGCGGATCGAGGCGGTGATCCGTCCACTCAGTCGCCTCGTCGACCTTGTTCATCACGCGGTCGGCGACCCGTGGGTCCAGATGTTCGAGGTGACTGAGGGCCTGCTCGGTGTATTCGACCTCAGTCACCGCGGCCAGCTCCACCGCCGTCTCGAAGACCTGACTGGCCCTGTCGCTCCCGTCGACCGCGCAGAGTATTCGCGTCCGTGTGCGGGTGTACGACGAGGTTCGTGCATGACTATTGGTACCAAAAATCGATGCGCGGGATCGAGGTCGTCCTCGGGTGCTCGTGTGTCCGGTGCGCACAGTAACTCACCGTTTAAGAGCCGAGAGGCATTACGACCGGTCGATGAACGACGAGAGCTACGACGAGTATCAGGTAGCGGTCGTCGGTGGGGGGCCGGCCGGGCTGACGGCGGCCCTCTACACGACGCGCCTGGGACACGACACCGTCGTCGTCGACCGCGGGGGCGGTCGGGCGGCGATGATGCAGGAGACGCACAACGTCATCGGGGTATCCGAGGACGTGTCGGGCAACGAGTTCCTCGGGACCGCCCGCGAGCAGGTCGAGAGCTACGGCGGCGACATCCTCCAGGCGTACGTCGAGTCCGTCGAGGAGACCGACGACGGGTTCCGGCTGACCGCGGGCGAACACACCATCGAGGCCGACCGGGTCGTGCTGGCGACCGGGTTCACCGACGAGCGGCCGGACCCGCCGCTGCCGCGGACGGGACGCGGCCTGCACTACTGCCTGCACTGCGACGCCTACATGTTCGTCGACGAGCCCGTCTACGTGATGGGCACCGGCGACGCCGCGGCCCACGTCGCGATGATCATGCTGAACTTCACAGACGACGTGGACCTGCTGACCCGCGGCGAGGAGCCCGAGTGGAGCGACGAGACCGACGAGCAACTGCGGGGCCACCCCGTCGAGATCGTCGAGACGGAACTTGCGGACATACGCAACGACGACGACGGCTGGCTGGAGGCCGTCGAGTTCGAGGACGGCGAGGTCCGCGAGTACCGCGGCGGTTTCCCGATGTACGGCTCCGACTACCACGCCGAGCTGGCCGACCAGCTGGGCCTGGAGCGCACCGACGACGGCACCGTCGCCGTCGACGACCACGGGAACACGAGCGTCGACGGCGTCTACGCCACGGGGGACCTGACGCCCGGCCACAACCAGATCCCCGTCGCGATGGGCGACGGCGCCAAGGTCGGGATCGACATCCACTACGGCCTGCGGGAGTTCCCCCGATCGAACGAGGAGATCGAGGAGTCCGGCCCGGTCTCGCCCGAGGAGGTCCCCGCCATCTCGCCGGACCTCATGGCCACGGCGATCAGCCACGAGGGCCACGCCGGCGGCCCGCGCGACCCCGACGAGGGCGTCGACGCGGACGGTTCGGCCGACGGGGCCGAGAAGACGGCCGCCGAACAGGACGACTGACGCGAGATTCCGACCGAAGGGAGGAATCTCGGTTAGAGCGAGCGGGAGTGAGCGGAGCGAACGACACGCGAGCCGCGACGTTCCGACCGAAGGGAGGAATCTCGGTTAGAGCGAGCGGGAGCACTCGATAGAGCGAGCGGGAGCGCCAGGTCGCGAAGCGACCTCGGACGAAACGAGCGGTCGAGACCCCGCCCGGTCACTCGCCGACGGCGGCGGCAGCGTCCCTGAACAGCCCGTCCAGGTTCTCGGGCAGCGTCGGGTGGTACGCCCGGTCGGGAATCTCGCGGACGTCGAGTCCCATCTCGACGACGATCTGCATCGTCTTGGCGAAGCTGTCGGCGTGGTAGTGCAGGCCCTGCCAGCCCAGCACGGTGCCGTCCGTCCTGTCGACGACCAGTTTCCCCAGGCCCTCCGGGACGTACTTGGACTGGAACACGCCGTCGGCGCTGGCCCGCCGGGTGACGCAGACCACGTCGTGGCCCGCCTCGCGCGCGGTGCGCTCGGTGTGGCCCAGTCGGGCGTAGGGATAGACGCCCAGTCCGGAGAAGACGACGTGGTGGGCGACGTTGCGGTACTCCTCGAGGGGCTCGTCGTCGCGGTGACGCAGGACGTTCTCGGCGGCAACCTGGCCCTGCTCCTTGGCGACGTGGAGGATCGGCTCCTTTCCGTTGACGTCGCCGACGACGAACACGCGGTCGTCGTCGCGGGCCTGCATCGTGTCCCGGACCCAGCCGGGGCCGGGCTCCAGCGGCGTCTCCTCAACGTGCAGCCCCTCCAGGTTCGGCCGCCGGCCGGTGAACAGGAACAGCTCGTCGGCCTCGTAGGTCTCCTCGCCACCGTCCTCGAAGGCGACCGACAGCCGGACGCCGCCGCCGTCGGTGGGCTCCACTCGCTCCTCGTAGCAGTTGGTGGGGATCGTCACGTCCCACTGCTCGCGGTAGAGGTCAAGCACGGTCCTGCCGAAGGCTGGGTCGGCCTCGTCGAGCGGGTGCTCGTCGTGCTCGACGACCGTCAGGTCCATCCCGCCGACCTCGGCGAGGTACGGGACCAGTTCCAGGCCGACGTAGCCGAAGCCCATGACGATGCCCGAGTCGGGGAACGAGGTGGCGTCGAGCACGTCGGCGCTGGTCAGGAAGTCGACGTCCCCGATCCCGGGCGTACCGGGCACGTTCACCCGCGATCCGGTGGCGACGACGACGTAGTCGCCCTCGAAGCGCTCGCCGCCGGCCCGGACGGTGCGGTCGTCGACGAACCGCGCGGTGTCGTGGACGAAGCGGACGTCGTCGCGCGCGGCCAGGTCGTGGATCGCCTCGCGGCGGTGGGCGGCCCAGCCCAGCGTGTTGTCGTCCTTGCGCTCGGTCGTCCGCTCCAGGTCGACCTCAGGGACGCCCGCCAGCCGGTCGTCGTGGCGGGCCTGGAAGCGGTGGGCGCCGACCGAGAGGACCTCCTTCGAGGGCATACAGCCGTCCAGAATGCACAGGCCGCCGCCGGGGTCGCCGCCGTCGATCAGGGTGAGTTCGACCTCGCCGGCGAGTTCGTCCGCGACCATCGCGCCGGCGCTGCCGTAAGCGCCGATGACGATGACGTGAGTCACGGGTAACCCGTCGGCGCGGACGGGCATAAAGGAGCGGGCGCGTGACCCGGCGGCACACCGGCGGGCGCGCCGGGAATAGCTGCTCAGTCGCGCTCGTCGCGATCGTCGCCGCCGTTGACGACTGCGGGTCGGCGCCGCCCGACGCCGAACAGCGAGGCGAACGATCGGTCGCCGTGGATCAGCGCGTCCCAGACGACGAGCGCCGACGGCAACACCAGCAGCGACGAGAGGAAGGCGAGCGCCACGGAGATGGCGGTCAGGATCCCGAACTGCTGGAGCGGGACGGAGATCGCGATGGCGAGGACGCCCAGTCCGGCCGTCGTCGTCAGCATGCTGCCGAACAGCGCGCCCCCGGTGCCCCTGACAGTCCGGTCGAGGGCCGTCATCAGGTCGTATTCGGCGCGCTCGTCGGCGAACCGATGCGTGACGTGGACCGAGTAGTCGACGCCGAGACCGATCGTGATCGCCAGCAGCATCGCCGTGATGGCGTTGAAGGGGATGGCCAGCAGCCGCATCGTCGCCGGGATCATGGCGACGGTGACGACGACCGCGAACACGTTCGCGACGCCGAGCGTCGCGTACCCCTCCAGCAGGCGGTAGATGATCACCAGGAACAGGGCGGTCGCGCCCAGCGCGACCGCCAGGCTCACGACCGCCGACTCGAAGATCAGGTCCTCGATGACGGCGAACACGACGAGGGCTCCCGTCGCCGTCGCGGTCATCCGCATGTCCTCGGCCACCGACCAGGTGTCGTCGTAGACCGCCCCCTGATCGGCGTCGGACTCGACGGTATAGACGACCCGCGTGCTCCGGTAGTCCTCCGTGATGTAGTTGCTGGCCCGGTCGCCGGCCGACGAGTCCAGCAGGTAGTCGTATATCTCCCGCAGGTTGTCGTCGGGCACGCCGTTGTCGTTGCGGTCGTTGCGATCGACCAGCCGCTCGAACTCGGGGTCCCGCTCGGCCTGGCTCTGGATGATCGTCACGATAGAGGTGGCGTCGGCCCGGCCGTCCTCCTCGACGAAGGTGTCCGGCGGGCTGTCGCCCGCGCGGTAGATCTCCTCGAGGGCGTCGTCCCGCGTGAGGTGTCCCTCGACGTACACCGTCGCCGAGCTGCTCTGCGTGGTCTCGAAGTTGTCCTCGAGGAAGTTCAGCTGCTCGCGCGTCTCGTACTCGCTGGGCGAGAACGGCTCCGGCAGCTCCTCCAGATAGCCCGGGATGTCCTCTGGCGGGAGGAAGTCCTCGTCCTCGAAGCTGGTGTCGACGCCGGCCCCGTACGCGCCGGCCCCGGCCGTCAGGAGGATCACGCCGATCAGGAACAGCGCGGGCGCCCGGTCGGCGACGACGACGCCGCTGCGCAGCACCGATCCGAGCGCGGACCCCTCCGATCCCAGCGGCGACTGGCTGAACTGCGGGATCGGGTATCGCTCGCGGAGCCGGTCCAGTTCGACCTTCGCCGCCGGGAGGAAGACCCCGAAGATGAGGAACGTGAACACGATGCCGGCCGCGGCGGTGAGGCCGAACTCCTTGATCGGCCCCAGCGGGCTGGCGTAGTTCGACAGGAACCCGATGACGGTCGTCCCGGCGACGATGAAGAAGGCGACTAGGAGCTGATCGGTGGTGATCCGCATCGCGCTCTCCACGGACGCGCCGCGGACCCGCTCCTCCCGGTAGCGGTTGATCGAGTGGATGCCGAAGTCGATGCCGACCGCCAGCAGCATCGGCGGGACCGCCACGAGCATGATCGAGAACGGGATGCCGGCGTACCCGGTGAACCCGAAGGTCCAGACGATGGCCATCACCAGCGAGATTACGCCCAGCAGGAGGTCCGCCAGGTCCCGATAGGCGATGAGGAGGAAGGTCAGGATCAGGATCACCGCCGCCGGGACCACGAGCAGCAGCGAGTCCATGATGAGGTTCTGGGACTCGGTTCCGATCAGCGCGCTCCCGAACGTCTCGATGCTTCCCCCGCCGCCCCGCTGGACGGTGAAGTCGGCCCGCTCCTGGACCGGCGCCAGCGGGCTGCCGCCGCCCTGGCCGGCCCCGCCGGAGAGGCCCTCGGGCACCTCGTGGGTGACCGTGCCCAGCGTCGCCGACGTCGAAGCCGACTGCCGGTTGAAGTCGACGCCGACGAGGCTCCTGAACTGCGGGTTCTCGTCGTAGGCCGCGCGGATCGCCTCCTTTCGCTCGCTCGCCGTCGAGTGCTCGATGGCGTCGATCTGTCCCTCGATCGTCGTCGCCTCGGGGTCGATCCGCTGGGCGACGACGGCGGCCGCGCTGCCCGTCGATGTCACGCGTAGCTCCTCGTTGTCGTCCAGTCGCTCCTGGGTCCGCAGCATCCGCAGCATGGCGTCCCGCGAGAGGACGTTGGTGCCGCTCTGGAGCAGCTGGGTGCTCCCGGTGTCCGTCGTGAACGTCGGCGAGAACTCGTCGTTGATCGACTCCAGAGCCTCGTTCTCCGGGATGCCCTGTGCGAACTGCTGGGTGCCCGCCTCGGTCGACGTGGCCCCCAGCCCGCCGGCGAAGACGAGCGTCAGGACCAGGAACGTCAGTACGACTCGCCGGGAGTCGTTGACGACCCGGTCGTCGACCCAGTCGACGTAGTGCTGGTACTCCATCAGCTAAAGCGGAGGTAGCCGCCGATGGCGAGGACGCCCACGAGCGCCGCGATGCCGACGGCGATCAGCGAGGGGCCGCTGCCGCCGTCGTCAGACTGGACCTGCACGGGAACGTTATACGTGTCCGAGGTCACCGTGTCGCCGTCGGGCTCCTCGTACTGGAAGTCCATCGACAGCGGGTAGGTCTTGACCAGTGCGCCCTGTCCGGCGCTGACGCCGAACGTGACGTTTCTGGACTCGCCGGGGGCCAGCTCCGCGATGAACGCCTCGTCGTCGTCCGTCGTGATGGGATCGTTGGCGAACATCTTGGCGGAGATGTCCGTCAGCGTCTCGTCGTCGGCGTTCTCGATCCGGACCTCGACGGTCGAGCTCTCGCCGGGCGTGAGGTTCGCCGACTGTATCGCGACGTCGAACTCGTCGGTGTCGGGGGCGACCTCCTGGCGGACGTTCAGCGCGTCGCTGGTCTGCCGGTCGCCGTTCGAGTCGTCGTACTCGGCGGTCAGCGAGAACTGCCGCGGGCCGGCCTCCGCACCCTCGCTGACGTCGACGCCGAAGTCGAACTCGGCCGCCTCGCCGGCGTCGAGGGACCCGACGGCGTACTCCGTCTCGGTCGGGTTGACGTTCTGCTGCTCGCCGGACCACTGGAGGACGAGGTCGTCGACGGGGCGATCGCCGGTGTTGACCAGTTCCCCGGTCAGGCGTCCGTCGTCGCCGACCGCGAGGGTGCCGGAGACGTTGCGGACCGCGAAGGACTGTTCGGGGCCGGGCACGACGCCCACCGAGATCCCTTCGGCTCTGCCGGCGTTGCCGGCGTCGTCCTCGTAGCCGACGGCGGCGTTCAGCGTGTAATCCTGGCGCTCCGCGTTCTCGCTGGCACTGAGGTCGAAGCTGACCGTCTTCGTCTCGCCGGTCGCCCAGTCACCGACGTAGCGGCTCCCGGACTCCGCCTCGCCCAGCGTCACGTGGGCGTTCTGCGAGGTGAGTTGCACCGTCGCGTCGTTGGCCGCCGCGGGGCCGTCGTTGCGGAGCGTCAGGTTGTACGTGCCCCGGTCGCCGACGGCGACGTCGCTGTCCGTCTCGACGACGGTGAACTCCTGTTCGGCCTGGGGTGCGATGCCCACCGTCACCGGCGAGACGTTCTCCGTCTGGCCGTTGGGCCGCTCGTGGTCGCCCGAGAGGGTGAAGGCGTAGGGCTCGGAGTCTGCCGTGTCGGCGGCCGTCACGCTGTAGGTCAGTTTGCGGGTCTCACCGGGAGCCAGCGACTCGACGTAACGGTCGGCGGACGCGGACTGGCCGAAGGTGACGTCCTGGCTCGGCGAGGCCAGCGAGAGCGTCGCGTCGCGGGCCGTCCGATCGCCGGTGTTCTCGACGGTCATCTCGACCGTCCCGGTGCCGCCAACCCGGACGTTCGAGTCGACGTTCCGGACCGTCAGCTGCGGGGTGCGCTCGACGGTCACCGACAGCGTGATCGTCTCGTCGGCGCGGCTCTCCTGCTGGGTCCCGTCGCCCTCGGAGATGTAGTCGGTGTACTCGTAGTTGAGGTTGACAGCCACGTCGTAGGTGCCCGGTTCGGCGTCGTCGGGCACGGAGACGCGGAACGGGATCGACCGCGGCTCGGTGGTCCCCAGCGTCCCGATGGCCTGTCGGCCCGTCTGCACGTCGATCGGGGCCGACCGGTTGTTCAGCGCCACCGTCAGCCCGCGGGCCGTCTGGACCCGCTCGTTGAGGCCCGACGCCTGCGGACCGCTGCCCGCGCTCTCGAGGTCGCCGCTGTTGACGAGCGTCACTTCCAGGCTCGTCTCCTGGCCGGGCGCGACGGTGCTATCGGAGAACTGGGCGTCGATGTCCGGACTCCCGACGACCGCTGCCAGGGCCGTCGTCGGGACGAGCAGGGCCGCGACCAGCCCGACGACCAGTAGCGTCCGCCCCCTCATGCGGACACCTCGTTCGGCGCGGCCGACGGTGCTCCCGGTCCCCGTTCCGTCGGACGGTTCGCGCCGCCAGGGCCGGCGACACGTCGGCAGACACTGCAGTCCAGCAATCGCTCTGTCATGTGTCGAACGAACGTTCGGTAACATATGAATCTGCCGAAGCGATTCGACGGACTGAGGTCCCTCCGTCAGTACCCGTCGTATTGACCGCAAGCCTTACCCGATCGACCGAATATTCGTTCGGTATGACTGACGAGATCCCGTTCCTGGGGGAGCCGTCGGACTCCCGCGAGGAGATAATGCACGCCACGTTCGCCGCGCTGACGAAGCACGGCTACGCTGGGCTGTCCATTCAGCGCATCGCCGACGAGGCGGACCTGAGCAAGTCTACCTTCTATCACCACTTCGACGACAAGGACGACCTGCTCCGGTCGTTCGTGGAGTACGTGCTCGAAGAGTTCGGCCGGGAGCTCTCGACGCGGACCAGCGACGACCCGGAGGAGGCGCTGTGGACCTACGTGGACCTGCTGCTGGCGTCCGACGAGGTGGACGTCCTCCAGACGGAACTCAGCGACGAGATGCTCGAGTGCTACGTCGAACTGCGCGCGCAGGCGGTCCGCGACGACTCCCTCCGCGAGCTGTTCACCCGGCAGGACGACACCTTCGGGGAACAACTCGCCGACATCATCCGGGACGGCATCGACCGTGGCGTGTTCCGGGACGTCGACCCCGAAGCCGTCGCGACGTTCGTCCAGACGGTCGACGGCGGCAACGTCCTCCACCGGGTGACCAGCGACGACTACGACACGGACCAGATCAGGGCCCAGCTGGAGGCCTACATTCGCGGGCACCTGCTGGCCGACGGCGCCGACGAGAGGTACAGTTAAGCCTCGCCGTACACAGGACACGGGCGATGACAGCCAGCGTCGTTCCGGGGGGACGGCGGACCGGAGCCGGGTGGATCGCGCCAAGCGTCGCGCTCGCGAGCGCGGTCGCGCTCGCACAGGGGATCGAACCGACGGCGGCGACAGCGGCCGTCCTGCTGGCGACGAGCACTCGACGCTTCGAGGGAGTGACCGGGCTCGCCGGGAGCCTCCTCGCGGGGGCCGCCATCGGCGGTGGACTGGGACTGGCGCTCGCCGAACTCGCCGCGGTCGGATCGGCCGTCGCCGCCGGCCTCGGCGTCGCGCTCGGCGGTGGCGTCGGCGCCGTCGCCCAGTACGCCCTGGCCGGGACCGACGAGGCGTCCGACGAGCACGTGACCGTCGACATGGAGGAGCCCGACCGCTCGCCACAGCCGGCGGACCTCTTCGACGGCCACCCCGATCCGATCCTGTACGTCGTCGACGAGGGCCACGGGCCGGTCGTCCGGGCGGCCAACGCGGCCTACGCGGACGCGTTCGGCGTCGGCACCGACGGCGTGACGGGCGCGCCCCTCGCCGAGGCGCTGTTCGCGCCGGACGCCGACGGCGTGGCCGCCGAGGTCTCCGACGGCGAGGCGGTCGACCGACGCGTCGCCTGCGAGACGCCCGGCGGCGACCGCGCGTTCCGGCTCCGCTGGAGCGGTACCGGCGACGACGGCTACCTCCTGTTCACGCCGGCCTGAGCCGTTCCGCCAGCGGATCGGCGTGCTCGCGCGGCGCCGATCAGTTGGGGTGGCGACTGATCTCCTTGAACGCGGCGTCGATGTCGTCGAACTCGGCGAGCGCGGCGTCGACCTCCCCTCGCAGTTCGTCGACGCGGTCCCTGAGATCGGCGACTTCGGCGCTGTCCTCCAGGGCCTGCGGGGTCTTCTCGGCCTCCAGCAGCGCCAGCTTCGACGTCGCCTCGAGGTAGGTCGAGAGCCGGTCGTCGTACCGCTGGGCGGCCAGCTGCTGCTCGATGGCCGCCACGAGGTCGTCCTTCTCGATGGGCTTGCAGAGGTAGTCGTCGAACGGCATGTCGATGATGTCGAAGTCCGGATCGACGGCGGTGATCATGATCACCCGGCAGTCGAGGCCCCGCTCGCGAATCTCGTCGAGCACGTCGTCGCCCGAGAGGTCCGGCATCCGACGGTCGAGCAGGACGACGTCGACGTCCTCGTCGATCGACGCCAGGGCCTCCTCGCCACCGTAAGCGGTCTCGGTCTCGTACTCGTCGCCCAGGCGCAGGGCGTACACGTCCGCCACATCCCGCTCGTCGTCGACGACGAGCACCGTCGCAATAGACTCTCCCACGGTACTATCCCCGTTTCTCTCGTCCGTAATAATGATTCGGCCCGCGACCGCCCGGTGACGACGGCAGGCCGTTCGGGCCCGTGTGGGCGCGTAACGGAACTTTAAAGGCCGCATCAGGGCGACGTTCGCAGTAGGAATGCTCGCGCCACCGCTGCAAATCGTCGACAGCTTCCTGTTGAACTACAACCTCGGTGACGTGCTGCTCCTGGTGACCGCGCTCGGGGCCGTGGGGATCTTCCTCCAGCGCTCCAACAAGCTCCTGAGCCTCCACTTCCTGACCTTCGGGCTCCTCTTCATGATCCTCCCCGCCAACATGTTCGCGCCGGCCACGAAGAGCCTCCTGGCCACGGTCGCGATGTACAAGTTCGTCGGGATCGGCCTGCTCGTGATCGCGCCGGTGATCTTCGCGGTCAGCCGGTACTAGGCGAGCTTTCCCAGCGCGGCGAAGAAGTCCCGTCCCGGCCCGGCGATCCGCACCGGATCGTCCGCACGCGCGAGCCGGACGCGCTCGGGCGGCTCGACCGCCCGGCGCACGCGCCCGTCACTGACGACGACCCCCTCGGCCGCTTCCTCGATCCTGACCGTCACCTCGCTGTCGTCGTCGACGACCAGCGGTGGCATCGACTCCTCGCCCGCCATCTCCGTCACGACCAGCGCGTCGACCGACGGGTGGACGAGCGGCCCGCCCTCGCTGAGGTTGTAGGCGGTCGACCCGGTCGGCGTCGCCACCAGCACGCCGTCCGCGGAGCCGCTGGTGTACAGCGATCCGTCGACGCGGACCTCGAAGCCGGCACCGCCCCCGTGTCCCCGCCGCGGACCGTGGACGACGACCTCGTTGATCGCCGTGGAGAGCGACCAGTCGTCGCCCTCCGCGCGAATCCGGGGCATCTCCCGGGTCCTGATCGTGCCGCTCTCGCGGAGGTGCTCGACCTCGTCGACGACGGCGTCGACGGCGTCGTCGGCCGCGATGGCGTTCAGGAACCCGACTTCCCCGAGGTTGACGCCCATGATCGGCGTCGAGCCCGCGCCGCGCGCGGCGTAGAGAAAGGTCCCGTCGCCCCCGATGCTCACCACCAGGTCGCAGTCGGCCATCGCGTCGACGGTCACGCCCGTCGCCGGCGGCTGGTCCCCGTCCGGCCACCGACCGTCCTCGGCCGCGAGCGCGGCCGCGGTCGTCTCGTCGAACACGACGCCGGCCCCCAGCTCCCGGAGGCGCTCGGCCAGTCGGGCCGCGAGCGAGGTGGCGCGGCGGTTGTTCCGCTGGGCGACGATCCCGACGTTCATCGTCTCCGGGTATCGGCGGGCCGTACATAAGAGTGGTCTGAAAGTCCGATCCCGTCGGGGTGCCCCGCGTCGGGGCCCGTCGGCGACAGAGTTAACCCGTCGGCTCACACTCTATCCGGGCAGGCGGTCCCCCGGGGCCGGGAGACGGGATGAGCGAGGACGAGACCGACGAGGACTGGTTCGAGAGCGCCGTGGGCAGCGAGGCGTCCAGCGGCGACGGAGGGGACGGCGCCGCGAGCGACGACGGTGAGGCCACGGAGGACGGCGGTTCGACCGGCGACGCCGGAGACTACGATTCCCCGTTCGAGACGGACGAGGACCCGGGGTCGTCCGACGAGTACGATTCCCCGTTCGAGGGCGACGAGGACTCGGCGTTCGCGTCGGAGGGCGATTCGCCGTTCGAGGGCGACGACGAGTCCCTGTTCAAGGAGGACTTCACGGACGCGTTCGCGTCGGCCGGCGCCCCCGGCAGGTCGGAGTTCGAGGACGAGGACTTCGAGTCCGACATCCCGCGGATCGACCTCGGCATCGAGGGACTCGACGGGATGATTCAGGGCGGGGTCCCGGAGCGACACCTGATGGTGGCCATCGGATCGGCCGGGACCGGCAAGACGACGTTCGGGCTCCAGTTCCTCCACCACGGACTAAAGCAGGGCGAGAGCTGCGTGTTCATCACGCTTGAGCAGACCCGCGAGGCGATCATGGCCACGGCGAACGACCGGGACTGGGCGTTCGACCGCTACGCGGACGAGGACCGACTCGCCGTGATCGACCTCGACCCCGTCGAGATGGCCAACAGCCTCGACAACATCCGGGACGAACTCCCGGGGCTGATCGCCGAGTTCAGCGCCGACCGCCTCGTGCTCGACTCGGTCTCCCTGCTCGAGATGATGTACGACGATCAGGCCGAGCGCCGGACCGAGGTGTACGACTTCACCCGGTCGCTCAAGCGGGCCGGCGTCACGACCATGCTCACCTCCGAGGCCAGCGAGGACAACCCCTACGCCTCCCGGCACGGCATCATCGAGTACCTCACCGACGCCGTGTTCGTCCTCCAGTACGTCCGCTCGAACACCCAGGAGACCCGCCTGGCCGTCGAGATTCAGAAGATCCGCAACGCCAACCACTCCCGGGAGACGAACCCCTACGAGATCACGATGGACGGCATCGACGTCTACCGCCAGGCCGACATCCTCTAGACTGACGTCCCCTATGCGGCGCGACCGCGCCCGCCGGTTACGAGGAGTCGCTGGGGGCGACCGGCCGCGCCGCCCGGCGGTCGTCGCGAAATCGAGCGGAGCCCGGTCGCGTCGTCACTCGTCGCAGTCAGTGACGGTGACGCCGCCGTCGCTGTCGACGCGGACCTGCGTGCCGACGTAGCGGAACGTGATCGAACCGCTGTCGGCGCTGTCCCGAAAGAGCGCGCCGAGGGCGTCGGGGTCGACCACGGAGGCGAGCGGTTTCATCTCAAGCGGCGAGACGTCGTTCGCGTCGGCGACGGCGTCGACCACGGCGGCGACGATCTCGGTCTGGTCGCGTCCGGCCGCCTGCGACGTCGTCGAGGGGCGTGCGTCTGTCACAGACGCGACTAGTAGGTGTGAACGTATAAATCCATCCGCTCTACCTCGATATTCTTTCCATCACACGGAAATGGCATAGAGATTCGAACCTGGATAGATTATCATATTGATTCTCAATCCTGTCGCGAACCATACTTGAGTCACCGCGACCGTCTTTTCGATCATTCACTCCTTTCGGTAGTGAGATGGAGATATCGAACCCAATCTGTTGATTCGAGACGAGTATCGTCGCTATCAAGGTGTTGGCCCCGGTAGCGAAGCCATGGCGGACTACGACCTCGACGACGTCGACAGGCAGATACTCGACCACCTTCAGGAGGACGCCCGCTACACGGCCACCGAACTCGCGGAGGCCGTGGGCGTCTCCGACAACACGATTCACAACCGGATGGAACGGCTGGAAGAGGCCGGCGTCATCACGGGCTACACGGCGACGGTGGACCACGATAGAGCGGGTCTCTCTCTGTACTTTCACTTCACCTGTACCGCGCGCATCAGCGACCGCGCGGACGTCGCCGAGGAGGTGCTGTCCATTCCCGAGGTCATCGAGGTGACGGAGCTCATGACCGGCCAGCGGAACCTCCACGTCAGGATGGTCGCGGCCGACGACGAGGACATCACCCGGCTCGCCCAGCGGCTGGACGACCTGGCGCTCGAGATCAACGACGAGAACCTCATCCGGGAGGAGCGTCGGGACCCGCTCGCCTTCGTCGAGGTCGGCGAGATGCTGGATCGGAAGGAGTAGCGCCTGCCGGTCGCGACGAATCGGTAGCGTCTCCCGACCGCGACCCGGCCGTCTCAGTATGGACTGGCAGGTACGCCTGGCGACGCCCGCGGACGCGCCCGCGGTCCGCGACATCTACGCGCCGTTCGTCGAGTCGACGCCGGTCACCTTCGAGGTCGAACCGCCGACCGTCGGCGAGACGGCCGACCGCATCGAGGCGACGCTCGAGCGATACCCGTGGCTGGTCTGCGAGGCGGCCGGCGACGTCGTCGGCTACGCGGCCGCGAGCCAGCTGCGCTCGGCGGGGGCCTACCAGTGGACGGTGGAGCTGTCGGTGTACGTCGCCGAGGAATCACGGCGGTCCGGCGTCGGGACTGCGCTCTACGAGTCGCTGTTCGCGGTCCTGGCCCGGCAGGGGTACTGCGACGCCTACGCGGCCACGTCCCTGCCAAACCCCGCCAGCGAGGCCCTCCACGAACGGACGGAGTTCGATGCGGTGGGGACCTTCCCCGCCGCCGGCTACAAGGACGGCGAGTGGCACGACGTCCGGTGGTGGCACCGGCCGCTCCGGGAGCGACCGGCGGACCCGGACCCGCCGACGCCGCTGCCCGACCTGAACGACGACGCAGTCGACGACGCACTGGCGTCCGCGCGAACGGAGTGAGCGCGCGCTCGCGGGACTCACTGCGTTCGTCCCGCGGTGTCCGGCCGGGAATCCCCCGGCGACGGACGGTGCGGAGCTCCGCTCGCTCGTTTCGGGTGCTCGCTTCGCTCGCACACCTTGCGACGCCAAAGAACTACATTTTTTATCGCCGGTCCCGTTGTGTGGCACATGTCCACACGCGGCCGGCCGGAGAGCGGACGACAGCCGGAGGGCGGACAGGTCTCGCTGCCCGACGCGATCCCGATCAGCGTACCGGAACTGACGCGCCTGAGCTGGGAGCTGGGGACGCGCGTCGTGGGGGACGACGATTCGGAGCTGCACGGCGAGTGGGCGGGGACGGGCCGCTGGCGGCTGTCGGTCTTCCGCGTCACCGAACACACCGGGGTGGTGCGCGTCCGGACGCCGGTGGGTCGAAAGCAGTTCTACGGCGCGGCGATGGCGGACCTGCAGTCGGCGCTCGCGGACCTGGAGTCGGCACCGCGCTGGGATCGCCGCGCGTAACTGCTCCGCGGGCGATCACCGCCGACCGCCCACATAATTAAGCGGTCACCGCGTCACGTGACCGGTATGGTCCTGCTAGTTCCGTTCGACGGCTCGGAGCTGTCGAAGGCCGCGCTGCGACGCGCGCGCGAATTCTCCGAGTACACGGACGAGGCGGTGATCGCGCTGTCTATCATCCCCGACGACGCGGACTACGCGCGCGAGCGCGACTGGATCGGCGAGAACGAGTCCTTCGCAGTCGAGTCCGTCAGGGAGGCGCTGGCCGAACTGGTCGCGGACGTCGATCCAGACGCGGAGTTCCGCTGTGAGATCCCGGAAGACGTCAGTTCGATGGCCGACCTGACGACGGACGTGGTGCGGACGATCAGGGAAGTGGCCCACGAGGTCGACGCCTCGATCGTGTTCGTCGGCAGCGAGAACGCCGGCCGCGTCACGACGCCGGTCTGCAGCGTCGGCGCGCCCATCTCCGAGGATCCCGAGTACGACGTCCACATCGTCCGGCACGCCGAACCGGTGGTCGCCTGACGCGGGGCTGTCCGGCCTGCCCCGTCGGCGTCGCCCGACACCTACCGCGCGACGGTCACCGGGACCGACGCCCGGCGGACGACCGTCTCGGCGACGCTGCCCAGCAGGATGCGCGAGACGCCCGAGCGGCCGTGCGATCCCATCACGATCTGATCGACGTCGTGTTCGTCCGCGTAGTCGACGATGGCCGTGGTCGGCCGGCCCACCTCGACGACGCGCTCGACGGACGTCCCGGTCGCGTCGGCGGCGGCCTCGAGTTCGTCGAACAGCCGCTCGGCGCGCGCCTTCTCCTGGTCGTACCACTCCTCCGAGAACGTCGGGACCGACGCCTCGGCGCTGTAGCCCGCCTCCGCCGGGTTGATCACGTGAAACAGGATCACCGTCGCGTCGGGATACTGTTCGGTGACGAACTCGACCGCGCACTCTGCTTGCTCCGACCCGTCGACCGGCACGAGGATTCGTTGCCCCATGCGTCCCAGTAGCGCCACCCGTGCATTGAAAGTTCCCGTCGGATTGAGGCCGCCTGCCGCCGGGCGACCGCTGATTCTGCCCCCTGGCGTGGCACTCCGACAACAGGTGATGACAACGTCTGACCGCCGGTGATGCTCCCGCCAACAAATTGGACAAAATACAATTTATCGTGCCGCCGGTCGTTTCTGGCGGAGGCAGACTGTGTTCTACCACGACAACGAGCTTCAGTACGAAGTCGAGGTCGAGGAACCAGACCCGTACTACGCCAAGATGCTTCAGGAGGGGATCGGCGGCATCGAGGGAGAGATGCGCGTCGCCCTGCAGTACATGTTCCAGGCGTTCGGCACACCCAAGAGCAAGGCGAAGTACCGTGACCTCCTGATGGAGACGGCGATGGAGGAGTTTGGTCACGTCGAGATGTACGCCACGGCCATCACGAAGAACCTCCAGGGGGCACCCCAGAGCATCATCGACGAGATCGCTCACGACAGTCCGCTCATCTCGATGATGATGGAGGGGGGCCAGCCCCGGCAGGCGCTGTCCGCCGGGCTCCACGGCCTCGCGACCGACGCCAACGGCGTCCCTTTCAACGGCAACTACATCATTGCCAGCGGCAACCTCGCGGCCGACATGTACGCCAACATCGCCGCCGAGGCCACCGGGCGACAGCTCGCCTGCCGGCTGTACGAGATAACAGACGATGAGGGGATGAAGGACATGCTGTCGTACCTCATCGCTCGCGATACCATGCACCAGAACCAGTGGCACGCGGTCCTCGAGGACCTCGGCGAGACGATGCCCGTCCCCGCGAGTTTCCCCGAGGAGAAGGAGAACCAGGAGTTCAACTACCAGTTCATGTCCACGTTCCGCGAGGAGCGCGAGGACCCCGGCGAGCGCTGGACGCAGGGCACCTCCATCGACGGCAAGGGGGAGTTCTCGTACGGCTTCCAGCCGGGCGGCGGCACTGGTATCGTCGAGGAGGCCGCCGCCGAGATGTACAACGAGGCTTCGAGTCAGGGCGGAGACAAGAGCATCGACGACGAGTCCGTCGACGAGTCCTGACGGACTGGGCGACAGCGGTGGACAGCGCCGTCGCCGGGGCCTCGACGACGTGGCGCTCGCTCCGGGGTCGTCGGTCGAGGAACGCGGCGTGTCAATCGCGACCGTGCTTCGTCAGACAGGTCGCCAGCCCCTGGATCTCGACGGGCTCGGAGTTGTCCGGCGAGTAGACGACCATCTGGCCCTTCTCCATGTAGGGCACCTTCGACTCCAGGCTGGCGGGGATGTTCACGGCGGAGATGGCGTCCTCGTCGCCGAGGTTGAGGACGACGGTGGTGTTGATCTGCTTGAAGACGGGGTCGGCGATGTCCTGGGGGTCCTGCGTGATGAGAAAGAGTCCGAGGCGCTCCTTGCGGCCCTGCTTGGCGGCCTCGGTGAACTTGCCGATGACCTTGCGGGCCTGGACGCTGTCGGCGTCGGTGAGGAAGTTGTGGGCCTCGTCCATCCCGAGGATCAGCGGCGTCTCCTTGATGCGGTCGAACCGCGGGCTGTTCGAGAGCTTCTGGTCGACGAGCATCGACGCCAGCGCGAGCACGATCGTCGTCTTCGACCGGGAGTCGTTCAGGTGGTAGGTCGGGACGACGCTGATGCCGTTCGGGCGGACGAACTGCTTGACGAGGTCCGTGATGGGCCGGGCGTCCTGGTCGAAGACGCCGTCGAAGCCGTAGGCGCGCCGCTTGACGGCGTCGAAGGTGGCCTCGTGGACGCGCCCGGACTCGTCGAGTTCCTCCTTCAGCGCCGGGTCGTCGAGGAACGTAGTGAAGTCGTCGTAGGTGCCGGTCGATCCGAACTCCCTGCGGAACCGATCAAGCAGGTACTGCAGCGCGTTGTACTGGTTGTCGTTGAGTTGGCTGCCGGCGATCAGCCAGGGGTTGCGGTACACCATCGAGAAGGGAATGGTGAACTCCACCTGCTCGGCGCGGTGGTGCGAGGCGGCGTAGCTGGCGTCGTCGACCTTCGGGACGAAGCAGGTGGTGTCCTCGTGGCCGCCGCAGGCGACGCCTTCGCGCTCGCAGCGCCGGCGGAACTCCTCGGACAGCTCGCCGTCGTCGTGCATCTGGGCGTACTCGTCCTGCGGGTCGAACATCACCAGACAGGGCCCGACTTCGCGGTCCGTGCCCTCGATGGGGTAGGTGCGGTCCGCGGCGAGGAACTGCCGGAGGATGTTCTTCGAGCCGTGGGTCTTCCCCGACCCCGTCCCGCCGGCGACGAGCGTATGCCGGAAGACGAGCGGGTCGCCGTCGCTGTAGTCGTCCGTCAGGCGGTAGTCGATGGTCGGCGGCTCCGCGGCGGTCCTGACCTTCTCGCCGCCGACTGAGAGATGGCCCAGGAACACGCCGTCCTCGGGAATCTTGAGGCCGGTCTTGATCTCGGCCTTGTCCGTGGCCTGCCGGACGACGGTCTCGGGCTTGGGCACGCGGTCGGTCATCCGTCGCTTGAGGTCGCCGCCTGCTCGCGGCTCGTCGCCGCTCGCACTGTCCGAGGCGCGTGGCGCCTCGCCTTCCTCGTAGAGGACGGCTATCGGCTCCAGTTCGGCCATGAACTTGAAGTCCTGCTCGTCGATGCCGTTCGATCGCATCGCGCGGCGGGCGTGGATCTCGGTCGCGTCGTCGGCGCGGAACTCCTGGGCGTACTCCAGGCCCGCGATGCGGCAGAACAGCCGCTCGCCGTCGGGATAGGGGACGAGCAGGTACTTGCCGATCCGGATGTCCGAGCGGTTGCCCACCGTCACGTAGGCTCGCAGGCAGGTCTCCCGCTCGTCCTCGTGGATGGTCAGCCCCTCCGAGGCGGAGAGGACGCCGACGCCGCGGTCCCGGCCCGCCGGCTCGACGGACATCTCCTCGAAGGGGTCCGCCTCGTCGGACTCGCGCGCGGCCGCGCCGGTCCCGTCCGACGCGGCCGTCGCGTCGTCGCTCTCGTCGCCGCCGTCGCCGTCGTCTGGTTCGAAGTCGGTGAAGTCCCCGAGGTCGGACATACCCACTCCATCCGTCTCGGGTGACAAACGCCTTTCCCCCGACGACAGGCTTACCCCCCTCGGCCCGCTGGCACGTGGCATGGATCCCCTCCGCGTGATGACGTTCAACGTCCGCGTCGACCTCGAGGCGGACGGCGCGGACGCCTGGGCGAACCGGCGGGACCTCGTCGCCGACACGATCAGCTACCACGCGCCGGACGTGATCTGCCTGCAGGAACCGCTCGCCCGCCAGGTCGACGACCTCGACGAGCGCCTCCCCGGCTACGACTGGGTCGGCCGCTCTCGGGAGGCCGCGGAGCGCGCCGGCGAGTACGCTCCGGTCTTCTACGACGCCGACCGCTTCGAGCCGGAGGAGCGGGGAACGTTCTGGCTCTCGGAGACGGGCGAGCCCGGCGGCGTCGGCTGGGACGCCACCCACCCCCGGATAGCGACGTGGGTCCGCCTCGCTGACGCCGGAAGCCGCGCCGCTGGCGGCTTCCGAGCCCGTGCTCACTCCGTTCGCGCGGACGACGAGCGCGGCGACCGCCCGCTGCTCGTCTGCAACACCCACCTCGACCACGAAGGCGAGCGCGCCCGCCGGGAAGGGGCCGCGCTGGTGGCGGACCGGGTTGCAGACCTGGCGGTCGGAGCGGGGGTCGTCGTGACGGGCGACCTGAACTGCGAGGCCGGGGACCCGCCGCACGATCGGCTCGCCGGCGCCGAACTGGACGACGGCCGACACCTCGTGGACGCCGTCGCCGCGGCCGACGACCGCCACGGGCCCGCCACCTCGCGGACGGACTTCCACGAACTGGTCCCCGACCGGCGGATCGATCACGTCCTCGTCGCCGACGACGCCCGGGTCGACTCAGCCGTGACGCTGACCGACCGGGACCAGCGCCGCTACCCCTCCGATCACCTCCCGGTCGCCGTCGACCTGCGGTGACGGGACGGTCGGTCGACACCACGGCGGCCGCGGACTCGTCGGTCAGCTGACCTCCGGGGCATCGCTTAAATCCCTTGGTACTGTATCACATACTATGCTGCTCATCCGCGGACGGGCAGGTGGGACCGAGCTGACCGGCACGCTGTACGAACCCGGCGAGCGCGCCCCGTCGTTCAAGGGCGCGCCGGACGAGGGGACGCCGTACGTCTGGGTGTGCGACGCCTTCTACGAGGTGGCCAGCGGCGGGCAGGTCCAGCAGGTCGGCGACGAGGAGGTCAACGTGGCCTTCGAGTCGCCGATGCCCCGCGGGTTCGAGACGCGCGACGACGCCATCGCTGCGGGGAAGGAGCACGTCCGCACGCAGTTCGTCCGCGTCGGCGTCGACGCCGGCGACGTCGACGTCGACGTGATCCAGGTCGAGGAAGCGGAGGCCTGAGCGGTCGGCGACCGCACCGGCGGCGAGTGGACGAACCGACGCTCAGACGTCGAACTCGGCGCCCCAGCGGACGTCGTCGTACTCGCGCTGGCGCTCGCTGTCGAAGCGGCGCTCGATCTCCTCCTTGAGCGCGGCCTTCTCGTCGCGGCCGATCCGGGCCAGTTCGTCGGCCTTGTTGACGGCCAGCGGCGGGCCTCGCTCGGCAGCCACGTCGGCCAGCACCTGCCGGGTGATGGCGTCGCGGGTCTCCTCGTCGCGGGTAACGCCGTAGGGAGCCTCGACGCGGTAGAGGACGTCCTCCCGGGGGTCGTAGACTACGAAGAAGGTGACTTCGTAGGCCTCGGGCTCGCGGGCGCGCTCGACGCCCAGCGCGTCGCCGTCGGCCGCCATGACCGAGTCCGTGCCCACGCGCGAGCGGAACCAGCTGGTGCAGGTCAGCGAGTCGGTGACCCGCTCGCCCTCGTCGTCGCGCTGCTCCAGCAGTTTGGTGAAGAAGGCCGCGTCGTTGGCCCACGGCGCGGACCCCTGCGCGTCCCTGACCGCCCGGGTGATCGCCTTCGACGTGGTCGACTTGACGAAGCCGATCAGCGGCACGCCCCGGTCGAGGAACGCCTCCACGAGGTCGACGTAGTTCTCGACGACGGTCAGCACGTCCTCCTTGACGAGCAGTTCCGCCAGTTCGGGGTCGTGGTCGGCCCACTGGAGTAGCCCCGTGGGGTAGATGGGGCCGTCCAGGATCATGAGGTCCTCGACCACCTCGGCCTGCTTGAGCGCGTGCTCGCTCTCGGCCAGGTACAGCGCGAGCGCGTGGACGACGTCCTGCTCGTAGCGGTCGACCCGCGGGGTCTGGAGGATGCGTTCGCGGACGTACCCCTCGTCGTGCATCGTCCACTCGCCGTCCAGCGCGACGGAGACGTCGTTGGCGTGGGCGGTCATGACGATGGTCCGCGCCCGGTGGAGGTCCAGGTCGGAGGGGACGGCGCTCATCGCGGCCTGGGCCACGTCGATCACCAGACCGTTCTTGAACGTCGTCGGGTTGATCGTCCCCGAGTCGAGTCCGTGCTGGGTCGGGAAGGGCCGCTCCTGCAGGGCCGCGTCCTCGCAACCGACCCGGAGGCGGCGGCGCTCACCGATCGGTTCCAGCACGCGCCGACCGTCGGCCACCAGCGGGTCGAGGAAGTCCTCCCAGACGGTCTCGGCGAACTCCCGGTGGTCGCTCTCGTCGACGCTCTGTTCGATCCGGCCGGCGAGGCGCGCGATGCCGTCGACGTGCACCGGGTCGAGAGTCATTGCACGTGGCTTTCGCCGGCGGCGTATAAGGGTTTCCGGAGGCAGCGAGGCCGAACGAAGTGAGGCCTCGTTAGGGCGAGCGGGAGCGACCGCAGGGAGGCCTCGAAAATGCGAGCGCCGAAAGCTACGAGCCCCGAGTGCCGTTACTCCTCGTCGGACTCCTCGGCCAGCAGCCGCTCGAGGGCCTCGGCGACGTCGTCGTAGGTCTGCATCGTCAGACCGTCGGTCGTCAGGAGCACCCCCGCGCGGTCGGTCGCGACCCGGAGCAGGTAGCCGTTCTCGAAGGCGCGGATCGTGAACTCGTACTGGCCCAGTTCCGACTCCCGGTAGGCGTTGTTGGTGTCCTTGTAGCCGCGCCACTCGTGGCCGACGAACTCGTTGAGGTCGGCGTCCCGTTCCAGGTCCTCCCGGAGGTACAGCTGTTGAAAGTCAGATCGAGTGAAGTAGGTCACCGACCGGAGGCTGTCGCCCGTGGCGGTCCGGGCCGCGGTGACGATCTCCTCCGACAGCTCGTCTGAGAGGATGCGTCCGCTCATGTGCGAGTGATGGCTCGCGAACACTATAATTCCGGTGGGCCGGCGGGTCACGGGGCCGCCGTCGCCGGGCGGGAGGTCGCGTTGCGGTCCCTCCGCGCTACGTGCCGGGCTTCGAAGGGGTATTACGCGGCGCGGGAGGACCTCCGGACATGAAGGCTGCGCTCGTCATCCTGGACGGCTGGGGGCTCAACCCCGACGAGGGCGTCCGCGACGCGGTCGCCGCGGCGGACACCCCGAACTTCGACGACTACTGGGAGCGGGGTGCGACGAGCACCCTGGTGACCCACGGCCGCCGGGTGGGCCTCCCGGAGGGACAGATGGGAAACTCCGAAGTCGGTCACCTCAACATCGGCGCCGGCCGCGTGGTCAAGCAGGATTCCGCGCGCGTGTCCGACAGCATCGCCCGCTCGCGCGGCGAGTCGCCGCCGGACGAGGGCGCGCAGGACCCGCCGTTCTTCGAGAACGAGCGGCTGCTCTCCGCGTTCGAGTACGCCGAGGAGCACGACGGCCGCGTCCACTTCATGGGGCTGGTCTCCGACGGCGGCGTCCACTCCTACCAGGACCACCTCCACGCGCTGATCGAACTGGCCGGCCAGCGCGGGACCGACGCGGTCACCCACGCGTTCACGGACGGCCGGGACACCTCGCCGACCGGCGGCGAGGGCTACCTCGCCGACCTGCAGGCCCACGTCGAGGAGCACGGCACCGGCGACGTCGCCACCGTCGTCGGCCGCTACTACGCGATGGACCGCGACCAGAACTGGGAGCGCACCCGGCGGGCCTACGACGCCATCGTCGACCGGGCGGCCGACTACCGCGTCGACGACGCCGTCGAGGCGGTCCGCGGGTCCTACGACCGCGGTGACACCGACGAGTTCGTCGAGCCGACGCTGGTCGGCGATCACACCGACATGGCGGACGGCGACGCGGTGGTGTTCTTCAACTTCCGGGCCGACCGCGCCCGCCAGCTGACCCGCATGCTCGCGGACATTCGCCCGGAGGACTGGGGCGCCGACACCGAGCCGCCGGAGATCCGGACGGTCACGATGACCCAGTACGACCGGACCTTCGACGTGGGCGTCGCCTTCCCGCCGAACCAGCCCGAGGACGTGCTGGGCGAGGTGCTGGCCGACGAGGGGCTCACTCAGCTCCGCCTCGCCGAGAGCGAGAAGTACCCCCACGTCACCTACTTCCTCAACGGCGGCCGCGAGGTGGAGTTCGACGGCGAGCGCCGCCGCATCATCCAGAGCCCGGACGTCGGGACGTACGACCAGGCCCCGGCGATGAGCGCCCGCAAAGTGACCAACACCGCCGTCGAGATCATCGAGGAGGACGACCCGGACGCGCTCGTGCTCAACTACGCGAACCCCGACATGGTCGGGCACACTGGCGACTTCGCGGCCGCGGTCCAGGCCGTCGAGGCCGTCGACACCCAGCTCGGCCGGCTCGTCGACGCCGTGACGAAGGCCGGCGGGCACGTCCTGCTCTGCGCCGACCACGGCAACGCCGACGACATGGGCACCGAGGACGACCCTCACACCGCCCACACGACCAACCCCGTCCCCTTCGTCTACCTCGCGTCCGACGGGACCGACGGCGGCCTGACCGCCCGCGACGGCGGGACGCTGGCCGACCTCGCCCCGACGATGCTGGACCTGATCGGCGTCGAGCAGCCGGACGCGATGACCGGCGAGCCGCTAGTCGAGTAGCTCCAGGTACGCTGGCGGCACCCGGTCCGTCGTGTACGTCGCGCGCCCGCGCTCGACGACGCGGCGGCCGTCCCGCTCCATCGCCGCGGCGTCGACGGCGAAGACGATCGGATCGTCGGCGTGGCGTGATCCGACCTCGCGGGCCTCCGCGAGCGTCCCCGAGAGGTGGACCTTCTGGCGCGACATCGGCCTGAGCCCTTCTTCCCGGATGGCGTCGACGTTCCGGGGCGCCGTCCCGTGGTAGAGCGTGTCCGGGACGGGCGTGTCCGCGGCGTCGAGGTCCACGTCGACCGAGTGGCCGTACGCGGCCCGGACGCGGCCGCCGGCGGGGGCCTGACTGTCGTCGCTCCCCGCCGCGGCCCCGCCTGTCCACTCGAACCGACCTTTGGGGTCGGTCTCGATCACGCCCGCGAGTTCCCGCGAACCGCCCCAGTCGTACTTTCCGGCGACGGCCTCCGCGAGGTCGTCGAACGCGGTCCAGCCCGCGTCGTCCAGCGAGAGGCCGACGTCGTCGGGGAAGTGCCGGAGTGCGCCGCTCGCGAACTTCGAGAGCCGGCGGCGGCGCTCGCCGGAGAGGACCGTTTCCCCACGCCCCCCACAGGCGGGACACGTCTCACCGTCGAAGAACCCGTGCTCGTCGCACGCGCGGATCGTCGCCGTCATCGTCCGTCGGTCGGTCGCCCTCGATGAAAAGCGGTGCGCCAGAACAGTCAGTAGCGCTATACGTCTGGGGTGCCAACCCCGAGTGATGTCAGCGTCCACCGAGTTCGACTTCGGGGACGACCGCAAGCGGGTCTACCGGTACGTCGACCGCCACGGTCCGATCGAGCCCTCCGCAGTGGCCGAGGCGCTCCGGCTCGACCCCGAGTCGTTCCAGCACCACGTCTCGATCCTCCGGCGGGACGGCCTCGTCGAGGAGGTCGACGGCCGCCTCCGGACGCCGATGCACGCCGGCGAGGCGGAGGAACACGAGGAGGCCGGGATCACCTACGAGATCAGGCCGGCGGGGCCGCCGGACCTCTCGGGCGTCGTCGCGGTGATCCGCAGCGTCGTCGACGCGGAGAGGGACGTCGTCGCCGAGTCCGTCGCCGAGCAACTGGCCTTCGAGGAGACGCTGTTCCGCCGCTCGCCGACGGAGTGTCGCGCCGTGTTCGTCGCCACCGTCGCCGACGACGTCGTGGGGTGGGTCCACGCCAGTCGTCCCGAACCGGCCACGCTGTCCGGGACGGCGGAGCTGACCCTCGGCGTGCTGGAGGAGTACCGCCGCCACGGCATCGGGAGCCACCTGCTCCAGCGCGGCGTCTCGTGGGCCGCCAGCGAGGGGTCTCGCAAGGTCTACCAGAGCCTGCCCGCCACGAACGAGGTCGGGATCGAGTTCCTGGAGGAGAACGGCTGGGCGGTCGAGGCCGTCCGCGAGGACCACTACGAGATCGAGGGCGACCTCGTCGACGAGGTCATGCTGGCGCGGGACCTCTAGATCCGTGCCCTAGCGTTCGACCGTCTCGGTACCCGTCCTGAAGGAGTAGTCCAGCGCGGACGCCGAGTGGGTGAGCGACCCCATCGAGACCACGTCGACGCCCGTCGCCGCGTAGTCGGGGACGGACTCGACCGTGATCCCGCCGGAGGCCTCGGCCAGTACCTCGCGGCCGAGGTCCGCGGCCGCATCGCGGAGCAGATCGACCGCCCGCTCCGTCTCTCCGGGCGTCACGTTGTCCAGCAGGACGACGTCCGCCCCCGCCCGCGCGGCCCGCGGCGCGTCGGCGGGCTCCTCGACCTCGACCTCCACCTTCGTCGCGAAGGAGGCCCGCTCGCGGAAGCGCTCGACGGCCCGCTTCAGGCCCAGTTCGGCGACGTGGTTGTCCTTGACCATCACCATGTGAGAGAGGTCCAGACGGTGGGTGTCGCCACCGCCCGCCGCGATCGCGCGCTTCTCGACGCCGCGCAGCCCCGGTGTCGTCTTGCGGGTGCCGGCGATGCGCACGTCGTCATCGACCGCGCGGGCCTCCGCCACCGCCTCGCGCGTCTTCGTCGCGACGCCGGAGGCGTGGCCGGCGACGTTGACGGCGACGCGCTCGCCTCGCAGGACCTCGCGGGCTGGCCCGTCGACGCGGAGGACGGCCTCGCCCGCGTCGACGGCCGCGCCGTTCTCGACCCGGTCGATCACGTCGACGCCGAGGTAATCGAAGACGGCCGCGGCGGCGTCCAGTCCCGCGGCGACGCCTTCCTCCTTCGCGACGAGTCGACCGGCGGTCGCCCCGGGTACCTGGTTGGTGACGTCGTGGTGGCCCAGGTCCTCGCGGAGCCAGTCCTCGATTTTCGAGTCGGGGATCATCTCAGTCGGCCGTCGTCTCCGCCGCGTCCACGAGGTTGTGCGTGCCGACGGACTCGCCGTTCTCCGACGCGGCGCGGGCGACGAGCAGCGCGGTGACGCTCGCGTTCCGGAGCTCGTACAGCGACCGCGAGGTGCGCGTGCGGACGTAGGCGTCGACCTCGCCTTTCAGCCGCCGGAGGACGCCCTGGGCGCGCGCGAGGTCCTCCGGGTCGCGCCGCAGGCCGACGTACTCGTCCATCACCCGGCGCAGGCGGACGAACTTCTCGCGCGCGAAGTTGTCGGGCAGGTCCGGGTCGCGGTTCAGCAGGTCCGGCGACTCGACGACTTCGGGGTTTCGGCCGGCGGCGTCCTCCCCGGCCCGCAGCCCCCACACGAGCCCCTCCAGCAGGGACGTCGAGGCCAGTCGGTTGGCGCCGTGGACGCCGGTCCGCGAGCACTCGCCGACGGCGTAGAGGCGGTCCAGCGAGGCCCGGCCGCGGTCGTCGACGGCGACGCCGCCGCAGAGGAAGTGCTCCGCGGGCGCGACCGGGATGCCGGACTCCCAGTCGACGCCCCGCTCCTCGCACTTCGCCGCGAGGTCGGGGAACTCGTCGGCGAAGTCAAGCGGCGAGACACCGGAAGAGCGGAGCTCTTCCGAGCGTCGTCTCGCTTCGCTCGACGACACGTCCAGCACTACCTCGCCGGTGGCCTCGCGCTGCTCCTGGACGGCCCGCGCGACCACGTCGCGGGGCGCCAGTTCGGCGTCCTCGTGGTAGTCGGGCATGAACCGCTCGCCACCGGGAGACTGCGTCTCCCGAGCCCCCGAGCCGCCGGGCTCGGAGACCTCGCCGTTCCGGAGGAGGGCGCCCTCGCCGCGGACGGCCTCGCTGACGAGGAACGGGCCCCCGTCACAGTCGGCCGCCTCGTCGCGCCCTGGATAGACGGTCGGGTGGAACTGCACGTACTCCATGTCCGCGACGTCGGCCCCGGCGAGCGCGGCCATCGCGACGCCGTCCCCGGTCGAGCCGTCGGGGTTGGTCGAGCGCGGGTAGCAGTCACCGATGCCGCCCGTCGCGAGGACGGTCGCGCCGGCGTAGGTCGGCGTCACCGCGCCGTCGCGCTCCAGCAGCGCGCCGTGGACTCTGCCCTCGTGGGTGATCAGGTCCAGCGCGGCCGTGTCGTCCCGGATCTCGACGCCCTCGTGGTCGTCGAGGTAGGTCAGGAACGGGACGTGAATGTGCTTGCCCGTCGAGGCGTCGACGTGGAGGATGCGCGCCTCGTCGTGGGCGGCCTCGCGGCCGAAGTCCCACTCGCCGTCGCCCTCGGTGTCGAACTCCACGCCCAGCGTGTCGACGATGACGTCCCGCACGGCGTCATTGGCGTTCTCGACGAGCACGTCGACGGCGTCGGGGTCCGCGGTGTCGTCGGAGGCCGTCAGGATGTCGCGCTTGAACTGCTCGGGGTCGTCCCGGGCGACGGCGATGCCGCCCTGGGCCCACCACGAAGACGCGCCCGCCGGGCGAGTGGCCTTCGTGGCGACGGTGACGTCGTCGCCCTCACGCGCGGCGGCGAGTGCGGCCGCACACCCGGCGATGCCGGAACCCACGACGAGGACGTCCGTCTCCCGGTAGTCGTCGTAGTCCGCTGGTTCAGTCATGGTCAGATCTCCAGCATGCGGTCGAGCGCGACCTGCGCCAGTTCCTTCTCCTCCGGCGCGACCTCGATGACGTTGCGCTCGCGGCCCTCGAGCAGCTCCTCCAGCACCCAGCAGAGGTAGTTCGGGTCGATCTGGCGCATGGCGTTGCAGTCCATGCAGGCCTCGCCACAGAGGGGCAACACCTCCACCTCGGGGTGCCAGCGGTCGAGGTGGTTGGTGAGGTGGATCTCGGTGCCGATGGCCCACGTCTCGCCGGGGTCGGCCGCTTCGACGGTCTCGGTGATCGTCGCCGTGGATCCGACGACGTCGGCGGCCTCGACGACCTCGCGGCGGCACTCGGGGTGGACCACGACGTTCGCGTCGGGGTGGTCCTCGCGGATCTGGGCGACGTGGTCCTCAGTGAAGCGCTCGTGGACCTGGCAGTAGCCCTCCCAGAGGATCACGTCGTTGTCGACGGCCTCGGCGGCGCTGACGCCCTCCGGGTCCCACGGGTCCCACTCGACGATCTCGTCCTCGATTCCGAGGCGGTGGGTCGTGTTCGTTCCCAGGTGCTTGTCCGGCAGGAACAGCACCGTGTCGCCCTTCTCGAAGGCGTACTCGAAGGCGTCAGCCGCGTTCGAGGAGGTGCAGACCAGCCCGCCCTGCTCGGCGCAGAAGGCCTTCAGGTCGGCGTAGCTGTTCATGTAGGTGATCGGGACGATCTCCTCGTCGTCGGCCAGCGCTCCGGTGAGCTCGGCCCACGCCGCGTCGACCTGCAGGGCCTCGGCCATCCCGGCCATGGGACAGGAGGCCTCCATCGACGGCAGGATCACCGTCTGGTCGTCGTCCGTGATGATGTCCGCGGACTCGGCCATGAACGTCACGCCGCCGAAGATCACGTACTCGGCGTCGGCGTTCGCGGCCTCCTTCGAGAGCTGGTAGGAGTCGCCGACGAAGTCCGCGTGCTCGACGATCTCCCGGCGCTGGTAGTTGTGGCCGAGGATCACCACGTCGTCGCCGAGGTCGGCGAGCGCCGCCTCGATGCGCTCCGTTCGCTCGTCCTCTTCGAGCTCGCGGTATTCGGGCGGTAACTGTTCCAGGTTGTCGTACTTGAAGAGACTCAGGTCCGTCTCGAACTGCGCTGTTTCCATTTCGGGCATGGGTGTGGTCCTCCGGTAGGTAGCTAGGGGTCGAAGTGCCTGTTTGAAAAAATTTTGTGTTCAATAGGGCCCTGTGGTGGAGAGGAGGGTGTCTGTCGGGACGGTTGGTCGTCACTGTTTTGTGATACTGCTTGTCATGGGTCGCCGTACGACCGGAGCGGCGTCCTGTCGCGTCAGTTGCACCGGGCGATTCGGGCGGTGCGCCGACCGGTTCCCGCCGATCGCCTCCCGAGACCGCGCTCACTTCGTTCGCGCGGACGCCGGAGGACGGACGGAGTGAGTCCTCCGAGCCCAGCCTCGTGATTCGAGAGACCGAAGGTCTCTCGTCATCTGCTCACGGGCGCGAAGCGCCCGTTCGCACGGTTCGCGGGACGGAGTCCCGCGCTCATCACGAGAGGCGCGATGCGCCTCTCGAACGACTTCGCTCGGCTGGACGCCGGACCGCAAGAGCAACTGTTAGGGGACCCGGTCGCCACCAACGGGTATGACCGAGACGGACGCGGACGACCTCGCGGAGCGGGTCCGCGAGGGGAAGCTGCGACTCTACGAGCTGGAGGACCACGCGGACGCCGAGACGGCCGCGGCGGCGCGCCGGCGCCTGCTGGCCGAAGAAACCGGTGCGGATCTGGACGCCGTGGGCGACTACGCGTTCGACGCTGACGATGCGGAGTCGAACGTCGAGAACATGGTCGGCGCGGCGCAGGTCCCGATGGGCGTGGTCGGCCCGCTGCCGGTCGACGGCAGCGCCGCCGAGGGCGAGCACTACCTCCCGCTGGCGACGACGGAGGGCGCGCTCCTGGCCAGTGTCAACCGCGGCGCGAGCGCCATCCGGACGGCGGGCGGCGCCACCGCGGAGGTCCTCAAGTCCGGGATGACCCGGGCGCCCGTGTTCAAGGTCGACGACGTGCGCGAGGCCGGCGAGGTCTCGTCCTGGGCGCGCGGGAACGTCGACCGCCTGGCGGAGGCGGCCGAGGCGACCACCAGCCACGGCGAGCTACAGGACGTGACGCCCTACGTCGTCGGCGACAGCGTCTTCCTCCGCTTCGCTTACGACACGAAGGACGCCATGGGGATGAACATGGCCACCATCGCGACGGAGGCCGCCTGCGAGGTGGTCGAGGCCGAGACGCCCGCGGACCTCGTGGCGCTGTCGGGCAACCTCTGCAACGACAAGAAGCCCGCCGCCATCAACGCCATCGAGGGCCGCGGCCGGACCGTCGCCGCGGACGTCCTCATCCCCCACGAGCAGGTCGAGGCGGGGCTGGACACGACGACGGAGGCCATCGTCGAGGCCAACACCCGCAAGAACCTGATCGGCTCCGCGAAGGCCGGCGCGCTGGGGTTCAACGCCCACGCCGCCAACGTCGTCGCCGCGACCTTCCTGGCGACGGGCCAGGACGCCGCCCAGGTCGTCGAGGGAGCCAACGCCATGACCACCGTCGACGAGCGCGAGGAAGGGCTGTACGCCTCCGTGACGCTCCCGTCGCTCGAGGTGGGCACCGTCGGCGGCGGCACGTCGCTGCCCACCCAGTCCGAGGGTCTCGAGATCCTGGGCTACGGCGGCGGCGGCGACCCGCCCGGGAGCAACGCCGACGCGCTCGCCGAGGTCATCGCCGCGGGCGCGCTGGCGGGCGAACTCTCCCTGCTGGCCGCCCTCTCCTCCCGACACCTCTCCAGCGCCCACGCGGACCTCGGGCGGTGATCGGTCCGTCCTGACGGCCTTCGATTACTTTCGGCCTCCTCGGACGACGCCGTACGGGCGCGTTGCCGTCCGTCGCCCGCCACAGTGACGCATCTCCGACACTTTCACTTTCACCGCGCGGACGTGGCCGTTTCTTTTGTCGGTCCCGCGAGTAGTCTCGGGCGGCGTCCGCCGGTCAGCACCCGCGGGCGCCCCCACCACCCATGCGCTCTCCGCATCAGTCCTCCGACCGGACGGTACAGCACGTAGCGCCCGAGGCCGACCGCAGGGAGGCCTCGGGACGGGCGAGCGGGAGTGAGCGAAGCGAACGGCACGCGAGCCCCGCGGACGAGTCGTCGGACTGCGACGACGCTCCGTCGGACCGGCTGGCCCTCGCCCGCCGACTGCTGAGAGTGGCGAAACTGCTGGCGACCACGCTCGCGGCGCTCGTCGGCGTCGCGAGGACGCTGGGCCTCCTGTGACGCACGGAACCTTTTCGGCGGTGCCCGTCCTCCGCTCCCGCATGGACGCGGACGTCCGCCAGTACGGTCTCTTCGTGCTCTCCGGCCTGGTCGCGCCGGTGGCCACCGTGATCGCCACCCTCGCGATCGGGAACGCCTTCGACGTCCCGTCGTTCTACGTGATCTTCGCCCTCTTCGCCGTCCCGCTGCTGGGCCTCGGGACCGCCTACGTCGTGGGCGTCCGCACCGCCGGCCTGCCGGCGCCCGACTGGCTCCCCATCGGCGGCACGAGGCGCTTCCGCGACGAGATTCCCGAACGCTACCACGAGGAGTTCGCCGTCGAGACGCTCAATCAGGAACGTGAGCCGGAGAACCCCCGGACCGCGAAGTTCCTCGTGTACTACCTCGTCTACCTCGCCGCCGTCCCCGTCCACGCCGCGCTGCTGATCGTCCTGTTCAGCATCTGAGGCGGCGGGGTCGCACCGCGGCGTCAGAGCAGGCGATACGTGCCGCCGCTCTCCGTCGCGCGGCCCCGCCGGACGAGTTTCTCCAGCGCGTCCGCCGTGTACTCCGCGGGGACGCCCCGCTCGGCGGCGTAGTCGACGACGGCCTCGCGGTCGGGCGCGTCCAGTTCACGGAGCGCCGACAGGACCGTCTCCTTGCGGCTCTGGCTCCCACCGGCCCCCTGCTCCGCTCGCTCGTCCGCCGCGGCGACCGATTCGGCGTCGACTCCGGACGCCTCCAGGTACTCCTCGTCGTCCGGCCCGGCCTCGTCGACGCGCTCTTCCATCTCCGCGAACGAGTCCAGCTCCGCGAAGGCCTCGCCCTGATCCTGGCGGTTGGCGAGCATCGACGCCCGCACCTCCCGGGCGTGGTCCTCGTCGTCCGTCTCCACGAACTTCCGGCGCTTCTCGTACCCGCGGCGCTTCCCGCAGCGGGGACACTGGGTCGTCTCGGACCGCCCCTCGATGATCCACAGCGCCGAACACTCGCCGCAACCCACGACCGCGTACATGTCACGTATCCCTACCTCTGCCGGGCTGTTCACCCTTTCGTCCCAGGGGTTACAGACCGCGGCAGATCCTGGCATAGCGGCGTGAACAACCAGAAAGCCCCCGTCCGCTCGATGGCTGCGACTCGCTGCGGTCCTCACTTCGTTGTCGTTCGAAAGACGCCAGCGGCGTCTTTCGTGATCGCGAGAGAGTCGTCCGAAAGAGCGCCCAGCGCTCTTTCGTGATCGCGAGAGATCGAAGCTCTCTCGGACGACTTCGCTCTCTCGAACGACGGTCCTTGCGTCGCCTCGCTCATCGAGCGGACGGCCCCTTTCAGTCCCGCCCGATGCCGGCTGGCCAACCGACTACGGGCGGGACTTTCTGGTTGTTCGCAGTTGTAGCGGTTGTCCCGGGGCTCGCACAATCCCTTAGTCACGCCGTTACGTCACCAGTGCCATGGAGGAAGTTCCACACGCGACCCGGGAGACGGTCGAGGCGGTCGAGGGCGTCCACCTCACGCAACTGGCCGTGGGCGAGCGCATGAGCGTCCAGCACTTCCACTTCGAGCCGGGCGCCGGCGTCCCCGAGCACAGTCACCGCCACGAGCAGGTGGGGTACGTGGATCAGGGGACGCTCACCTTCGCCGTCGACGGCGAGGAGTTCACCGTCGGGCCGGGCGACTCGTACGTGATCCCCGGCGACGAGCCCCACAGCGCGGAGAACCGCGGCGAGGAGCCGGTCAGCGGCGTCGACGTGTTCAGCCCGCCGCGCGAGGATCCGGACTGGATGGACTGAACGGCCGGGCGGCTCTGCGTTGCTATCGGGGAGCGCCAGAGAAGAAAACGACGGCGGTTCCGCGGGTTACGAGGCTTCGAGGTCCTCTACGCGAGGTCTTCGATGTTGTCGACGATGGCGTCGGAGTACTCCTCGGTACCGAGCTTCTCGGCGCCCTCGAGCTGGCGTTCGAGGTCGTAGGTGACCTTGCCGGAGGAGATGGTCTCCTCGACGGCGTCGCGGACGAGGTCGGCGGCGTCCTTCCAGCCCATGTAGTCGAACATCAGGCGGCCGGAGAGGGTCATCGCGGTCGGGTTGGCCATGTTCTGGCCGGCGCGCTTCGGGGCGGAGCCGTGGACGGGCTCGGCGAGGACGCGGGCGTCGCCGAAGTTGGCGCCGGGCGCGATGCCGAGGCCGCCGATCTGGGCGCCAGCGGCGTCGGAGAGGTAGTCGCCGTTGAGGTTCGGCATGGCGAGGACGTCGAACTCGTCGGTGCGCAGCTGCATCCACTGGAGCATCGCGTCGGCGAGGCGCTCCTCGACCATGACGGCGCTCTCGGGGACGTCGATGTCGTCCTGTTCCTCCCACAGCGAGTCGGGCGCGGCGAAGACCTCCTCGTCGGGGTACTCCTCGTCGGCGACCTCCATGCCCCACTCGGAGAACTGGCCCTCGGTGAACTTCATGATGTTACCCTTGTGGACCAGCGTGACCTTGTCGCGGTCGTGCTCGATGGCGTAGTCGATGGCCTTGCGCACGAGGCGCTTGGAGCCCTTCTCGGTGATCGGCTTGATGCCGATGCCGACGGGACCCTCGTGGATGGTGTCGTCGAAGCCCATCTCCTGCTCCACGAAGTCGCGGACCTGCTCGACCTCGTCGGTGCCCGCCTCCCACTCGATGCCGGCGTAGACGTCCTCGGTGTTCTCCCGGAAGGTGACCATGTCCATCTCCTCGGGAGCCTTCATCGGCGAGGGGACGCCGTCGAGGTAGTACGTCGGTCGGACGTTCGAGTAGAAGTCGAGCGTCTGGCGCAGCGCGACGTTGAGCGAGCGGAAGCCCGCGCCGACGGGCGTCGTCAGCGGGCCCTTGATGGCGACGCGGTGCTCGTCGATGGCGTTGACCGTGTCGTCGGGGAGGTTCTCGTCGTACTTCTCCCGGCCGGACTCGCCGGCGTAGACGCGCATCCACGCGATGTCGCGGCCCGTGGCGTTGGCCGCGGCGGTCAGGACCTTCTGCGCGGCCGGACCGACGTCCTTCCCGATGCCGTCACCGTGGATGATCGGGATGACGGGGGTCTCGGGGATGTCGAGTTCGTCGTTCTCCTCGTCGACGACCTCGATCTGCTCGCCCTCTTCGGGCACCTCGACCTTGTCGTAATCGTATGCCATGGTCGAAGCATTACGACAGTTGCCTAAAGGACTGCCGCTTCCATCGTGGTATGTGACTGAATGACGCCCCCGATAGTCGACGAGACAGGCCCCAGGATTGGAAGATCATGCAGTAATCCGGGGCCGATCACCGTAGCAAGTTTACGAACGTACACCGTACCTGTCAGCCGAGTGCCACGGGCCGTTCGCGGGGGCTCGCCGGGGAACGTCTCGATGCGCGCGCCCGTGTCGTTCCCGAAGGCACGGCCACGGGGCCGGCGACGGATCTCCCCCGATCGCTGACGCCAGTCACTTCATCGGCACGCGCGAACGGCCAGTATGGACGCGATCGTTCACGGCGGCGCGGGCCCGGAGCCGGACGCGCCTCAGGAGCGGCGGGCGAGGGTGGCCGATGCGGCCGACGCGGCAGCGGCGGCGGACGACCCCCTCCCGGCCGTCTGCGCGGCCGTCCGCGTGCTGGAGTCGGACCCTCGGTTCAACGCGGGGACGGGCAGCGCCGTCCAGAGCGACGGCCGGATCAGGACCGACGCGGGCCTGATGACTGACGACGGGACGGTCGGCGCGGCCTGCGCCATGCCCGGCGTCGAGCACGCCGTCGACGCCGCCCGCGTCGTCGCGGCGGAGACGCCACACGTCCTGGTGGCCGGCGACCGGGCGGTCGACCTGGCCGCGGCCGCCGGCGTCGCCACCGACCGGGACCTCTGGACCGACCGGACGCGCGAGCGCTGGGCGGCCGCCGATCCGCCAGGGGGCAGGGTCGCCGAGCAGTTACCGTGGGTCATCGAGCGGTTCGGCGACGGCCACGACACCGTCGGCGCCACGGCGACCGACGGGAATCGGCTGGCAGTGGCCACCTCGACCGGCGGTCGCTGGTTCGCGCTGGCCGGTCGGGCTGGGGATGTCCCGCAGGTCGGCGCGGGGTTCTACGCGGACGAACGCGGCGCCGCCAGCGCGACCGGGGCAGGCGAGGCCATCGCCCGGTTCGGGCTGGCCCGGGCGGCCGTGGAACGGCTGGACGGAGAGGACCCGGAAGCGGCCGCGGCGTCGGCCGTCGACGCGTTCGCCGACGCCACGGGCGAGGGAGCAGGGGTCGTCCTCATCGACGCGGACGGCCGGGCGGGCGAGGCGTTCAATACCGCCGCGATGCAGACCGCGCGGCGGTGAGAAATTTGTTCGGCGCTCAGACCGCCGTCGCACTCGCTCAGTCGTCCCAGGGATCGATCTTGTTGTCGTACTGGGGCTCGCCGACGTCGCGGAGACGGCCGAGCCCGGTCGCGAGGAGGGCGACGACGACGACCCCGACCAGCGAGCCCAGCAGCAGGGCGACGGCCGTCCAGGGGCCGTCGGTGACGCCGCCGAGGAGCGTCACGACGGCGACGGCGCCCCACAGGAGTCGGCTGGCGTAGATCGGCGGTCGATCACGCTCGGAACTCATCTCCCCTCTCTTTCGAGGCCAAGGGGAAACCCTTTGCCCTGCAACCGTCAACCCTTCCCCATGACAGACGTGGACCTCGAGTCCGAGCAGTACGAGAAACACCGCGAGGCCGGCGAGATCCTCGCGGAGGTGCGCGACGAGGCAGCCGAGATGGTCGAGGTGGGCGTCTCCCACCTGGAAGTGGCCGAGTGGGCCGAGGAGCGGATCCGGGAACTGGGCGGCGAGCCCGCCTTCCCCGTCAACATCAGCGTCGACCACGAGGCCGCGCACGCGACGCCCGCGCCCGGCGACGAGGAGACCTTCGGCGAGGAGATGATCAACCTCGACATCGGCGTCCACGTCGACGGCTGGCTCGCGGACACGGCCGTCACCGTCGACCTCTCGGGCAACGACGAGCTGGCCGCGGCCTCCGCAGAGGCGCTGGACGCCGCCATCGAGACGGTCGAGGCCGGCGTCGACACCAGCGAGATCGGCGCCGCCGTCGAGGAGGTCATCGAGGGGTACGGCTACAGGCCCGTGGTCAACCTCACCGGCCACGGCCTGGGCCACTGGGAGCAACACACCGAGCCGAACATCCCGAACCGCGCCATCTCGCAGGGGACGACCCTGGAGGCCGGCCAGGTCGTCGCTATCGAACCGTTCGCGACGACGGGCACGGGCAAGGTCCACGAGGGCAGCGACGAGCAGATCTTCGCCCTCGAGCGCGAGCGGTCGGTCCGCAACCGCCAGGCCCGCCAGGCGCTGGATCAGATCACCGAGGAGTTCAAGACGCTCCCCTTCGCCGCCCGGTGGCTCGACGTCCCCCGCGTCGAGATGACGCTCCGACGGCTCAAACAGCAGGACGTGGTCCACGGCTACCCCGTCCTCCAGGAGCGGAAGGGCGAACTGGTCAGCCAGAAGGAACACACCGTCATCGTCACCGAGGACGGCTGCGAAGTGACGACGCGGAGCCGGTAGGACCGCCCGGGACCGCGGGAGCGCTTTCTCGGCTATCCGGTATCAGATGGTATTAGATGCTGCTCTCTGGTTTTGTCCACCACCAGATGGTATTTGATGGTAAGGGTGGGGTCGAGCGGTCGCTGTAGCGCGTCGGCTCGCCGAACGATAGCGACGCCAGCGGGTGACGAGACCAGTCGCTACCGGTCGGGATGGCCTCAGGCGTTGTTCATCCGGGTTTCGGTCGTGGTCCCGCAGACCCGACACTTGCTTACCCGGTAGGGCTCCCTGGAGAACTGTGCGTTCTCCTCTTTGGTACTCTCGGTCAGGATCTTCACCGAAACCTCGTGTGGCGTCGTCCGTTCGCACGTTGAACACGACTCCGTCAGGTCAGTTGCGCCGTCTGTAGCTGCCATCCCACTTCGATTAATGCAGCCCAGACCGCATAAAAATCCCCAACGGTTCGCCGCCGTTCAGACCGTTTATCCGGGGATTAACCGGTGCCGATCCAGACGGAGGACGCAGGGCCCGGTCAGCGCGTTTACGGAGATTCAAGCGTCGGTATCACCCGTGAAACCGACGTGAACGGCAACAAAGCTTATATAGTATGACTCGGCCGCCCGCGACCGCAGTGATTTTCTCCGGCGGCGGTCCACCGTGAGGCATGGATCAGGTGTTCGCGCCGTGGCGCATCGAGTGGGTAGAGCGAGACGACGGGAACCCGGACGTCGACTGCGTCTTCTGCGACCTGCCAGAACGCGGCGAGGACCGCGACAACCGGGTGGTCGCCCGGAGCGAACACGCCTACGTCCTCCTGAACAACTACCCCTACAGCCCGGGCCACGTCATGGTGATCCCCTACGCCCACACCGGCGAGTACGCCGACCTCTCCGAGGACGTCCTGCTCGACCACGCCCGACTGAAACAGCGGACCTTCGAGGCGCTGCGCGCGGGGCTGGACCCCGACGCCTTCAACGCCGGCCTGAACCTGGGCGGTGGCCCCGCCGGCGGATCGATCGAGGACCACCTCCACACGCACGTCGTCCCGCGGTGGGAGGGCGACACCAACTTCATGCCCGTGATATCGGACACCCAGGTCATCGTCGAGGCCGTCGACGACACCTACGAGCGGCTCCGCGACGCCTTCGCCGGCCTCGACGGTGCGACCGTCGAGGGCGAGGACGAGGCCGTGCGACTCTGACGACACGCCTTTGTCGGGGGCCGCGTTAGGCTTCGCCGATGTCTCGCGGTCCCGCGCTGCGACGGGTCGGGCTCGTGATCCTCGGGGTCAACGTCGCGCTCGCGGCCCTGAAAGGGGCAGTGTGGTGGGCGACGGGGAGCCTCGCCGTCGGCTCCGAGGCCGTCAACAGCCTCGCCGACGCCACCTACAGCCTCGTCATCGTCGCCGGCCTCTACCTGACGACGCGCCCGCCGGACTTCGAGCACCCGCACGGCCACGAGCGCATCGAACCGTTCGTGTCGCTGTTCGTCGCGCTGGGCGTCTTCGCCGCCGGCGGAGCCATCCTCTGGCGGGCCGGTCAGTCGCTGCTCTCCGGCGACATCGCGGTCGCGCGCGGGCCCGCTGCCGTCGGGGTGCTCGCGCTCTCGGCCGCGGTCAAGTACGGGCTCTACCGGTACTGCCTCTCCGAGGGTCGGGACCGCAACTCCCCGGCGCTGGTCGCGACCGCGAAGGACAACCGCAACGACATCCTGACCGCGGGCGCGGCGCTGGTCGGCGTCGCAGGGGCCGCGCTGGGTTTCCCGGTGCTCGACCCGCTATCCGCCCTGCTCGTCGCAGTCGGCATCCTCTACACGGGCGTCGAGATCGTCCGGGACAACGTCGACTACCTCGTCGGCGCGGCACCGCCCGAAGACCTGCGCGTCGAGATCCTCCGGCGGGCGCTGGCCCACCCGGACGTCGAGGGAGCCCACGACGTGATCGCCCACTACGTCGGTCCGGAGATCGACGTCAGCGTCCACGTCGAGGTGGAGGGCGACCGGACGCTCCGGGAGGCCCACGACATCGAGTCCGCCGTCGTCGCGTCCATCGAGGCCCTCCCCGAGGTCGACGACGCGTTCGTCCACGTCGACCCGAAGGAGCTGGGCGAGTGGAAGCCCGACGAGTCGGTCGAGCGACTCAGGGACTCCTGACCGTCAGCGTGCCCGATCTGGACGCTTGGGAGCCAGGGAGTTCCCGGTCGATGCCGATATTCCAACGGCGCCTCTATTAGATACAATGTACATATCACTGAGTATTATATAGGACGAGTTTGTGGACCCGGATATGGCTCTGATACCGCCCCCTGCGCAACGCAGTATCGTCCCCGAACAGGGGTCGTCGACTCGCTTCCCCCTCCACGGAGCGCGACGATGAACGGTCGGACGCTCTCCGCGGCGGCGCTCGCGCTCGTGCTCGTCGCCTCCGCCGCCGTCGCGCCCGCTGCCGGCCAGGACAGCGGTCTCGAGGACGACGCCATCGTGACCATCGACGTCGAACCGCGGCCGGAGAACCCCGACCCCGGCGAAGAGGTCACGTTCGACGCGACGATCGAGAACGTCGTCGAAAACGCCAGGACGTACAACCTCCAGCGCGTAGAGCTGCGGGAGTCGCCCGACGCCGAGGACGAGGTCGACGGGACCGACCTCAACAGCGACGTTCAGGGCGGCGAGTCCGTCACGGCATCGGTCAGCGAGCAGTTCGACGAGTCCGGCGAGTACACGCGCTACGTCCACATCCAGATGCTCTCGCCCACCGGCGACCTGATCAACCTGGTGCGCGAGGTGAACGTGACTGTCCGGCAGTCCCACCCCTCGCTGTCGATGACGGTCGACTCGGTCGACGGCGACGGCGACGGATCTCTGTCGGTGTCCGTCGCCAACGCCCTGCCCGACCCGGTCCGGGGCGTCACCCTGACGTTCGGCGACGGCGACGTCTCCGTGGTCGACCAGCGGCGGATCGTCTCGCAGATCGCGTCGGGCGAGCAGGCCACCGTCACCGTCGACGCGCAGGACATCTCTAGCGGTCGCCAGACCGTGCCGGTCGAACTGGAGTACGTGACCGCAGACGGGGAGTCCCGGTCGACGACCGAGAACCTGTCCGTGCGGGCCGGGAACGGCGGCGACGCCGACGTGCGGCTGACCGACCTCCAGGTCGCCCGGGACGGAGAAGAACTCCGGATCAGCGGCAAGGCGAGCAACCTCGGCGCGAGCAACGTCTCCGGCGTCCTCGTCGGGGTGGGCGACGGCGACGGCGTCGGCCCCGCCGGGAGCCAGTCAGAGGCGTTCGTCGGGACCGTCGGCCCGAGCGGCGAGGCCGAGTTCACCGTGCGAGCGGCGATCGAGTCGAACGGGTCGGTGACGGTCCCGCTCGAGGTCAGCCACGCCGACGGCGGCCGCCGCGTCGCGACCGAGCAGACCGTCGCGTACGTCCCCGAGGAGCCCGCCGACGTGACGCTCACCGGCGTCAGCGTCGAACAGCAGGGACGGGAACTGGTCGTCAGCGGTAGCGTAAGCAACCTCGACGACGAGAACGTCACCGGCGTCGTGGTGTCGGCCGCCGAGGGCGACGCCGTCGCGCCCGGCCAGAACCGAGCGGAGTACTTCGTCGGCTCCATCTCCGGGAGCGACTTCTCGTCGTTCGAGGTGCGCGCCGCACTCACCGGGCAGCGCAACGGATCGGTGACGATCCCGCTGCGCGTCCGCTTCACCGACGACGGCCGCGAAGTCACCGAGACCGTCGAGCGCCAGTACCAGCTCCAGCAGGGCGCGGCGCCGGAAACCAGCCAGTCGTCCTCGCCGGGGCTGCTGGTCCCGGTCGCCGGCCTCGCGCTCGTCGCCGTCCTCGCGATCGTCGGGTGGACCCGCTACAGAGAATGAGTGTACTCGACACGAACGCCGCAGTCAAAGAGTACGACTCGGGTGACAAGCGGCTCCGCGCGCTCGACGGCGTCGACGTCTCCGTCGAGGCGGGTGAGTTCGTCGCCATCGTCGGCCCCTCCGGCAGCGGCAAGTCCACGCTGCTGAACCTGCTCGGCCTGCTCGACGAGCCCACCGAGGGCAGCGTCGAGGTCGAGGGGACCCGGCTGTCGACGCTGTCGACCAGCGAGCGGACGGACCTGCGCCGCGAGACCGTCGGATTCGTCTTCCAGAGCTTCTACCTGATTCCGACCCTGACGGCCCGGGGGAACGTCGCGGTACCGGGGCTGGTCAGGTCGGATCGCGACTCGGTGTCCGAACGTGCCGAGACCCTGCTCGAACGGGTCGGGCTCGGCGACCGCACGAACCACTACCCCAACGAGCTGTCGGGCGGACAGAAACAGCGGGTCGCCGTCGCGCGGTCGCTCATCAACGACCCCGACGTACTCCTGGCCGACGAACCGACGGGAAACCTCGACCAGGACACCGGCGCGAAGGTGCTCGACGTCTTCGACGAGATCACCGACGAGGGCGTCGCGGTCCTGACGGTCACCCACGACGAGCAGGTCAGCGACTTCGCGGACCGCATCGTCAGACTGGTCGACGGGAGGATCGAGTCCCGATGATCGACAGCCCGTTCTCCCGCCGCTTCCCGTTCGCGGCGCTGGCCTGGCACAACCTCTCGCGCGCGAAGGCCCGCTCGATCCTCGCGACGGCCGGGATCACGATCGGCGTGATCGCCATCGCGTCGCTGGGGATGTTCGGGGCCGCCTACGAGCAGTCGCTGCGCAACACGTTCGACGACACCGTCAGTCAGGTGTACGTCAGCCCCGGCGAGGACGCGTCGTTCGACGCGATGACGCGGATGCACGTCCAGGAGATCGAGCGGACAGTCGACGGCGACGTCTACCCCGTCGGCTACTTCACTGCGAACGTCAGCGGGATCGCGGCCGAAGACGCGCAGGTCACCATGGTGTCGCTCGACAGGCCGACCGATTTCTACGACATCGCCAGCGGTGACACCGACGGCGATTGGCGGTCGGGCGTGATAATCGGATCCGCGGTCGCAGAACAGCTCGAGGTCGACGTCGGCGACGGCATCACCGTCGACGGGAACACCCGCCGCGTCCGCGCCGTCCTCCAGGAGGCCGGGCGCGGGCAGGTGCTCCCGGCGGACGACGCCATCGTCGTCCCGCAGTCGCGGGCCCCCTCGAAGGAGTACCAGTTGATCATCGTCCACTCCGAGAACCCGCAGAAGGCGTTCGAGACGTCCAACCGCATGGACGAGGAACTCAACGGCCGCGAGGAGCGGTACTCGGTAAACGACGCCGAAGAAGGCTACGAGCAGCTGAATCAGCAGCTCAATACGTTCAACATGCTGCTGATCGGGATCGGTAGCGTCTCCCTGCTCGTCGCGAGCGTCAGCATCCTCAACGTGATGCTCATGTCGACGATCGAGCGCAAGGAGGAGATCGGCGTCATGCGGGCCGTCGGCTATCACCGCCTTGACGTCCTGCGGCTGATGCTGGTGGAGGCCTCACTGCTGGGGGTGATCGGCGCCCTCGTCGGCGTCGCCATCAGCGTCCTCATGGGGATGGCGATCAACGCCGAACTGCTCAGCGACCCGCTGGCGTTCACGACCGAGGCGCTCACGTACACCGTGCTTGGCTTCCTGTTCGGGACGCTGGCGAGCTTCGTCAGCGGGCTCTATCCGGCGTGGAAGGCCGCCAACGCGCGGCCCGTCGAGGCGCTGCGGGACTAGCGACCGTCCTTCATCTTAAAAGCGGAAATAGCGCGACGACACTACCGCCCGCGTCAGACCGGCTCCCCGAACGCGTACACCGTGTTGTGACTGGTGATCTCGCAGTCGACCATGTCACCTACCGCCAGCCCGCGCTCCTCGGCGTCGGCGATCACGACCTGGCGGTAGGCCTCGTCGTAGCCCACCAGCGACTCCTCGGTGCCGTCCTCGACGAGCAGGACCTCGCTCTCCCGGCCGATCATGGACTCGTAGGCCTCGCCGGTGACCTCCATCTTGCAGTCGGTCATGGCCTTCGAGCGGTCCTTCTTGGTCTGGCCGCCCAGCCCCTTCATGTCGGCGGCGTCGGTGCCGGGGCGCTTCGAGAAGCGCGTGACGTTGATCTTCTCGGGGCGGGTCTCCCGCAGCAGGGCCATCGACTGCTGGAAGTCGCGGTCGGTCTCGCTGGGGAAGCCGACGATGAAGTCCGTCGACAGCGTCCAGTAGTCGAGGCGGTCGTCGAACGTCTCGACGACCTCGACGTACTCCTCGACGGCGTGCTGGCGGCGCATGTCGGCGAGGACGTCGTCGCTGCCGGACTGGACGGGCGCGTGCAGGAAGTTGTACAGCTCGTCGTGCTCGGCGAAGACCTCCGCGAGTTCCTCGCGGACGCCGTGGACGCCCTTGGGGTTGGCCATGCCGACGCGGACCCGGAACTCGCCGTCGACCTCGGTGCAGATCCGGTCCAGAAGTTCGGGAAGGAGGCTCTCGCCCTGGTTGCGGTCCCAGCCGTAGACGCCGGTGTCCTGACCGGTGATCCGGATCTCCTTCGCGCCGGCGTGGACCAGCGCCCGGGCCTTCTCGACGTTCTCCTCGACCGAGGGCGACTCGATCCGGCCGGTGGCGTGCTTGGTGATGCAGTACGAGCAGTCGCTCATGCACCCGCGTCCGATGGGGAGGATGCCGACGACGCCGTCGAGAACGGTCTCGGTGTCGGGCGTCACGGTCGGGCACTCCCCGTTGAGGACGTGCTGGGGGACGTCGTCCCAGTGGAGGATCTCGGCGTCGACGCCCTCGTCGCGGAACTGCTCGCCCTGGGCCAGCGCCATGCAGCCGGTGATCACCAGGTCAGCGGGCGTCTCCTCATCCAGCTCTTTGGCCCGCCGGAGCATGTTGCGCTCCGTCTTCTCGACGACGGTGCAGGTGTTGAGGATGGCCACGTCGGCCTCCTCGGGACCGTCGGCCGGGTGGTGACCCCCGTCGCGGAGCGCCTGCTCGATCTCCTGGCTCTCCCCGCGGTTGGAGGTGCACCCGTACGTCTCGATGTGGTAGCGGGCCATTGCCGTGCCTAGGCGTTGTCGCTCGCGGCCAAAAGCGCGACGGATCGGAGCGACCCGCGGGGCCTTCGCTCCACCGGCCGGGGACTATCGGACGTTCTCCAGAGCGCGAACGGTGTCAGACATCAGCCAGGCGTCCTCGTTGGTCTCGTCCTCGATGCTCAGCGCGAAGAACGAGTCGCGGCCGCCGTCGACGGTGATCTGGAAGCTACGACTCCTGAGCTCTGCGGTCTCGGGAGTGCCCGGTCCGGAAGTGGTCACGTTCCCACTCCGAGTCTGAGAGGGAAAACTCGCACGATCGGAATTCCGACGGTAGAAAACTTCTCGCTGCCACCTGGCGACTATCCGAAGGAGCGTTTCCGGCGACCGGACGCCGCCGGCCGCTACCGGACGGTGTAGCCGCCGTCGATCAGCAGCGAGGCGCCGGTGACGTACCACGACGCCTCGCTGGCGAGGTACACCACCAGCGGCGCGACGTCCTCGGGGCGGGCCATCTCCGACAGCAGCATCTCGTCGGTCCACAGCGCCTCGAGTTCGGGGTCCTCGGCCAGCGCCTCGTCGACGGGGTCGGTGCGGACGTACCCCGGCGCGACGGCGTTGACCCGGACGTCGTGCTCGGCCCACTCGGAGGCCAGCTGGCGGGTGAAGGCGTCGACGGCTCCCTTCGAGGCGTTGTAGGCGACCTGATGCTGGGGGTAGTTCGCGACCCGCGCCGACATCGAGGAGAGGGTGACGACGCTCCCGGCGCCGCCGCGGCCGTCGCCGGGGTTCTCGATCATCACGCGGCCCGCGTGCTTCGCACACCGGAAGGCGCCAGTGACGTTCACGTCGAGCACGCGCTGGAACTGCTCGACAGTCATCTCCTCGGCGGGCGCGTGGATCGTGATCCCGGCGTTGTTGACGAGGACGTCCAGCCCGCCCAGGTCCGCGACGGTCGCTTCGACCAGCGCCTCGACCTGCGCCTCGTCGGTGACGTCGACCTCGTAGGCGCGCACGTCGGCACCCGTGTCGGCGGCGATTTCGTCGGCCGCTCGCCGCCCGCTCTCGGCGTCCCGGTTGCCGATGGCGACGTCCGCGCCCGCCTCCGCGAGCGCCTGCGCGATGGCCCGCCCGATCCCCCGGTTCCCGCCGGTGACGACGGCCACGTCGCCGTCCAGCCGGAATCGGTCGAGGACCGTCACCGGTCGCCCTCCGCGCCGTCGGCCGCCGGGTCCGCCGCTCCCGACTCGCCGCCCGCCCGCAGGGAAGCCAGGCTCGGTTCGCCGGCGTCGCGCCACTCGCGGACGATGGTCGCGCCGCTGGATGCCCCGATCCGGTCGGCACCGGCGCGGAACATGGCGGCCGCCCGCTCCCAGGTGCCGATCCCGCCGCTGGCCTTGACCGGGCGGAACTGCGCGAGCGCCTCGACGTCGCCGACGGTCGCGCCGCCCTCCGAGAATCCGGTCGCAGTCTTGCAGTAGGCGGCGTCGGCCTCCGCGGCGAGTTCGCCGATCCGGTCGAGTTCGGTGTCCGACAGCAGCGGGGCCTCGACGATCACCTTCACTGGGATCGGGACGGCGGCGACCACCTCGGCGATCTCCGTCCGGACGGCGTCGTCTTCGCCGGCCTTCAGCCGGCCGACGTTGGCGACGAGGTCGACTTCCCCCGCGCCGTCCTCCCAGGCCTGGCGGGCCGCCTCGCAGGCGACCTCGGGCGTCCCCTGGCCGTGCGGGAAGTCGATCACGGTCACCAGCGGGACGTCGGAGTGTTGCTCAGCCTGGGCAACGTAGCAGGGCGGGACACACGCGCGCATCCCGAGGTCGGCCGCCTCGTCCAGCGCCTGCCGGACGTCCGTCCAGCGCGTCGTCGGGCCCAGCACCGTGTGTTCGATCCGCTCGGGGACGGTCTCCATGCGCTGCTCCACGCGCGGTCGCAACGTAAACGTCCCGCCGGGGCTCCGCACGGACCGGTGGCGTCCCGCTCCGGCGGTTGCATTCGCGCCGGATTCGTCGCAGAGAGCGTCTGACGCTCTGCGGATCACCCGGAAGCTTTTTTCCCGGGTCGAAGCCACGTTCGTCCACATGCTCGTGCTCCCGTCGGGTTTCGCGCTGCCGCCGCTGCCGTACCTCGCCATCCTCGTGGGAGTGGTGCTCCTGGTGGCGGGGTTCTTGGTCGCGGTCGAGCCGCCCGTCTCGCAGACGACGGCCGTGGCGCTGGCCCCCTGGATAGCCGTCGGCGGGGCGCTGCACGCCTTCTACCAGCTGGACGCGTACCCGCCGGCCGCGGAGCCGCTCTTTGGCACGCCGGCGGTCTACCTGACCACGTTCGTCGTGACCGGGCTCGCCTGGCTGTTCGTGATGGCCGTCGACGTGCTGGGTCGGCGGGCCGACAACGTCGACCGGAACTTCGGGCTCGTCGGGACGGGCGTGCTGACGGTCCTGTTCGTGGTGGCGGTCTGGCGGGGCAGCAAGGGCGGCGGCGTCGAGCCGCTGTGGCCCGCCGTCGCGGTCGTGGCCGCGACGTTCCAGACCGTCCTGATCGTCGCCGGGATCAGCCTCTGGCGGACGCCCATCTTCTACCGGACCCGCTACGTCGGCCCGGTAGTCGTGTTCGCCCACGCGCTGGACGGCATCTCGACGGCGATCGGCATCGACGTCCTGGGCGTCACCGAGCGCTCGCCGCTTCCCCGGCTGATCATGGACGTCGCGGCGCAACTCCCCACCGCCGAGACCGCCGGCGTCGGGTGGCTGTTCGTCGTCGTGAAGCTGTTCGTGGTGACGGCCGTGGTCGTCGGCTTCAACCGCTACGTCGACGAGGAGCCCGTCGAGGCGACGCTGGTGCTCTCGCTGATTACCGCGGTCGGCCTCGGCCCGGCGACGAACAACCTCTTCCTGTTCCTGACGACGGCGGTCTAGGCGGGACGCCGGTCGCCGCCTCGACTACGCAAGTTCGCCGCCTCGACTACGCGGGTTCGGCGAGTCGGACCGCCTCCAGGCTCACCTCCTCGTGGCCGTCCGCCGCCGCCCGTTCCCGCGCCGCTTCGACCGCCGGTCCCGGACGTTTGAGCGCGCCTTCGACCACGTACGTCTCCACGCCCGCGTCCGTCCTCAGCAGGACCTCGAGCTCTGGCATACGCGAACGTTCACCACGACAGACAATAGCTATTCGGGTGGGTGCGGGCCGACGCCCCCTGGCGGTCACGGCGGGCCGCTCACAGGTAGCCGAGGTCCTGTAGCTGATCGCGGACGTCGGTGGCCGACCGCTCGGCCGTCGCCCCCTCGTAGCGGTGGCGCTCGGAGACGTCCGGTTCGTTGGCGTCGCGAGACGGCGCAGCGTCGTCGAGCACGTCCTTCACGTCGAGGACGCTCTCGACGCGCTCGACGATCTCCGGGTCGTCGCTGGCCAGCGTGGCGGCGTGGGTGTGGTCGCCGCCCTGCAGCCCGTGGTCGGAGACGCAGACGAGCGTGTCGCCCTCGCCGATCTGCGTGGCGACCTCGTTGGTCCAGCGGGCGGCCTGCTCGTAGTGGCGCCGTTGATAGCCCGCCTCCTCGACCACCGGGGCGATGTGACCGATCGTGTCGAGGTAGCCCAGCCAGGCGAAGACCACGTCGTACCGACGCTGGACGGCCTGTCGGACGACGCCGATCTTCTTGCCGGCCTGGCCGGCGACGACCTCGTCGAGGCGGTGGATCGGGACCGTCGGCTCGTGGCTCTCGCCGTCGTCGCCCTCCTCGATGCTGAGGTAGCCCGACAGCTGCGCGCCCCGGTCGAACGCCAGCCCGAGGTCGCGGTCGGCCTCGGTCCGGTAGTTCGGGACGGCCAGCGAGAGCGAGCGTCGACCGTCGAACAGCGTCTCCAGCCCATGCTCGTCGTAGTAGTCGGCCGTCTTGCTCTCGCGCTCGACGCCCAGGTTCGTCAGCAGCCGGCCGACGCCCTGCTGCATCGAGTCGGGGACGAAGCTGCTGCCGACGTCGGTGATAGCGTCGACGAGGGGGTTCTCCCACTCGGTGCCCTCGTCGGCGGAGAGGGCCCGGATACCGGTCTCCTCCGGCGGTCGGCCGGTGACGATGCTCGGCCACACTTCGTTGGTGTGGGGCTTCTCGAGGATCGGGTTGTCGAAGGTGTCGATCTCCGTGACGGCGGTCCCGAAGGCGTCGGTCAGTTCGTACGCGTCCAGCAGTTCTGCGTCCAGTGCATCCCAGCCGAGCACGACCAGCGTCATATCCCATCATGGAGTCAGCGTAGCATCATGACACCGATCCTAGTAATCTTCCCGAAGCCACGTCGTCACGACGTGGTACGTTCGTACGGCCGAAGCGGAGCGACGGGATGGCTTTAGGTGGCCAGGCGGCGACCACACGGACATGGCCAAGCAGCCACACCTCCTGGTCGAACCGGGCGATCTGACCGATCTCGCGCTCGTTCCGGGCGATCCCGACCGCGTCGATCGGATCGCGGGCCTCTGTGACGACAGCGAGACGGTCGCCGAGAACCGGGAGTACAAGGTCGTCAACGCCACCTACGAGGGGCGCGAGCTGACGATCTGTTCGACGGGCATCGGCGCGCCCTCGGCGGCTATCGCCGTCGAGGAACTCGCCGCGGTCGGCGTGGAGACGTTCGTCCGCGTCGGCACGACGGGCGCCCTGCAGGAGGGCATCGAGATCGGCGACATGGTGGTCGCCACCGCTGCCGCCAAGGACGAGGGCACCACGAAGCGCTACGAGGCCGCCGAGTACCCCGCCGTCGCCGACTACGAGGTGCTCTCGGCGCTCGTGGACTCGGCGGAACGTGCGGCCCAGGGGGCCGCAGACGGAGCGAGCGGCGACGCCGCGAGCAGCCGAGAGAACGTCCACGTCGGCCCCGTCGCCACGGACGACGCCTTCTACGCCGAGGACGAGGCCTACTTCGAGGACCGCGAGGCCGCCGGCCTGCTGGCCGTCGAGATGGAGGCCGCGGCCGTCTTCTCGCTGGCCCGCCGGAAGGGCCTGCGCGCCGGCGCCATCTGTACCGTCGACGGCAACCTCGTCGAGGGCACCCAGAAGGGCGAGACGGAGGACGAAGAGCTCCCGGAGAAGGCGAAGAACAACGTCGAGCGCGCGATCCAGCTGACGCTGGACGCGACGACGGCGCTGTAGCGGACCCACGAGCGGGCCGGCCGCGCCCCCGGATTTAAGCCGCCCGTCCGGCAAGCGAGGGGTATGCGCGACCGGGCGCGGGCGGCCCTGCGGCGGCTTCGGCGACTCGAACGCCGCGAGGGGCGGGACCTGCGGGCGTGGCTGGAGACGACCAGCGCCGTCGTCCACGTCTCCGCGCTCCTGTTCGTCCCGCTGCTCGTCGCCCTGGTCACGTACCTCTCGACGCAGCTGGAGGCGCTGTCCTTCCTGCTGTTCCCGCCGCTGGCGGCCGGCAGCTACACACTCTTTACCGATCCCAAGGGGCAGTACGCCTCGCCGGTCCGCTTCGTCGGCGGCCTGACCGTCGGCGCCGTCTGCGGGCTGCTCGCCGCGACGGCGTCGGACGTCCTGCTACCCGGCGCGTCGGCCGGGGCGCTGGAGGCGATCCCCTTCGAGGCCGCGCTGGCGACGCTGCTGGCCGGGGCCGTCACCTGGCTGTTCTCTGTCGAGGAGCCCTCGGCCTACTCGGCCGCGCTGCTGGGGCTGCTGGTGCCCCGCGGCCAGCGGACGGCCTTCGTCGCGAGCGTCCTGGCCGCGTCGCTGCTGGTGGCGGCCGTGTTCATCCTCTGGCGGCGCCACTTCTACGAGCGCCGGGCGCAGTTCCTCTATCACTCGCTGCACGGCGACGACCACGTCCTCGTGCCGATGTGGGGCGACCGGGCGGACGCGACGGCGATGCTGGCCGCGCGGCTGGCGGCCGCCCACGACGCCGGCAAGGTCGTGCTGCTGGACCTCGCCGAGAGCCCCGAGCGAGCGCGTGCCGAGCGGACCCGCCTCGCCGCCGACAGTGACGTCCGGCTCCCGACAGACGTCGAGGGCGAACCGGCCGCGGAGGGCGACGACGGGGTCGCCGCGGCGGTCGAGGCCATCGAGGAGCGGGCCCGCCGGATCGAGACGAAGGCGGGCGTCCCCTGTCAGGTGGTCGTCGCCGACGCCGGCGGCGACGTGAGCGCGACGATCCGCGAGGCCGCTGACCGGACGAACTGCGACCTCGTCGCCGCGCCCTACGAGAGCCGCCACGGGAAGCTCTCCGGGTGGATCCGCGACCTGTTCCGGGCCGACGTGGACGTGCTGGTCCACCGGTCGACCGGGGACCGCCGCCGCTGGAAGCGAATCCTCGTGCCGGTCCGCTCCACGAGCGACGTCGCCCACAGCATGGTCGACTTCGCCCAGCGGCTGGCCGGGCAGTCCGGCCGCGTCAGCGTCGCCACCTGCGTCCGATCCGACGCGAGCCGGCGGCGGGCGGAGAACATGCTCGCCGACCTCGTCGACCCCTTCGACGCGCCGATCGAGACTCGCGTCGCCCGCGCGTCGATCGAGTCGTTCCTCGCCGACGAGGCCGACCGCTACGACCTGGTGTTCATGGGCGCGAGCCGCGACCGCAGCGCCGCCTCGCGGCTGATCGCGCCGCCGACCTTCGAGCGGATCAGGGACCTCGACGCCGACGTCGCCGTCGTCGACCGCGGGTGAGGACGGCCATTCAGGCCGTCGTCGACAGGCGGTGACGGGGGCCGCTCACTCCCGGAGGATGCGGTCGGCGATGGACTCGGAGTCGTCCTCGCCCAGCGCCGACTGGACCAGCAGGTGGCTGCCGATGACGGCCGGGCTGATGACCGAGTCCGCGCCCGCCCGCCGGAGCTTCTCGACGTTCTCGCGGTCGGTCGCCGCCGCGACGACGCGTACCTCGGGGTTGAGCTGCCGGGCCGTCAGGATGGCCAGCGCGTCCTGAGCGTCGTCGTTAGTCGCGGTCACGACCGCCCGAGCGCGCTCGATACCGGCCCGTAGCTGGGGCTCCTCGTCGCTGGGATCGTCCGTCAGGACCGGGATGTCGCGGCTCTGGAGCCGCGAGGCCCGCTCCTGGCTGTCCGTGACGACCACGAACTCCACGTCGGCCAGTTCGTCGATGATCGGTTCCGTCAGGTCGCCGTAGCCGAGGACCAGCAGGTGGTCCTCGAGCAGGTCGAGTTGGGTTTCGGTCATGGTTCCGAGCGCTCGCGTGATGCGGCTCTGGATCGCCGGGCCGAGCACCGACCCCAGCGCCAGGGCGAAGCTCGCGGTGCCGATGACGACCGCCGACGTGGCGAACAGCCGAGCCGACTGCGACTGCGCCGCGATGTCCCCGTAGCCCACTGTGCTCGACGTCACGACGGCGAAGTACAGGGCGTCCGTGAGCGTCTCGATCCCCCCGAAGCTCTCCCGGAGCGCGTACGAGCCCACTGTGATGTAGATCTGCCCGCCGGCGAGCGCTGCGATCGCCGCCAGCTGCGTCGTCGAGACGTCCCACCGCCGATCGAACAGCCGGCGGTTCATCAGGACCGTCGGCAGCGACACGATCGACAGGACGACCAGCGGCGCTGACACGGGGAGCGGCTGTCCGACGCCCGGAACGGCGACACTGGGCTGCAGGAGTCCCTGGACCGCCGTCAGTGGGAGCAACAGGATAGTCGCGTACCAGGCCGCGCGCAGCCGCCGCCGGAGGCCGTAGACGCTGGACAGCAGCAGAAAGCCCGTCAGCGTCCCCGTGAACCCGACCGTCCGCTCGACCGCGGTGGGCAGGTACGGCGCCAGCGGCCCGGACACCGTCGCGGCGCTGATGTTCGCCACGCCCGTCGCGAACGACAGCACCGCGACCAGCGTCGGCAACAGCAGCGTCGCCCTGACGCCGAACCAGTCCCGCGGCCCCTTCATGCACGCCGGCAGGCGATACTCCGAGTAAAACTTGGCGTCTCGGCTAGGGGATGTAACTGGTGCCAACAGGACGACTGTCGTTACTGTGAACGACCAGAAAGCCCCTGCTGTCGTCGGGCGCTTCACGCCCGACTGCTCGGGAGACCTCCGGTCTCCCGGTGGCTGAACTCGGGGGGCTCGCTGCGCTCCTCACTACGTTGCGGTGCTTACATCGCCCGCCGTCCTCAGAAGCGCGAAGCGAGTCGCAGCCCGTGAGCGAGCGGGGCTTTCCGGTTCTCCTCGATGGCTGCAACGACGTTCCTTTCTAGCCCCGATACTCCTCGAACCAGTCGACGGCGAAGTCGACCAGTTCGCGCTGGCTCACCAGCTTCGCGGTCGCCTGCCCGACCGCCCCCTCGGTCAGCCCGACGTCGCGCCCGAAGTCGGCGCCGAGGTCGGCGAAGTCCCCGTCGTCCCACTCGACGTCCTCGTACTCGGTCCAGACGCGCTCGCCGTCGCGAGTGACCGGCGCACCGACCGTTTCGGTCTCGGTCGGACAGTCGGCGCGGTACTCGGCGAGGTGGAGCGAGGTGCAGGTGTCGTGGTCGGTCCCCAGCATGAGGACGTCGGCGTCGAGGTCGTAGAGGGTCGCAAGCGGGGAGTCCTCGCCGAGGGCGTGGTCGAGCGAGTGGTCGGCGACGACGCGCTCGGCCTCCGCGCCGCGGGCGGCGAAGGAGACCTGCGGGTGGTCGCTGCGGACGGCGCCGGGATAGGAGCGGAAGCACTCTGCAATCGCGCCCATCCCTCGCGTCGGCGTGGCCTCGGGGCGGAAGGCGGGCATCGACGCGCGGATCTCGTCGAGCCAGTCGTCCGGGACGGGCGGGCTCGACCAGCCCGCCGGGTCGCAGAGCTGTGGCGAGTGAGTCGGCATCGCGAGCGTCCCCGACTCCGTCACGGCTGAGAGGAGCGCGTCGACGGCGGCCTGCTCGCGGCCGGGGACCCAGCCCAGCGACGAGAGCGACGCGTGGACGAGCAGGGCGTCGCCGGCTTCGACGCCCAGGTCGCGCAGGTCCGACGCGATGCGCCCGGCGGTGACCGGCTCGTCGGTCCGGTCGACCACGTCGTCGTCGGTCATGGCCCTACCTGTGTAACGGCCGGCATGTGTCTTCCGGTCCCTTGACAGTGTCACAGCGGGACAGCGCGGAAGCCCACCCCTTTAGGGATGGGAGGAAGCACATAAACTTGAAGCGACTTCGTGTCATATAATTTAATATGTCCCGCAGGCGCAGAAGCCGTCGGTGGGACGGGCTGTCCGTCAGCCAGCCCCGAAGTCGGGAATAATGAACGCACCACTCCGATTCCCACCCGAAAGCCACCTGAGAAAGCCCCTTCTTAGAAAGGACGGAGCGTGGGGCTTTCGTGCGGGAGCGCGAAGTGTGGGAGTCCACCGACAAGCCCACGAGTGTACTCGTGGGTAGCTGGCAGGCGGAGACTGGTACTCTTTTTGCCCCTGCCGGTCGGAGAAGGCCACATGACGAGCAAACAGGAGACCTACGAGCGCATCGTCGAGAGCGGCGTCACCGCAGTCCTCCGGGGCATCGACGAGGACGACATCGTGCCCGTCGCGAAGGCCATCCACGAGGGCGGCGTCACCGCACTGGAGGTCACCGCAGACGGCAAGCGCGCGAGCGAGAAGATCGCGGCCATCGACCGCGAACTGGCGGACACCGACGCCGTCGTCGGCGCGGGCACGGTCATGGACGCCGCGGCCGCCCGCAACGTCGTCGAGGCCGGCGCGCAGTTCGTCCTGGCGCCGAACCTCAACGAGGACGTGATCGAGGTGTGCAACCGCGCGGGCGTCGTCTGCGTCCCGGGCGTCATGACACCGACGGAGGCCGACCGCGCGATGGCCGCCGGCGCGGACATGCTGAAGATGTTCCCCGCGTCGACGGTCGGCCCGGGCCACATCGGCGCGATCCAGGGCCCGCTGGGCGACGTGCCGATCATGCCCACCGGCGGCGTCTCGACCGACAACGTCGCCGACTACTTCGATGCCGGTGCCGTCGCAGTGGGCGCGGGCTCCGCGCTCGTGGACTACGACGCGATCGAGCAGGAGGACTGGGACGGCGTCCGCGAGTCCGCCGCGGAGTTCGTCGCGGCCGTCGAGGCGGCGCGCGAGTAGCTCACGCCGCCGCTGTATCGTCGGACGGGCGCTCGACGCACGGAGACACCGGGAGCCGCCACGGACCGGCGGGCGACGGCGTCACTCCCCAGCCAGCGCCGCGTTCGCGGCCGCGATAGCCTCTTCACACGTCGCCGAGGCCGGCTCGACGAGGTCACGGCGGAACTCCGCTCCGAGTACCCCTGCCGGAGACAGAGCCGTCGCTCGTCGGCCCAGTATTCGACGTGCTCGCCGGAGTCGCCCTGCCGCTCGAGGAACCCGGTCGCTGCGGCCACCGGTGCCGGGCACGCGGTCGGGGCCGTCGACTCGGAGACGGCGATCAGGTCCAACGCCGCGTCCCGGAGCTGGTAGTCGGCGAGCGTGTCGAGCACCGCCACCGGCAGCAGGTAGCGACCGCGCTGGTCCACGTCCACCTCCCGCACCTCGCCGGCGCCGACCTAGTCGACTACGACCGGCAGGCACGGACGGTTCGACTCACCGAGGCCGCGGAGCGACTGGAATCGATGGTGGCGCCGCTGCTGGCGTAGGGGCCGCCGCCGTCCGGAGTTGGTGACGTCGTCGACCGTCACGAAAGCGACCGAGCGGGTTCAATGCCCCGCCTCCTGGGGGTTCAGTTCGGTCCCGTAGTGCTCGGCGTGGTCGGTGTACTGCCCCCGACGACTACTCCTCGGGGAGCAGGCGGTCGACGACTTCCTCGGGGTCGAACCGTTCGAGGTCGTCGTAGTCCTGCCCGGTCCCAAGGAAGAGAATCGGCTTGCCCGTCACGTGGGCGATCGAGATGGCCGCGCCGCCCTGCGGGTCGGCGTCGGCCTTCGTGAGGACGGCGCCGTCGATCTCGGCGGCGTCGTCGAACTCGCGGGCGCGGTTGACCGCGTCCTGGCCGGCGACGGACTCGTCGACGAAGATCGTCATGTCCGGATCGATGACCCGGTCGATCTTCTCCAGTTGCGCCATCAGGTCGTCGGAGGTGTGGAGGCGACCGGCGGTGTCGCCCAGCACGACGTCGACGTCGTTGGCCTCGGCGTACTCGACGGCGTCGTAGAGCACGGCGGCCGGATCCGAGCCCTGCTCGTGAGAGATCAGGGTCTGGTCGAGGTTGTCCGCGTGCTTCTGGAGCTGCTCGTTGGCGCCGGCCCGGTACGTGTCGCCGTTGGCCAGCACCGTCGAGATACCCTTGTTCTCCAGGCGCTCCGAGAGCTTCGCGATGGTCGTGGTCTTGCCGACGCCGTTGACGCCGGTGAACACGATGGTGACCGGCTTGTCCGCGTCGGAGATGCGCTCCTCGAAGTCGAACTGGCCGACGCTGATCACGTCGTACAGCGCCTCCCGGAGCGCGTCCTGAACGAGGTTGCCGGTGCTCTCCAGCCGACGACGGGTGTCGCCCACGAGGTTCTCCTTCACGCCGTCGAGGATCTCCTGGGCGACCCCCATCTCGACGTCGCTGGACAGCAGCGCTAGCTCGAGGTCGTCGAGGTGCTTCTCGAGGTCCTCCTCGTCGATGACGGACTTGCCCGTCGCGAGGACCTTGGCGCGCCCGAGGACGCCACGGCCGCCGTCGTCCTCGTCCTCGTCTTCCTCGTCGGCGTCGTCGGACTCGGCGTCGACCGTGTCCGGTTCCGTCTCGTCGGCGTCCGCCTCGCCGGCGTCCGCTTCCGCTGTCTCCGACGCAGCGGCGTCCTCGACGCCCGGCTCGGCCGCTTCGTCGGCCGCCGCCTCGGACGACTCGGCTTCGGGAGTCGGCTCCGCCTCGGGCTCGACCGTCTCGGCCGCAGCGCCGGCCTCGACGTCGGCCGCTCTGGACTCGGCTTCGGGTGTCTCAGCGGCGGCTTCCTCGTCAGCGGCGGCTTCCTCGGCAGCCGCCTCCTCCTCGGCAGCCTCGGCGGCCTCCTCGTCCACGTCCTCCTCGACGTCGGACGTGAACCTGCCGAGCTTGTCTTTCAGTCCGTCGAACATGTAGCCCCCTTACTCGTCGCCCTGCTCTTCCTGCTGCATCATCTGCTGCATCTGCTGCTGCTGCATCTGCTGGGCCTGCTGCTCCAGCTGCTCCTTCTCGGACTCCAGCTCCGCGATCTGGGACTGGAGCTCCTCGATCCGGTCGTCGATGGTGTCCTTCTTGGTCTCGAGGCTGTCGACGGCGCCGTCCTGGTCGCGCTCGGCGGAGTAGCCGCCGCCCAGCGAGACGACGATCTCGTCGATGTCGGCGATCTCGGCGCGGGCGTAGGCGTCGCCGCCCAGCGGCACCTGCACCGTCGCGCCGGACTCGAGGGTGTCGATGGCCTCGATGGCCTCGTCGATGTCGGTCTGCTCCTCGCGGAGTCCCTCGATCTCCTCCTCGACGGCCTCCTGCTCCTGCTCGATCTGCTCGATCTCCTGTGCGACCTGCTGCATCTGGCCGCCACCGCCGCCACCACCGAGGCTCATGCTGCCACCTCCTCGACCTCGATCTGCGTGCGCTTGAGGTTGTGCCGGGAGCCGAACTCGGCGTAGGCGCGCTCCTCGGCCACGTCCTCGTTCGGTGCCTCGATGCCGGTCTCGAATGCCTGCCAGCCCTCTCGAGCCTTGAACGAACCCGTCACAGTATACTCGGTCATGTGTTCCCGTGCGTCTGGGGCAGGGAAGTATCTTCCGTCTCCCGGTCTCCCGCCCGCTCGCCCGCTTCGCGGCGATAGCGCGATTGACAGCGCCGATCAGCGCTCTGTCTGGTCGTCTCGTGCACTGTGCCCGCCGTAGTGATTTCTCTGCGTCGGGTGGCGAGAGCAACGGCGAGGACAGCCGTGCACGTGGGTCGGTGATGGGAACGGACGGAGTCGGGAGCGGGCGGCCGGTTCGAGGGCCGCGGGGAGACTGTCTCCGACGAGCACGGCACCGACGACGACAGCGGTATGAGAGAGACTACGCGGATCTGGTCGATCCGCTCGAGCGGGTCCGGAAAGCGACCGCCGGGTCAATCGATGTAGCCCAGCGCGTCCTCGATGCGGCCCAGTTCCGGTCCGGTCGTGTCCCGGCCGACGACGTAACCGCTGTCGTTGGCCAGCAGGCCCGAACCGACGAGCGGCGCGCCGTAGTTGACCGTCCCGATGTCCGCGGGGACGCCCAGTAGCTCCTCGAGGGCGTCGAGTTCGGGGTCGGTGGCCTTGGGGTGACAGAGCACGCCGCGGTCGGTCGCGACGGCGGCGGTCCCTACTGTCTCGACGTCGGCCAGCGTCCCGCGCTCGACGGGGACTTCGAGAGCGTCCTCGACGGCCTGGACGGCCTCCCGCGAGAGGTCGGCGTGGACGTACGCCCCCGCGTCGTTGCAGAGGACGACGTTGCCGGCGGCGTTGATCCGCCCCGGCAGTTCGTAGACCGGCAGGTCCACGGCCGCAGCGATGCGCTCGCGCTCCGTCTCGCGGACGCGACTGGAGACCAGCAGGCCGTTGTCGTTGCCGACCGCTAGCGCGCCGACGGTGCCGGACCCGCCGATGGTCGTGGGGACGACCGGGACCTCCAGTTCCGCCTCGAGGTCCGCGGCGAGGTCGTCCTCGACGTCGGGACGGACCAGCAGGCACTGGTCGGTCGCGCGCGCGAAGACGCCGACGTACGCCGAACCGGAGAAGGCCGCGCGGAGCAAGATTCTACGCCGTCTCTGCCTCGACGATGCTCTCGCCCTCTTCGTCGAAGCGGGCGGCCCGGACGCGGAGCTTCCGCGGCGGGTTCGAGCGGCCCTGCTCCCAGATCGTCTCGTTGATCGAGGGGTCCAGGCGCACGGCGTCCTCGTCGACTGCGAAGTGCTTGGCTAGGTGCTCGCGGACGATGGACATCGCCTTGTCTGCCCGCTCCTGGCTCGGTGCCGCGTTCGCGTCGCGGAGCGGAACCGTGACGACCCGCTCCTCGAAGTCGCTCGCGCTCATTATTCGTCCGTGCTGCTACGCCGCCAGTTGCGACGCTTGGGGTTGCGCTGCGTTTCGCGGTCCGTCTTGAGGATGACCCACGCCGGGACTCGGCTGTTCTGGTTGTCGAGTTTCGCGAGGCGCTGTTTCTTGGCCTTCGACTTCTTACCCATGGTGTAGGTGACTTCCGCGGCGGGGCATAAATGGGTTTCTTTTGGGTACGAGGCCCGCCCTTCGGGCGCGCCTCGGTAATGCGAGCGGGAGCCGAACGGATGCCGCTCGTTATCAACCGCTGGAATCGGGGCCCGAGAGTTATACCGGGAGAGCCGAGAGGGGAGAGAGATGAGGCGGCGGACGCTGCTCCGGTCGCTCGGTGCGGGCGCGGCCGCGTTCGGAGCGGGCTGTCTGGGATTCGGCGGGGAGGTCCTCGTCAGCGTCCAGAAGAGCGTGCGCGTGCCCGCCGGCGGCGGCTGGTCCCGGGAGCTACCGGACGTGTCCGACCAAGGCGGAGCGATTTCCTACGAGGCCACGTCCGAGGACGGGTCGTTCGACGTCTACCTCTTCCGGGAGGCGGAGTTCCGGTATTACGACGAGTACGTGACGGGGCGCGACCCGGAGCGGACGCCGAAGGGCCTGCAGCAGTTCAGCAAAGTCGCCGTGGAAGCCGACGGCGGCGTCTACGAGGCCGCGACCGAGAACGACGGGGCGCGGGAGCCGCTGGACACCGAGGGACCGTACCACTTCGTCGTCGACCACTCGAATTACCGGCTGGGACGACGGATGGACGACCACGCGGAGCGGCTGTCGGCGTTCGTCGACCTCGAACTCGTCGAGCAGCGGATCGGGCTCTAGACGAACGCCAGCGGGACCATCGCGAGGACGCCGGCTGCGACGCCCGCCGTCAGCTCGCGGCGACCGCCACCGGGGAGATCTCGGCCCTGTTCCAGCGCCTCCGGGAGGAACTCCGTAGCGACGAGGTAGACCATCGCGCCGGCCGCGAAGCCGAAGCCCAGCGGGAGGAACTCGCGAGCCAGCGAGACGAACGCATAAGCGATCACGGCGCCGATCGGCTGAGGCAGCGAGGAGAAGACGGCCCACCACACCATCCGCCACTCGCTGACGCCCATCGATCGCAGCGGGATGGAGACGGCCACGCCCTCGGGGACGTTGTGAATCGAGATGGCGACCGTCATGAACGCGGCGAGCACCGGAATCGAGACCCCGAGCGTCTCGACCGTCTCGGCACCCCCCAGACCGAGTTCCGCGAAGGAGACGCCCACCGCGACGCCCTCGGGGAAGCTGTGGACCGTCAGCACGCCCAGGATCAGCAGGAGCTTCCTGAAGTCCGCGCGCTCGTACTGCTCGGGATGGTGATCGATCCCCTCCGCGACCTCGTGTCCGACCGCGACGAGAGCGATGCCGGCGAGCGCGCCCGGCACCAGTAGCCAGGTCGACCCGTAAGCCAGCCCCTCCTGGACCAGCCCGAACAGCGACGCCGCGAGCATGATGCCCGACGCGACCCCCCAGAGTGCGACGTTCCACCGGTCCGAGAACTCATCGACGACGAAGAAGGGCATCGCCCCGAGCCCCGTCGCCAGCGCGGTGACCAGCCCCGCGACGAAGACTATCGAGAGGTACTCGATCGAGGCCATACCGGCGCTTGGCGGCGGCCGCAAGTAAGAGTTATCACTAACCTGATTACTTTCGGTCAGCCTAGATCGGTCGCGGAGCGCGTGCACGGACGGTGGCTGCGGCGTCAGCTGGGCAGAAGTGATACGCGAATTTCATTATCTCCCGGCCGCCGGCGTAGCGCGCAGTCAGTTCTCGCCGTCGAGCGGAATCCGCTCCAGCGCCGTGTACTCGGGTCCCTCGCTCCGCAGCACGCTCTCGGTCAGCCGGATCTCGTCGACCCACAGCGTCCCGACCTCGGGGTGGCGCTCCTCGACGACCTCCTGAACCAGCTCCTTGCCGCCGGCGTGCTCCATCCGGGCGAGGGTGGCGTGCGGCGTGAAGTCGTGGTCCTCCGGATCGAAGCCCATCGCCGTGGTGCGGTCCTCGATGGCCTCGTGGAGGCGGGTCAGCTGCTCGCTCCCGTCCTCGACGCCGAGCCACACCACGCTGATGTAGTCCAGGCTCGGGAACACGCCCAGCCCGGCGAAGCGGGCCTCGAAGGGGTCGACGCCGGCGTCATCGACCGCCGACGCCAGTTCCGTCGCGAGGTCGTCGGCGCGGTCCGGGTCGGTGTCCCCGAGGAACTTCATCGTCACGTGGGCCTGCTCCGGGTCCGTGAAGTTCAGCCCCGACGCGTCGGTCAGCATGTCCTGCACCGCGGCGACCTCCTCGGCGAGGCCGTCGAGGTCGACGCTGACGAACAGTCGCTTGCCCATAGCGGCGGTCCGGGCGCTAGCGTCTTGAGTGTTCGACACCGGCCGGCTTTTTTCCGGACCGCCGGGGAAACATTCATCGACGACCCGGCAGGCGGCGACGAACACGGATCCGAGCGGCCGTGAGCGTGACGTAGCCCTTATTCGGCTGCCCCAACAAGGGGCGTTCATGACTGACCGAGAGCGCGACGACCACGAGTTCTCCTCGGGGCAGGGGTTCGACGACCCCTACGAGGGGTTCGACCTCGAGACGCCCGAACTGTCCGTGGACACGGACAAGGTCGATCCCGTCGACTCGCGGGTCCTCACGGACATGCTCGACGAGGACAGCGTCGCCACCGAGGAGGTCGACGCCGAGCAACTGATCGACGTCGGCGTCTCCTACGTGCACATCAACCGCCACGAGCAGGCCGCGGACACCTTCGAGCGGGCCGCCCGCTTCGCGGAGGACGACCGGCTCGAACAGGAGGCCTGGACTAACAAGGGCGCGGCCCACGCCGAGATGGAGGAGTGGGACGCCGCCGTCGGCGCGTACAGGGAGGCGCTGAACGTCGCCGAGGAGTCCGACCACGCCGCCACGGCCGAGACGAACCTCGCCTACGCCCTCTGGGAGTCCGGCCGCACCGAACAGGCCCTGGAGCACGCCGAGCGGGCCGTCGAGATCGACCCCCGCTTCGCCGAGGGCTGGTACAACCGCGGATTCTTCCTGCTGGAGCGCGGCCTGGCCGAAGACGCCGTCAACGCCTTCGACAACGCCATCCGCCTGGGCTTCCGGAACGCGGACATCCTGGAGGAGAAGGCCCGCGCGCTGGAGGAGATGGGCGAGTACGACCGCGCCGAGGAAGTCGCCGAGGAGGCCGAGGAGCTGCGCGAGGAGGCCGAAGAGCAGCTGCTGGAATGATACTCAACGAGCGCGAGACCGAGGAGGGGCTGCTCGTCTCCGTCTGCGACCCCGACGTGATGGGCGAGACCTTCGAGAGCGGCGCGGTCTCGCTGACCGTCGACGAGGAGTTCTACGGCGGCGAGGAGGCCGACGAGCAGGCGGTCGTCGAGAGCCTCGCGAAGTGCACGACGGCCAACCTCGTCGGCGAGGAGAGCGTCGCCCTGGCCATCGAACACGGATTCGTCGACGAGGAGAACGTCCTCGACCTCGGCGGGACCCGCCACGCGCAACTGCTCTGGATGTGAGCGCCGCTCCCGCGACGTCGACCGCCACTCCGGCGACGGCCACCCGACGTGGGAGCTACTCGATTCGCAGCGAGCTCAGGTTCCAGCCGCCGGTGAGGACCACCAGCCGCAGCGTGTGCAGGCCGGCGGGGAGTTCGACGGTCGTCCCGGCGGTCTCCCAGTCGTACCACCCGCCGGTGGCGTCGAACGTGACGGCCTTCAGCGGCGTCCGGTCGACCACGACGCCGAACGTGCCGCCGCCGTAGTCGGCCTCCGCGGCGACCCGGGCGCTGACCTCGTACTCGCCGGCGCGCTCGACCTCGACGTCGTAGGCGAGCCACTCGTCGCTGGCGAGCCAGCCGACCCCGCCCTCTTCGGCGATGGGGCCGTCTTCGTTCTCGCGGACGTAGCGGTACTCGTGATAGCTCCCGCCGGGGACCCGCCCGGGGACCCCGTGGCGCTCCCGACCGGGGCGCTCGTCGCCGCCGCCCCGCTCGGTCCGGTCGTCCGACGGCTCCGACGGGCCGGTCTCGCTGACGCTCCCCCCGCCCTCCCGACCGGTCGAACCCACCATCGTGGGTTTTTCTCATCAGTAATCGACAATACTTTTTCGGTCTAGTGGGTAATGCTACGGTCGCGGCCGGAGGATATTTCGGCCGTCGCCTCCGACGCCCCGGCATGTACTCGCGGGATCATCTGTTGCTCTCGATCGCCGTCGGCGCCGTGGCGACCCGTCTACTCGACCTCCCAGTGCCCTGGTGGGTAGCGATCGGCATCGCCGCCGTCGTGGGCGTCGGCATCGACGTCGATCACTTCCTCGTGGCGCGGCTGACCACCGGCGAGTGGGCGGCCGTGCGACGGGCGCTGGCGAACCCGCGGGCCGTCTTCGTCGATCAGGATGCCCTCTTCGAGCCCGGCGAAATCTGGCCGATCCAGCGGCTCTGTAGCCACGTGGCGCTGGCGGGACCGCTGGTCGGTGGCACCTGGCTGGTCGACGCCGGCCTGGGAGTCCTGATCGCGGTAGTCCTGTACGCACACCTCCTCTCGGACCTGCTCTGGGACGTCGCTCGGCTCGACGTCTATCGAGAGCGACACGTGGCGTACGCTCGCGAACGGAGAGACTGATCCCCCACCCGGCACCGCCGGACCGCACCAGATCCGCGGTGCCGCCGGGAGCGCAGCAGGTGTTGTGCCCGTGAGGGGGTCGCCGTCGGTCGGGTTTCCCTGATAACTCCCGGCACCCCACCGGGAGATGCCGCTACCCTCGCATAAGCATTGTGCTAGTTTTTCATTATCGATATCGCCAGGATGTTTTGGCGAACCGAAATAATGTTCCCCGTCGAGCCCCTCCCCATACGTAATGGGACAGAGCGAACGGGACGGGCTAGACGTGGAGCGCATCCGCGAGGACTTCCCGATCCTCCAGCGGGAGTTCCGGGGCGAGCAGGTGGCCTACCTCGACAACGCGGCGACGAGCCAGACGCCGGACCAGGTCGTCGACGCCATCGCTCACTACTACCGGCAGACGAACGCGAACGTCCACCGCGGGCTCCATCACCTCAGCCAGGAGGCCTCCATCGCCTACGAGGAGGCCCACGACCGCGTCGCCGAGTTCGTTGGTGCGGAGGGCCGCGAGGAGGTCGTGTTCACCAAGAACACCACGGAGGCGATCAACACCGTCGCCTACGCCTGGGGGCTGGCCGAACTGGGCCCCGGCGACGAGGTCGTCCTGACGGAGATGGACCACCACGCCACGCTTGTCACCTGGCAGCAGATCGCGAGGAAGACCGGCGCGGAGGTGAAGTTCGCCCGCGTCGACGATGACGGCTACCTCGACGTGGACCACCTCCGGGAGCTCGTCACCGACGACACCGAACTGGTGGGCGTCCCCCACGTCTCGAACACGCTCGGGACGATCGCGCCCGTCGAGGAGATCGGCGAGATCGCCCACGGCCACGGGGCGCTGTACTTCGTCGACGGCGCCCAGTCGGTGCCGCACATGCCCGTCGACGTCCAGGCGATGGACGCCGACTTCTTCGCCTTCTCCGGGCACAAGATGTGCGGCCCGACCGGCATCGGCGTCCTCTACGGGAAAGAGCACCTGCTGGCGGAGATGCAGCCGTACCTCTACGGCGGCATGATGATCGAGAAGGTCACCTTCGAGGAGTCGACCTGGCACGAGCTGCCGTGGAAGTTCGAGGCCGGCACGCCGCCCATCGCCCAGGGCATCGCGCTGGCGGAGGCCTGCGACTACCTCGACGACATCGGCATGGAGCGGGTCCAGCGCCACGGCGAGCGCCTGGCCGAGTACGCCCACGACCGCCTCTCGGAGTTCGACGACGTCACCATCCTCGGCCCGCCGGCCGACGACCGGGCCGCGCTGGTCTCCTTTAACCTCGATACCGTCCACGCCCACGACGCCTCCGAGATCCTCAACGACTACGCCGTCGCCGTCCGCGCCGGCGACCACTGCACCCAGCCGCTGCACGACAAGCTCGGCGTTCCCGCCTCCACCCGCGCCTCGTTCTACATCTACAACACGGAGGAAGAGGTCGACAGGCTCGTCGCCGCCCTCGACGAGGCCCGCCAGCTGTTCGCCTGACCGCGAGCGAAGTCCGTTCCTGCGTTTCCGTACCGATTCCGGGCCAGTTGCGGCCGTCTCCGTCGCATTTATGTGATTATGTATCAAACCCCACTGGCCGGAGCAAGTATGTCAGAGCAAAGCACAGAGGACTTCCTGATCCTCCGGTCGCTGGATGACCCGATCACCGAGGAGGAACTACGAGCGGCGGGCGAGGAGTCGGGGGAGGCCCTGAAAGCACTCCGCGATGACGGGGTCGACATCGAGTGGGTCGAGTCGGAGGTACTCACCGACGAGGACGGACGGGTGACGGGGACGTTCTGCCACTACCGCGCCGAGGACGAGGACGCGATCCGGGAACACGCCGACCGGGCCGGCCTCCCCGCCACTCGCATCGACCGCCGCGGCGAGCCGCTGGACGGCGAGTGACGCGGCGAGCGCCAGCCCACCACGAGCCGTCCGTGCCCGGTACGTGAGTGTCTGAGGACTGTCAGTAACGATGTGGCGGTCGACGACGCGCTCAGGACAGGGTGATATCGAGGACCGGAGACAGCAGGTCGGACGGTTCACCTGGATCCTGAAGGCGGGGTTCGGGACGATCCTGGCCGCCTTCCCGCTGACCGCCGCCGGCAGCCTGCCGGCCAACCTTGACGGCGTCGCCAGCCCCGTCGAGGCGGTCCTGCTGCCGCTGATCTTCGTCGGCGTGGGACTGCTGCTGTTCGGACCGGCACGCACCTTCGCATCACGCACCTGAACCTCGTCCGGCAACTGGCGATCGGGACGACTAGTGGTCGAGCAACGGCCAGGCACGTAGAACGGGGAGCCCGTCGGGAGTGCCGTCAGTACTCGCCCGTGGGCGCGACGTCGCCCTGGTCGATCGGATCGTCGAGGTCGCCCATGATGGCCTCCAGCATGTCCGTCACGGTGACCATGCCGACGACCTCGCCGTCCTCGATGACGAGCGCGAGCTCCTGGTTCTCAGCCTGGAACTGGTCGACGGCGTCGCTGACGTCGACGTCGGGCGAGAGGGTCATCGGCGGCGCGGCCAGCGCCGCGAAGTCGACGTCGCCTTCGGTCAGCGCCTCCCGCTGGCCGCCCAGAACCGGCGTGTAAACGATGCCCTCGAACTCGGTCAGCTCCTCGCCGATCAGCGGGTAGCGCGTGTGGGGGTTCTCGGCCATCCGCCGGAAGTTCTCCTCGGGGTCGACCGCCGTCGAGAGTGCGACGATCTCCTCCGACGGGAGCATCACCTCGCGGACGGGCTGTTCGCCGACGGCCAGCGCGTTCAGCACCTCCTCGCGGCGCTCCTCGGAGACGTCGCCCTCCTCGAGGACCGACCCGACCCGGTTCCGGAGATCGGCGCGGGACTCGATGACGTCCTCCTCGGTCTCCAGCCACGCGCCGGTCATCTCGACGCCCATCAGCCGCAGCGTCCACTTGGCGACGGCGTCGCCCAGCGTGATGACCGGCGAGATCAGCCAGTGAAACCAGTACAGCGGCGTCGCACCGTACCGGCACACCGTCCGGGAGCGCTCGACGCCGAGGTACGTCGGCGTCTGCTCGCCGTGGGTCAGGTGGACGAGGTTGATCAGCAGGAAGGCCAGGATGCCGCCGGAGCCGATCGAGGCCAGCACCGTGTTCGCGAACAGCGGCTCGAAAATGGCTGCCAGCGCCGGTTCGGCCACGATACCGACCGCGATGCTGGAGGCCGTGATCCCGACCTGGCAGGTGGTGAGGTATATCTCCAGGTCCTGGGTCATCTCCCAGGCGCGCTCCAGCGCCCCGTCGGCGTCGCCGACGAACTCCGCCTCGGTGTACTGTCTGGCGCGAGTCAGCGCGAACTCGATGGCGACGAAGAAGGCGTTCGCCAGGATGAGCCCCACGCCCGCTGCGATCCGTACCGCCACCTCGAGTGTGTTCATCGTACGGGGGTTGTCGGCGGACCGTCAAATGAGCGGCGGAACCTGTCGCTCGGCTCGGCGCTATAGCAGCAACTGAAACTGTCTACACAGAGTCACTGCGTCCAATTTCTACGTTAGTCGGCCGTGCCCCACTGCCACTGTGCCAGTTCGAACTTCTCCTGAACGCGGTCGAGGGGCTCCTCGAGGGCGGCGCCGCTGGAGTGGGGATGCTCCCGGGCGAGCCGGTGGGCCCGCCGGAGCCAGTCCCGGGCGGCCTCGTAGCGGTCGGCGCTGTCGTCGTGGTCCTCGCCGAGGTCGTCGCCGGCGCGCTCGCACTCCTCGGCGGCCGCGACCAGCGCGTCGATGAGGTTGCCGACGACCCAGGCCAGCTGGAAGCGCAGCGCCTCGGGGTCGGGACCGACCGCACCGGCCCAGTCGGCGGCCAGCGCGGCCCGGTACCGGTCCAGCGCGTCCTCCCAGGCCGCGACGGCCTCGGCCGGGTCGTCGGTGTCGAGCCCGACGTGGCAGGCGTCCTCCGCCTCGTCGAACAGGTCGGCCGCGACCGCCTCCAGGTCGGCCGACAGGTCCTCGATCGTCCCGGCGAGGTCGCTGTCCGCGGAGGCGTCCGCCTCGCTGTCACCGAGCGCCTCGCGCGCGGCGTCGATCCGGTCGGCGGCCTCGACTGCGACCTCGAACGCCGCGTCGTAGTCACCGCTCGCCCTCGCCTTGCGGGCGTCCTCGAGCAGCTCGGCCACGCGGTCGGTCCAGGTGACCACCTGCAGGTTCTCCAGTTCGTCCTCGATGGGCTCGATGGCTGCCTCCATCAGCTCGGTGGGCGCCGCGTCGTCGTGGGTCGCGCAGTGGTGGGCCTTCGAGAGGCGCATCTGAGCGCGCTGGACGTCGCCGGTCGGGTCCTCGCCCGCCCGGATCGTCTCGCGGGCCTCGGCCATGGCCTCGCGAGCGCCGGCCAGCGTCCCCTCGAGGTCGGCCCACGCGGACCCGACGCGAGAGACGTACGACGCCAGCGCCTCGGCCCGGTCGGCGTCGACCGGCGAGAACCGGACTGACTCGTCGGCCGTCCTGACGTGCAGCGTCGAGCTGAGCAGCCCGTCGCGCAGCTCGGCGCCGGTGACCGCCGCCAGCCGGTAGGTGATCTCCGGCGACTCGGGCTCGCCGCCCAGCAGGAAGTGGATACGCCGGTTCGTGGCCACGGCGTAGGCGTGGCTGCCGTCCTCGGGTTCGATAGTCGTCGTGCGATCGTCGGTAGCGTGCTCGATCCCCTCGGCGCTGGCCGCCGCGGCCTGGACGGCCTCACCCTCCGCGAGCAGCGGTGCCAGCCGGTCGGCGTCGACCTCCGCCGCCGTCGACCCGGAACCGAACGCGTTTGCGATGTCGACTCTGTTTAGCATGACCAGCCCCCGGTATCAATTGGCACACTGACTCAATTATAAGCTTCGATGAGGTCGAAACCAAGGCCCACGAGCTGCCCCGGAACCCTTTTGCCCCGCACTCGCCTATTTCGGTCTACGATGGGCATCGGCGGCTCCGACATGTACCGACAGCAGATTCTCGACCACTACAAGAACCCGCGCAACTCCGGGGAGCTGGAGGACCCCACCTTCACGCACATCGGGGAGAACCCCATGTGCGGCGACGAGATCGAGATGGACGTCCGCCTCGACGACGACGAGGAGACCATCGAGCGGGTGGCCTTCCGCGGCGACGGCTGCGCCATCTCGCAGGCCTCCGCCTCCATGCTCTCCAAGAAGCTCCACGGCATGAGCGTCGACGAGCTCGAGGAGCTGGACCGGGACGACGTCGTCGACATGCTCGGCGTCGACATCTCCCCCATGCGGATCAAGTGCGCGGTACTGGCCGAGAAAGTGGCACAGGACGGCGCGGAGATCTACTTCGGCGAGAAGGACCTCGACAAGACATCGACAGAGGACGACGAAGAGACGCCCGACGAAGCGTAGCGGCTGTCTTCTGCGGTGCTGTCTCTGCGGTTCCAAGCATACCGCGAGCGAACGAAGTGAGCGAGCGGTTTCACCGCAAGCGCGCCGGAGGCGCGCTTGCGGGTGTTTTTCGCGCACGTTTTTGCAAGGGGGGTTCCCGCAGCGAGCGCAGCGAGCGAGGAACCCCCCGCAGTAAAAAGGTGATAGGCCAGGAACACGTGCCGCGGCTGGTCGGCCAGCACCTCGCAGCCCCGACACCACCTTTTTTCCCGTCGGGTGCGCTCCTGGCGTCGCGCACCACTCGGGCAAAAACGTGGGCGAAAAAGCGGACACTCGCTTCGCTCGTGTCCGGACTCTATGCCAGGAACACGTGCCGCGGCTGGTCGGCCAGCACCTCGCGGCCCCACTCGACGGTCTCGCGGAACTCGTCGCTGCGGAAGAACGCCATGGCGTCCTCCTTCGAGTCCCACTGGCTGGCGATGAACATGTCGGTCTCGTCCTCGCGGTTGGCCAGCAGCGTGGTCTCGCGGTGGCCGTCCATCTCGGTGAGCATGCCGCCGACCTCGCGGAAGGTGTCGACGAACTCCTCGCGGTAGTCGGGCTCGACGGCGTAGAACATGCCCATAGTGCCGAAGCCGTCACCGGCGTCGGGGCGGCCGACGACCTCGGGGAGGTCGGTCAGGAACCCGGCGGCGGTGTCCGCGGCGTCCTGCGTCTCCCAGAGGCTGACCACGGCGGTCCGGTCGCCGTCGACGGCCCCGTAGACGGCAGTCTTGACGTGGGTGTCGTAGTGGTCGAAGTTCCCCCGGAGGTCGGTCACCTCCTCGAACAGGTCGTCCGGGTCGGCCTCGGAGTACAGCGCCAGCGCGTACACGTCCTCGCCGTGGGGCTGGCCGGCGTAGACGTCCTCCTCGGCGAGCTGCTCGCGGATAGCGTCGGCGTCGCGGTCGCCGGTCCCGGCGGCGTCACTGCCGTCTGGCGCGGCCGCGTCCCCGCCCGCGTCGTCCGCGGCCAGCGGCCCGCCGTAGCGCTCGTCGACACCGGGCAGGTCGCCGAGGAAGCCCGCGGCCGTCTCGGCGGCCTCCTTCGCGGTCCAGACGCTGACGGCAGCGGCCCGGCCGTCGCTGGCGCGGACGCCGGTCAGCACGTGGCGGTCGTAGTGGTCGAAGTTCTCGCGCAGGCCAGAGATCTCGTCGGCCAGCTCCTCGGCGTCGGCGTCGGAGTAGAAGACCAGCCCGTAGTCGCCGGGGTCGTAGTCGGCGCCGGGGCGGACGCCCAGCGTCGCGAGGCGCTCGGTGGCGTCGTCGACGTCCCGGAAGTCGCCGCCGCCGACCGGCGGACGGCCGCCGGAGGACGCCGAATCGTCGCCGTCGTCGTCCGCTTCGTCGCTGCCCTCGTCGGCGGCTCCGCCGTCGTCGCCGGCGGCCTCGCCGCCGTGGGGGTGGTCGCCCTCGGCGGCGGAGCCGGGGTGGGCGCCGCCCGCGTGGCCGGCGTCGGCGGCGTGGCCGTCCGCGGCGGTCGCGCCGGCGGTGGACGCCGCGGCCGGGGACGACCGCTCCTCGCCCTCACCGGTGGGCACGCGATCACCGGCCAGCACGGCCGGCAGGTCCTCGGGCGGGAAGCGCCGGCCCACGTAGAAGGGGCCGAACTCGGCGTACTTCGAGGAGGAGGGGTCGAACCGCATCCGCGTCAGCAGATCCTTGATGTCGGTCACGTCGTCGGCCCACAGCGTGATGCCCCACTCCCAGTCGTCCAGCCCGGTCGAGCCGGCGATCATCTGCTTGACCTTGCCGCCGTACTCGCGGCCGATCTCGCCGTGGCGCTTGATGTGCTCGGCCCGCTCCTCGAAGGGCAGGTCGTACCAGTTCTGGTCGGGCTGGCGGCGCTTGTCCATCGGGTAGAAGCAGACGAACTCCTCGTCCGGCACGTCCGGGTGGAGCCGGGCCTGGATGTACTGGGCCAGCCCGGAGTCCTCGTCGAGGTCGCCCTCGAAGTACTCCCGGGACTTCTCGGTGTAGCCCGACGCCTCCGTGACGGAGACGTAGGACTCCGTCCGTTCCGTGAAGCGGGCGAACTCGGTCCGCTCGAAGCGCCGCTCGGCGGCGTCCAGGTCGGCCATCGTCGGCCGGAGGTGCAGGACCATGAGGTCGGCGTCGGCCCCGAGGACGGTGTAGACGGCCGACTGGCCCTCGTCCGCGTCCTCGACGGCCTCGTGGGACCGCAGGTACTCGACGCCCTCTGCGAGGGCGCGTTCGCGCTCGCGGTCCGGGGCCGCCCGCCAGGCGTCCCAGTCGACGGACCGCAGGTCGTGGAGGACGTACCAGCCTTCCTCCGTCTGCGGCGGCTCTCGTTGCATGCGTTACCCTTGCGGACGCCGCGTTAGGAAAGTTGCCTTTCCGGGCTATAGTAGCAATCGAGCGCAGTGACACACTCGAGGGGTACCCGGGGTGCCCCTCGATGTGTGAATAGTTTCAATTTCTACTATCCGCGCTACAGCGGCCGGATCACGGAGACCGCGTAGCGATCGACGGGGTGCCCCTCAGACGCCCCAGGGGAAGGTGTCGGGCGCCTCCGTCCGGTAGGGCTCCATGTGCATCGGGTGCAGCGCCGAGGACTCCTGGACGTGGAGGTAGGCGTCGTAGCGCTCCGGCAGGTCCGTCGGGACGTAGTTGCCCAGCTCGCGCTTGGGGTGGTACACGACGCCGATGGCGCGGTGGCCGCGCTCGCGGGCCAGCGGTTCGGGGTCGTCGACGTCGTCGAACAGCAGGTAGGAGTCGCCGACGCCGGCGCGGTCGAAGACGTCCTCGTAGCTGGTGTCCTGCGCGCGCGGGACCGTCATCTCCTCCATCGGCGCGTCCCAGGCGTCGCCGGCGACGACGGAGCCGTGGTGGGTGCCGAAGCCCACGAGGAGGACGTCGTCCGCCCCGTGGCGCTCGCGGGCCAGCTGGCCGACGTTGAGCCGCCCGCGATCGACCATGTCCGTCGCCCGCGCGTCGCCGACGTGGGTGTTGTGCGCCCAGACGACGGCCGTGCCGTCGATCTCGGGCCGGTCCAGCAGGCGGTCGACCGTCTCCATCATGTGCTCGTCGCGGACGTTCCAGGACTCCTCGTCGGCCGAGACCATCGCACGGTAGTACGCCTCGGCGTTCTTCGCGACCAGCGCGTTCTGCTCGGCGTCGAACTCCGCCTCGGGGCCGTCGGCGTCGTAGCTCCGGGCCCGCTCCCGGACGTCCGTCAGCACGTCGAGCACCTCGGCCTCGCAGTTCTCGGGGACCAGTCGCGTCTCCCGGGCGTACTCGCGGGCGTCCTCGCCGTAGGGCTCGAAGCAGTGGTAGGCGTCCCGGGCGCGCTCGGCGCCCTCGAGGTCGACGCCCTCGAGGTAGTCGACGACGGCGTCCATCGACTCGAACAGGTTGTAGACGTCGATCCCGTAGAATCCGGTCTGGTCGCCGAGGTCCCGGCCATCGTTGTGCTCGCGGAGCCACTCGACGAACTCGGCGACCTCCCAGTTGGCCCACATCCAGGTCGGCCAGCGGTCGAACTCGTGTAGGACCTCCCGCGTCTCGTCGGGCGCGTCGTCGTACCCCCGGACGTGGCGGTTGACGGCGAAGCAGTCGGTCCAGTCGCCCTCGACGCCGACGAACGCGACGTCGGTCTCGCGGATCAGCCGCGCGGTCAGCCGCGCCCGCCAGCGGTAGAACTCGCTCGTGCCGTGAGAGGCCTCGCCGATCAGGACGTACGACCGGTCCGCCGCGGCCTCGACGATCGGGTCGAGGTCGGCCGGCTCCGCCAGGCCCCGTGCGTTCCGCCGGACCGCGTCGACGGCCTCGTCCAGCCCCTCCTCGCGTCGGTTGCCGCGCTGGAGCGAACTCATCGGTCGACGGTAGCCCGCTGCCCGACAAGAGGGCGCGGCAAGCTATGGCAAGTCGGGAGGCGGGTGGGCGGGAGGGGCGAATCAGTCCGCGTCGCTCCGGTCGAGGGCGACCCTCCGGGTCTCGTAGTTCTCGAGGAAGGCGGCGTTCCCGCCGACGCTGACGACCTCGTCGCCGCGGTCGACGAGCAGCGAGTGCTCGACGGGGAAGTCGTTGGTCGCCGGTTCGACGAGGCCCTGCCTGGTGTCGACGACCGTTCCCGAGAGCGTGTCCCACTCGTCGCCGTCGACCGGCCGGGCCGTGGCCTCGACGGCGAGGGACTCGCCCTCGCGCAGGCGCAGCGTGGCGTCGAGGACGGCGTGACGGAAGTTGTCGTAGACGGCCGGCAGCGGTCGGGGATCGGCGACGTACGTCTCGGCCCCCATCGGCCAGTAGTTCCCCATGAACGAGCCGACCAGCACCGGCACGATCTGCTCCTGGCCGAAGGCGATGGCCTCCTGGTCGGACTTCGTCCGGGTGACCATCTCGACCGGCGCGACCACGCCGTAAGTGGCGTCGACGGTCAGCAGCAGGGGCGTCGGGTACTCCCAGGCCCGCGCGACCGTCGCGATGCCGTCGACGTCAGGCGACTCGTCGGTCGGCGCGTCGACCACGAGCACTCGGGAGACGACCCCGCGGTCGACGGCGGCCCGGAGGTCGGGAGCCAGCTCCTCCAGGTGGGCGTGGGGGATCGAGAGCGTGATCTCCGTCTCCGCGCGGGCGACGAACGCCGAGATGCGATCGAGCATCGTCGGCCGCGACTTGACGACGTCGAACTCCCTGACGTCGGGGTCGACCCGGGCGAACCGGTCGTCCAGCGCCGACTCGATGGCCGAGAGGTCCCCGGTCAGCGCGTCGATGGCCTCTTCGGGCGGGCGGGCGCGGATCTCCGTCGGGACCGCGTGGTCGGCGACGTCGACAAAGCCGCGCTCCTCCAGGCGCTCGCTGATGCTGTAGACGTACCGCTTCGATACCCCCGTCGCGTCGGCGACCTCCGCCGCCGTCCCCGACCCCCGCTCGAGGATCGACAGGTAGGTCTCCACCGCCTTCTCGGAGAACCCCAGTCGTTCGAGTCGCTCTACGAGCGTCGCGTCGTCCATCATCTTGTACCGATCGGTCGTTAGCAATTAATGGTACGTCTCGGATCGGCCCGCGGTCGCGATGCCGCCGGGCCCGGTTCGAACCGCGGCGGGGACACCGGGGAAACGGCGCGGCGGTCGACGCCGGCCGCGAGACCTCGGGGCCGTCGTGGCAGACAGCTCCGGTCGTGCGCCTACTCGCCGGCGTAGCTCAGGTCGCCCTGCTTGGTGAGCCAGTAGGGCGCCCAGTGGACCTGGTAGGCTTCGGAGCCCTGCTCGGGGACGTCCCACTCGTCGTTCGTCAGGAACGTCTGATCCTGCTTCTCCATCACGGTGATGATCGGCAGGTCGACGTTGGTCACCCAGGCGAGTTCCGTGATGATCTCCTGGGTGAGCTCGTCGTCGGTGGTCTGGGAGAGCTCCTCCAGGCGGTCGCTGGGGTTGACGGTCATCTCGTTGCCGTCCATGTCCGGCACGGTCACGTCACCCTCGGACCCGCCCTGTGCCTCTACCAGCGACGGGTAGTTGAACGGCACCGTGTTGTGCTGGAGCAGCTGCTGCTGCAGCGAGAAGTAGGGGAACGCCGCCTGGGCGCCGCCGGGGATCCAGGCGCCGGCCGTCAGCACGAAGTCGCCGTTGGGCCAGGCCGTGCTGGCCAGCGAGTCGAAGCTCCGCGCGTCGACCGTGGCGTCGAAGCCGAACGAGGCGAGCTGGTCGACGATGGTCTCCGTCGCCGTCACCCAGTCGCTCCAGCCCTGTGGGGCGCTGACGGGGAGCTTGACCGCGTTGCCGTCCGGATCCTGCCAGGTACCGTTGTTCTTCGAGTAGCCGGCCTCCTCGAGGACGGCCGTCGCCTCGTCGGTCATCGACTCGTCGACGCCGTACGCGTTGAAGTCGCTCATGGCGTCGCCGAGCCACCGCTCCTGGTCGGCGGAGGGAATGGCCACCGGCAGCGGCGGAACCGTCTTCAGCGTGTTCCCGACGTTGTTTACGACCTGTTCGCGGTTGATCACGTACTGGATAGCCTGTCGCACCGCGCGGTCGCCGGCGTGCTCGTGGTCGTGGTTGGGGACGAGCCCGTACCCCCACTTCCCGGGGATGGTCTCCATCTGGACGCTGTCGGGCATCTGATCGACCACCTCGGGGGAGGCGAACAGCGTGTGCACGGAGTCGATCTCCATGTTGATCAGCGCCTGGTGGGTCTGCTGGTTGCCATCGATGTACCGGAACGCGAACTCGCTGAAGTTGATGTTCCCCGAGTCGGGGTGGTCGTCGCGGCGGGTAGTGAGCAGCTGCTGCTGGCCGGCCCGCTCCAGCGAGAACGGTCCCGAGGCGACGACGTCCTGGTAGGCGAACTCCTGAAGCTGTCGAGCGGCCTCGTCGTTGCCCTCGTTCTCCATGACCTCCAGGTACTCGCCGAAGATGTCGGCCTTCTGCTGGACCCAGTTGTCCGTCAGCGCGTCGTACTCGACGATGGTCGGGTTGACGTCGCCGTCGATGTTGAGCACGACCGTCTTGTCGTCCGGCGTGTCGATGCTCGACACGTAGTTCCACAGCGAGCCGCCGGTCAGCTGGTTGAGCCGGAGCTGGACCGCGAGGTCCTCGCTCGTGACGTCGTCGCCGTTGTCCCAGGTCAGGTCCTCCCGGATCGCCATCTCGAAGGTGTCGCCGGTGAACTCCCAGTCCTGGATGGCGTGGGGCGTCATCTCCCCTTTCGCGTAGTTGAACTTCACGAACTCGTCGAAGAGGACGTTGAACGCGACCGCGGAGTAGCTGTTGGGGTTCTGCTCGTTGAACTGGACGTTCGCCGGGACCAGATTCGCCCAGCCGAGGTGCGTGACGTCGTGGACCTGCTGGCTCCCGCCGTCGCCGCCGTCTCCGTCCGATCCGTTACCGCCGTCCGACCCGTCGGACCCGTCACCGCCGTCGGACCCGTCACCGTCGTCGCCGCCACCGCCGTCTCCGCCACAGCCGGCGAGGGCGGCCACACCCGACGCGCCCGCGAGTCGCACGAACTGGCGGCGGTTGAGGAGGTCTCGGTATCGGTCATATGTCATGGTCTACCACGGTTCGAGGATTGAGGAGATAGATAATAAAAATTTGGTCCATATTTGCGTCGTCACCCGCGACCTGTGAGAGCAGATCGCTCACGTCCGATTCAGTTGTACGCCGTTTACCGGGTGCGAGAGCCCTGTTCCGAGATGCGATCCGTTTCGTGACCAGTCGGCTGAGACACTGCTGTTCGAATCGCGAAAATCGAGTTCAACACAGACAGAACCTTCTATAGCCGGGACGGCGAACGATCAGGCATGACAGACCGCGCGTGGTGGAAGGAGGCCGTCGTCTATCAGGTCTACCCGCGGAGCTTCAACGACACGGACGGCGACGGGGTCGGGGACCTCCCCGGCGTCGTCGAGAAGGTCGACTACCTCGACGAGCTGGGCGTCGACGTCGTCTGGCTCAACCCGGTCTACGAGTCGCCGATGGCCGACAACGGCTACGACATCGCCGACTACCGGTCGATCCACCCCGAGTTCGGGGACATGAACGTCTGGGAGCGGCTACTGGACGAACTGCACGACCGTGACATGCGGCTCATCATGGACCTCGTGGTCAACCACACCTCCGACGAGCACGAGTGGTTCCGGCGCTCGCGGGAGGGCGAGGACCCCTACGACGACTACTACTACTGGGCGGACGGCACGCCGCCGGGCGAGGGCGACGCGGGCGACAGTGCTGACGCAGACGGGGCCGCCGGCCAGCCCCCGAATAACTGGGAGTCGTTCTTCGAGGCCTCCGCCTGGACCTACGACGAGGAGCGCGGCCAGTACTACCTCCACCTGTTCGACCGGAAGCAACCGGACCTCGACTGGCGCAACCCCGAGGTCCGCGAGGCAGTCTACGACATGATGACCTGGTGGCTGGAGAAGGGCATCGACGGCTTCCGGATGGACGTGATCAACCTCATCTCAAAGACCGAGGGGCTGCCCGACGGCGACCCCGACGCCGGGATGACCGGCGCCGAGCACTTCGTCAGCGGTCCCCGCTTCCAGGAGTACCTCGACGAGATGGTCGACCGCACCGTCGGGAACTACGACGTGATGACCGTCGGCGAGATGGTCGGCGTCGACGCCGCGGAGGCCCGCGAGTACGTCGGCGAGAGCGGCCTCTCGATGCTGATCCACTTCGAGCACATGACCGTCGACACCGGCGACGGCGGCAAGTGGGACGTCACCGACCTCGACCTGCTCGAACTCAAGGACGTCGTCACCGACTGGCAGGAGCAACTGGCCGACGAGGGCTGGAACTGCCTGTACCTCAGCAACCACGACCAGCCGCGCGCCGTCTCGCGGTTCGGCGACGACGGGGAGTACCGCCGCGAGTCCGCGAAGATGCTCGCCACGTTCCTGTTCACCCTGCAGGGCACGCCCTTCGTCTTCCAGGGGCAGGAGATCGGGATGACCAACGCGACGTTCGAGTCGCGCGAAGACGTCCGCGACGTCGAGGCGGCGAACTTCGTCGACCGGGCGCTGGCCTCCGGCGAGTACGATAGCTACGACGAGGTCCGCCCGCTGATCGAGTCCCGGAGCCGCGACAATGCCCGGACGCCCATGCAGTGGACCGACGGCGAGAACGCCGGCTTCACCGAAGGCGACCCCTGGATCCACGTCAACGAGAACCGCGACGAGGTCAACGTCGCGGCGGCCCGCGCCGATCCGGACTCCGTCTGGCACTACTACCGGAAGCTGATCGACCTCCGCGAGGAGCGGGACGTGTTCGTCTACGGCGACTACGAACTGCTGTTGCCCGACCACCCCGACGTGTTCGCCTACCGGCGGACCCTCGAAGACGATGCCCTGCTCGTCGCCTGCAACTTCTCCGGCGAGGAACAGGCCGTCTCGCTGCCCGCCCCCGACGGCCGCGTCGGCCGGGTGATCGGCAACTACCCCGAGGCGGACGAGTCGCCCGGCGACGCCACCCTCCGGCCGTACGAGGCGCGCGTCTGGGAGCGCTGATCCGGCGTCCCCGGGCCGCTCACTCGCGCCGGAACTCGTCGGCGTAGTCGCGCACGTAGTCCCGGATCGTCCGGGGCGGCCGGTTGAGGAGGCGCTCGACGTCGCCTGTCACGCGGTCTGCCAGCCCCAGTCGTGCCGTCGTGTAGACGCCGACCATCAGCAGGGCGAACCCGAGCGGCCGGCCGCTGGCGTATTCCCGTCGGATGAAGGCGGGTATCGAGGGGTCGCCGTAGGTGATCCGACGCCCGAGCGCGTCCGAGAAGGCGGCCGCCACCTCGTCGTAGGTCAGCGCCTCGGGACCGGTCAGGTCGTACGCGACGTTCCGGTGGCCCCGCTCCGTCAGGACGGCCGCACCGACGGCGCCGACGTCGCGGGCGTCGACGAAGCTGGTCGCCCCGTCGCCGGCCGGCACGGATATCTCGTCGCGCTCGACGACGTCCCGGGCGTGGACCTCGTGCAGGTTCTGCGCGAAGAAGGAGGCCCGCAGGAACGCGTGATCGACCGCCGCGTCCGCGAGGTGGCGCTCGATCCGGTGGTGGGGGATCAGGGGATTCCGCTCCGCGCCCAGCGTCGAGAGGTAGGCGACCCGCCCGACGCCGACGCGGGCGGCGGCGTCCGCGAAGTCCGTCAGGCGGCCCCGGGCCACGCCCGGCGGACGGACGAGGAAGAGTCCGTCGACGCCCTCCAGCGCGGAGCCCCACGTCTCAGGCCGCTCGAAGTCGAATGCGACGGGTCGGGCGCCTCCCGAGAGCGCGTCGCCGGCGCCGTCGGGGTCGCGGGTCCCGGCCAGCGCCGTCGCCCCGCGGTCGACCAGTTCCGTGACGACGTGCCGGCCGACGGTGCCCGTCGCGGCCGTGACGAGGACCGTCTCGGCCATCGGTCACCGCCCTCCCGTCCGTAGCGGTCGGACGGGCCGCCCGGGGCAGTCGCTCCGCACTGTCGCGCCGAACTCCGTGGTACCCATGTCACCCCGTAGGGCGCGAGCCGTGAAATGCGTGAAGCTTCGCGGGGCCGAAGCATCGAGCCGCTCTCCGGGGGTCGCCGACCGCGACGCCCGAGTCCCGCCCGGCAGCTATAGCCCCGCCCGCTCGAAGGCCTCGTCCAGAGACTCTTTCGTCCGCCGCGCCGCCGCCTCGTCGTCCATCGCCTCGACCTCGTCGCTGAACGGTTCGACCGTCACCGCGCCCTCGTAGCCGATCCGGTCGAGGTGCCCCAGGAACGCCTCGACGTCGATCACGCCGGTCTCGGCGGGGAGGCGCCGCTCCGTGTCGATCTGCTCCTCCCGGGGGATCCCCTCGGGCGCGTCGTTGAGGTGGACGTCGACGACGTCGTCCCGGTCCAGCGACTCGAGCGCGTCGATCGATCCGCCGGCGGCGTACCAGTGCCAGCTGTCGAGCTGGAGTCCCACGGTGTCGGGGTCGACGGCGTCGCACAGCTCCAGCATCCCCTCGGCGGTGTGGACGAAGTCGTGCTCGTGGCCCTCGCGCAGGGTCTCCGGCCCGAGGAACTCCAGGCCGAGTTCGAGGCCGTGGTCAGCCAGGATCCCGGCCGGTCGCTCCAGGCGCTCCCGGTGGAACCGGAAGTTGTCCTCGAAGTCGCGCTCGTCGCTGAACGACCAGATGAACTGGGTCGCGCAGTCGCAGCCGATCGCCGCGAGGTCGGACGCGACGGTCTCCAGCGCGTCGACGTCGTCCTCGTACTCGTCCTCGTCGGCCGTGACCGCGACCGGGAGCCCGGCGCTGCCCGTCCGCAGGCCGTGTTCGTCGAGCACCGCGCGGTACTCGTCGGGCCCGTGCTCGGTGAGGTAGTCGAGGTCGACCTGAATCGCGTCGAAGCCCGCGTCAGCGGCGAGTTCGGCCGCCTCGGGGAACGGGCGGTCGATGCCGATGTCGCCGGGACCGAGTGAGGTGTACATCGATCCACACCACGGCGTGGTGCCTGTTGCATCTTGCCATTCGTAGCCCGTCGCGTGATCGGACCGGCGACGGGATGGACTGGCAACGGAGACTGGTGACTGGAGAGACTGGCGACGGGAGGGACTGGCGGCGGGGACCGAGCAGAAACCGTGTCGGTCCCGGCCGAATTGTCCGGTGACGGGAGCGTTTTGACTGAACGTCCAGTCAGCCGCGGTATGGCCGATCGCTTCCAGTTCTATCCCCTCTACCTGACGCGGTTCGTCGCGAGTCTCGGCTACATCACGCTACTGACGCTGTTGCCGACGTACATCGAGGCCCTGGGCGCGACGGGCGTCGTGGCCGGCCTGTTCGTCACGGCCCTGGGGGTCGGCCGGACGGTAGCCATCCTCCCGCTGGGCTGGGCGGCCGACCGCTACGACAAGCGCGCTATCCTACTGTTCTCGCTGCTGCTCAGCGGCGTCTCCTACGGCCTCTTTACCCTCGTTGACTCGTCGCTCGGGTTCATCGTCGCCCGGACGCTCCAGGGTCTGGGCATGGTCGGCACCGGGATGGTGAGCCTCGCGCTGGTCGGCGACCTCGCGGCGGCCGACGACCGGGCCAACCAGATCGGGAAGTACAACTCCTGGCGGATGGCCGCCGGCGTCATCGGCACGCTCGGCGCGGGCGTCCTCTACGACTACTACGGGTTCGACCCCATCTTCGCCGTCCTCGTGGTGCTGTTCGCGCTGGCGCTCGTCGGCGTCTGGTGGCTCGTCGACAGCGACGACACGACGGTCACCTCCTTCGCCTTCTTCGACCTGGCGCTGAACGACCGGATCCTCACGGTCACGAGCTTCCGGGCGCAGTACGCCGTCTCCGTGACGCTGGTCCGCAACTGGATGCCCATCTTCGTCGGCGTCGCCGTGGCGCGGGGCGGGCTGGCGCTTTCCGCCACCGCCGTCGGCGTCGTCGTCGCCACCGAGAAGTTCACCAACATGCTCGGCCAGCCGTTCGCAGGCCGGCTCTCGGACCGCTACGGCCGCGGCCTGTTCATGGCGGTGGGCGGCGGCGCCTACGGGCTGGTCGCGCTGGCCATCCCGCTAGCGCCCGCCGCGGGCGAGGCGCTGGGGCTCGCCGCGACGCTCCCCGTCCTCGGGACGATGCCGGCCGCCTTCTTCGTCGCCGTCGCGCTCAACGGGCTGCTCGGGCTGGCCGACAGCCTCCGCGAGCCGGCCAGCATGGCGCTGTTCGCCGACGAGGGGAAGGGCAGCGGCATCACCAGTAGCTTCGGCATCCGCGGGCTGGTCTGGCGGCCCGGCGCACTGATCGCGCCGCTCGTGGGCGGGTACCTGATGGACACCGCCGGCATGAACTGGGTGTTCGTCCTCGCGGGCGTCACCGCGCTGACCGGCGTCGCGACGTTCCTCGGCATCGTCTCGAAGCGGTACGGCCCGCGGGAACTCGCGCGCTGGTAGTCGCCCGGGGGACCGCGGGAGAGGCCAGGACGACCGTCCGGCGGCTGGCGGGACTACGTGCTGCGGAACAGGTCGTGGTAGAACTCGAGGATGTCGTACTCGTCGACCGTGCCGTCGCCGTTGTAGTCGTGCTGACTGGCGTTCGACCTGATCTCGTCCGACTCGTACCGGTCGGCGAACGCCCGCATGTCGTCGATGTCGTGGTCGCCGTCGCCGTCGACGTCCTCGACGAGGTCGTCGCCGTCGAGGTCGCCCGCGGGTCCGGACGGCTCGTCCGCCGACTCCTCGCCGGTCGAATCGCCGTCGGCCGAAGGTGAGTCGGCCGACGCACCGTCGGGCGCGAGCAAGTCCTTGACCGTGTCGCCCATGTACTGATCGCCGGTCAACAGGGTCCACTCGGCCGGCCGCTCCGAGACGAGTTCCGGGACCTCCTGGTCGGGGTCGTAGGGGTTGGTGAATCCCTCGCCTTCGAAGTCGCGCTCGAACATGCGCGGCGCCCAGATCGGGTCGAAGTTCCGGGCCGTCGAGTGGACGGGCCGGGTGGAGAGCCACTCGGCGACGTGCTTGCCGTAGTCGGGGTCGTGCTCCGCCCAGTTGGCCTCGCGAGCGCCCTCCATGGTGATCGCGCCGCCGACGGCCACGGAGGCGTCCGGATCGAATCCCCAGGAGGTCAGGACGACGGGGGCGACGTCGTAGGCGGGCGTCTGGTCGTCGTAGGACACGTCGCCGTCGTAGTTGACCGGGACGAGGAAGTCGTCGTAGTCCTCGGGCGTGGTCGGTCCGTGAGCCGGGTAGAGTTGCAGCGTGTACCCGATGTTCTCGCCGTCGAACTCCTCGATGACCGCGCCGAAGGTCGCCTGCGAGTACCGCGGTGATCCCATCAGCGTCAGGTTGTCAGCGTGGTTCCGGATGGCGTCGACCCACGGCTGGGCCGCGTCCAGCCACTCGTTCCACCAGTCGACCAGCGCCTGGCCGCTGACTCCGTAGTTAGAGTTGCCGTGCGGCGTGTGAAACGGCTCGAAGACGACGTGGTCGCGGTCCGCGTACCGCTCGGCGACGACGTCCCAGAACAGCTGGACCTCCTCGCTCAGCGTCTCGTCCGTCCACGCCCGGTTCGTGTCGCGGTGGTAGCTGACGAGCGCGTACGCGCCCTCCTCGGCGCACTTCCGGACCGTCGGGTCGAGGTAGGCCCGGACCTGGGCCTCGTCGAAGGCGACCGGCTCCGGGTTCCCGTCCGACTCGTGTTCAGCGATGTCGAAGGCCTTGACGGGCAGTCGGATCACGTTCGCGTGCCAGCCCCGCTCGGCGTCGGTCGCCAAGTCGATCACCTGCTCCGTGTTCTCGCCCCGGGCCTGCGCGGTCACGTCGATCCGCTTCGGGTCCGCGATTGCGACCCCGTGCAGTTCCACCTTCTGGCCGTCGGGATCGACGATCTCGTTCCCGTCCCGCTCGAGGCCGCGGCGGCGATTCCCCGTCGTGGTCTGCGGCGGCGCTGCCCGCCGCGCCGGCACCCAGTCCCACCGCGAGCGCGCCCGCGCCGGCGGCCGTCCGCATGAAGTGCCGCCGAGACGCAGTGGCTCGCTCCCGGGTTCGCATCCGATCCGTATCGCCAGTCCGTTCGATGTCGTCTGCCATGGTATCGATCTCCCTCCCTTGATCCCCAGTCCGTCCCTGGAAGGTTACCAGAACAATCCACTCCAGTACTAAATAACTAGTTGCGATTCGGAAACATATCTCCCGTTCCGATTCAGGTCAGTGACTGATACCGCCGAAGAAGCGGGTATCAGTCCGTTTTCCGGGACCGACGGCAGGAGGACGATCACATATTATTTTTTATACGTGTGGCTCGCAACGATCGAGGGGTGTATCGGCTTCCGGCCGGTCAGTGCTCGACAGACGCGGATCGTCCGGGCCGGGTCCCGTCGGTCCGGGCGATCTCGAGCACCGTCATCAGGTCCGTCCGGGAGACGAGGCCGGCGAGTCGGCCGTCGGTGTCGGTCACGAGCACCCGACCGACCCCCTCGCGCTGGAGCGCCGACAGCGCCTCGGTCGCCTCGGCGTCGCGGGGGACCGTGACGAGGTCCGTCGACATCACGTCCGCGACTGCGGCCCCGTCGCGGGCTCCTGGGGACCGCTCCTGGACGTCCTCCAGCGTGACGACGCCCGCCAGTTCGCTGCCCGCGAGCACGGGGTAGCCGGTGTGGCGCTCGCGGAGCATCCGGTCCAGCAGCTCGTCTAGCGGGGTCTCCGGCGCGACCGTGTCCAGCTCCGCGGCGGGCGTCATGATCTCGCCGACGGTCAGCCCCTCAAAGGCCGCCTCAACGAGGACCTGCCGGGTCTCGCCGGAGGCGGCGATGAAGATGAAGAAGGCGATCAGGACCCAGAAGAGGTTGAAGGCGAGGACGCCCGCCAGACCGAGCAGCACGGCGAAGCCCTTCCCGACGGCGGCGGCGATCTGCGTCGCCTCCAGCCGCGAGCGGTTGCGCGACAGCAGCGCCCGCAGCACGCGGCCCCCGTCCATCGGGAACCCCGGCAGCATGTTGAACGCGGCCAGCGCCACGTTCAGAATCGCCAGGTAGCCGAAGACGAACAGCGCGGCGGGCGCGGTGGGCGGCAGCGCGACGACGGCCGCGTAGCCCGCCAGCCCGAGGGCCACGCTGACGGCCGGCCCGGCGACGGCGATGACCAGTTCGTGCCGCCAGTCGTCGGGCATCTCGGCGAACTGCGCGAGGCCGCCGAGGAACCACAGCGTGATCGACTCGATCGCCAGGCCGTACCGCCGCGCCACCAGCGAGTGGCCCAGTTCGTGTAGCAGGACGCTGACGAACAGGCCGAGGGCGGCGGCCGTCCCGAGTAGCCACGGTTGAGCCCCGCCGGTCAGCGCTGCGGCGTCGATACCCGCGTCGAAGAGCCCGTTGAGCAGCTCCGCCGTCGGTCCCACCTGCGCGCCGATGAGGTAGGCCAGCACCGGCAACACGAGCAGGAACGACGCGCCGAGCTTGATCGGGATGCCGAACAGCGATCCGATGCGGACACTGGCCATGTTCGGGTATAGGGGCCCGAGCCCTATACGGACTGTTGTATAGTAGAAATTGAAACTATTTACACATCGAGGGGCACCCGGGGTGCCCCTCGAGTGTGTCAGTGCGTTCGATTTCTACTATAGCTCAGCACCGGTACGACAGCCTGTCCTCGGCGGACGAACCGGAAGACGGCGACGACAGTCCGTATCAGCCACCGCCTCGCGTCCGAAGGCGATACTGGTCCGCTCCCGGCCGTAACTGTCGGGTCGGGAACAGCTCTTTCCCGCTGGCGACCGAACCCTCGCGCGTGTACGACCGCGTGCTCTACCCGACCGACGGCAGCGACGGCGCGGAGGTCGCCACGGCCCACGCAATCGAGGTCGCCCGCAGGTTCGAGGCCCCGCTGCACGTCCTGTACGTCGTCGACGTCTCGGCCGCCCAGTCGACCGACGCCTATGACAGGGTGCCGCTGGACGCGACCGTCGAGGCCCTGGAGGGCGCCGGCGAGGAGATCGTCGACCGCGTCCGCGAGCGGGCCGCCGAGGCCGGCCTCGCGGTCGACGCCTCCGTCGTCGAGGGGATGCCCGCCAGCGCTATCGTCGGGTTCGCCGAGGCCGACGACGTCATCGTGATGGGGACCCACGGCCGCACCGGCCTCGACCGGTACCTCATCGGCAGCACGACCGAGAAGGTCGTCCGGACGGCCGACGTGCCGGTGGTGACCGTCCCGATGACGGAGACGCAGGCGCCCGACGACGCCCCCGGTGTGGGGGACGGGGACGCGGTCTGAGACGGGCGGCGACGGGAGCGCGGTGCGGTCCGGCGTTCCACGTGAGCCGCCGACCGCCGCGACCCGGCGTCTGACGATCGTCTGACGCCGATCGATCAGTCCGGCCGCCGTCACCCGATTTTCACTTCCGGGCCGGCAGGCAGACATATATACTCGTCAGTCTCCTGTGGTCGACCATGATCGAGACGCTGCGGCGGACCGTCACTGGCTGTTACCCGTTCAGGTCGGGGCAGTTCCGCGAGTGCCGGCGGTGCGGGACGACCGTCGACGACGACCGGGACTGTCCGGCCTGCGGGTCGTCGGACATCGTGCAGTACGACCTCTGAACGGTCCTCGTGCCACAGTCAGCGCGTCCGAACGCCCGGCAGCGGCGAGTCCGGAGCCCTACGAGAACGACGGGAGGACCTCCTCCTCGTAGAGGTCGAACAGCGCCGCCTGATCGTCGCCGATCTGGTGGACGTAGACGTGGTCGTACCCCGCGTCGACGGCCTCCTGGATGCTGTCGATGTGCTGTTGAGCGTCCGGGCCGGTCATCGTCGACCCCTCGGCGATGTCCTCCTCGTCGACCATCTCCACCGCCTGCTCGAAGTGCGCGGGCGACGGTAGCTCGGCGCTGAGTTCCCCCGGCAGGCTCGTGTTGGGCCACTGCTCGTGGACGGTCGAGATCGCCTCGTCCTCGCTGTCGGCGACGCAGGCCGACAGCTGGCAGAGCCGCGGCCCCTCGCCCCCGTTGTCCTCCCACGTCTCGACGGTGTCCTGCGGCCCGACCGACCAGAAGCCGTCGCCGAAGTCGGCCGCGGCCGTCGCCGCCTTCGCCCCGTAGGCCGACACGCAGATGGGCGGCTCCTCCTCGGGGAGCGTGAACAGCTTCGCGTTCTCGACGGTGTAGTGTTTCCCGTGGTGGGAGACGTTCTCCCCGCTCCAGAGCTTTCGGATCACCTCGACCGCCTCCTCGAGCATCTCCAGGCGGACCTCGTGCTCGGGCCAGTGGTCGCCCAGCACGTGCTCGTTGAGGTTCTCGCCGGTGCCGACGCCGGCGAAGAACGTCCGGCCGTCGAACATCGCCGCCGCCGTCGCGGCCGCCTGCGCGTAGATCGCCGGGTGGATCCGGATGATCGGCGCCGAGACGCCCACGCCGACGTCGACGTCGTCAGTCGCCGCCGCGACGCCGCCCAGCGTCGACCAGACGAACGGCGCGTTCCCCTGCGCGCTGACCCACGGGTGGAAGTGGTCCGAGGCGGAGACGAAGTCGAAGCCCACCTCCTCCGCCCGCGCGGCGTGCTCGACCAGGTCGTTCGGGCTGTGCTCCTCGCTGGAGAGAGTGTATCCGATCTGGGGCATTGATGACTCCGGGGCGGTCTGGCGGCCGCCGACTCCCTCCGCTTCACGTGTCAGCAAGGTAATTCTATTGCCGGCGTGAGCGGGGTGCTTGTGGGGCGGGCGTGTGGTGACGGACAGGCCCGCCCTCGCCGAGTGAGTCACCCGCAACGGTATTGGTTACGCAGCCAATCGGCTGTAATCGGAATGGGGGTGCCCTCCGCCCGGCGGAGTCCCACCGCGTTGATCGCAGTCAACGTCTTCCTGATCGCGATCATCGCCGCTGGGCTCGGATTCCGGGTCGCCAGCGGGGCGGAGCTGTCGGGCGCGTGCCTCGCCAGCGTGGCCACCGGCGTCCCCGCCCACGTCGCCTTCGCCGTCGGCGCCTATCGGCTCGGCCGCTCGGAGGTCACACCGGAGTCCTATCCTCGGATCGTCCGGTGGACGCTCGTCGGCGCGGGACTGCTCGCCGCGCTCGTCGGCGTCTTCGCGGTCACGCTGCACGAGTCGTGGGTCGCGGTGGCCGGGACGATCAGGTGGGCGGTGGGGATCGGCGGCGGCGCTGGCTTCTTCGCCGGCTTCGTCAGCGCTCGCCTGACCGAGCAGCGCCTCGCGGCCGAGCGTGCCTCCGTCCGCGCCGAGGAGGCCAGGCGGCGACAGGAGTCGCTGGAGTACCTCAACGCGCTCCTCCGTCACGAGGTCCTGAACGCGGCGACCGTCGTCTCGGGGCGGACGGCACACCTCCAGTCGCAGTCCGAGGACGACGACCTCGCCGAGCACCTCGCGGCCATCAGGCGCCAGGCCGACGACATGGCCGCGACCGTCGACGACGTCCGCACCCTGATTCAGGCGAGCACGGACGCGGCGGACCTCGAACCGATCGACGCCGTACCGATCGTCGAGGAGCAGCTCCGGACGCTCGACGAGCAGTACGACCGCCTCCGGACGGAGTCGGACCTGCCGGCGACGGCGGTCGTGCGCGCCGACGACCTCCTCGGGCGGCTCTTCGAGGAGCTGTTCCGGAACTGTATCGAGCACGCCGACGCCGCCCCCGTCCGCCTCACCGTCACGGGCCGGACGACCGACGAGCACCTCGTCGTCGAGGTGGCCGACGACGGGCCGGGGATTCCGCCCGACCTGCGCGAGGGGTTGTTCGCGCAGGGCGTCGATCGGCTGGACGAGAAGAGCCGGCTGGGAGCGGCCATCGTCGGCCAGCTGACCGAGACGTACGGTGGGGACGTCGAACTGACCGAGACTGGCCCGGACGGGACGGTCGTCACGGTCCGGTTGCCACTGGCGACGCCGCGGACGGGGAGCGGCGGAAGCCGGTCGACGACGGCGGACGACGGTCGCGAGTAGCTGCGAAAGCCTGTTTTGCCTCGGGGCGCTGGTCCACGACAATGAGCGACAGCGACTCTGGTGGTCCCAAGCAGGTCTCCGACCCGGAGTACCACAGCGAGAACCACACGGCCGCCCAGACGTGTGGCTGGACCGCCAACGCCGTCCGGGGGGAGGGCAAGTGCTACAAGTACATCTTCTATGGGATCGAGTCGCACAGGTGCATCCAGATGACGCCCGTCGTGAAGTGCAACGAGCGGTGCGTCTTCTGCTGGCGGGACCACGCCGGCCACGCCTACGAACTGGACGGCGTCGAGTGGGACGACCCGGCCGCGGTCGCCGAGGCCTCGCTGGACCTCCAGAAGCGGCTCCTCTCGGGGTTCGGCGGCAACGACGAGGTGCCCGACCAGGTGTTCGAGGAGGCCATGGAGCCGCGCCACGTCGCCATCTCGCTGGACGGCGAACCCACGCTCTACCCCTACCTGCCGGAGCTCATCGAGGAGTTCCACGACCGCGACATCACCACCTTCCTCGTCTCGAACGGCACCAACCCCGACGTGCTCGCCGACTGTGACCCGACGCAGCTGTACGTCTCCGTCGACGCCCCCGACCGCAAGACGTTCGACTCGACCGTCAAGGCCGTCGAGGACGGCGCCTGGGACTCGCTGATCGACACGCTAGACGTCCTCGCCGAGAAGGAGGAGACACGCACCGTAATCCGGACGACGCTGGTCAAGGGCCACAACATGCACCACCCCGCGTGGTACGCGGCGATGTGCGACCGCGCGAACGCCGACTTCGTCGAGATGAAGGCCTACATGCACGTCGGACACTCGCGGGGCCGGCTGGACCGGGACTCGATGCCCAGTCACGACGAGGTCCGCGCGTTCACCGAGGACGTCCAGCAGTTCCTGCCCGACCACGACGTCATCAAGGAGGTCGAGGAGTCCCACGTCGCGGTGCTCGCGCGCGACGAGGAGACTTGGGTCCCGAAGCTGGAGAAGGGCAGCGAGTTCTGGGAGCGGGATCCGGTGGTTAGTTACTGAGTGCGAGGTTCCGACCGACGGGAGGCCTCGGACAGAGCGAGCGGGAGCGACCGCAGGGAGCGACACGCGAGCCGCGAGGTTCCGACCGCGGGGAGGAACCTCGGACAGAGCGAGCGGGAGCGACCGCAGGGAGCGACACGCGAGCCGCGAGGACCTCGGACGGTGACGAGTGAATCGTATCTTAACCTATGTGTTTTAGTGACAGAATCGTTGTAATGTGCTAGAATGGGATCCTCGTCGCCCTCAGAATCGCCACTTCGTACTCGGGCCCAGCGGCAGGAATTCGTTGCCGATATCGGTCGGCTGGCCCTGGAGGCGGGCGACTTCGAGCGGCTACTGGACGAGGTCGTGGTGGGGATTGCGGCGGGGCTGGACGTCCCGCTGAGTCAGGCACTGGAACTGCGGCCCGACGGCGACGAAGCGCTCCTCAGACGCGGCGCGGGCTGGGACGACGGGCTCGTCGGCACCGCCGCCGTCCCGACGGAGGGGTCGACGGCGGGACGGGCCCTCGAGACCGGCGAACCGGTCGCCGTCGACGACCTGCGCGCGGACGAGCGGTCCGCCGCGGCCGGGGCGCTCACGGATCGCGACGTCGTCGCCGCCGTCAGCGTCGTCGTCGGCCCGAGGGACGACCCGTGGGGCGTCCTGGAGGCGTACGCGACCGAGGATGGGGCGTTCGCAGACGCCGACGTGGCCTTCCTCCGGAGCGTCGCGAACGCCCTGGCGGCGGCCGTCGAGACCGACCGCGTCCGGGACGACCGCGACCGGGAGCTGGAGCGCTACGAGCGCCTCGTCGACCGGCTCCCGGTCGGCGTCTACCGCAACACGCCCGGCCACGACGGGGAGTTCGTCGAGGTCAACGACGCGATGCTGTCGATCTTCGACGCCGACAGCGAGTCTGAGCTGCTGGACTGCGACGTCAGCGCGCTCTACCCCGACCCCGAGCAGCGCAGCGAGTTCAGCGAGCGGCTCGAGCGCGAAGGGGTCGTCGAGGACGTGGAACTAAAGCAGGAGACCCTCGACGGACGGCCGATCTGGATATCGGTGACCGCGATCCGGACCGAGGAGGACGGCGAGGTCTACTTCGACGGCATCGTTCGCGACGTCACCGAGCGCAAGCGCACCCAGCAGCGACTGGCGGAGGAGCGCGACACGTTCGCCGAGGGGCCGGCGGTCGTCTTCCGGTGGAAGAACGAGGAGGGGTGGCCGGTCGAGTACGTCTCCGAGAACGTCGAGGACGTGTTCGGCTACGCGCCGGCGGAGCTGGAGTCCGGCGACGTCCCGTACACGGACCTGCTCCTCGAGGGGGAGATCGACCGGATCGCCGCCGAGGTCGCCGAACACAGCGACGAGACGACCGAGCGGTTCAGCCACGAGCCCTACCGCGTCCGGACGAAGGACGGCGAGGTCCGCTGGGTGAAGGACACCACGAAGGTCGTCCGCGACGAGGCCGGCGAGATCACCCACTACATGGGGTACCTAGTCGACATCACCGAGCGCACGGTCCGGGAGCGGGAGCTGGAGGAGTCCGAGCAGCGCTACCGCACGCTGATCGATCACTTCCCCAACGGCGCCGTCGCCCTGGTCGACGAGGACCTCCGCTACCGGACCGTGGGCGGCGAACCGGAGCGGATCGCGGACCTGACCGCCGACGAACTGGAAGGGGAGCCGGTCGCCGAAGCGGTGTCGCCGGAGCTGGCGGCCGAACTCGTCCCCCGCTACGAGGCCGCCCTCGAAGGGACAGCCGACTCGTTCGAAGCGGAACTGGACGGGCGGTGCTTCCAGTTTCAGGTCGTGCCCGTCCGCGACGGGGACGGCGAGGTCTTCGCCGCGCTCGGCACCTCGCAGGACGTCACCGAACGGACGAAGCACGAGCGGATGCTGACCAAGTACGAGGCCATCGTCGAGACGATCGACGACGGCATCTACGTGAAAGACGAGGACGGCCGGTTCACGATCGTCAACGAGGCCTACGCCGAGATGACCGGCTACGACCGCGAGGAGCTGATCGGCGAGCACGCCTCCATGGTAGTCGACGAGTCGACCATCCAGCGGTCGCGGGCGACGTTGGACAGCGGCGACGGGAACCGGGTCATGGAGGCCGACATCGAGACGGCCGGCGGCGACCGGTTGCCGGCCGAGGCGACGTTCGCGACGCTGGAGACGGGCGACGGCGAGTCGGAGGAGATCGGCGTGGTGCGGGACGTGAGCGAACGCAAGGAGCGCGAGCGCGAACTGGAGCGCTACGAGACCATCGTCGAGGCCGTCAACGACGGCGTGTACGTGGTCGACGAGGACGGCCGGTTCACGATGGTCAACGACTCGTACGCCGAGATGACCGGCTACGACCGCGAGGAGCTGATCGGCGAGCACGTCACGACGGTCGTCGACCGGGACGTCGCCGAGGCGGCCCGCGGGGTCGAGGCCGAGATGCGCGACGGGCGCTTCGACGGGACGCCGATCGAGGCCGAACTCGAGACGAGGGACGGCGACCGGGTCCCCGCGGAGGCGACGTTCGCGATACTGGAGACCGGCGACGGCGGGGAGCAGCGCGTCGGCGTCGTGCGAGACGTCACCGACCGACGGGAGTACGAGCGCCGGCTCGAGGCGTCCAACGAGCGACTCGAACAGTTCGCGTACGCCGCCTCCCACGACCTCCAGGAGCCCCTTCGGATGGTCTCCAGCTACCTCCAGCTGATCGAGCGCCGCTACGCCGACGAGCTGGACGACGAGGGCCGGGAGTTCCTGGCGTTCGCGGTCGACGGCGCCGACCGCATGCGGGAGATGATCGAGGGACTGCTCGAGTACTCCCGCATCGAGACCCGGGGCGAGCCGTTCGAGCCCGTCGACCTCGACGACGTGCTCGCGGAGGTCCGCGACGACCTGCAGATCCGGATCGAGGAGACGAACGCCGAGATCGACGCCGAGTCGCTGCCGACCGTCGAGGGCGACCGCGGCCAGCTTCGACAGGTGCTCCAGAACCTGATCGACAACGCCATCGAGTACTCCGGCGACGCGCCGCCCAGGATCCACGTCGGCGCAGAGCGGAACGGAAGCGAGTGGGCAATCTCGGTCAGCGACAGGGGGATCGGCATCGATCCGGACGACGCCGACCGCGTCTTCGAGGTGTTCCAGCGCCTCCACACCCACGAGGAACACGAGGGCACCGGCATCGGCCTCGCGCTGTGTCGCCGCATCGTCGAGCGCCACGGCGTCCAACCGAGCGAAGCGAGGCTGGGCTCGGAGGACGAACAGAGCGAGTCCCGCGGCGTCCGCGCGAACGGGGTGAGCGCGGGCTCGACAGACGGGCGAAGCGAGTCTGTCGGCGGCGACATCCGGATCGACTCCGAACCCGGCGAGGGGACGACGGTCACCTTCACGCTGCCAGCGGCGGACGGCGACCGGTGACGGTCCCCGCTGTCGGCCCCCACGGCTTCGCAGAACCGGCCGAGAACGACCAAAACGCAGGAGTTATCCTCCGGACGACACTAGTTACGGGCACCTCTATGGACGCGACGTCAGCCAGTCGTCGTCGGGCCGCGCCAGCGAAGGCATGACGGCGGGCCCGGACCTGCCGGTCGTTCTCGTCGCGGTCGCGCTCCCGTTCACAGCCGTGGCGCTGGTTCCGACGGCCTACCGCCTGCTCGGGACGCAGACCGGCTATCTCGGCGCGGCCGTCGCCGCTGCCTGCTTCGCCTTGCTGGCGACCCAGTACGGCGCGACTGGCACCGTCGGGCTGGAGTGGGTCCCGTCGCTGGGGATCGGCCTCCGGTTCCGCGTCGACGGCTGGGGACTGCTCTTCGCGCTGCTGGCCAGCGGCATCGGCGTCCTCGTGTTCACCTACTCGGCCGGCTACCTGCACGGCGGGCGGGAACTCGTCCGCTACTACGGCGCCCTGCTGGCCTTCATGGGCTCGATCCTGGGCGTCGCGCTGGCGGCGGACCTGGTCGCGCTGTTCCTGTTCTGGGAGCTGACCAGCGTCGCCTCGTTCGTCCTGATCGGCTACCACGACGACGACCCCGAGTCGCGGTACGCCGCGCGGATGGCGATGTTCGTCACCGTCGGCGGCGGCCTGTTCCTGCTCGTGGCCCTCCTGTTGCTGTGGCAGGCCTCGGGCGCGGCGTTCGGGTCACCCACGCTCTCGCTGACGGCGATGCTGGAGAACGCCGACGCGATGCGGGCAGCCCTCCGCGAGCGAGGGGCGTTCGTCCCGGTCCTCGCCCTGGTCGCCGTCGGCGCGGGGTCGAAGTCCGCGCAGGTGCCGCTGCACTTCTGGCTGCCCAACGCGATGGCCGCGCCGACGCCCGTCTCCGCCTTCCTGCACTCCGCGACGATGGTGAAGGTCGGCGTCTACTTCCTCGGCCGGGTCCGCCCGCTGCTCTCCAGCCCCGAGTGGACGCTGCTGTTCGCCACGGTCGGGCTGGTGACCATGACGGTCACCGCGGTGCTGGCCGTCGCCGCGACCGACGTCAAGGAGCTGCTGGCCTACTCGACGGCGAGCCACCTCGGACTGATGGTCGCCGCGTTCGGGTTCACGACGGCCTACGGCGCGGCCGGCGGTACGTTTCACCTGCTCAATCACGCCGCGTTCAAGGCCGCCCTGTTTCTCGTGGCCGGTATCGTGGCCCACGAGGCCGGCACGCGGCGGATCAACGACCTCGGCGGCCTCTGGCGGGACCTCCCGATCACGGCCGCCATCACCGCGGTCGCGGCGCTCGGGATGGCGGGCATCCCCTTCTTCAACGGCTTCTACTCCAAGGAGCTGGTCTTCGCAGCGGCCTACGAGGCGGCCAGCGAACTCGGCGGCCTCGCTTGGGCGTTCCCCGTCCTCGCGACGCTGGCCAGCGTGTTCACGGTGCTGTACTCGCTTCGCTTCCTCGCGATGTTCGTCGGCGAGAAGCCGACCGCGCTGGGCGAGGTCCACCGGCCGCCGCTCGCGATGCTCGTTCCGCCGGCCGTCCTCGCCGTCGTCGCCGGGACGATCGGGATCGCGCCCGAAATCGCCGTCGGCCCGGTGATCGAACCGGCCATCGCGGCCGTCGGCGGCGGGCCCGGGGACCCACACTATGTGGTTCCGACGGAACTGTCCCCCGCGGTGGCGATGACGGCCGTCGCCATCGGCGGCGGCGCGGCGGCCTACCCGTCGTACGACCGCCTCCACCGCGGGATCCGGGGAGCGGTCGCCGGCGCGCCGCCCGCGCGGGCGAACTGGTGGTACGACCGCGCGCTCGACGGCGTCGACCGGCTCGGGGCGGCGTCGGTCCCGCGGATCCAGAACGGCCTGCTGCGGACCTACGTGGGCTGGTTCGTCGGGCCGGCCTGCGGGCTCGCACTGCTGGGCTACGCCGCGACCGGGCTGGCACTGCCCGCGGTCGACCTGATCAGCGTCTCCCCGACCGTACTGCTGGTGTTGCTGGTGGCCGTCATCGCGGCCGGCACGGCGACCACGGGCCCGTCGCACGTGACGGGCGTCCTGCTGCTCTCCGTGCTGGGGTTCATGCTCGCCATCTTCTACATCCTGGCCAGCGCGCCCGACCTCGCGCTGACGCAGCTGGTCGTCGAGACGCTGACGCTGGTGATCTTCCTGCTCGTGATCGAGGAACTGCCGGCCTACTACCGCGAGGTTGAGGAGTCGATCGCGGTCAGGGACGTCGTCCTCTCGCTGGGCGTGGGCACCACCGTCTTCGTGACCGTCCTCCTGACGGCCGGGCGGACCGAGTCCGCGCTCGCTGGCTACTTCACCGAGCAGGCGATCCCGGAGGGCGGCGGGCACAACGTCGTGAACGTGATCCTCACGGACTTCCGCGCGTTCGACACGCTCGGGGAGTCGGCGGTGATCATCGTCGCCGCGATCGCGATCCTGACGCTCGTCCTGACCCGAGACAGGGGTGAGTCGCCGTGAGCACGGTCATCACCCGGACGACGACGCGGGCCGTCGTCCCGCTGATCGTCGTCGTCGCCGTCTCGCTGTTCGTCCAGGGGCACAACCTGCCCGGCGGCGGGTTCATCGGCGGCGTCCTCACGGCCGTCGCGTTCGTGCTGATCTACATCACCTACGGACTGGACTTCCTCGAGCTGGCGCTGCTGGGCAGCGTCGCCGAGACCGGCGGGGACCCGTTCGAGGACCGCATCGTCGACGCCTACCGGCGGCTGTTCGTGTTCGGCCTAGCGCTGGCCGTCGGCAGCGGCCTGACCGCGATGGCCTTCGGCTTCCCCTTCCTCAGCCAGTCGTTCGTGATCTACCACGACGTGCCGCTGTACCACGAGATCGAACTCGCCAGCGCGCTCGCCTTCGACCTCGGCATCTACTGCGTGGTCGTCGGCGGCCTGCTAACGATCCTCTCGGTGGTGGGATCGGAATGACGCTCGTACTCGCCACGCTGCTGGGACTGTTGTTCGCCTTCGGCACCTACCTGCTGTTGCGCCGTGACCTCGTGTGGGTGATCTGGGGACTGGCCATCGTCAGCCAGGCGGCCAACGCCTACCTGCTGACGGTCGCCGGGATCGCCGTTCCGGGCGTCGAGTCCGTCCCCGTCCTCGGTCACGGGGCCGAGGGAGCGGTCCCGGAGACGGCCGACCCGCTCGTCCAGGCGCTGGTGCTGACGGCCATCGTCATCAGCTTCGGGATGACCGCCTTCGCGCTGGTGGTCACCTACCGCGTCTACGAGGAGCACGACACCATCGACGTGTTCGAGATCGGGGGTGAGCGCTGATGGCGGCCGACGCGCTCGCCGTCGCGCCGCTTCTGGTCCCGCTGCTCGCGGCCACCGCGGCGCTGCTGACGCGGCGCTGGCCCGTGATCCGGACGTCGGTCAGCGTGGCCGGCGTCGTCGCGTACGCCGGCGTCGTCGCGCTGGTCGCGTGGCGGGTCGTCGTCGCCCCGGACGCCCCCGGGGCCGTGGCCTACCAGGTCGGCGACTGGCCGGCGCCGTTCGGCATCACGCTGGTCGTCGACGCGCTGTCGGCGTTCGTGCTCGTCCTGACCGCGGCCGTCGCCCTGCCGGCGATGCTGTCCTCGGTCCGGTACCTCCTGCCGGAGGACGAGGACGTCTACTACCACCCGCTGTACCACTTCCTGCTGGTGGGCATCACCGGCGCCCTGCTGACGGGCGACCTGTTCAACCTGTTCGTCTGGTTCGAGGTGCTGCTGATGGCGACCTACGTCCTCGTCTCGTTCTACGGCGGCGTCGCGCACACGCGGGCGACGCTGTGGTTCCTGGTGCTCAACATCGTCGCCAGTGCGGTCATGCTCGTCGCTATCGGCGGCCTGTACGCGACGACGGGGACGCTCAACATGGCCGACATGGCCCGGCGGCTGGCCCGGCCGGCGGCCTCCGGCGTCGCCGTGGGGCCGGTCGTCGGGCTGTCGGCGCTCCTGTTCGCCGTCTTCGCGCTGAAGGCCGGCCTCGTTCCCTTCCAGTTCTGGGTCCCCAGCGCCTACACGGCAGCGCCGCTGCCGGCCACCGCGCTGCTGGCCGGCGCCGTCAAGAAGGTGGGCGTCTACGCCATCCTGCGGCTGTACTTCACC